>CAZQCF010000007.1:0-138569 GCA_964592235.1 uncultured Planctomycetaceae bacterium
GCTTCTTCAAACATTGCGGCTACGCCGCTACGTGCGAATGAAAATCGCTCTAGACGGCAAGATTAATTCATTCGTAGATATTTCTGCGGTGGCCGATGCGGTAAATCATCACGCGTTTGGCGGCGTCGTCAATCTGGTAGAGAACGCGATAATCCCCCACTCAAATCCGCCAGCCTTGGGGAGATTTGCTTCGTAATTTCTTGCAGCCGGCCGGGCGCGGATCGTGTGACAGTTCGAGAATCGCCGCGTCGATCCGTCGGGTGATCTCCTTGGGAAGGTCTTTCAGGTCGCGAAGGGCGCGACTCCCGAGAAGCACCGCATAGGTCACGGACGGTCCTCAAGCCCCAGGTCCAGTCGAGCCTGGTCGTACGGAATGAACTGTTTCTCCTGGGATGCGGCTTCATCCAGATCCACGGCGTCAAGCTGGTCCTCAACGATTTCCATGAGCCGGCGGTATTCGTCCGGCGTTAGAAGAACGCCTTTCTGGTTGCCCTCCTGATCGACCAGGAACTGTGGGTGAAATCTCACGAGAATCTCCGCAGCAGGAACAAACACCCAAACGCGATACGTCATTATACGAATCAACGAAAACTCGAACAAGGCAAGTCGCACCATGCCCCCGCACGGGGCAGCCAATTGCCGGTTGATCCGGTTCTGCCTTACACTTGGAAGGAGCGGTCGAGCGGTCCGAATGATCGAATGGCTGAATGCGGACCTCTCTTCAATCTACGAGCGAGTGGATGGGATCTGAACTGGTCTATGGCATCTATGGCGTCGCGGCCCTGGGGGCGCTGGTGACGTACCTCGCGCTGCCCAAGGCGAGCGGCGGCGTGCGCCGCGGCGTGCTCTGGACGCTGATGGCCATTGCGGCCGGCGCGGGGCTGATGCTGCTGGGGCGAATTCTCGGCGAGCAGGCAGGTCGCGTGTATTTCTGTATTCTCGCGGCCCTGACGCTGGCGGGTGGAATCGGCGTCGTGACGCACCGGCGCCCGGTCTATTCGGCGCTGTTCTTCATCGTCGTGGTCTTGAGCACGGCGGGGCTGATGTTCCTCGTCGGGGCGGAGTTCCTCGGCGCGGCGCTGGTGATCGTTTATGCCGGCGCGATTCTGGTCACGTATGTGTTTGTCATCATGCTGGCACAGCAGTCCGTCCCGACGACGGGCGGGCAGTTCGCGGCGGCGCTGGACTACGACCGCTCGGCGCGCGAACCGCTGGCGGCGATTCTGGCCGGGTTCGTGCTGGTCGGCGTGATCGGCGGCGCAATCGCGAAACACGACTGGTCCAAGGCGACGGCGGCATCCCCGGCGAATGCGTCGGGCTCGTCGGCGGCATCGACCGGCAACGTCCTGGAGATCGGCGGGATGCTGATGTCGCCGCAGTTCGCCGTCAGCGTGGAACTGGCCGGCGTGCTGCTGATGGTGGCAATGATCGGCGCGATCGCGATCGCGCGGAAGAAAGTGCCGCACGAATTGGAAGACGGGGGCGAGGAACGGCGACCGGGCGAGATCGGGCGGCATGTGAAGCCGTTCTAAGGAGAACCGCAGAAAGTTTCGAATGACGCACACGAAGCAAGAAATATGGGACCGGCTAGTAGCCGGTCCGACACAGGCTGTTAGCCTGTGCCACACAAGATGACGTAACGATCGCACTGCTTGAAGCAGTGGCACACTATGAGAAGATCGCGATGAACAGTGCGACGGGATTGATGGTGCTGGGCGCGGCCCTGTTCGGACTGGGCGTCGTGGGTTTCCTCACGCGCCGAAATCTGATCGTGATGTTTCTCTGCACCGAAGTGATGTTTCAGGGCGTGCTGGTGAATCTCGTGGCGATGGGGATGATCTGGAAGAATCTTCAGGGTCAGATGTTTGGACTGTACGTGCTGGTCATCGCCGCCGTGGAGGCGGGGCTGGGCCTGGCGATCGTGGGGATGCTGTACCGCCGGCGCGGGACGCTGGACGCGGGACGTTGGCGCGGCCTGCGCGGGTAGCCTGACGTCGCTCGCCGGCGCGGCGGGCGAAACGACCGCGGACCCTTTCGCGGCGAACGAGTGGAAGCGATGCATCTGAAGTTGTGGGCGATTCTGGTTCCGATGTTGCCGCTGGCGGGCGCCGCCTGGGTCGGGCTGATCGGTCTGCGCGGGTTGCGCGATCGATCGCACTGGCTCGTGCTGCTCGGCGTCGCCGGGGCGTTCGCCTGCTCGGTCATTCTGTTCCAGCGCGTCAACGCGGTGGACCCGAACGATGCCCGCGCGGTCGCCCAGTTGGCACAACCGCTCGTGATGTACTCGTGGTTGAGCTTCGGCGGCGGTACGTGGCTGGACGTGTCGTTCCGGGTCGATCCGCTTACGTGCGTGATGCTGCTCACGGTCACCGGCATCGCCCTGCTCATCGTTATGTACTCCGTCGGCTACATGCGCGACCATCACGGCCACGCCGAGCGCGGCTACGAGCGGTTCTTCGCGTTTCTCGGGTTCTTCGTCTTCTCCATGTGCATGCTTGTGCTGGCGGGCAACTTCCTGCTGCTCTACTTGGGCTGGGAGCTGGTCGGTCTGTCGAGCTACCTGCTCATTGGTTTCTATTATCAAAAGCCCGAGGCTGCGGCAGCCGCGAAGAAGGCGTTCATCGTCAATCGCATCGGCGACTTCGGTTTCGGCCTGGGCATCCTGCTGATCTATTTGACGTTCGATTCGCTCGACTACCGCACCGTTTTCGGTTTCTTCGAGCAGGGCATCAAGCCCGACGGCACGCCCATCGAGGCCTGGCGGCTGACGGCGATTCCGCTGCTGCTGTTCTGCGGCGCGATGGGGAAGAGCGCCCAGATGCCGCTGCACGTCTGGCTGCCCGACGCGATGGAAGGCCCGACGCCGGTCAGCGCGCTGATTCACGCGGCCACGATGGTGACGGCCGGCGTGTACATGGTCGCGCGGTGTCACGTCATTCTTGCGTCCAGCCAATACGCGATGTGGATCGTCGGCTCGATCGGCGCGGCGACGGCCCTGATCGCCGCGACCATCGCCCTGACGCAGTTCGACATGAAACGCATCCTCGCCTACTCGACCTTGAGCCAGCTTGGTTTCATGTTCCTCGCGTTGGGCGTCGGCGCATTTGATACGGCCGTATTCCACCTGTTCACGCACGCCTTCTTCAAGGCGCTCTTGTTCCTCGCTGCCGGCAGCGTGATGCACGCGATGAACGGAGTTATTGACATTCGGCGATTTTCCGGGCTGCGGCGCGATCTGCCCATCACGCACGCGACGTTTCTGGTCGGCGGTCTGGCGCTGGCGGGCTTCCCGTTGCTGTCGGGTTTCTGGAGCAAGGATGAGATTCTGCACGCGGCGCTGGGCAGCGGTATGCCGTGGCTCGGCTGGATCGGCCTGTTCACCGCCCTGCTGACGGCGTTCTACACATTCAGAATGATTTTCATGGCGTTCTACGGCGCGAAGCGGTTGCCGGTCGGCGTCGAGCATGCGCACGAAAGCGGCGCGTGGATGACGATCCCGCTGATGGTGCTGGCGCTCGGCGCGCTTTGCGTGGGCTACTTCGGCGTGACCATGCACGGGGGCGGCGCGTTCGGCCTGTTCGAGCCGCACGGCAAGTTTCACGCGTTCCTCGCGCCGGTCTTCGCCGACTTGAAGACGATGGCGCACGCCGCGGGACACGGCGCCGAAGCGGCGCACGGCGGCGGACACGCGCTGATGTATATCTCCGCCGGACTGGCGATCTGGGGCATTTTCACGGCGTGGTTCTTCTATCTGCGCCGGCCGACGATTCCTCTGGCGATCGCGCTGTCGAGCGGACCGGTGTATCAACTGCTCTACCGCAAGTACTACTTCGACGAGTTGTACGAGGTCGGAATTGTCCGCCCGCTTCGCCGGCTGGGCGATCTTTGCTACGCCGTGGATCGCTTCTGCATCAATCTGATTCTGTGGCTCATCGCCGCGGTCCCCCGCGCGATCGGCTACGGCCTCAAGACGTGGCAACAGGGCGCGCTGCAGGGCTACGCGGTCGGCATGGTCGTCGGCCTCGCGGTCATGCTGTGGTGGATGGTGGCGGACTGATGACCGGCGAATGTCGAACAGCGAATTGCGAAAAGGATCGCGATGTCGTTTCTGGCCAATAGTTGGATCGGCGAGCACATTCTGACGCTCGTCATGTTCTTCCCGGTGGCGTGCGCGATGGTTCTGTACTCGCGCCGCGACTGGGAGCCTGCGGCGATTCGGCGCTTCGCGCTGACGTCCTCCCTCCTCACGCTGCTGCTGGCCGTCGCCGCGACCATGCTTTACCTGGAAGAAAGCCTGTCCGCTCGTTTCCGCGGCGGCTACGGCCTCGTCGAGCGCGCCGACTGGATCATCGGACAGAGCGGCGCGGTCGCCCTTCAGATCCAATACTACGTCGGCGTCGACGGCATCAGCCTGCCGCTTGTGCTGCTCACGGCTTTTCTGACGCCGCTGGCGATCTGGGGCAGCTATACGGGAATCAGCGAACGGCACCGCGAGTATTACTCGCTCATGCTTATGCTGCTCGGCGCGATGCTGGGCGTGTTCTGCGCGCGAGACTTGTTGCTCTTTTACGTCTGCTTCGAGTTCACGCTCATCCCGCTGTACTTCCTGATCGGCATCTGGGGCGGATCGCAGCGGGCCAAGGCCGCCAACATGTTCTTCCTGTACACGCTCGCGGGCAGCATGCTCACGTTTGCGGGCGTGCTCTACCTCGGCTGGCAGGCGTCGCAGTCGCCGATCGCGCCGGGCGGCACACACGCCTTCACGTTCGACATGGATGTGCTTGGCCGGCTCGCGGGCGAGGGCGTCTTGTCGCTCAACGCGCAATGGTGGCTGTTCCTCGCGTTCTTCGCCGGGTTCGCCATCAAGGTGCCGCTGTTTCCATTTCACACGTGGTTGCCGCTGGCGCACACCGAAGCGCCGACCGCCGGCAGCGTCCTTCTGGCCGCCGTGCTGCTGAAGCTGGGGACGTACGGTTTTCTGCGGTTGAGCCTGCCGACGCTGCCCGACGCGGCGGTGGCCCTGGCCCCGGCAATGGCGACGCTCGCCGTGGTGGGGATTGTTTACGGCGCCCTGGCCGCCTGGGTACAGACGGATGTCAAGAAGCTGGTCGCCTATTCATCCGTGTCGCACCTGGGCTTCTGCCTGCTGGGCATGTTCAGCCTCAAGATGGCCGGGCTGACCGGCTCACTGCTCTACATGATCAATCACGGGCTATCGACGGGTGCCTTGTTTCTTATCGTCGGCATGATCTACGAGCGCTACCACACGCGCGAGATGGCCGAGATCGGCGGCCTGGCGCGAAAGATGCCCATTATGGCCTTCTTTCTGATCGTGTTCACGATGTCGAGCATTGGGCTGCCGGGGTTGAACGGTTTCGTCAGCGAGTTTCTCGTCCTGCTCGGCACGTTCACGTCGGCCAGCGAGTCCGGCGGCACGCCGGTCGGCCCGTTGAAGCCTGTTTATGCCGTGGTCGCCGCGAGCGGCATCCTGCTCGGCGCGATTTACATGCTGCACATGGCGGGACGCGTGCTGTTCGGCCCGCCGAGGGAACCCGGGCACGGATTCGACTCCTCGACCGGATTGACGCAGGACCTGACGCGGCGTGAAGTGGGCGTCCTCGCCCCGATCGCACTGGCGTGTCTCTTCCTCGGCGTCTATCCCAAACCCGTTATGAAGCTGATGGAGCCATCCCTCAACGACACGGTGCTCACACGCGTTTTGGGGCCGGTGAGCGAGGTCGCCGTCAACGATGCACATGACAGTGCGGTCGAAACAGGCGCGGCGCCGTCGCAGGCGCGCGTGGCTGTGAGCGCGACGCCGACGAAAGGAGGCCGCCCATGACCTCCGTGCTGGCGATGCACCCGCTGCTGATGCACCTGATGCCCGAGGTGGTTCTTGTCTGTGGCGCGTCGGCGATTCTGCTTCTCGGGTTGGGTTCGGCCCAGCGCGGGAAGACTCGTTCGGCGGAGCTGGCGCTGCTCACGCTGCTGGGCGCGCTCTGGTCGGCCTATGTGATGGAAGACAATCCCCCCGCGCCGGTCAGCGGGTTGTGGGAGAGCGGCCTCGTCTGGTACGCGCGGATGGTGTCGATCGGCGTCGGCGCGCTCATCCTCATGGTGAATCGCCACGTGCCACGCTCCGAGGAGAGCGCCGAGTTCTTCGCGCTGACGCTGTTCTCAATCGCGGGCATCTCGCTCGTGACCGTCGCGAACGATCTGATGCTCCTGTTCCTCGCGCTGGAGCTGGTCAGCGTGCCGACGTATGTGCTGGTCGGTCTGTCGCGGCGGTCGATCCACTCGCAGGAAGCGACGGGGAAGTACTTCTTCCTCGGTGCGTTCGCCGCGGCTATCACGCTTTACGGGTTCTCGTTCCTGTACGGCGCGGCGGGCACGATGCAACTATTCAGCCGCAGCGCCGGTCAGCCCTGCATTGCGTCGGTGCTGTCCGACCCGGCCGTCGCGTCAAGCAAACTCGTGATGCTCGGGTTGGTGCTCTCGCTGACGGGGCTTGCGTTCAAGCTGGCGGCGGTGCCGCTGCACTTCTACGTGGCGGACGTGTATCAGGGGGCGGCCGCGCCGGTGAGCGGACTGCTGGGCTTCGTGCCGAAGTTCGCGGGCGTGCTCGCGATCATTCGCATCTTGAGCCTGACCGGCTGGGTCTTCGATCAGAAGCTGTACGGGCTGCTGTGGGTCATGGCGGCCGCGACGATGCTGGTGGGCAACACGCTCGCGCTGATGCAGCACAACGTGAAGCGCATGCTGGCTTATTCCAGCGTCGCGCACTCGGGCTACATGCTGGTCGGGCTGGTGGCCGGGCCCGGCGTCGGCGAGTCGGTCGTGGCGTCGCCGCTTCGGAACGGGTTGGTGGCCGTGCTGTTCTACATCGCGATCTACGGCGTGATGAATCTCGGCGCGTTCGCGGCGCTGGCGTTCTTCCGGCAGCGCGATGAAGACGCCGACGAGGATCGCTCGACCGAATCCATCGAAGAGCTTTCGGGCGCGGCGCGGGAGCATCCGTGGGCGAGCCTGTGCCTGGCGCTGTGCGTGCTGGGGCTGATGGGCTTTCCGCTGACGGCCGGTTTCCTCGGGAAGCTGTACATCTTCAGTTCGGCGATCTCGGCTGGCGCGGTGACCATGCGGCACGACGCCATGCTGGGCTTGGTGATCTTCGGCGTGCTCAATTCGGCCATCGCAGCGGCGTATTACCTGCGGATCATCGCCGTGGTGTATCTCGGCAAACCTGCCGAGAGCGGACGCGTCGCAAGTTGCCACGCGCTGAAGGGCGCGCTGGCGCTGTGCGCGATCGTGGTCGTAGGGTTGTTCGTGCGGCCGACGATTCTGTTCGAGCAGTCGAGCCGCGCCGCGGAGGACGTGCACGTGGCCGCGCCGCGCACGGGGGAAGCGGTGGCGGAGAGGCAATTGCGAATAGCGAATGGGGAATAGTGAGAGAGTGCAGATTCTAGAAAGAACCAAGCCAATCTGCTGGTCGCCTAGAGAGTTCGAATTCGGCCCCGCAATACTATCATGGGCAACCTTCAGAACAGTTTCTTATACCTCCGAATTGCCCCCTCTGACAAATAGCCGCCTTAGGTGCTACTTGGAGGAAAAGGATCATCGATTGGTGGTGACCAGAATCGCCTCTGTCATTCATGTGCGAAGTTCCTGGCGTGCTGATCGTGTGATCGCTTCTACGCCAGGATGCCTCACCTTGCATTCCATTGAGACTACGTAGAATTCTTCCGTGATCGATTCCACCCGCCCTACGAGCTGGATTCCATTTCGACCGCGCACATCAGCCTCCACAAGGGACGGGACTGCGAACAACCCCGCTCCTTTCTCTCCGAAGGCTTTGAGCAGAGCACTGTCTGCGAATTCGCCAACAATTCGAGGGCGAAGGTTTTGCGCGTCGAAGTACTTCTCAAGTGAACGCCGCAGCGCCGAGCCCGCCATCGGAAGAAGGAACGGTGCACCGTTCAGGCTCTTTGGGAACTGCCGCCGGTAACGCGCAGCCAGCGGTTTGATCCCTAAGACCGAAACAGAACTGCGCCCGAGGTGATGATCGTACGCCCTGAGGCCGAGTCGTGTCGAAAGCGGCGCGTCTGCTAACACCACATCCAGCTCATGCATGGCGAGCTTGCTCAAGAGATCCTGCGCCGTACCCTCGAAGCAAAGCAAGCGGACCGGCTCAGGCAGCGAAAGTACGGGCGCGAGGAAGTGATATGCAACCAGTTTGGGAAGCGTGTCCACGATGCCGGCGCGAAACTGCACTGGCCGCCCCACCAACCCACCCGCGAGCATGTCTGATAGCTCGCGTCCCGTCGTGAAGATGTCGTCGGCGTAGCGAAAGACAATCTTGCCCGCTTGCGAAAGGACAAGCTTCCGCCCGATGCGGTCGAACAGGGGCGTCTTCATCACGCGTTCGAGCGTGCGTATCTGGTTGGATATTGTCGGCTGGGTGAGATTCAGAGACCGCGAAGCTGCCGCCACGCTCCCTTCACGAGCGACCGTCCAAAAATACAACAGGTGGTGGAAGTTCAGCCACTGCATGGCCGTAATTTTACATTCAAAATTTGAATCATACCAGCGGTACATTTGAAATTTTCTTGTGTTCGGGCACCGCCTACGTTCTCTGTGGAGGCCGCGAGTGTGGCCAGTTGCCTTTGGAGGATGAGCATGAGGATCGAAATGATGGGGCAGGCAATCGAGTTGGACGCAGACCTGCGCCAGTGGCGCGGAGCAGCGTGTCGCATTCGCGATAGGCCGGTTCGCTCACCGTGTGCAATGTGGCCGCTTCGTACTTTCATACGTCAATGGCCCAAGGGGCGGTTTGGACAAAGAACGCCGCATTACTGCACAACTGATTCAAGGCGAGTCGCTCATCGCAGAGGTTCTGGACTCCGACCCGGGCGCCGCTTTGGCTCGCGCCTTGGACCGCATCGCCAGACAGCTGGTGACCGGGTGGGAGCGGAATCGCGACCGGCGAAGGCACCCCAAGTTCGATCAAAGCCACACGCCGCGGCGGACCGACCGCATTGACGTTCAACATCCCTTCGCGAATCTGCCAGGAGGTCTCGAGTGAGCATCGGCGGAACGTGTGTAGCGCGTAATACCGGCCGGCAAGGTAAGCGGGGAATAGGCGAGGCAGAGTCGAGTCTTAGTTGTGCATTTGAAAGGGAGATGGAAATCATGGGACGCAGAGCTTTCGGAAATTCGGCTGAACGAGAGAAGCGGCTTGAATCCTGCGCCGCAGCCGTTCGCTCGATGGGCTGCGAGCCCACCGAGATGGAGTCGGATGCGATGACGGGCAAGGCTTGCCAAGGCCGCCCAGACTTGCAGGAATCCGTTCAGCCCTGCCCGACCACGGACGCGGCGACCAAACCGACGGAAGAGCAGATTCAGCAGCGCGCATTCGAAATCAGCCTGACGCGTAATGGAGCGCCAGGCGATCCCCTGTCGGACTGGCTCCAGGCTGAACAGGAGCTGCGTGCGCGCTACTCGTTACCGATGACATAGTCGGTGTTCAGCGGCGCGTGATATCGCGCCGGCCAGTTGAACTGCATGACCGGTGTAATCGCCGTTAGGAACTGAAGGAGTTGCGACGAGAACCTCGGACGACCTAAAAAGGACGGAGTTGGCTCATGAACCGGTTGCGGTCAATTATCGTCGGCATAGATTTTACTCCTTGTTCAGCGAGTGCCCTACGTCAGGCCGTTCGCATCGCACAGTGGAATCAAGCCGATCTGCATGTTGTCCACATCATCGAGATGCTGGTCGCTCAAGACCTAGAAGTGGCGCTCTCCAAGTATCAACAGAACATTCAAGCCGGACTGGTTCGCGATGCCCGAAGCGCCTGGGCGCAATTCATTGCAGACATTCCCGAAGCAAGCGGAACGGGGTTGCACGTCGAGGTTGATCATCCCCTCGCGGCGCTGATTCGGACGGTGCGAGAACATTCTGCCGACTTGCTAGTGCTTGGCACTCACGGGACATCGGAACCCGCTCGCGGAACGGGAACTTTGGCAACAGCCTGCATCCGAAAGGCAATGACCAAGGTCTTGCTCATTAAGGAAGGACATACCGAGCCGTTTCGGTCCGTCGTCGCTTGCGTCGATTTTTCTGAGACTTCTTTTCGCGCCTTGGAGCAGGCAGTGCGCGTGGCGACCCAGGATGATGCCCGACTCCATGTATTGCATGTGTTCAGCGGCCCATGGAACACGTTGTGGTATCGAAATCCGACGCCGCGCGGCACAAACGACTACGAGAAGCAGTTCCGGGATCGACTGGCGGGACAATTGAGAGAGTTCTGTCAACCCCTACGGGGGGAACTGCAGTACCTAAAGGCAGAATACGAGCTTGTCGATTCGCCGAAACATGGCTGGGGAATTACCCAATTTGCGCAGCAGGTGGGCTGTGACCTCGTCTTGCTGGGCACGCGAGGTCGCACGAATATCCGCGACATGTTGTGGGGCAGCACAGCGGAACGCGTAGTTCGCGATGCTCCGTGTTCTGTTATGGCGATCAAGCCGTCGGGATTCGAGCATCCCCCGGGATGAAGCCAATCGGCGCCCCCCCCCAGACAAGCGTTGAAACCCGCTGAGTTGTGCGGATAACCGTTCGTGGCCTCGGAGCAAATCAGAAGTGGCAGACTTAATCGCGCAAGCGCCCGCAACGACATCGATGGACTTCTCCATCTGGGGGCTCTTCATCCTGTTCGTGCTCGGAATGCTTGCATTGGACCTCGGTGTGTTTCACCGCAGGGCCCACGCAATAAGCGCCAAGGAGGCACTGGGCTGGTCAGTCATCTGGATCACGCTGGGACTGATGTTTGCCGTTTTTGTCTATTTCGCCTATGCGCATAATTGGTTTGGCTTGGGCCAGGGTATTGACGCTGTGGATGGCAAGAATAACGACGGGTGGACGGCCGCCGTCAAGTACCTGACCGGCTATATTGTTGAGAAGTCTTTGAGCATGGACAACATTTTTGTCATCGCAGTCATCTTCGCTTTCTTTGCAGTGCCCCCGATCTATCAGCACCGAGTCCTGTTCTGGGGCATCGTCGGTGCGCTCGTGTTGCGCGGTGTGATGATCGCGCTTGGGGCAAAGCTGATCGCCGAGTTTCACTGGATTCTCTATGTGTTCGGCGGCTTTCTGATTCTAACGGCGGGGAAAATGCTCATGCTGAAGACTCACTATCCTGAACCCGGTCACAACCCGTTGGTACGCTTGGCGCGGCACCTCTTTCCCGTCACGGAGCGATTCCATGGTGAGCATTTTCTCGTCCGCGCCGGTTCGGCGCAGTCGCATGAGGCGGCAGTCCCCGATTCCGCCCCTCTTCCAGACCGAACGGTTGAAACAGCCATGCCAGGCACGCTGATGCTTACCCCCCTGGCCCTCGCCCTGCTCACGGTGGAAACGACCGACGTCGTGTTCGCCGTGGACTCGATTCCGGCAATCTTTGCGATCACGGCTGATCCGTTCCTCGTCTTCACCAGCAACGTCTTCGCGATCCTCGGCTTACGTTCACTGTACTTTGCGCTCGCGGCCATGATGGACAAGTTTCGCTATCTCAAGGTGGCGCTGGCGGTCGTACTGGCATTGGTCGGAGCAAAGATGCTGGCCGCCAAGTGGCTAAAGGACGTCGTCGGTCCACATTTTAACCTGTGGCTACTGGCGGTCGTATGCTTGATCCTGGTTGCCGGGGTAGTCGTTTCAATCGTTGTGAAGCGGCACCAGCCATCTCCAGAATCGGTAAGCCCCGACCCCTTCGGCACCGCCGTATGAATGTGAAACCGGCAGAATCGAGATCTGAATCGCGCTTCTGTCAGTTTGGCTGCTGCCCAACATTTCGGGTTGAATCGGCTCAATGAATAACAGCCTTCGACCAGCGAGAATCCGAAGTTACGCGTTCTTGGGGCTGCAACGCCAGTTTGTCTCATTGAGCTGTGATATAACGTGATACTGCTATGCTCCCTTTCGCGGCTCGCCATTCATCTTCTTTTCAACAGCTTGATCGGCGCAAAGGTTCCGCCCAGGATTTGCTTCGCGCTCGCACCCAGCCAGTGTTCCAGCACGGTCGCATAAACCGCCCGAAAATCGATCTGCCATTTCACGTCGCCGCGGTCCAGCTTGTCGGCGTCGAGACTGGGATGCCGACCGACAACTCCCGGCTGAACGCCGCTGCCCACGACGAAGAGCGGCGCGGCGGCGCCGTGATCCGTCCCCTGCGAAGCATTCTCCGCGACCCGGCGACCAAACTCGCTGAACGTCATGATCAGGACGCGATCGAGCAGCCCGTCGGCCTTGAGCGTGTCAACAAACTCCGCCAGGGCGTCGCCAAGCTGGGTCATCAGTTGCTGGTGGCGGCCGAGCTGGCCCGCATGCGTGTCAAACCCGCCGAGCGAGACGTAATAGACGCGCGTCGGCAAGTCGGCGGCGATCATGCGATGGACCATCGCCAGCTGCTGGCCCAGTTGCCCGCCGTTGCGGCGACCGTTGCCCCCGACCGGGCCGCGACCCACCCGCGCCGCGCGACCGCCCCCGCCGCCCGCGGCCTGCTGAATCTGCCGCGCGCTGGCCCGCGCATCCATGGCGGTGCGCTGTAGAAACGCCAGCGCGCCCGCTTCAGTCAGGCGATCGGCCCCTTTCGGAACTTCGCCGGCTTCGTTGAGCGCCTCGAAGGCGTCCTGACCCGCCCGTGAGCCGTCCGGCCCGCGCCACGAGAGTTGATCGGGCTGGTCAAAGCTGACCGGGCTGAAGCGCCGGCCCTGCAAGGCCAGCGGCGCCTCGGTCGTGAGCGCGATGCCCAGTCGCGGGTCGCACGGGTCCTTGCCGCTGCACGTGCAGTCGAAAAATCGGCCGATCCAGCCGTCGTGATGCTGCCCGTTGGGTGACGCAGTGGACCAGATGTCGGTGGCGACGAAGTGCGAGCGGTCGGGATTGGGGTAGCCTACGCCCTGTACGATGGAAAGAAGACCGTCGTCAAAAAGTTGCTTCATTCCCGTCGCGGCCGGATGCAGGCCGAGTTGGTTGGTGAGCTTGAGCGCGTCGTTCTTCGCGATGGCGATGCGCGGCCGAGCGCGGTAGTAAGCGTCGTTGGTGTAGGGCACGACGGTGTTGAGGCCGTCGTTGCCGCCGGCGAGTTGCACAACGACGAGGATGCGCTGGTCATCGCGGCGGGCCGGCTTTTTGCCGCGTGCGGCGTCCGGCTCGGCGGCCAGGAGCGACGATGCCGTCGCGTCGATGAACGCGGGGACGGTGGCCGCGCCGGAGAGCAGCGTCAGCCCTCGGGCAATAAAGTCGCGGCGGGTATGGATGGTCAAATCATTCATCTGTGAGCCTCACACACGAAACTGGGCGCGGCAATGGTTTCTTGCACAGAAGCGTAGTGTCGAATTGCGAAGAGCGAAGAGCGAATGCATCCTGCGCCTTCGCCAATCGTCATTCGCTATTCGCACGTTCAGTCATTCGTTCTCGCGTCATTCGAAACGGCGCTCAACCCAACTGATACTCCGGCATGCTGACAATCAGGTGCAGCAGAAGCCGGACGGATGCCGCGTCGATCTCGCCGCCATCCGGAAGTTCCTCCTTCAGCGCGCGGATAAGTATCTGCCGCCGGCCTTGCGCGATTTCGCGCTGAAGCAATCGGCGGACGAAGTAGTCCACGACGGCCTCGGGCGATTTGAGCTTGTTCGCGCGGATTAACGGCAGCGGATCGAATGGCGGTTGGGCCGCGTCGGCGAGTCCGGCGTCCATAGCCTCGCCGCCGAGCGTCGCCTCCAGTTGTCGGCGCATCGCCGTTCGCCGGATGCGCTCGCGCGGGTTGTCGGTGCCGTCGAGGATCATGCCGACGAGGTTGTAGCGGTTGAACAGGGTGCTGGTGCTGATCCAGGTCTCGCCGCCGTCCCAGCCCTTCACGTTCGGCGGTTGCATCAGTTGCTGGCCCATCTTGCGCAGGGCGACGTTGATGGCGAGCGTGTCGCGCGGCGGCACTTCCAGCATGCGCATCGTGCCGACAACAAGTTCGACCGGGCTCTTGATGTGCGTGAACCGCGCCTTCTCGCCGTAGAACACGTCGCTTAGGAACATCTCCCGCAGCATCGGCTTCAATTCGTACTTGTTCGTTCGCAGCGTCCTGGCCAGCGCCTTCACGACATTGGGCGGCGGGTTTTCGTGCGCGAAGAACGTCCAAAACTTCGCCGCGACGAACTCGGCCGTCGCCGGTTGTGCCAGAATAATGTCAACAATGTCGGCCGGTCCCCACGGTCCGGTGCGCCCGAGGAACGTTTTCACGCCGTCGTCGTGCTGCCGACGGTTGAACGTCGTCTCGCCTGTCGCCGGGTCGATCTGGATGCCGGTCAGCGCGCGGGCCGCCTCCTTTATGTCCTTCTCGGTGTAATGCCCGCTGCCCATCGTGAACAATTCCATCAGCTCGCGGGCGTAGTTCTCGTTCGGCTTGCCCTTGCGATTCTGCTGCGAGTTCAGGTACAGCACCATCGCGCCGTCGGCCGTCACGTCGAGCAAGAGATCGCGAAAATTGCCGGCGGCGTGCTTGCGGAACAACTGGTTCTGCTGATACAGCAGATAGCTCGATTTCACCTCGCGATAGCCGCTCGTGAAATGACCGTGCCAGAAGAGCACGAGCTTCTCCTGCAACGGCCGCGGCGTGGCGACCATGGTCTGAATCCACCAGTCGAGCACGCGCGTGAGCTGCGCGGCCGACTCACGGCGCAGGCGCATCTGCTCGCGCTGGCGCTCCTGCTCCGACATTTCCATCCGCGCCATGCGATCGGGACGCAAGCCTCGCGAGACTTCAATCGACGGCGTGTCGTCCGGCTCGTTCTCGTAGTTCAGCAGATAATCGACGGCCTTGCGGCGACCCATCTGGTGCAGGAAGTCGATTTGTTCGGGCGTGCCGCCGAAGCCGGCGCGGCGAAGAAGGTGCGCGGCGTGATCGCGTGTCCATTCGTTGGAGGAATAGAGCTGGCCCGTCGGCGCGAGGCCGGTCAGCGTGAATAACAGGACACACGTCGCGTTCAACATGGGCCTTTCCTCGAATGCCGGCCGCACAGCATGGCCGCCAAAGGCCGCGGCCATGCCACCCATTGCGCCATGTCAACCAGCGCGACCATGGCATGCAGATTGCCACCCCGACACCGGGCCAAACGACGGCCGTCAGGAATTATTTCGGCCGAGCGCGGTCCGGGCCGGTCACTCTTTCGGTGGCAGAACGCGATCCAGCAGGGCCATATCGTTCTGTTTACCGGTCGGGAAGATGGTGATGCTCAACGGGGCGGTCTTGAACTCCTGATCGGTTAGGAGCGTGCTGGCCGAGCCGGTCGTGTCCATGAGGGCAGTCACGTCGGCCACGTGATTGAGGCCGAGCAAGTGCCCCATTTCGTGGGCGGCGACGTTGCCGATGGCGACGCCGATGCCGTCGGCGCTGGGCCGGGGGCTGAAGGGGTCGTCAAAGTTGTTGGTGAAGACCAGCGCATCGTCGCAACGATCGCGATTGGAAGCATCCACGTCCTGCGCCACGCCGAATTTCGTCTCGCTGAACGCTCCAAAGAAAACCGTCGATGTACACTCCGGCGGCGCGGGGTCGTCGGTCGTCACGATCACAAGACTCGTGTTGCGAAAATTCTGCCGCACCGTCTCGACGATCTTCGCCTTGATCTGATCGGTCATGCCGGTGTAGGCCGAATCGATGTCGGCGGAATCAAATGGACCGGTGGTGTACGTCCGATCGCCCGGAATCGAAATGACACCTCCGTCGAAATCGAGCATGACGATCTGCTGCGCCGGCGTCGGGATCGTCTCGCCCTTGCGGATCTCCACGTCACCGACGTACGCCCCGGAACGATCGCCGAAGTAGTATTTCGACACGGCAAGGTAGTACGGCTCATCGGCGACGGTGACGACCTCATCAACGAAGGACTCAACCTTGCCCGCGGCGTAGTCCAGATCGTCGTTCAGGGCGAACACTTCCTGCTGCGAATTGAAGATGCAAATGATCGGGTCGAGGTTGCTCCCTCCGGAGGGACGCACGCTGACGATGACGCGGTCACCCGGTTCGAGCGCGCCCAGACTGTACACGTCCACCTTGCCGCTGGTGATGTTGCCGGAGATCACGGCCTTGCCCTGCGCGTCGAGCGGCAGCAGCGCGGCGGAGTCGAAGTCCTTCCCCGGGGCGACGCCGCCGGGCAGAGTCGGGTAAAAGAGATCGCAAGCGACACCGAGCAGCGCCAACGCCACCAGCCCGATCCATCGATTGCTATGGCCGCTGCGCGGACCGTTTCGCTGCGATCGTGGAGTCAAAGGATTCAAGGCGACGCGCTCCGGATGCCGGCGAGGGATCAGGCGAGGGTGGCGATGCCCCATTATACGCGGCGGCAACGATGGAGGCGAGCGATTCCAGCGGGGTTAGGGGTTGCTATACGTGAAATTTACGTGGTTCACGCCGTGGCAGGTGAGCGTACACGACCCCTGGAACCGGCCCGTGTCGAGGAAGCGGCGCTGGCCGCCGACGATTCGCAGATCGAAGTTGATGAGGGCACTGTGATTGGTCGGGCTGCCCGAGACGCCGTGCGGCGCATGGCACGACGAACACGGTGTGCGGCCGGTCACGATGTGCCGATTGTGGAAGCTGAAACTCTGGTCGCCGAGGATGCTGGTGCGGTCGTGGCAGCGATAGCAGAGTGCATAGGCCTGGGGCGACTCCATCGTGAAGTCGGCGGTCTCGTAGTTTTCGACGAGCAACCAATCGAAGCGTGAACCGTGCGGTCCGTTCGGCCCGCCGCCGCCGAGGTTGCGCGCGTCGGGGTTGTTGTGACAGCTCTGGCAGCTCAAGACCTGGTGGGCGAGCGGATTGATGAGACTTGGCACTTCCCCGGAGTTGCGCGCGGGGCTGACGACCGGATGCAGCGACGCGTTGGTCGGGAGGAATTGTCGGCGGACGTTGCCGAAGTTGTCGCGCTGGCGCGGGATGCGATCCTGCATGAAGACGGGATTGTCGCCGTGGCAGCGGAAACACACTTCGTAGTAATAGCGCGCCCGGTCGGTCGGGATGCCCGCGACGGTGACGCCCTTCACATACTCCATCGGCGGCGGCACGAGCGCGCCGCGCGGCTCGACGACCGGCACGAGCGAGCCGATCGGGTTGTCGCGCACGGCATGCGGATTGTGGCAATCGACGCACTCGCTGTGCGGCGGCATCGCGAGGTGGTTCTCCGTCGGGTCGTGAAGATCCAGCAGACGATTGAAGCGATGCGAACTGCGCAGATTCAGAACGCCCTGGATGTCCCGCCCGTTCAGACCGTTGTGGCAACTGATGCACAGCTCGCTGGGCCGGTCATTCAGGAGCCGTTCAGGATGCTGGGCGTTGTGCGACGTGTGACACGAGTAACACGCGGCGTCGGCCATCGTCGCGAAGGGCAGCGCCTCGCCGTTGGTGACGGTGACGGGCACCGATCGCGGCGCGAGGGCGTGGGCGCTCATCTGCCAGCCGTCCATCTTGTGGCAGGTGTTGCACAGCGCGCCTTGACGGTGCGTGACGCGGAGGAAATCGCCCAGTTCGTTGTTGTGCGGATTGTGGCAGGACGTGCATTCCATCTCGCCGCGCTCGCCGAGTTTGACGCGCTGCGAGACGAGGTCGGGTGAGCGTAGCTGGTGATCGCGCGCCGCCAGTTGACGGTCGAACCGGAACCCGACGGGATGATCGTCGGTGAGATCGTTGGTGAGATTCGAGCGGCCCGAAGTCAGGAACGGTTGATTCATCGGAATCGGGTCGGTCGGCGGGCGACTCAAGACCATACCCAGCGCGACGGAGCCGTCATGGCAGGAGAGACACATCTTGCTCGGCCCGCCGGGTTGATCGATGCGGGCGTCGGTCGTGCTGCTCTGGTAAATGCGGTAGTAGGTCGTGGGGTTGTAGCGGTTCCAGAGCGGGGCCTGCGGGCTGGCGTTGTGCGGCGTGTGGCAGAAGATGCAGACCTCGCCCTCGTTCAGGGCGCGGATCGTGCCGGGGCCGGTCGCCGAAAGATTGTGCACGGTGTTCACGACGCTCTCATCGGCGCGCGCGGGCAGGATCAGCGCGGCAAGCGCCAGCGCGATCGTGAACAGCCAGGCTATCGTCCTTCGCGTCGTGTTCATGGCACCGCTTGCGTCGTCGGGCCATCGCCCGCGCCCAGAAACTGAAACACCTGCACCCGTCGATTGTACGTATCGGCGATCCAGATGCGATCCTGCTCGTCGATCGTAATGCCCGATGGCAGGTAGAACTCGCCCGGACCGCGGCCTTCCTGCCCCCAGGCCATCAGAAGCTGCCCCGCGCGATTAAAGACCTGCACGTTCTCGAATTGATTGTCCACGACGTACACGTGACCTTGCGAATCGAATGCGATATCGCGCGGCATCGAGAAATCGCCCGCGGCGTCGCCCTTCTGGCCGAACATCCCGAGCGGTGAGCCGGTCTCGGCGAGCAACTGGACGCGAAAATTCATCGAATCAGCCACGGCCAGCCCATATCGCGGATCGAACGTCAGGCCGGCGGGGTAATTAAACTCGCCCTGCGATGCGCCGCGCCGGCCGAGCGACCGCTTCAATGCACCATCCGCACCGATCACATGACACGCATGGGCCGCCGCATCGAGCACGAACAACTCGCCGCTCGCCGGATGCACGGCAATGGCCGACGGCCGCTGCAATCCTCCGATGGTAATCGTTCGTCGAAATCGTCCATCCAGGTCAAACTCGAACAGACCGGGCCGGGCGCTGTCGACGATGTACAGCGACTCCCCGCGCAGCGCCAGGTCGATGGGGAAGCCAAACGGCGAACCGCCCGCGGATGCAATCACCTGAAACTCTCTCGTCGCCACGTTCAAGCGATACACCGCCCCCGCCTGACCATCTGCCACGAAGACGACATCGCCGCGCGCGGCGACGGCCGTCGGCGTGGAGAAGTTCGTCACGGGAGGCGGGCCTTCGAGCGCCGCCTTCACCGCGGCCCAGCCGATCGGTCGCCGGTCGAGAGATTCCTCGCCGATCAGCTCCCCGATGTAGCGAATGCGCGGCGTATCGGGCGCCTTGGGCCAGACCACGGGCGGCGCGTGGTCAGGAAAGACCGGTCGCTGCGGGCGCTGACAACCCGCCGCCGCGCCCAGCGCGAGCCATGCGATCGCCAAGCAAACCTGTCGCATCGTCATGATCGTGGCTTCCCGATGATTGGAATCTCGCGCCGCACTTTGACCCAGATCGCCGCCGTGTTGTCGGTGCTCGTGGGCAGATCGAGCATATCGTATTCGGCTTCGACCAGCAGGGTGAACAGCCCGAGCTTCCACGAGACCGAGGCCGTCAGATCCACGCCGTTCGTCTCGCCGAAGAGCGAATCGTTCTGGAAGCGATAGAGCGCGGTGGCGTTGGCCTCGATGCTCGGCGCGAGCGTGTAGCGATAGAACGCGCCGAGATCCATCAGCGTCGTATCGCGCGATCCGAAGTCCTCATTGCCTTCGAATCGGAAATGCGACAGCGCTCCACGCAGCGCGGCCTGCTGCTTCAAGTCCTGCAACACCGTGACATCACCGGTGAAATGCCCGGCCTGGTACGGGTCAATCCCGTCGTGATTGTATTCGTACTCCGCCGAACCGGCCCAGCGCGGCTTGCGGATCGACAAACCCAGCCGATGGCGGTTGATATCGCGCTCCTGAAAAACAAGATAGCGATCGTCCGATAGATCCTCGTCCTGCAGCGACAGGGCGTAGTACGGCTCGATGCCGTTCTTGAACAGGTGCGACAGCCGCAGGTCGATGCGATCGCGCGTCGCGCCGTAGTCGTTGAACGCGCGATACGAATACGTCACCAGCACGGTCTGTCCATCGACGATCATGCCAGTCGGATTGCGAACGAGCGATGTCAGCTCGCCATGCTTCACGATGGCGTAATCGCGCCCGGCGAGGAACAGGCGCGAGCGGTCGGCCGCCATGACCACGAGCGTGGCAAGGTTGACGTTGCGCTGCGCGAGGTAGACCGGCAGCGGATCGCGGAAGGTGAGGGTCTCTTCGATCGTGATGCCGTCGCGGCGACCGTCGGACGTGCGCGTCTGGGAGTGGTGATAGGACAAATTCGCGCTGGACCGGCCCCAGTCGTTTTCCTTTGAGAAAGTCGAATTGAACATCGAGCCCCACTCGGTCGCGTCGGCGTTGCGATCGGCACGCTGCTCGAGGGCATACAGATTGACGGTGTTGGTCAGCGACTTGAAGAGGGTGTGCGTCAGGCCGGCCTCGCCGCGGAACGTCTCGGTCGAGAGATCGAAATAGTTCTGCTTGAGGTACTGCGCACGAAACAATGAAAAGAGATCGTCGGTGTGTTGCAGCCGCAGTTGCGGTGCGACTTCGACCGCATCGCGCGGAAGATCGCCGCGCTCTTCTTCGACGCGCACGAACGTATCGAGCCGGCTGCGGCGGTTGTCGCCGAATTGAATCGCATCGTTCAGGGCGAGGTAATTGCGCGTGGTGGTAAAGGAGTCGCGCGTGCCGGAGTAGCGGTCGTTGCGGTTCTCGTATTCGTAGTTGATGTTGAGCGAGTGGTCCTCGGTGGGGTTCCACGTCGCTTCGTAGCGCAGCGTGTCCTCGGCGAGTTCCTCGTCGTCCACCAGATAGCGCGAGTCGCTGGTCAGATCGTCGTACAGGTGATCAAACGTCAACTGCATCGGCAGCTTCGGGTCGTTGAAGATCAGCGCCGCGCCGTACTGCTCGCGCGTGCGGTCCAGGCTCGGCAGGAACGGCCGCTGCAGCCGATCGCGTAGCTGCGAGGCATTCGCGGTGGCGGAGAGCTTGCCCTGTGGGAAGGCGTGCAGGCGCAGATCGTATTCCAGCAGCGTGCCGTCCGGATCCTGCGAGAGGTCGAACCCCGGCCGCGACTCCTTGTAGTCCTCCTGCGAGAGACCGCCGCGGATCATGGCGTCGTACAGCAGCACCTTTTCGCTGACGATGCTGCCGGTCGAGGAGAGGCCGAGGTATTCTTCGAATCGCGTCGATCGGTTTTTCTGGTCGTAGCGTGAGAAGGGCCCGCTGATGTTGGTGCGAACGGTGCGGCGCATGGCTTCAAAGTTCGCGCCGAGTTCTGCCGTCAACTCATCTACTTTCAGGAGCGGGCCGCGCGGGGATTGCAGGCTCATGGGGCCGGGCGCATCCACCGCGGCTTGGCCTGCCGGCTCAACCGCCGGATCCGTCGCCGAAACTCCCGAATCAGCATCGGGCGGGTCGGCCGTCGCGGATGCAACGCATCCGGCGAGCAGCAGAACGGCGACAAGGAACAATGCTCTGCGAATCAGCATGACCTGGAACCGGACACGACCTGCAACGAGCCACTCATTCTCTGATCGGGAGCGTCCGGCTCGGGCATCTCGCCTTGACGCCGTAAGGGAGGTATCCTACCGAGCCGATGGGTTTGCGTCGTCGGATTTTTCGATGGACGCACCTTTCTTGCGACCTGTAAGCCGGTCGCTATCCTGCGAGCAGCAAACATGACGCGTATCGCGACAGAAGGGCGTCCTGCACGACTAGGGACAATCACGCTGGGTGCGGCATTTTGCGCGGTCCTCGTCGCGTGCGCCGCTCGGCCGGTCGTCGAAAGCCCGCCCCTGAATACATCGGCCGAAATCGCCGGTGGACCCGCCGCGATCGATGAACCGTCCGAGCTTTTTGCGGGCGGCCTGATCGGCAGCCAGCACGACTTCTCCCTAGGCGACGGGCGCTGGAAGGACCTCTGCACACCCTGCCACACGCCGCACGAGCCGAAGCTTCCGGATGCGGCGGTGCCCGGCGCGCCCCCCGTGCGGTTCGTCAGTTATGCATCGGACCCGACCACCCTGGACCGCTCATCGGTCCTGTGCTTGAGTTGCCACGATGGTGTCACGGCGCAGGACGTATTCAGCGGCGCCCACGCCCTTTCGTGGGCCACGCCGGTCGGCACGAGCACGCTGCCGATCAGCGGTCGGGTCAGCCATCCGATCGGTGTGCGAATGCCGCTGGGCGACCCGACCTATCGCAGCCCGGCCGAAGTGCAATCGAGCGGATTGATCAAACTGCCCGGCGGGCGCGTGCAGTGCATCTCGTGTCACGATCCGCACAACACCGACCGGCATCCCGCGATGCTCGTGCAATCCAACCGCGGCAGCCGATTGTGTCTCGCATGCCACCGCATCTGATGCGTCGCAAACGGAGTCGCCTCGTCGCAGTCGCGTCGGCGTGGCTGGCCTGCGCCGGCGGGTGCACGGACTGGCAGCAGCCATCTCGCGAGCGGGTCGTCTGGTATACCGTCGCGAGCGACGCGGTCACGCCGCCGGATTCGGCGGCCGCACCGAACGGACCGAGCGTCGCGGCGCTGGGGAATCTTCGAATGGGCAGCGAGCCGTCCGAGCGCCGGCAGGCGCTGGCGGAGTTCTTTTTCGGGGAGCGGCTGGAGAACGGGCCCGGTCTCGTCAAGCCCGGTGCGCTGGCGTGGAAAGGAGACGGTTTGCTAATTGCCGATGCCGGGTTGGGTACGCTGGTTCGGTGGTCTTCCACCGCGCGCGAGATTCGGCCGGCCCTGGCAGTGGACGAATCCATCCGCGCCGCCGCTATCACCGCCTGCGAGAACGGCGATTTTCTCGTCGCCGTCCCCGCGCCGGCGGTGGTTACTCGGTTTGATGCCGTCGGTCGGCCGATCCAACGCTATTCGCTGCCAACGGCGTTTCGACCGATGGGAGCGGCGCAAGTCGGGCGCGAGATATGGGTAACCAACGCGGCGCGGCACGGGATCGACGTCTTCGACACGACGACTGGTTCGCATCTGCGCGCCATCGGGCAACGCGGGCGCGGACCGGGAGAGTTCAACCTGCCGCTTGGCATCGCGGCGCTGCCAAAAGATCATCCGTTGGCCGACAGCGGAGCGCTGGTAGTGGATTCGTTCAACGCGCGCGTGCAGGTGCTTGATTCGAGCGGCAGTTGGGTGCGCGATCTGGGCGGGCCGGGCGATGTCACGGGGCGATTCGGCCGACCGATCGGCGTGGCAGTCGGGCCGGATGGGGTGATCTTCGTCCTCGATGCGGCCTCGCAGCGCGTGCATGCGTTCGACAGACGGGGCAATGCGCTGCTGGCGTTCGGCAGGCAGGCGGCGGATTCACACTCGCTTCTGCTGCCGGGCGGTATGTGCGTGGTCCTCGGATTGGAAGGGGCGCGCGATCTGAAACGCGACGCAGTCGTTGAATCAAGACCTTCGTATTATGTTATGGTCTCAGAGCAACTCAATCGCCCGGGCATTCGCGCGTATGCGTGGTTTGAGACAACGGCGACATCAGGGAGAATCGGGCTCGTAATGCATTGAACAACCATGCCGAATCCTGAATGTGACAAGTGCGCTAATCTGAAGGTCTCTTGAGTCCCAGTTTTTCCCTTACCTCGGCGGCAACGGCCCGTGCCCGTTCAATCAAGCGTCCAATGTCGTTCCCCGCTTCACGGCTGATCTTTTCGCGTACTCTGCGAACTTCGTCTACGGGGGTGCTTTGGTCAGTTGGACTGGTGGGCTTTGTATTACTCATCGTCAGACTCCACCAACAGGTCAGGCGTCACGATATCGGGCGGGAGGAACCCAAGCCGCATGCTCACAAGGGCCAAGTGCTTGCGCTTGTTCGGATTCGCCATGTGCTTCACGTTCCATGTCAAAACATAGTCCATTCGGTGAACCATTGCCGCGGCAACATGAATGGCGTCACCCGCTACGGACGGCCCGGGCATTACCTTCTCTCGCACGAGTATCTCTGCCAGACCCCGTACGCGGGCATCCGACTCAAGCAGGTTGATTCCTCGCAACATCCCCAGCGCGGCAGGCCCCTGTAAGAACTCTTCATCCGAAAGCTCGGCAACCACTTCATCTGAAACGAACAGTTCGTGGAAGGATGCTTCGCGGCGCCACCAATCCTGACTGGATTCTCGCCAGGCAATACTTTGCGCATTCTCCCGCTGACTAACGCAAGCACTGAAGAAACTTGTCTTCAGATAGACTCGCGCCATGTCGCTTTCGCCTTCTTGCCATGCCAGTCAAACCGACACCACTCACTCGCACAGGGGCCGTCGTCGGCCTGCAAGGAGCCAGGTCGCTACAGAGATTCGCCTCGCGCCTTAGTCGTCAATGCACTCGAAGAAATCATCCCACGCCTCGCCGACTTCTTCATTGTCGTCGGCGTCGTCGAGGTCTTCGAACAAGTCATCCAGGCAGTCGCCGTCGATCACACCGCATCCGGCCGTCGCGGGAAGCGACGCCCCCAGTGCCAGCAGGCAAAGCACCAACGCCATTGACCGCCGCACGATTCGCTTGAGCGTTTGTGTTCGCATGAGTGAATACCCCTCTCGATTCGAAACCGACTAGGTCCGCGCCGCGTTTCAGTTCGCGCCGGGCGTCAGCCGTCGCCGGATCATCTCCGCCCGGGCGATGCTGCGCTGTTCACCCGTCAGCCGGGCGCCCTGCACCTTCTGAAGGTGCGCGGGCTGCGACATCAGGAACAGATCGTTGATGGTCTGAATGGTCACATCCTTGAGCCGGCCGAGATGCACGCCCAGCCGCAGGTGCGACAAGTGCAGCATGACTTCCTCGCTGCTGATGGTCCGCGCGTGTCGCAGCGTTCCCAGCGACCGCCAGACGCGATCATCCAACGAGATCGTCCGCTCCGCCACCAGCGTGCGCCGCGCTTTCTGTTCGTATTCGATGATCTTCGGAATGACCGACAGGCGGAAGTCGTTGATCGTATCTTCCTCGGTGCGGCCGAGCGTCACCTGGTTGGACACCTGGAAGAAGTCGCCGGCGGCCTCGGTCCCTTCGCCGAAAAGCCCCCGCACCGCGAGTCGCATGTCACGCGCCGCCCGAAAGACGCGCTCGATCTCGCCGGTCAGCTTCAGACCCGGCAGGTGCAGCATGACCGAGACGCGAATGCCCGTGCCGACGTTCGTCGGACAGGCGGTGAGGTAGCCATAGCGCGGATGAAAGGCGTACTCGATCTTGTTTTCGAGTTTGTCGTCGAGCGCGTTGATGTCGCGCCAGATCTCGTCGAGCTGCAGCCCGCTTCGGAGGACCTGGATTCGCAGGTGGTCCTCCTCGTTGACCATGACCGATACGTTCTCGGTCTTGCTGATCGCGACGCCGCGGCTGCCCTTGCCCTCCGCCAGATTGCGGCTGACGAGGTGCCGCTCGACCAGCACCTGCTGATCGAGATCGCTGATCGCGTTCATGTCGAGAAACGCGCCGGCGGCGCCGCCCGCAGCCGACACGACATGCGGGCGAAGCATTTCCATCAGCTCGCTGCGCTGGTTCTCGCTGGTGCGACTCAAGAAGGGATAGCCCGCGACGTTGCGCGCCAGGCGCACGCGCGAGCTGATGACGATCTCGTTCATCGGCCCGGTGCCGCGCAGCCATTCGCCGGCGTGTCGTACCATTTCATCAAGCATGAAGCGATGTCCCCAAAGCCCAGGGCGTCAATCAACTTTCCTCTAGCTGTCGGATGCGGTCTCGGATGCGTGCAGCTTCTTCGTACTGCTCGGAGTCGACCGCACGGGTCAGCTCGCGCCGCAGCCGCACGAGATCGTTGTCCGCGGCGCGCGGCGCGTTGAGCCGATTGGGCACCTTGCCGATGTGGTGGCTCGCCCCTTCGTGGGCGCGCTCGATCAACGGCACGAGCGCCTTCTCAAAGGCGTCGTAATCGTGCGGGCAGCCAAGCTGGCCCTGATTCCGGAACTCGACAAATGTAAGCTTGCAATGCGGGCAGGCCAGATCGGCCAGCTGCTGGATCGCCGTCTTGTTCATCACCAGCCCGGTGATCAACTCACCGAGCTGCACGTGCGCCGGCGCCTTCGGCAGGACTCCCTCCTCCTGCGCGCAGCTCTCGCACAGGTGACGCTCCTGCTTCTCCCCCTGCACGATGTCCGTCAGGTGGACCGTCGCCTGCTGCTTCTTGCAGACCTGGCAATTCATGTTCATGCCGCGATGGCACTCCGTCGGACGCGCCGCCCCCCACCGACCACGCCGGCGGGCGCCCCGCGCAATCCTCGCGCTCTCGGTATTCTATCGTCAATTATGGGCCGCTGCATCACTTCCCCCCACCGGGCTTTATGGATAATAGCTCGCTGCGCATCGCCGCGTCTCCCACACGCGGACCCACCCGACGTGCAACCCGTGCGCCAAGCCGGCCGACAATCGTTCCGCGACATGCCGAGCGACGCGCTCCGTCGTCGGGTTCGCCCCTGCGAAGGCGGCGTGCTCGTTCAAATGGCGGTCGTGCAGCTCTGCCACAATCGCATCCAGCCTCGGCTGGAGCACCGTGAAATCCGCCAGCCAGCCCGATGGCTCCAGATTGCTCCCGACGATGCAGGCCTCCACTTGCCAGTTGTGGCCGTGCAGCGGCTCCATCGAACCGTCGGGCAGACGAAGCTGGTGCGCGGCGGAAAACTCGGCGAGCAGCGTCAATTCGTAGTGCGGCACGATCCCCTCCCGTCAGGCACGACTCCCATCCACGCAAGCATCATCGCGGGAAGCCCTTGAAGAAACAATCGCGACGGCGTCTGGTCGTTCAAGGCGAAACGCGCCTCGTCGGTCAGGAGAAAGATTCCCGCGACAAACGCCAGCAAGCCCACTGTCAACCAAGCTGCCTCGCCCGCGCCCGGCACAGACCGTCGCCTCAAGCACAGGCAAAACGCACACCCCACTACCAGAGCGCCCAGCACCACAATGGACGGCCCCAGCGACAGCCACGCCAGCCCGTGCCGCGCGAGCGCCGCCCACGACTCCGGATGATAGCGGATTGTCGTCATGGCCTGGCCCTGGTCGCCGAAGTCCACCACCCATGCGGTGATGACCGCGCCGGCAACGAGCGCGACGCTCGCGATCAGGCAATCCCTCCGCGCCGCGCCACGCCAATAGCGCATGCTCGCGAATCCGAACACCAGGAGCACAAGCACCGCGTAGCCGATCCCCTCGCGCTTTGTGCAAGCCGCCGCCGTTGCGAAGACGACCCCCACGACGAAATCCGTAACGCGCCCAAACTGCCGCCAACGCAGCAGCGCACCAACCGTCGCACCCACAAAGCAAGCCAACGGAAGGTCTGCGTAGCCGGGCCGATAGACGTGAATGCACGCGAGCGGAATCGAGCCGGCGAGATATGCCGCGACGATCGCCCGGCGACGCAGACCGATCGAGGCCAGCGCCCCGCTGGTGACACCCAGGAGACTTCCGTAGAAAAACAACCAGGTGAGCGCGACCAGCCCCTCGGACCACTGCCCCGCGCACAGCGCAGGCCACGCTGCGATCAGCGGCACGAGCGGCGGGTAATTCGTGTACGAGCCGGCCTGGTAGAACGGCGCGACCGGATCGAGCGGCAGCGTTCCCAACCCGGCGATCACCTTCGCCTTGTAGAGCCAGATGGTGTAGGCGTCGTCGGCGCGAATCGGCACGTCCATCGCGCCGCCGGCAAGCGTCACAACCCTCGCGACCGTCAGCACGGCCATGACCGCGACGGCAATCGTGAACCACGCCGATGCGCCTTGCGAGAGCGGAACTTCGGTGCACGCCCCCACCACGGATTCAGGGGATGCGCCATCGCGCGATCGGGCGCCGCCGATGATCGCGCTGCGCTCCGCCTGCCGATGCCGATGCGCTTTCACCAGTTCGCCGGCGATGCCCGCTCCCGCCATGCAGAGGATGGTGCCGATGACATGGATCTGGCCCCGTAGCGCCGATTGGCCGTACAGCATCGCACCGAGCAGGAACTGCCCCAGCAGCCAACCCTCGCCGATCCGCCAGACCCAGCCTCGCCGGGAGGAATCGAACAGCGCGAGCAGGCTCATCCCTGTCGTCCACGGCAAACCCATTCCAAACAGGAGCGTCAGGCTCATCGCGCGACTCTCCTCTCGAGCAAGACGACATTCGACTCTTTCGAGGCGACGCGATGGAGGTGCAGGGTTGGATTCTGCACTGCGCTCAATCGCTCGTCGCTCGCGCGAATGACGGCGACGTAGTCCGCCTGCGCCGGTTCCTCCACACGGCGATAAACCGGCACGAGCAGGTAATCCAGCCGGTGCGCGGGATAGAACGGGTCATCGGACACGACGGCAAAGGTCGCGCCGGGCGGCGCATGGCGGCGTAGCGCCTCGGCGGCCCATGCAACGTCCTCGCCCCACGTGCGGGCCAACTGCTGCTTGGGCGTCAGCACCGCGAACGTCTCGCGCTCGGTCCGCCCCTGTCGCGCGAGATTCCACGTCGCCCAGCCGTCCACGACAAACCATGCAATCAGCAGCGGCGCGATGATCGCGCGGCGCGTCAACGGTCGCCGCCGTGCCGCCGCCAACGCCCCGGCCGCACCGATTCCTGTCAGCGTCAACAGGAGCAGCATCCCATTCAGCGATCGACCCAGGATTGTCGGCCCGCGCAGAAAATTGACGGAGTGATTAGCGATCGGCTCCGGCTCGCTGAAGGAGCGCCACGCCAGCGCGACGCGCCGGGTCACAGAAAGATCAGGCAGTACCAGCTCGACCAGCCGCACGGACCGCAGCGGTTCATCCAACTCCACGAATTGGACCCCGGCGCGATAAACGCGATCCGGCAACACGGGCATCGGCAGGTCGATGGACATCACGATCCCTGAAATATAGACCTGTTGCTCAACATAGCGGTAGGCCTTGCCGGGCGACTCCTGCCACAGCAAGCGAACGAAAATTGGAACGGCTGGGTCGGGGGCGTGAAGCGATCGTTGCGACGAATCCAACGGCGGCTGTTCTTCGCGCGATAATTCCTCCGCGCAGCACCTCACGCGCAGAACCGGCGGCGAATCCGAACTCCAGCGGACAGGAGGCAGGATCACGCTGATTGGCCGGTCACCATTCCTGCGTAAAATCAGGCCGTTCTCGTCGGCGGACACCACCTCGGCGTTGATCTCCGCGCCGTTCAGATATGCCTCATTCGTCGGCAGCCACCACCAGCGCGACCACGGCGTCACGAACGGCTGGACGAGCAAGACGACTCCCAAGAAAGCAATCGTCCCGAAGACGACCAACTGCACGGGCCGCGAGAGCAGCGAGCGCGCAGGCGGCGCCGCGATGACGGGGCTGGTTGGATCGGTCGTCACGGCTCGCTATAGTAAGCCCCGGTGCGCGAATCGACGAATCGTGAACCGCGCCCGGACGCCCGGCCAGGTCGCCGCGGCAGGAATTCAGGGACAGCCCGTGCCGAATTATTTTCCCAGTCTGTCGCAATTGCAGCGTCTCGTCGGGAAGGGCCGCACGGCGCCGGTTTATCGCCGACTGCTGGGCGACCAGCTGACGCCGGTCAGCGCGTTCGCCCGATTGAGCGCGGGCGCCGCGCGGGCGTTCCTGCTGGAGAGTGTGGTCGGCGGCGAGAAGATCGCCCGGTACAGTTTCGTCGGCGCGAACCCACGAACCGTGTTTTTCGCGAAGGACCGCACCGCCACCCTCCTGCGCGACGGCGCGGCACCACAGTCGCATCACGAATTGGCCGATCCGCTGGGTGAACTTGCCCGACTCGTGAACGAGCATCGATCGGCGACCGGCGCTCCGGCTCAAGACGAAGTTGTCGCGCTGCCCCGCTTCACGGGCGGTGCCGTGGGCTATGCGGCTTACGATGCCGTGCGGTATCACGAGCATCTTCCAACGCCCCCGCAGGATGACCGCAACCTCCCCGATCTGGATTTCGGCATTTACGACGAGATGGTCGTCTTCGACCACGTCAACAAGACGCTGCTTCTCGTCGCACAGGTGCCGCTGGATGCGCCGAATCTCGCGGACGCTTATGGCACCGCATGCGCGAGAATCGACCAGCTCGCGGCGCGGCTCACCGCCGGCGCCGCCCCGCTGCGGTCGGACTTTCCGCTCGATGCCGCGCCCGATCTCCCGTTCACAAGCAACGTCCCCCGCCCGCAGTTCGAGGCGACCGTTCGCCGCGCCATCGAATACATCCGTGCCGGCGACATCTTCCAGGTCGTGTTGAGTCAGCGGCTGCGCGTGCCGTCCGCCGCCGATCCCTTCGACGTCTATCGCGCCCTGCGCGTCGTGAATCCATCGCCGTTCATGTTCTTCCTGCGGACGCCCGATTGCGTGCTGATCGGGGCCAGCCCGGAAATCCTCTGCCGCGTGGAGGACGTCACGATCACGAATCGCCCCCTGGCCGGCACGCGCCGCCGCGGGCGCACCGCCGAGGAGGACGCCGCCCTGGAGCGCGCGTTGCTCGCCGACGCCAAGGACCGCGCCGAACACATCATGCTCGTGGACCTGGGCCGCAACGATGTCAGTGTTGTGGCACAGCCCGGCAGCGTGCGCCTCACCGAGTGCATGGCCGTCGAGCGCTACAGCCACGTCATGCACCTGTCGAGCAACATCACCGGACGGCTCGCCGAGGGCAAGACCGCGATGGATGCGCTCAAGGCCGCCCTGCCCGTCGGCACGGTCAGCGGCGCGCCGAAAGTCCGCGCCATGCAGATCATCGACGAGCTGGAGCCGCACCGCCGCGGGCCGTATGGCGGCGCGGTCGGCTACGTCGACTTCGCCGGGAATATGGACACCTGTATCGCCCTGCGGACCCTCGTCGCGCGGCCCGGACCGGCCGGGTGGGACTACGACGTGCAGGCCGGCGCGGGAATCGTCGCCGACAGCGAGCCCGCCGCCGAATGGGAAGAGACCATGAACAAGGCGCGGGCCATGATGCGCGCCATCGCGCTCGCCGCGGCCGATCCCAGCACCCCCGAAAGCCGATCCGATTGACAGATTCGTCGGGCAAGGCTACGCTTTTCTCCCCTCGAAGCACCCCCAGCCCGGGTGGCGGAATTGGCAGACGCGCCAGGTTGAGGGCCTGGTTCCGGTTATACGGAGTGCAGGTTCGATCCCTGTCCCGGGCAGTGACTTCCCCTCTCGACTGATAGCGATCCCGACGCGGTCACTCCCGCCAGGGAGGGTGCCTGAATGGCGCAGCAATTCGCTGGATTCCCGCTTTCACGGGAATGACGGCTTCGTACGTCCGGTGTATCGGGATCGCTGATGGACCGAATCGGCTGGAGATAGGCCGCGCGATCCGATGGCTTACGGCTTCGTCGTCGGAGCGGGGGTCGCCGTGCCGTCGGTGACCGGGCCGTCCGGCTCGGCCGGCTGCGACGTCGCGCCGCTTTGCGAGAACTTGCGATAGTCCTCGATCGTGCTCTGCATCACGAGGATTTCGACGCGGCGGTTTTCGGCTCGCTGCGTCTCGCTGACCGCTTCTTTCACGACCGGCTCAAACGGCCCCACCGCGACAAGCCGCAATCGCTCCGGCTCGACGCCTTTGGCGATCAGCCGATCACGCACGGCCCGGGCGCGCGCGAATGACAATTCAATGGCATCATTGTGCGAGCCGGCGTCTTCCGGCTCGGCAAAGGTGTGTCCGCGAATCTCCACGCGATTGCGATAGCCGCGAATCTTCTCGGCGATCTGATCGAGCAGCGCCAGCGCGACCGGGCCGGGCTGCGACGCGTTCGGCTCGAAACCGATGCGACCGCCGATGGTCACTTCCAGCCCGTCGCGGATCTTGCGCACTTTGTACTGTTTCCCGATGGACGACGCCTGATCGGAATACCCGTAATTGGCCGGCATGGGCGGCAATTGAAGCGTCTGGAGCATGAGCAGGAGCGACTTGAAGTCGACCGAGTTGTCGGGCATCCAGCCGCGCTGCCCCGGCGCGCCCAGCGCCTCGCGGATGGACTCCATCGCGGTCATCATCATTTGTTCGTCGTCGTCAAAGTTGGCCATCGCGGCCAGCAACACGAAAAAGCACAGCAGCAGCGACATGAGGTCGCCGTACGTCACGATCCAATCCGGTGCTCCGGACGGTGCTGCGGGCTTCTTGAGTGCCATATGCGGTTCCAGAATTCAAGTGCGTCCGCGACGCACGTTGCACATCGTCCGCGTTGTGAGACGCCCTGTTTACGCCGCCTTGGCGCCCTCGGCGCCTGCAGCGCGCGCGCCGGGCGACAGGAAGACCATCAGCTTCGACTCCAGCATGCGCGGGTTCTCACCGGCCTGAAGCCCGGCGATCCCCGCCTGGGCAATCGTCAGATTCAGCATCTCGCTGGCGTGCGTGTTGTTCAGCTTGTCAGCCAGCGGGAGGCACACCATGTTCGCCATCACCGCGCCGTACATGGTCGTCAACAAGGCGACGGCCATACCGGGGCCGATCTTCTTCGGGTCATCCATGTTCTGAAGCATGATGACCAGACCGATGAGCGTACCGATCATGCCGTAGGCCGGGGCATACTTGCCGAGCAAATCGAGGACCTGCTTGCCTTCGGCGTGGCGGGCGTCGATTGCCATCAGCTCGTATTCCATCGTCTGCTTGACGATCTCGGGGTCGGTGCCGTCGATGACGAGCTGCAGGGCGTTGGCGACGAACTTGTTCTCGATTCCCGCGACCTGGTTCTGCAGCGCGAGCACGCCCTCGCGGCGGCTGATGTCCGCGAGCTTGACAAATTGCTTGATCATTTCGTCAGCCGGGCGATTCTTGTTGAAGAGCGCGTTCTTGCAGATGCCCATCAATCCCAGGAAGCGATTCATCTTCACCGAGAGCAGCGTCGTGGCGATGCCGCCGCCGATGACCATCACGAACGATGGCGTGTCCCAGAAGCCGCCGACATCGCCGCCCGAGCCTGAAATCATCGCCCAGAGAAAGATCGCGACGCCGGCAATGAATCCGATGAGTGTTGCGAAATCCATTTCGTCCTGCCCCGTAATCCGTTACGTGTGCCCCGATAGCCCGTCAACTCGACCGGCTCCGAGGACCGAAACCTTATCGGCGCACGACGAGGGCGAGGTTACTCCGGACTTTCTTGCCCGTGGAAAGCTCGCCAGAGGCGCCAGTCGAGGAATCAAGTCCCGATAATCCTGCACGCGGTTCACCGCGGACGCTCCGATTCGCGCGGGTGGGATTCCACGCGCGCCCCGTTCCGGCTAAGGTCTCAAGGCCATGTGCGGTCGCTACACGCTGCTGGCCGAAGCGAATCAACTCGCGTCGGAGTTCGGGATCGCGGATATCTCACCGCTGGAGCCGCGGTACAACATTGCACCGACCCAGACGGCGCCGGTGGTGCGACTCGCCGGTGGGTCGGTCCTGCACGGCGTGTCGGCGCCGTCGAGCATGGCGGTTGTCCGGCAGGATGAGTCCGGCAGCGGTCGACGGCTGGACGTCCTTCGCTGGGGGCTGATTCCGCATTGGGCCAAGGACACGTCGTTCGCCTATCGCACGATCAACGCCCGCGCCGAGACCGTCGCGACGCAGCCGGCGTTTCGCGATGCATTTCGCAAGCGGCGGTGCATCGTGCCCGCCAACGGTTTCTTTGAATGGCAGAAGTTGATGCAGGGCGGCAAGGAAGTGAAGCAGCCGCACTACATCCGCCGGCGCGACGGTCGGCCGCTGGGACTTGCGGGCTTGTGGGAACGATGGGAAGGGCCGGACGGCACGGTGATCGAGTCGTTCACGATCATCACGACGGAGGCGAACGAACTGGTGGGGACGCTCCACAACCGGATGCCGGTGATTCTGCGCTCGGAGGATTACGACACGTGGTTGAACCCCGCGAGCCGGCCGGATGATTTGAAGGCGCTGCTGGTGCCCTGCCCGCCGGAGTGGCTGGAGGCGTCTGCGGTAAGCCGTCACGTGAACAATCCGCGCAACGACGACCCTGGTTGCATCGACGAAGCGCCGTAACTCGTTTGATCACAAGCGCCTTGCATCCGCGGCGGGCGGGGGCTTGCAATCCGCGCCGCAAGACCCTAACATAACCCGAACATTAGGAGCCGTGATACATGGGCATGGGCGGGCGCGTCAACCTGCGCGAACTGGCCGAGCGGATTCGGGCCATCGAGCATCGTCACGATGTCGCGGCGGCGGGCGATTTCGACGAGCCGACGAGCGATCGGATGCCGACCGGCTGGGCAGCGATCGACGCGGCGCTGGGGGGCGGCCTGCCCGTCGGCGGCCTGCACGAGTGGTTCGGCTGGTCCGAGGCGGCCGACCGGCGTTGGGCGCCGCCGCTGTGCATTCTGGTTCATTTCGCACGGCAGGCGTTGTATTTTCGACAAGAGTCGCTTTGGACGGTGTGGATCGGCCGCATCTGCCACCCCTATCCGCGGGTGCTGGTGCATGGAGCGGATCGGCGATTGCTGGCGCGCTCGTTGTTTGTGGCCCCGCGCGATGTGACGACGCGGCTGTGGGCGATGGACCTGGCGCTACGTTCGCCGTCGGTCGGATGCGTCATTGCGGACGGCAGCGCCTTGGATCGCGCCGCCACGCAGCGTCTGCAACGGCTCGCCCGTCGAGAGACCAAGCCCCTGTTCGCCGCGCGGCCGCCGCACGAATGCACGGCGCTCTCGGCCGCGCAGACGCGCTGGCGCGTGAGCGCGACGCCGGGTGAAGCGACCGCCGCCGCAGGCGGCGTGATCCCTCGATGGAGCGTCGAACTGCTGCGCTGCAAGGGAGTGCGGCCCGTGAAAGCGCCGCGTGAATGGCGCCTGGAGTGGAATCGTGCCGAGGGCGCTGTCCATTTATCTGCCCGACTGGTCGATCCGGCTGGCTCGCCGCAGCGCATGCACCGCGTCGAATCCGTCGACCGCCGGCAGCGAACCGCCTGACGCAGCGGCGTGGCTGTTGTGGGCCTCGCATCGCGGCGTTCGACAGGTGGTTCACGGCTGCGAACAGGCGCGCGCGGCGGGCGTGCAACCGGGCATGACGCTGGCCCATGCGCGGGCGTTGTGCGCAGGGCGAACGGTTCACGATCGGGAGGCGACTCCCGATGAGGACGCGGCGGCGTTGCGGCGGCTGGCGCGCTGGATGCTGCGGTACGCGCCGGTGGTCGCGCCGGACGAGCCGGATGGCTTGATGCTCGACATCGCCGGTTGCGAGAAGCTTTTCGGCGGCGAACGCGAGCATGTCCGGCAGATCGGCGAGGCTCTGCAACGCTGGGGGCTTTCGCCGCGTCTGGCGGTCGCGCCGACGTTTGCCTGCGCCTGGGCCGTGGCGCGATACGGCGCGGCGAGCATCGGCTGGGTCGCGGCGGACGCGGTTCCGGAGGCGCTCGCGCCGCTGCCGGTGTGCGCCCTGCGCATCAGCGAACGGACGCTCCTCGCGCTGAACGACGTGGGGATCGAACGAATCGACCAGTTGCTGGCGCTGCCGCGCAACGAGTTGGCGGCACGATTCGGCGACGACGTGTTGCTGCGCATCGACCGCGCGACCGGCGCGATCGGCGAGACGCTCCGGTCAGTGCGGCCGGCGCGACGGGAGCAGGTCTCGCACGCCTTCGACGGCCCGGTGCGGCGACCGGAGATCGTCGAGGCGACGGCCCGCGAACTGCTCCACCGGCTGCTGCAATCGCTCGCCGCGGAGCAGCGCGGCCTGCGCGAGGTGACGGTCGAGCTGCGCCGCGCCGACCTTCCGCCGCAGACGATCGCGGTGCGTCTGACCTATCCCAGTCAGGACGCGAGCCACCTGTGGAAGCTGCTGGAGCGACCGCTCGAGCGCGTGCACCTGGGCTTCGGCGTGACGGAGATTACCGTACAGGCCGACCGGACCGAGCGGATCTTACATAGACAAACTCATTTTTTAGGCGGGGCGGCGCCGGGCTCGCCGCGCGGCACGTCGGAGAGCCTCGCGCCGCTGGGGGAACTGGTCGACCGCCTCGTGGACCGGCTGGGGCGCGGCGCGGTGACGCGCGTGGCGGCGGTGGAATCATACGTGCCCGAGCGCGCGTTCACGCACGAGATCGTGCGGGACGCCGCCGGCGTGTCGTCATCGCTTGCGCGCGGCGAGGCGAGCGCCGTGAATCCGGCGCCGCGCCCCTCACGGCTTCTGGATCCCCCGGAACCGGCCCGGGTGATGTCGCTTGTGCCGGACGGTCCGCCGGTCTGGCTGACATGGCGAGGTCAGTCGGGGGAAATTGTCTCCAGCATCGGACCGGAACGAATTGTGTCTCCGTGGTGGACCGCGCCGATTTCTCCGCCGCGCGATTACTACGAATCCGAGGATGCACACGGACGGCGATTGTGGCTCTATCGCGACGGCGAGTCGGGGCACTGGTTTGTGCATGGTCAATGGATTTAGCAAAGGACAATTCGCGTGCCCGACCCGGCCGATCCGAAAGTTCACGCGCATCCGTTCAAGCGCGAGCCGCCGCGGGATCGGTCCGCGCCACCGACCGGTTTCACGCCGTCGCTCACGGCCTACGCCGAGCTGACGGTAACGAGTAATTACACGTTCCTGACGGGGGCCAGTCATCCGGATGAGCTGATCGAGCAAGCCGCGGCGATGGGGCATCGCGCGATCGCGCTGACGGATTGCAATTCGCTCGCCGGGATTGTCCGCGCCCACGTCGCGGCGAAGGAAACCGGCATTCCCTTCGTCGTCGGCTGCCGGCTGCGTTTCGTCGAGCCGGCCGGATTATCGCTTTTTGTCTATCCAACCGACCGGGCGGCCTACGGGCGGCTGTGTCGACTGCTCACGGTCGGCAAGCGCCGCGCGCCGAAGGGGCAATGCCATCTGTGGCTGGATGATTTGAGCGCCCACGTCGAGGGGCTGCTCGCGGTGGCCTGGTTCGCCTCACCGACCGACGCCGACGTGCTGGGAACCCTCACGCTGCTGCAGCATCTCTTTGACGACGACCGATTGTCCCTGGCGCTGGCCCGGCTCCACACGCCGAACGACCCGCCGTTTCAGGAGGCCACAGTTCTGCTGTCGCGCGAGACCGGCGTGCCGCTGGTCGCGGTGAACGACGTGCATTATCACATCCCGCAGCGTCGCGCATTGCACGATGTTCTCACCTGCATTCGCCACGGCTGCACGCTTGACGAAGCGGGCTTTCGGCTTTTTTCCAACGCCGAGCGGCATCTGAAGTCGCCCGAAGAGATGGCGCGACTCTTCGCCGAGTATCCCAGGGCAATTGCGCGCAGCGCCGCCATCGCCCACCGCGCGGCCGGCTTTTCGCTGGATGAACTGCGTTATGAGTATCCGGACGAAATCTGCCCGTCGGGATTGACGCCGATGGCGCACCTGCGCGCGCTGACGTGGCAGGGCGCCGCGGCGCACTACCCGTCCGGCGTGCCGGAAAAGGTCCGCCGGCAGATCGAGCATGAGTTCGGGCTGATCGAAGAGCTGAACTACGCGCCGTACTTTCTGACGGTTCATGATCTGGTTCGCTTTGCGCGGTCGCGCGGGATTCTCTGCCAGGGGCGCGGGGCGGCCGCGAATTCAGCCGTGTGTTTCTGCCTCGGCGTCACGTCGGTGGATCCCGACCGGATCAACGTGCTGTTCGAGCGGTTTGTGAGCCGGGAGCGCGACGAGCCGCCGGACATTGACATCGATTTTGAGCACGAACGGCGCGAGGAGGTCATTCAATACATTTATGGTAAATACGGGCGCGACCGGGCGGGACTGACGGCCGAGGTCATCACCTATCGCAGCCGCAGCGCCGTGCGCGACGTGGGCAAGGCGCTGGGCCTGTCGCTCGACGCGGTGGACCGCATCGCCAGGCGCGTGCACGACTGGCATGAGGACGGGTTCACCGAGGACAAGGTTTCGACGCTCGGCATGGATGCCGGCGATCCGCTGTTGAAGTTGTTTGTGAGGCTGGTACATCAGATCGTCGGATTTCCGCGCCATTTGTCGCAGCACGTAGGCGGGTTCGTTATCTCACGCGGCCCGCTCTGCGAACTTGTCCCCATCGAGAATGCGGCGATGGAAAACCGCACGATCATCGAATGGGACAAGGACGACATCGAGGCACTGGGAATGCTCAAAGTGGACGTGCTGGCGCTGGGGATGCTGACGTGCATCCGCAAAGGGCTGGAATTGATTGAGCGTCATCACGGCCGACCGCTGACGCTCGCATCAATCCCTTCGGAAGATTCCGCCGTGTACGACATGATTTGCAAAGCCGACACGCTCGGCGTGTTTCAAATCGAATCGCGCGCGCAGATGACCATGCTCCCGCGCCTCAAGCCGCAGAATTTCTACGACCTTGTGATTGAGGTCGCCATTGTGCGCCCCGGTCCCATCATCGGCGACATGGTGCATCCGTATCTGCGGCGGCGCAACGGCGAGGAGCCGGTCACTTATCCCGACGAGAAAGTCGCGAACGTGCTGGGCCGGACGCTCGGCGTGCCGTTGTTTCAGGAGCAGGCGATGTCGCTGGCCATCGTCGCGGCGGGCTTCACGCCGGGCGAGGCGGAGCAGCTCCGCCGCACGATCAGCGCGTGGAAGCACCGCGGCAAGGACGCCATTCCGCGTTATCGCCGCCGCTTCATCGACGGCATGCTGGCCAACGGATACGAACGCGCGTTCGCCGAGCAGTGCTTCGAGCGGCTCAAGGGGTTCAGCGAGTACGGTTTTCCCGAATCGCACTCGGCGAGCTTCGCGCTGCTTGTCTATGCGTCGGCGTGGATCAAGTGTTATTACCCCGCCGTCTTCGCGGCCGCCCTGCTCAACAGCCAGCCGATGGGGTTCTACGCACCGGCGCAGATCATCCGCGATGCACGCGATCACGGCGTCGAAGTGCGCCCCGTGGACGTGAATCACAGCGACTGGGATTGCACACTGGAAGATGCCGGCCGCACGGTGCGGCTGGGAATGCGAATGGTTCGGGGCTTGCGCGAGGTTGACGGGCGCGCGATCGCCGGCGCCGTGCGATCGCGCGGGGCGTTCGGGTCGATAACGGATCTGTGGCGGGCGACGGAGCTTTCCGCGTCGGCGCTGCAGCGGCTGGCGCAGGCCGACGCGTTCGGCTCGATGGGGCTGACGCGTCGCCAGGCGCTGTGGCAGGTGCAGGCGCTGCACGGTCGGCCGCTGCCGCTGTTCGACGCACCGTGGCGCGAAAGTGAATTGCAGATCTGCACCGATGCGCTGCCGCCGGCATCGCCGCCGCAGGAGGTCGTGCGCGACTACCGCGCGGTGGGTCTGTCGCTCAAGGCGCACCCGATGTCATTCCTCCGCGAAGCGATGTCGCGGCGGCGCGTGCTCACGGCCGCGCAGATTCGTGATGAGCAGTGCTGCCCGCACGGGCGGTGGGCATCCGTCGCCGGGATGGTGCTCTTTCGCCAGCGGCCCGGCACGGCGAAGGGTGTCATGTTTATGACGCTGGAGGATGAGACCGGCCGCGCTGACCTGATCGTGCGGCCGCACGTCTATCAGCGGTTCCCGACGGCGGCGTTGTACAGCCGCGCCGTGCTGGTGCGCGGGCGGGTCGAGCGCGACGGGCGCGTGGTGCATGTGCTGGTGCAGCGCGTGGAGGATTTGTCGGACAAGTTCGCGGCGCTGCCGTCACAGTCGAGGGATTTTCACTAAACGTGCGGCGTCGCGCGCAGCTTTCAAACAAGATCGTTAACCGCGGAGCAGTTGGCGGCCACCGCGAAGGCGGCACGGAATCGGATGAATGAGGCAAGGCCGAAGGGCCAAAGCCGACGGTGGGATTTGAACCCACGACCTCAGCTTTACGAATTCAACCACAAACACGGCCAAAAAGCCCGTAAGCACTTACTCGGGCGCATCTTACTTTGTCGCTAGTCGATTTACCAGCCTTCGCATCCGAACGCCGTTTTTAGCGTCGTAACGCGGTTTTTGCAAGAGTAAAACGGTAATTACCGTCGTTCAAATTCACGACTCTCCGCGCCTTTCAAGCCGCGTCGTCCGCCGCTCATCCTCCCGACCGCTTGGCCGGGTAGCCCTCCTGTCGCAGGAGATCGACAAGCTTATCGCGGTGGTCGCCCTGGAGTTCGAGACAGCCGTCCTGAATCGCGCCGCCGGTGCCGAGCAAGGCCTTCAGCCGTTTGAGCAACGCGGCCCTTTCCGCGTCGTCCAGCACCAGCCCGCTGATCGTCGTCACGATTCGCCCGCCGCTGATACGCTGCCGCGAGACGCGGACCTTCTGGTCTTTCGGCAATACGACGCGGCCATCTGCCGCGCGCGGGCAGCGACACTCGGCCAGCGCCTGGCCGCAGTGGTCGCAAGTCACCGGCCGCTCAAGCGGAGTTCCGTCGAATAGGCCGCCCATGGCGATATCATATCCGCTGCCGATATTGAGCCGCGATTCGCGGGACGGCTGATAGAATGCACCTACATTTGGCGGATTTGCTCGCGCCGACGAATCACGGAGCCTATTTGACGTCCATGCCGCTTGAGCCAACTGAATTCGGTCCGAATCGCATCCTGCCGGTCGGCACAAAGGTCGTCCTGCGCGCCGGGCAGCAGCGGAGCGGTGGGGGCAAGAGCTTGTCATCTTCTTGATCCACCACTCGGTTCGTTGGAGAATGCTGCTCACGCCTGCGCACTCGTATCTTCCGCACGCGATTCGCGCAGATCGGCATGCTGGGTTGCGCCCCATTCATACTGAATCCGTGCTGATTTCTGTTCAAGACTTAATCAGCCGTTCCGATCTCATTGCGTCGATTTTTGCTCCACTATAGGAGTTTGCCTTGTCTTGGTACTTCTGGTTCTTAAGACTCTCTACAAGCTCTGCGCAAGCCTCTACGATCGGGTCGATCGGCTTAACGTGCTTTCCGTTTCGAGCCGTAGCGGTAACATTCACAACACACGTCCACACAACTCTGCCGGTCTTGGAGTCTACGGCACGAGCAGTTAGCTCGCATGTCGCTGGCGGAAACTTGACGCGATCATCCGACTCCCTCTCATATCGAACTTGGACAAAGCGGACAAGCTCGCCGGTAATGATGATATCCGCTGCGATATTGCGGCCGATCAGCTCCAGGCGCTCTACGTCGGTCAAGTCGAGTTTGCTTTCTTTTTGAGTGCCCATCTTCTGTTCATCTACGACTCGGCGAACGTTGTCACGTTCGACAACTGCAAACCCAGCTTTTCGTAATTGCATAGTCAGGATGTCGGCCAAGGCTTGGCCGCCTGCGTCACCGGCGAAATCAACAACACTCACAGTTGGCGATACTTCCATTTGAGCCGCGCGGAATGACCGACTTTGAATTGAAAGTGAATCTGAGCAGCCGGTACTGGATATCATGGCAAGCGTAAAAAGAACTGCACATCGGCGGAGTGGCATTTTGCAAATCTCCCTTCTCATGATTTTGAACGCGTTGTCAGCAAGTCGTCCGTGATCTCATCACACACGCCCCTCACCACGTCAAAGTTCGTAAGCGTCTCCGGCTTTTCGTCCTCGACCCACTTGGCCGAGGCTTTGAAGCGATACCCAACCCATAGGATTTCTCCGGTTGCGGAGTCAACTGCTCGCATGCTTAACCCGATTGCATGACTCGCTAGCACCGGGTATCCCTTGCGCCTTACAATCCCGTTTTCATTTGCTTCGCGTTGGAGTTGGTACTGCTCGGTATTGCTATTAAAAAAGAGCCGGTCGAAGTACTGGTAAAACGAACTGTTTACAAATGAATCCGCATAGACGATTACATCAACTTTGAGCAATCGCCCAAGACGCTTGGCTCGTTCGGTCTCGCTAAGGTCTGCTAGCCCTTCTTTAATCATCTCGGCATCAACGAGTAGCGACTCGACCTTCTGCCGCTCTGCGACGTCGATGCCTCGCTTTTGAAGCGATACTATTAGCTGCTCTGAAAACAACTTGTTGCGTTCAGCCGTTCGGTCTCCAGCCTGTGCATTCATTATGACCGCAGCGCGAGTGAACCCTGCTGGCTCCTCTCGTTTAACGCTCTCGAACTGGCGCACTTCAAAAGTATGACACCCCATGATCAAGGGAACTGCCATAAGAACGGTGCTAGCTGCGAATTTGCCCCTGCATTTCAACCGCATGTCTCACCTCCCGTTGTCAATTCGGAATGGGTACACGAAACGTGAACGTCGTATACGCACCCCGCGTTGTTACATCTTCGCAGTCTTCAAAGCGCCGGCAGTAATCCATGAGCCAACTCTTGGAACGGGCCAGACGCAACTCATTTTGACAGAATGCAACAAATCGCTCTCGCAATCGCTGCCGAGCCTTTTGATAGAATTGGGGTTCGCTTCCGCCATCATTTGCGGACCGAATCACGATTACCAGTGCATCACCATCATGTGTGACTCGTTCCGGTGGGTCCAGGGCCTGTTTCAAGTCCTCGTCTACGCGAAGATCCGCATCGGCCTCGAGCCGAATGTAGTCAGAGTCCGAGGAAGAAAGAACGGCAGCAACGTAATCCAAAGCGATGTTAATTTGCTCAAGTGATTTTGATCGCCCCCAGGCACGGCGAACCAATCTGCCGGTTGCCACTTCGACAAGGCGCGCGGTCACCTCGATGCCATGCTCAGAATGTGCGCTACCCACGAGAACATATGATGCTTCTGTAAGCGATTGAAGGGTCCCACCAACCAGACCGGCTGATTGAAGGTCGCGCTCCTCAATTATCCGATTCAGCCTAGACCGTTCAACCAGCTTGAATCGCCTCGCTGACAACCGGCTGCAGAGCTGGTCCGCGATGGACTTCCCCCATTCGGGCATGGTCTTCGCGCCGCTCGTACTGAATTCAGATACAGCGAGCAATACCGGTTCCGATTGACCTAGGAAACGGTCTTCTTCACGCTCTCCGTGCGGATGAGTTGATTTAACGAGTTGATCCGGAACAATGGACGCGGTAGACGACCCGCTTTCTTCAGCCCGTACCCGCTCGGCTTGTTGCGACTTATCTCGCTCTTCAGGCCCTTCTTGGCCGTACGTCAGTGATGAACGCCCGGCGCAGCCAAGACCCACGAGCGTCGCTGTGCCCAGCATTGCCCCGAATGCAGCCAGACCCAGTCTCTCTTGCCTCATGACCATGGCCCTCTCCGGCCATCGTGAGTACAATTCGTGTATTTGTCAATCTGAGTAACCGCAATTCTGACCACTTTTTGGAAGGGCAGATGGACGCGCAAGCCACGAGGCAATGGGCCGGCCTGGACAACCAACGACCGATACAGGAGTCGTGTCGGCGGGCTCTCCGAACAAATTCCGGGCATTCGGCTTAACGACACAATCTGTCACCCCGGCAAGCCTGTGAATTGTCTTAACCCCCTGATTCTGCCACAATAATTGGCTCGGGCTGGTGGGTCGCCCGCGCTCTCGTCGCCAGGGCGGCCAAGAGGCGCAGTGTCCCCTGCCCCGCGCCGGCAGCACGAGCACAATTGGGTGCCGCGTCACTTCATCTGAGTCTAAAGTAGTTGCTTTGAGACCGAATTCGATGGAGTTGGAATCACCAGTCCGGAGATGTGAAACCATTTAACAGGTGGACGCATGACGAATAGCAGTCTTGGCCGACTCGAAAGAGTTGGTCTTCGCGATATCTGGGAAAAGGAAGCGTCTAACTTCACGCCTTGGCTTGCGCAGGAAGACAACCTGAAGCTTCTTGGCGATACCTTGGGCATCGAACTTCAGCTTGAGGCCCAGGAAAAGGACATTGGGCCGTACCGGGCTGATATAGTCTGTCGTGACACGTCTGACGAGAGCTGGGTGCTGATAGAGAATCAACTCTCGCCCACGGATCACACACATCTCGGCCAAATCCTGACGTACGCTGCCGGATTAAGTGCTGTGACGATTGTCTGGATCGCCGAGCGATTTACGGACGAGCATCGCGCGGCTTTAGATTGGCTGAACGAGATTTCCGGAGATCATGTGCAGTTCTTTGGGCTGGAGATTGAAGTCTGGCGGATAGCGGACTCGCCAAGGGCTCCTAAGTTCAATGTAGTTGCAAAGCCAAACGACTGGACCAAAGGCGGCGTGGGGGCGACGCACATTCGAGATACAGAGCTGACGGAAGCGAAGCGCCTTCAGCTCGATTTTTGGCGCGGCTTTCGCGAGTACGTACTCAACAAGGGGAGTGTAATCAAGCCGACGAAGCCGCTTCCGCAGCATTGGATGAACATCTCGATTGGCAGATCGGGCTTTAAGTTGAACGCAGTTGCTTCGTTGGCAGATTCAGTAGCTGGCGGATACGGTCGGAATGAGATTCGCGCCGAGTTTGAAATATCAGACAAGGTGTGCGGGAAGGGGTACTACCGAGCCCTTGAGCGTGACAAGGATGCAATTGAGAGGGATATCGGCGAACCATTGACTTGGTACAACCCGGAGTCAGCCCGCGTGTGCAGAATTTACATGCGTCTTCCAACTGACCTTCGGGACGAGTCTGCTCGCGATAAACAGTATGCTTGGCTCATTGCGAAACTTGAGAGATTGCATGAGGTGTTCTTCGCGAGAGTGCGGAGCCTAGAGCCAGAGGAGGACCGCGAACCGGAATAACTGCACTTTTGCCGAATTCGCCCTTGAGGGCGAAAGCACCAGCTTGCCCCCTTGCGGAGAGGCGCCCCCATGTGTTGATCTATATGCTTATCATGGAAGGGCACCTAAACACGCTGCCCTGCTCCCCGGAACTTGATCCAGTGGTTGTGAGAGTCTTAACTGCCCGGACGGGCAAGGAGATTCTCGATGAAGCGAAGACCAAACAGCCCTGATCAGATCATCGCAAAGCAGCGTGAGGCGGGTCCGCTGCCTCCGCCGAATGATCAACGACGCTGGCGGACATCTGCGTTGCGGGCAAAATGAAGAAGCCCGCCGACATGTGCCGGCGGGCTTCGGTTTCGAGTGAGTGGTCCTGCGCTTCGAGCAGGCCGTGGCGGGGCTACTGGTCAAATCGGCAGATGGACATCGATCACCTTGCTTCGCGCGTTGTCGCTGCCGGACGATTCGCGAATCGTGTCACACGGATCGACGACCGCCCAGAACTTATGGAGCCCCCACAGCGCATACGTCACGCCGGTAAATCGAAGCGTTCGACTCTGGCCCGCCGCGAGCGGATCGGAGAAGAAGACTCGGTCAGGCGACGTGCACGGGTTGTTCGGCTGGCTGGACAGATTGAAGAACGCGTTGACCTTGATCGCCAGGTTGGAAGGGGTCGGGGCGTCGCCTGCGTTGCGGATCACCACATCGACAGAAGTCGAGTTCAACTGGCGGACCGGTGAGTCCGTCGGCGTGATGCTGTCAACGACCAGGTTGGGGCCGCGCCGAACGGGCAGGGTGACGCTCCGCTTGTTGTTGGACTCGCTCAATTCCGCGACGTTCAGACACGAGTCGGCCCAGAGCCACAGATTCTTGTTCCCCGTGGTGTTGTAATTCACCGAAAAGCTGATGGGATGAGTTTGCCCCGGGGCGATGGCGGGGACGGAGATCGAAAGCTCGCCGGAACAGGCAACCATAGGCTCCAAAGCACTGTTCTTGTAAACATGCACGACGCACGGATTCGAGGTGACCGTGCCGTTGTTCTTGATGACGGCGGACATCGTGTGATTGGAGTTCAGGAAGATGAAGCTGGGGGGCGAACTGATTGAGTGAACCACCAGGTCCGGAGCGGGCACCTGGCTCGTGCGGCTGCTTCGGTTGTTGTTCTCGTTAGACTCGGTCACGTCGCCGCAGCCATCGACGCGAGCCCAGAACGTGTGCGCTCCACCGGTCGTGTAAGTCACCGAGTATTGCTTCGTCAAGTTCGCGTTGGCGGCGAGACCGGGAATGTATTCCGCCATCTCGCCTGCGCATTCCATGTTCGGTACTGATAAGCGATCCCGGTCGATGAGCAGGTAGAACGGTCCGGCCGCCACGGCGCCTTGGTTGCGAAGTGTGACGCTCATGGTGAACGGCACGCCCAGCGTGGGGCTTGCGACGCTTGGCGTGATGCTCTGCACGATCAAGTCCGGCTGTGCAATCTGAAACGTTCGCGACGTCTTGTTGTTGTTTTCGTTCAACTCGCCGACGCTGTTGCAACCATCGACCCACGCCCAGAAGGCATGCGAGCCTCCGGTTTCGTACCACGTTTCAACCGTGATCGAAGAGCTTTGCCCGGCCGCGAGACCGTAATTGAAGTAGGCGAACGTTTCATAATCGCCGCATGGCGTGGTGGGTTCCGAGGCCCGGTCGGAATGGAGAAGCAGGTAGAACGGCCCGGCATCGAGATTGCCGCTGTTTCTTACGGTGATCGTCGTGTTGAAGTGCTGCCCAAGCGCCGGGTTCGTCACGCTTGGCGTGATGCTCTGAACATACAAATCGGGGCCGTACACCTGGGCATTTGCGAGGCTGCACACGATCAGAGTGATCGCCCAGGCAGAAAGACACATGGGGCGTGAGCACTTTCGGGGGAGTCGATGGACCTGGTTTGCGAACATGTTTTTCTCCTTTTTTGCTATGCGAGGAAGCAATCGAAGACTGGCCTGACGTGCCGCCTTCTCCTGCAATACACCGCTCCGGCCGAGTTCTCCCACGGTGGAATGAGTTTTTTCCTGGCTTTTTTGCCGCCGCGTGTGGGGGTGTTACAATCGCTCGAGCTTTTAGAGCCTGTTCTTATGGAAACCACGCGCGCCAGCTTGCTTTTGAGAATCCGCGACCGGGGCGATTCCGCGGCCTGGGCCGAATTCGACGCCATCTACCGCCCGATCCTGACCCGGCTGTGCATGGCTCGTGGATTCGATCGATCCGGGACCGACGACATCGTGCAACAATGCATGTTGACCGTGCATCGCCACATCGGCGGATTCGAATACGACCAAGCCAAAGGCCGTTTCAAGTCGTGGCTCCGCACCATGGCGATTAACCAGATGAAGAACCAGTGGCGCGGGCAACAGGAGGTGCAGGGGGGGACTTCGTTGGGCGTCGGCGAAGCGGCATCCATTGAATCCCCGGAACAGGCGTTCGATAAGATCTGGATGGAGGAGCATCTCTCGTATTGCCTCCAGGCAATCCGTAATGAGATCGAACCCCATGCGTACGAAGCGTTCCGGCTCTACGCTCTTGAGGAGCGATCGCCCGAGGAAGTCTGTGCCCAGGTCGGAATGGAGCCGGCCCAGCTGTATCGCTTGAAATACAAAGTCACGCAGCGCCTGGCGGACAAGATGCGTGAGCTGCTGGGTGATGAAGAGCTGGAGGCCGAATAAAAACCGCTGTTTGCGCGGTGTGCGGAGCACGATTCTCACGCTCCGCCGGTCGAGTGGTCCAAGGGTGCGCGAGAGGTGGTGCAGGGCTGCAACGCATTCAGGCGCATTGCGTTTCTGGCCGCTTCAGGAGAGACATCAATTCGCGGCTTTTCCTGAAGACCCAGAAGACATCCGCAACCGCCCCATGAATCCCGGCCAGTTGAATGCGACGCCTGAATAGCCGGGACAGTTGCATGAATTGCGCCAGCACCAGTGAGCATTGGCCATCGATCCGCTCCACGCGATGCAAATCGATCTCGATTTGAATCGGCTGTTCCGTGGCGGCCTGCTTCGTAAGGCCCGATGCCAATGCCGCCATGTCGCGCGAATCAAGGCAGTTTCGACGAGCCTCGACCCGCCATGTCCCGGTACTCGTACAGTGGATGGAGAAAGTCCCCAGCAGTGAACCAGGCTGGCTTTCCTTGTTGAAGTGTGCTTGCGACATCGAAATCTCCCGGACCCGGTTGCCGTGCGAGGCGGTCAACGACCGGCGTCTGCAGGGAATACACACCGGAGAGGTGTTTCTCCCGAAGCCGATCAATCTTTCTTAGCGATCTTCCGAAGGAATCACCGCAGCGGAGAGAATTCCGAACAGCTCGTGTATAGCACGTGACGGCCAACGGGTGGCGGCACTCCGGTATCATGGCCGTCACCTGTTCGGAAAAAGGGTGAACTGAACCATGCGCCTCGATCAATCATGCTTAACGGATGCCGACATTCATCGGTTGCACGCGGGAGAGCTGGACGACGCGGTTGCGGCCGATGCTCAAGCCCACATGGAGAACTGCCGGGAGTGTTCGAGACGCAGTTCATCAATCCTGGCGTTGCATGACGGCCTCCTGCATCGCTTGCGAGTTGTGCGTGATCGCGTGCAACGTGCGGACGAATCGAAGTACCCCGATCAGCCAGGCGGGCAACAGATTCCGGCGACCACCAAATCCGCAGGGCTGGTGGGCGACGCGCTGCAATCGATGGTTTCGCCCGGCGACTCCATTGGACCGTTCCGACTGGTCCGTGTACTGGGCGAAGGGGGATTCGGCGTTGTGTATCTGGCCGAGCAGGAGAAGCCGCTTCGCCGGCGGGTTGCGCTCAAGCTGCTGAAGCCTGGACGAGATTCCGCGCAGGTCGTCGCACGGTTTGATGCGGAGCGGCAGGCGCTTGCGATGATGGATCACCCTTGCGTCGCGCGCGTACTGGACGCCGGCGCCGATCGCGGGCGCCCTTACTTCGTCATGGAGCATGTCCCGGGCGTCCCGATCACGGCATTCTGCAGGGATCAACGCCTCGGTCTTCATTCCAAACTGAAGCTCTTCGTGCAGGTCTGCGACGCGGTGCAACATGCGCACCAGAAGGGAATCCTCCATCGAGACCTCAAGCCGTCCAACATCCTCGTAATGGGCGAAGGGACGACAGCGATGCCCAAGGTCATTGACTTCGGCATCGCCAAGGCGATCGGCCAGCCTCTGACCGATACAGCCCTGCAAACGATGGAGGGACACTTCCTTGGCACGCCCGAATACATGAGCCCCGAGCAGGCAGGAAGCGGGCAGCCTGTCGATTCTCGTACCGACGTTTATTCATTGGGCGTGCTTCTCTACGAGTTGCTGACCGACCGGCTTCCATTTGAGTCATCGCGGCTTCGCGCAAGCGGCCCGGCGGAGATGCTGCGCATCATTCAGGAGGATGAACCGTCGCCGCCCAGCGCGACCCCGTCGACGCTCGCGCAGCAACTGGCGGGTGATCTCGATTGGATCACCATGAAGGCGCTGGATAAGGACCCCTCGCGGCGATACGCATCCGCATCCGAGTTCGCGGCCGACATCAACCGACATTTGAATCACGAGGTCGTGCTGGCCAGTCCGCCGAGCCGCGGCTATCGCATCCGAAAGTTTGTTCGCCGCCATCGCGTGGGCGTCGCGGCATGGAGCGCCATCTCCCTCCTGATGATCGCCGGATTGATCGGCACGTCGTGGGGCGTCTTCTGGGCGCTGGGTGAGCGCGATCGCGCGAAGAAGGCCGAGCAGAATGAAACAGACTTGCGGCAGGTCGCGGAGCGCTCCGCGGCCGATGCACTGCAAAGCAGCAAAAGCATGAAGGCCGTCAACGACTTCATGGTCAAGATGCTGACCAAGGCCAATCAGGGCGAGCAGAAGGGAAACCCCGATATCAAGGTGCGCGAAGCACTGGACGAAGCCGCGAACATGCTCACTGCCGGAGAGGGTCCCGAAGACCCCGTCGTCGAAGCGTCTGTATCGGAGGCGATCGGCGAGACCTATCGCGGACTGGGGTTGTATGATCAAGCCCATGCATTTCTGACACGCGCGCTCGACCTTCGCCGGAAAATCTACGGCGAGCAGCACGAAGATGTCGCCGCATCGATGAACGGCCTCGCCCTGCTGCTTCAGGATCAGGGGGATTTTTCCGGCGCGGTTGCGATGTTGCGAACGTGCGTGTCGGTTTATGAAACCATTCAGGTCTCCGATCCAATCAGGCTGCCGACGGCTTACAACAACCTCGGCCTCGTGCTCTACAACTTCGGCCAGCTCGAAGAGGCGGAGAAACACCTCCGGCGGTCCGTGGAGCTTCATGAGGCGATGCCGGAGCGAAAGCAGCGCGATTACTTCATGGCTCTGAACAACCTCGCCTTGGTCCTTACCGATCGCGGCGACTTGCAGGCGGCGATTCCGCTCTATGACAAAGCAATTCGAATCGGTCGCGAGCTGATGGGACCGGACCATCCCACGGTGACGACCGTTGAGGGGAACTATGGTTACGTTTTGATGATGCAGAAGAACTTTTCCGAAGCCGAGCGGATGTTTCGCAGAACGCACGATGCCGGCCTGCGGATGCTTGGTCCCGACCACCCGGAAGTGGCGCTACGTGTGAACAACGTGGGTTATGTGCTTCAGGAGCAGGGCAAGTTTGGGGAAGCGGTTCCATACTACCGGGAAGCGCTTCGCATTTTCTTGAAGACCCTCGGGGAAGGCCATCGAAATCTGGCGACTGTGTACCTCAACCTCGGCTATTGCCTCGCAATGACAAGTGAGTTTGAAGAGGGAGAGCGATTCTTGCTGACCGCGATGAAGGGTATCATCGGGAAGGAAGGGATTCGCCCCGAACAGACCGCCCGAGCGATTCAACGCGTCATTGATTGTTACGAAGCCTGGCACAAGGCAGACCCCGATGGCGGCCACGATCAACAAGCCGCCGAGTGGCGGGAGAAACTCTCCCAGACGACTCAACCAGTTGAGAGTGACCCTTGAAGCAGGTCGCGACGGATGATCTGTCGCGTGCGGCGGATGGTCCGGCGGACGCGCTGAGCGGGTTGGCGGACGCGACAGGTGAAGTGGGCGGGTGCGGATGCGCCGCCCGCCGAAGCGGGAGCCGTCGATTCCAGCCCGTAGACTTACTTCTCGACGCCTTCGGCGAGGGGATCCTTCGCCATCAAGCGGCAGAGAGCGTTGGCGCAGGCCTCCGTATCCTGGTCTATCGAGATGATGAACGATAACACGACCTCCGGGCACCTCTCGACCGTTTCAACGGCGCAAGCCGACCTAGGCCGGCCTGCTATGTCGACCGGCGCGTGGGCAAGCGTAATGCTCGGGGAATTTACCACGTGCGATGTAGACCACTTGATTGGTCGCTTGTCGACCGCGGCAGCTCTTGCCGGGTTCGATACTCAGCAGGCCGATCAGACCATTGCCTGGCGTGAACAACTCTACGTGCTCCGAATCATGGCTGCGTCGCTGATAAGTGTTGACCCCGGTCACGCAGAATGGACTGCGTTGCTCGAGTACCCAATCCCGCGCCGCGGCAAGCGGATCGACGCGGTTCTGATCGCCGACAGATTCGTCGCCGCGCTCGAGTTCAAGGTCGGCAAGGAGACGTTTGACCGCGCCGATGTGTGGCAGGCGCAGGACTACCAACTCGACCTTCGCGACTTTCACGAAGCCAGCCGCGGGATACCCGTCGAGGCATTGCTGGTGGTGACCGCTGCGCCGATGTCGGATCCACCCCTCATGCTCGATGCGAGCACCGGTGTCGCGATGACCAATGCGAGCAATCTGGCAGCCGCGATTCAAGCGATTGCCGCGTGGCATGTCTCGCGGCCAGGGAAGGCTATCGACGCTCAAACCTGGGCACTCTCGGGATATCGGCCCACACCCACGATCGTGGAGGCTGCCCGCCGCGTCTTCGCTGGGCACGGCATCAAGGCCTTATCGCACTCCTACGCGGACAACCTGACCACGACCACCGAGGCGATTGTCCGCGCAATCCATCGTTCCAAAGACGGTGGCCTTCGGACGATCTGCTTTGTGACTGGCGTGCCCGGCGCCGGCAAGACGCTCGCGGGGCTCACGGCCATGCAGGATGCACGATCTCTCGCGCTGGGCGAAGGGGCGGCTTCCTTCATGTCCGGCAACGGCCCGCTGGTGCGTGTGCTCCGTGAAGCACTGGTGCGTGATCGCGTGAGCGCTGGCGCCAAGCGGAACGCTTCAGAGCGAAAGACCGAGTTGTTGATCCAGAACATCCATCAGTTCCTAACCGAGTACGGCGTGAACAAGGCTGGCGATGTGCCGCCGGATCACGTCATCGCATTCGATGAGGCGCAGCGCGCGTGGCATGCGGGCAAGCTCGCCAAGCGGCACAAGGCGATTGACGTCTCCGAGCCGCGACTCTTGCTGGACATCATGGCGCGTCCGCAGCGTTGGGCGGTCGTGGTGGCGCTCGTCGGGGGTGGGCAAGAGATCCACGATGGAGAAGCAGGCCTTGAAGAATGGGGTAAAGCCCTGCATTCGTGCGGCACGGTCTGGGACGTGGTCGTCTCTCCGGAGGTCTTGGTCGGCGGCGAGAGTGTGGCGGGCCACCGGCTGTTTTCGAATGGAGTGCCAGCGAATGTCCGCGTGCATGAGGAAGAGTCGATGCACTTGGCGGTGAGTGTCCGTGCGCCCCGTGCGCAGCGACTTGCCGAATGGGTCAACGCCGTGCTGCGCGCGGACGCGGTGTCGGCTCGGACCGCGATGGACGCGATGCGGGGCTTTCGCGTGATGTTGACCCGCGACTTGCACGTCGCTCGCGGATGGTTGCGTGAAGTCTCAACAGGGGAGACTCGTGCTGGGTTGCTCGCAAGTTCGGGAGCGCTCAGGCTTCGCGCCGAGGGGCTCGAACTCGACCCGGAGTTTCATCGCGGCTATCCGATCGAGCGGTGGTTTCTCGATCCGCGAGATGACTTCCGGTCCTCTCATTCGCTCGAAGTAGCCATGACCGAGTTTGAGTGCCAGGGGCTCGAGCTCGACTTCGTTGGTCTGTGCTGGGGCGACGACATGACCATCCGAGGCCATCCGCCGCACTGGCACCCCTCGCGGCTCATGGGCCGGCACTGGAAAACTATCCGCGATGCCGGCCGCGCGCAGTATCTCGCGAACAAGTACCGCGTGCTGCTCACGCGGGCACGGGAGGGACTTGTGCTTTGGGTTCCCCGAGGCGACGCACGCGATCCGACACGAGTACCCGAGCCCTTGAACGACACCGCAGCGTTTCTCACCGTGTGCGGCGCAGTTCCATTGGGGTGATCTCCTCTAACGGCGTACCGATCTCGGATTGCCCCGGAGCAAAGACAATCTGCTCCTCCGTGAACCTCGACTTCTTCATCAGAATACTCCTCCCGCCAAAAGCGGGTCTGATGACCGAAATCTAACAGATTTATCGTTTTGGGTGGAACAGAAACCGGGGGGAAGGTCAGTAGGGACCCAGATAGATGTCCCGCCCATTAAGGGTAACGACCGCCTGGCCGGAGGCTCTGTGCTTTCGATACTTGGGTGTGGAGGATGCGGATGTCCTTGGCATGTGCGGTAACTCCCGTGTGAAGCACGCATAAAACGGTATTTACCGTCTTATGCGTTGCTTACGGGCCGCACTGTCGGACACCGACAGGTACGCTAAATCAAGCGTTCGGCGTGGTTTAGGTCAACAGCCGACGGTGGGATTTGAACCCACGACCTCAGCTTTACGAAAGCCGTGCTCTACCGCTGAGCTACGTCGGCGCGGTACATCGAAAGGAGGCCGGGCAGTATAGTCGCCACAGCCGAGCGATCCAAGCGGGGCATTTTCCGCAGAGCTGAACGGTGCGTCAAGTATGCCCGAACCCGCAAACGACGCCGGGGCCGCGCATCGCAAGGCGTCATGCGACCGGCAGCCACCCGGCTTATCCCCGCCAAACGGCAAGCCAAGGTCGGCGCCGCTGCGTTTCAGCGTATTTACGGGCACAATTCACCGGCGAGCAGCTTCGTCACCAGCGCGTCGGCATCCGTCAGGTCCAGCACGTCGTCCTCGTTGACATCGGCCACGCACAACTCCAGCGAGCCAAGCGGCGGATTGGCCAGCAGGCGAATGATGAACTCGTTGATGTCCAGGCCGTCGATCGTGCCATCGCTGTTGCAGTCGCCGGGGCAGCAGATGACCGAAGCCGGGGGACACGTCGCATAGCCCGGAAGGATCATCGCCGTGAAGGCGGCGAGGTCCAGCCCGTCGACCGCGCTGTCGCCGTTGACATCGGCGCGGCAGAACTCCGGATCGGCCGGCAAGGGCGGATTGAGCACGGCGTTGATCAGCGGATCGAGGTCAATCAGGTCGATGTCGCCATCGCCCTGCATGTCGCCGTGGCAACAGGGCTGCGGGCACATGACATTCTCACACAGAATGCCGCTTCCCTGGAAGTCGCCATTGGCCGAGGCGCACGCGGCAGAGTCAAGAAACTGGCACGAGCCATCGGGCAGGCAGCACGCGCCAGCCGGCTGAACGCAGGGATTCGGGTCGCAGACGCTGCCCGGCCCCTGGAACGTGCCGCCGATGCCGTTGCATTCTACCTCGGTCTGATCTTCCAGACAGCTTCCGTTCATTAGACAGCAGGCGCCGATCGGCTGCGGGCAGGGGTTCGGTCCGCACTTGGTGCCGACGCCCTGGTAGATGCCGGAAGTTACGGCGCAGTCCGATTCGGTAATCAACTCGCAAGCGCCCGTAATCAGACAGCAGGCGGCTTCGCAGGTCAGATCGAAGAATGCCGCCGAGCCTTGAGGCGAAAGCGTGTCGTCATCCCCCGTTGCGCCGGCGAGAACGGTGTTCCCGGAGACCGCCACGCTATGGCCGACTTGGTCGTCGGCGACCGACCCCGCCGGAATCAGCATCGCCGGAAGCGGGATCCAGGTTCCTGAAAGACGCCTGTAAACCTGAACGGCGCCCGCGTTGTTCCCGGCGGTGTCGTCCCCATCGATGCCGACGGCGATCACGTTGCCGGAAAGCCCGACGAACGGCGCGCCCGATGCGCCGTTCTGCCCGAGGGAGAACGGCGCGCTGATGCGCTGTTCGAGGCTCCAGAGCACGTCGCTTCGACGATAGACGTAGACCGTGCGGCCGGCCGCATGCGTTCGCGGACAGACGACGGCCACATCGCCGTCGAGATCCAGCGCCGTCGCAAATTCGGAGACGGAGACCGGATCGTCCGGCAGCAGCTTCGCCTGGAACTCCCACGTGGAGCCGTTGTAGAAATAGATATACGCAGAGCCGACGTTAAAACCGAGCTGATCATCCCACCGCGCACCGATGATGGCGTAATTCCCGCTGATGGCGACGGAGTATCCAAAGAGGATGTCGCCCACGCCGTCGGGGCGGATCAGCGTCTGGACGGGTGACCACACGCCGCTGTTTCGCTGGAAGACGGTCACAAACTCTTCGGCGTAATCCCCGATCAACGCCCAGTCGCCTTCCACGGCCACCGCAGCGCCGAGCAGGTTCGAGCCGGGCACGGTCAGCTTCTGCTGCTCGGTCCACACGCCGGCTGATCGGACGTACACGTACGCAGCGCCGACCGTCGCCACGTTGTCGGCGCCCACAATGATCGTGTCGCCATCGATGGCAACGTATTCGCCGAACGACCCATTGACCGGCATGTCGGACGGGCTAAGCGTTGCCTGATGAACCCAGGTTGCGCCGGATTGGACGAAGACATGAGCCGCGCCGATGTCGCTGCCGCCCTCGCCGGGCGTCCCAATCACAACGGTGTCGTTGCTGATGGCCATGCTATGGCCGAACTCGCCGTTGATCGCAGGCGACGGGGAGAGGATCTTTCCCTGATCGGCCGGGGCGCAGTCGCCATCGGGCCCCTCGCAGGGATTGGGGGTGCAGGCGACGCCGACGGAAAACACGCCACTTAATGCGTCGCACTCCAATTCCGTTACAACGCTGCACACGCCGCCGGCCTGACAACAGGCGCCGGTCGGCTGCGGGCAGTTGTTCGGCGTGCAATCCGTCCCCGGTCCGCTAAAGGTTCCAGTCGCGGCGGTGCAATCCGCTTCGACGAGTTCCTCACAATGGCCATCAAGGAAGCAGCACGCGCCGTAGGGATCGCATGTCACAGTAATGTCACCCGTGCCGGTCGCGCCAAGCACGCCTCCGATGCGCACGAGGTAGCAACTCCCCGATGTCACGGGGAAGGTGACCGACGGCGCACCGCCGGGCAGGCAGCCGTCGTCATCGCAAATGATCGGCGCCGCGCCGACCGGACAGGCGCAGCCGTTGTAGACAGCCATCGCGGCGTTGAAGCTCGCGCCGCAGAGGTCGATGGTGACTTCGCCGTCGCAGGTCGCGACGTAGTTGTACCAGACATCGTTGGTGATCAGCGCGCAGGGCGGATTGGGCGTATCGGCGGGGCCGTCGGTACTCGCGCCGTTGGTAACAAACGGCGTGACGCCGTCGCCGAGCGTGAGCGCGCCGTCGCAGGGGTCGTTCTCGGGCGGCGGGCAGGTGATCGGATTGCAGGGTTGGCCCGGCGTGAAGACATCCGGCGACATGCAGGCGGCGGCGGGAATCACTTCACAGGTATGATCGTTGTGACAGCAGGCGCCCTGGCCGGTGGGCACGCAGTCGATCTTGAGATTACCCGAACCGGTCGCGCCGGCCACGCCTCCGATTCGGATGAGGTAGCAGTTCCCCATCGTCACGGGCAGACTTACACGGCTCGCGCCGCCGGGCATCATGCATCCGTCGTCGTTGCAGGCGAGCCGGGGGCCGAGCACAGGCGGGCAGAAGCAGGAGTCGTAAACCGCCAGGGCGGAATCAAAATCGGTGCCGTCGCAAAGACTGACATGAAGCGTGCCGGTGCACTCGGCGGTGTAGGAATACCAGATGTCGTTGGTGATGACGGGGCAACCGGGGCCGGCGTCGGGCGGGCCGTCAGTGGTCGCGCCAAGCGTGGAGAACGGCGAGAAGCCGCCGGTGATGGTCAGCTTGAATTGACAACTGTCGTTGATCGGCGGACATTGAACGGCGGCGCAGGTTCCGGCCGTCCATACGCCGTTCTGGTTCTCGCAATCGAGGACCGGGAGGTCTTCGCAGGTTCCATCGGGCTTGCAACAGGCGCCGGGCGTGGTATCGCCGCAGGGTGGGATGAGATTCGCGCAGAGCGTATCCGGCTCGAAGCGCTCGTCCATGTCCTGGCAATCGGCGATGCCGACGTTGTCGGTGCACAGGGCGGTGGTGTCATTGCAGCAGGCCCCGATCACGGGCGCGCAGGGCGGATCGAGCAGCGAGCAAATGGTGCCGATGTGGAAGACGTCGAAGGGCGCCGTGCACTGTGTCGCGCTGGAAACGGTCGTACACATGCCGGTCTGGGCGTTGCAGCACGCGCCAATGTCAGTGACGGTTTTCTGCCCGTACAACTGAAACGAAAGTTCGCGAGCCTCGCCGGCAGCGGGTGAACCCGGCACGGCGCAGAAGCCGAGGTTGCCGGGGTTGTTCGTCCAGTTGTTAATGTTCACAGCCGGGAAGAATACCTTCGACATCGAGAAGTCGACCGGCAGATCGGCCGAGAGCATCCAGGCGCTCTGGGGCGGGGCAAAGTGCCGCGGGACAACGCTGATCCAGTACGTGTGATTCTTGGCGACGAGCAGATCGACGGGGATGTCCACCACATAGGCCGGGCGGCATGAATTGACAAGCGTCTGATTCTCCAGCTCGGCCATCGGGACCAGTTGCGAGACGACGACCGTGCCGGTGTGACCGCCCATGTCGTTGGGCTGGCCGGATGGGATGTTGCCGACGGCGTTTTCGTAGATGGTGACATAGACGCCGCCGGTCCAGGTGGTGGTCGGCGTGGCGCTCGGCGCGCCGCTCTGGAAAAAGTGAAACGCGACGCGGACGGTGGAAATGCGCGCGACGGTGTTCGGCGAGACGGAGTCCGTGATCGTGAAGTCATCGGCCGCGGCGGCGATGAATTTCCACGGAGCCGACGCTTCGCTCAACTGGCTCGCGGGGTTGCCGAAATCGTCGATCGGTGCGCCGTTGTCGAAGAGAAGCTCGCCGGCCGGCGTGCTGCCGCGAAAACGCATCGGCAATTCGCGCCAGACGGAGTCCGCCGCAAGGCCCTTCTCACCTGAAACAGGACTGTTCTGCGGCGTGGAGAACTGCGAGGGACCGGCGGCGGCTGAACTGGCGGGTTTGTCTGACTTGGATTGCGAGTACAACAGGACCGGCGACCCGAACAGGCAAGCGAAAGCAACCAAGGAGGTGCGGAGCATCCCCCCCACGGCGCAGCGCCGACCGGTCCCCAAGTAGCCCTTTGTCATCGGCCTGCCTTCCCGGTAACTCCTGACACACCAAGCGCTTGAAGTCAGCGGAATGTAACGGCGTGGATGCGTCCCCTCTTCGACGCTCATTTTACCCACTTCCTGATTCTAATCCTAGCCTAATTGTCCTTTTGCATGAGTCTTATAAGTGGTTGGAGGCAAGTGATTAGTGGGCAGGGATCAGTGATCCGTGGGCGTTGGCCAGTGGTCCGTTGGCGCGTCTGGCGTCGCGGATGAAGTGAACCGTCGCAACAAAATGAGTAACGCGAGAAGTCCGAGATCCTGGCAACTCGTCATGCGTCCCGTTCGCGGCGGCGGCGCTTGCGCGGGGCATCGGCCGGTAACTGATTCGGCGTCACGGGGATCGGGCCGGACCGCTTGCGCGGTGAGGCCGGCGGGGATGGCGGATTGGAGGTTGAGACGCTTTGGAGCGCACCGCGCGGCGAGGCGGCGGCGGCAGGCGGAGGCGGTTCCAACCCGGTGCGGTCGCCGCGGACGAGATTGCGGAGAATCGTCAGCAGGGATTCCGCGCTGAAATAGACATCCGGCACACGCCAATGGATCGTCCGACCATCCGGGATGCGCACCGACCCGCCGCGATTCGTGAAAAGCGACTCGATCTTCCGAACTTCGCCGTCAAACGTGAAGACGATGTCGGGTTCCTTTTTGATGATCGTCTTAATCGACCAGCCGGCGGCCCGTACCTTGATCTCGGTCAGCGTCAGCAACGTTTCGACCGACTTGGGATAGCGCCCGAATGCATCGATCAGATCGCGCGCGAGCAGATCCACATCGTCGGCCGTGCGGCAGGCAGCGACACGCCGGTAGCACTCCATGCGCTGTCGATCCGACGGGATGTAGCCGCGCGGGATGTAGGCCTCGACGTCGAGTTCGACGTGAACGGCCACGCGCTGTGACGGCGCCTCGCCGCGCATGCGCTTGACCGCCTGTTCGAGTAACTGGCAATACATTTCGTAGCCGACTGCGGCGATGTGGCCCGACTGTTCCGGACCGAGCAGGTTGCCCGCGCCGCGAATCTCCAGATCGCGCATGGCGATGCGAAATCCCGCGCCCAGCTCGCTGTATTCCTCGACGGCCTTGAGGCGCTTCGCCGCCGTGCTGGTCAGCGGGCGATTGGGGGAAAGCATGAGGTAGCAGTAGGCGCGGTGCTTGTACCGCCCGACGCGCCCGCGAAGCTGGTGCAGATCAGCCAGGCCGAACAGCTCGGCGCGATCGATGAAGATCGTGTTGGCGCTGGGGATGTCCAGCCCGGCTTCGATGATGGACGTGCTCACGAGCACGTCGGCCTCGCGATTGATGAAGCGCGTCATGACTTCTTCCAGTTCATCGGAGGGCATCTGACCGTGGCCGACGAGAAAGCGCGCCTCGGGCACGAGGGTCATGAGCTTCGCCGCGATCGCGTGAATGCTCTTGACGCGGTTGTGGACGAAGAAGACCTGCCCGTCGCGGTTCAGCTCGCGAATGATCGACTCGCGGATCAGCTCGTCGCTCCACGGCACAACGCGCGTTGAGATCGACCGGCGATCCATCGGCGGCGTCGCCAGGCTGCTGATGTCGCGCAGCCCGATCATCGACATGTGCAGGGTGCGCGGGATCGGCGTCGCCGAGAGCGTCAGCACCTCCACCGTCGCGCGAAGATGCTTGAGTCGCTCCTTTTGCTCGACGCCGAAGCGCTGTTCCTCGTCGACGATGACCAACCCGAGATCTGTGAACTGCACGTCGCGCGAGAGGATGCGATGCGTGCCGATCAGCACATCCACCTGGCCCTTGCGCACGGCGGCCGTGATCTCCTTCTGCTCCGCCGTCGTGCGATAGCGATTCAGGCAGCGCACCGTGAACGGGTACTCCGCGAATCGCTCGCTGAACGTGCGCAGGTGCTGCTCGGCCAGAACGGTCGTCGGCACAAGCACGGCGACCTGCTTTCCGAATTCCACGGCCTTGAAGGCCGCGCGCATGGCCAGTTCGGTCTTGCCGTAACCCACGTCGCCGCAGAGCAGACGATCCATCGCGCGGGGCATGGTCATGTCGCGCTTGATATCGGCCAGCGCCGTCAACTGATCGGGCGTCTCGGTGTACGGGAAGGACGTCTCGAACTCCTTCTGCCAGTGCGTATCTGCCGGATAGGCCACGCCGCCCTCGGCATCGCGCGAGGCGGCCACGCGCAGCAGATCGGCCGCCATGTCGGACACGGCCTCTTCGACGCGGGCCTTGGTCTTCTGCCAGCGCGTGCCGCCGAGCTTGGAAAGGGTTGGCCGTGCGCCCTTTGCCCCGATGTATTTCTGCACGAGGTCGATCTGCGACGCGGGGACATGCACGACGCCGTCGTCGGCAAAGCGCAGGGTGAGATACTCCTCGCTCTTGCCGGAGTCGCCCTTGGCGGCAGTGCGCATGCCGGTGAAACGGCCGATGCCGTGGACAACGTGGACGACGTAATCGCCCTCTTCGAGATCGAGGAAACTCTCGATGGGCCGGCCGGCGGCGACCTTGCGGATGCGTCGCTTAAGCGTGTAGCGGCGGAAGAGTTCGTGATGCGGGACGATGGCGAAGGCGCGCGGCGCGGCGGAGTCCCCTTCGACCCAACGAAAGCCGCGATGGATTGTGCCAAGCCGGAGAACGATATTCTCCGCGGCGTTGCCAGTTGGATCGACAGAGTTCGCGGTCTGCTTGTCGGAATCGACGACTTGTGCTGTCGGCTCTTTGGGCTCGATGGACTGGGCAATCAGCTCATTCAGGCGGTCGCGCTCGCCGTCGTTGTCGCAATAGACATAGACGGGTTGCTGTTTCGCAAGTTGCAGGAGTTGCAGCACGGCGTCGGTCGATTTGCCCTCGAAGGTCGGCAGGCCCTCGCAGGTCAGCTCAAAGGTGTCCGCCGCAGCGGCGGATTCGGAGGCGAACCGGCTCACGTGCAGCACGGTGAACTTCGCGAACTGACGCAGCAGCGCCTCGACGGGGTAATGCCCGATCGGGTTGCCCAGGCGCTCCAGCACAGTGCGGCCGATCTCGGCGATTTCGAGCGATTCGTGCAGGACGACGATCGTGTCGGGTGAGAGGTAATGCGTGAACGTGGTGGTCTCGCCTGGGGCGCGGCCCGGCGGCGGCGGCAGCGTGATGCGCGCTGATTGCTGCGCGCGGGTGGATCGCTGCGAGCTGACGTCAAACGGCCGGATCGACTCGATCTCGTCACCGAAGAACTCAATGCGAAGCGGGTCGGCGTCGATGGTCGCAAAGATGTCCAGAATGCCGCCGCGCAATGCAAAATCGCCGGGTTGCTCCACCTGGTCCAGCCGGGTGAAGCCGCGGGCCACGAGATAGTCGGCAATGGATTCGGGCGTGCGCTCTTCGCCGACCGAAAGTGTCAGTGTGTTGGCATCCAGCGCCGACGCGGCCGGGACCGGTTGCATCAATGCCTGGATCGGCGCGACGAGGATCGGCCGCTCGCCTCGGCGGAGGATCTCGCACAGGCGCGTGCGCTCGGCATTGATCTCGCCCGAACCGGCCCCCTCGCCGGGAAGGGTCTCCCATGCGGGGAGGAGTTCGACGGCTGGTGGCTCATCGGGGTCGTTTCGATCGCTTGCGCGATCGGCTCTTTGGGATGGATCACCGGCGCGGTTGGAAAGATCATTGACGACCGTTTCAAGGTCGTCGCGCGTTTCGTCGGCCTGATCGATGTGAGCCGTGACGAAGAGAAGCGGTCGGCGCAATGGCTGGGTTAGCATTGCCGCCAGGATGGGCGCGCACGATCCCCACAGCCCGTGCGCCGCGAGGGGGGGGCCTCCCTCCCTTAATCGCGCCGCCAGGGCCGCCACGCGGTTGTCCACGGCGATGTCGTGCCAGGGCAGCACGGGTGCATTATCGCATTTGCCCTTTGACTTCGCAATTAACCATCGATCAACGCCGCACGGTTTCGTGAATCGCAAGGCCGAAAGCCTTATCATGCACCGGCAACCATCGGGGCATGAGATTCGCGTGATGCTGACTTCGCCATTTGACCTGTCCACTGCGCCGCCTTCCCTGCGCGCGGGTCAGGCTGCGCCGCCCGTTCCGGTCATTCGTCCGCCGCGCGATGAAACGTTGCCCGGCCCGCCGGCCCGTGACGCGAACGCAGCGTCGTTCTACCTCACGCGCTACGAGCCGCCCGCCGCCGCGGCGATCTGCTCATGGGTACGAAGCGCCACTGAATTGAAGTTCCTCGCGCCCGGCACAACCCACCCGCTCACAGCCGAGAAGGTCGCCGCGTGGGGACGCGATCGCGCGAATCGGCTCCTGCTTTGCGCGGCCGATCAATCGCAACCGATCGGTTACGGCGAATTGAATCCAATGGCCCATCGCGCGGATCAGATGTGGATCGGGCATCTGATCGTAAACCCCAATGTTCGCGGTGCGGGAATCGGGCGGCGGTTTACGCAGGCGCTGCTGGCCCGCGCGTTTCTGCAGTTCGGCGCGGCCGAAGTGCTGCTGCTGGTTTTTCCCGACAATCGTCCTGCGCTGGCGTGCTACGAGGCCTGCGGGATGGTCGTCACCGGGCGCGAACACAAGTCGTTTGAGGCCACAGGCCGGCGGCACCTGTTTTTGCGTATGAGCATCAAGGCGGCGAGGTTTGAACGGTTGGTTCGCGATGGGCGAATGCCGGCTTATCCGCTGCCCATGCGTAGCAACTCCACCGCCACGCAGTGAGCGTTGTAATACCGCATGCGAGGAACACGATTTACCAAAGGCGACTCGTGCGCGAGAGGTCTCGCGCTTCTTTCGCGAGTCGCTACTTCTTTATGTGCGGGACGCCGTACATGTCGAACTCGACCGCCACGCCGCCGAAGCGATACGTGTTCTCCGAGCAATGGCCCAGCACGCCAAAGCCCAGGGCCAGGGCGATCGCCAGGTAGCCCAGCCGGACGAACCACTTTCGCTTCCGCGGATGGCGGTGCGGGTTACGCTCGAGAAACGGCCATGCAAAAAGAAGTACGAACGGCACGCCGGACACGAGAATCCCCAGGAACTTGCCGGTCGGCCCGGAGAAGTACTTGAGCAGTTGGTAGGTCGGCAGGAAGTACCACTCCGGCTTGATGCCCTCGGGCGTCTCCAGCGGGTTGGCCGGCTCGCCAATCTCCCACGGCGAAAACACCGACAGGGTGAAGAGCAGCCCGAAGCAGGCCAGAGCGACGCAGGCCTCCTTGGCCATGTGGACCGGCCAGAACGGCACGCCGCGCTCCGGCGGGTAGGGCTTCTCGGCGCCGACGTCCTCGAGCGTCGCCAGGTTGTGCAGCCGCATGAGTACGAGGTGCGCGACCACGAGCATCACGACGATCCACGGCAGGATCGTGACGTGAATGAGAAAGAACCGCGACAAGGTTTCCTGTCCGACGGCCGGCCCACCAAGAACGACTTCCTTGAGCGATTGGCCGACGACGGGAATGGCGCCGATGACCTCGGTGCCGACGGTGGTGGCCCAGTAGGAGAGCTGGTTCCAAGGCAGCAGGTAGCCGGTAAAGCCGAAGGTCATGGTGGCGAGAAAGAGAAGGACGCCGAGGATCCAGGTGATCTCGCGCGGCTTCTTGAACGAGGCCATGAAATAGGTACGGGTCATGTGGAGGATGACGGCGAACATCATGAGCGTAGCGCCCCAGGCGTGGATCTGTCGCATGAGCCAGCCGAAGGGGATGTCGCCGGTGATGTGCTTGATCGACTCGTGGGCCTCGCCGAGGGTCGGGCGATAGTAGAGCAGCAGCAGGATGCCGGTGAGAAACTGACTTAGAAATGTGAGCAGGGCGATGCTGCCGAAGACGTGCGCCCAGCCGGTATGCGGCGGCAACCGCTTAAAGAGCTGCTTGTAGGCAAAATCTCGCACCGCGAGGAAGCCCAGTCGCTCGTCGAGGTACAAGTGCCATTTCTTCGGCGGGCCGCGCTCGGGCATGGTGACGCTCTCAACCGGACTTGGCCGGTGACACGATGACTTCACCCTGAACGACCGACGCACTGTAAGGCGGCAGCGCCGAAGGCGGCGGGCCGGACACGACCTTGCCCTCGGCGTCGAACACCGCAGCGTGGCAGGGGCATTCAAACTCGCGCTTGGATCCGTTCCAGTGGACGATGCAACCCAAGTGGGTGCAGATTGCCGAATAGGCCGCGAAGCCCTTGTCGTTGCGAACGACAACCACGGGTTTGCCCGTCACAGAAATCTTCCGCGCCTCCCAAACCGGCCAGCCATCCTCCTTGCCGGCGGTGACGCGGTCCATCGCCCCACCGCGTCTGCGCGCGGGCAGAACATAGGCAATGGCGGGCCACAGGAGGGCGACGCCGGAGAGCGTGCCCATCGCGGCGAGCAGGGCGTCGAAGAACTTTCTTCGCGGCGGAACCATCGCAATGGGGCAGGATGGTGCCTCAATCGTGGCAGCGACGGGCATCGGTTCAACGTCGGCGGTGCGCACGTAAGCGCGACGCAGCTCCAGGTACTTGCGATACATCAGCACGCTGAAGGCGGCGATGAACAGCCAGATGGGCAGGGTGCTGACCTTCCAGCGCGTGATGCCAGTCTCCTTCTGGTTCAGACTGGCCTGGACCTCGTCGCAGATCTCGCGGATTTTCTCCTCGCGCTCGGCGATCTGCTCGCGATCCAGTGTGTGGATGAAGGCCGTCAAGGCCATCATCTCGGTCCTGGCGTCTTCGACGCGCAGGGCCTCGTCCTTGAGCAGCAGCACCCCCCGCGCCAGGCGGTCGAGCCGCTCGGCGGTCTGGGCATATTCGAACTGCGCGCTTCGCAGTCGGTCGGCTAACTCCTCGCCGAGCTGCCGCGCGTTCTCATCGCTGCTTTCAAAGAACATGGCGTGCGGGTCGCGGCGGCGACCCGGCGTATGACACCGCGAACAGACTTCCTCCAGCCGCAGTCCCTCGGGATGGGTGTTCAGCACCTCACGAAACTTGGCGCGGGCCTCGTTCTCCGTGACCGGCTCGGCCGCCCGGACCTGCAAGTAGGCCTTCACCAACCCATCAAGCGGCAGCGAGGCTTTCTCGATCAGGTGGTTCTTCGAGTTGCCGTCCTTTCCGTGACACCCGACGCACCGCGCCATCACGGGGATTCGACCATGGATGCTCGGCAGGAAATAGTCCTCGATCTGCTTGTGACAGCGGCCGCACACATGGCTGACCTGGAGATAGCCCGGCGGGGCGGCGGCATGGCTCCCGTGGCAGGTGGTGCAGGTCGGCGAGCCGGCATCGCCCTTCTCCAGCACGTTTTGGCCATGAATGCTCCGACGGTACTGGTCGGGAATCTCGTGCGAACGGTTGTAGGCGCTCATCAGGGCGGCGTCGGCGTGGCAGACGCCGCAGGTATGGGGAATATTCTTGAAGTACGTACGACTGGCGGGGTTGTCGTGCCGCAAGACGTCGTGCGCGCCGTGGCAGTCGATGCACACCGCGACCTTTTCGTCGCCGGCGCGCTTCAGTTGCTTTCCGTGACCGCTCACCCAATAGCTGGCGAGCTGATCGGTGAGCAAGCCGTAGGGATTCATTCGCTCGACATCGGCGTGGCAGGTACCGCAACGCTCGGGAACCTCGGACCGAGACGCCTTTCCGCGAAAAGTCGCGCCGTGGTCGAACGGCAACCTCGGCGCCGGCGTCCCCCTCTCCGGCTGCGATGTCACATTCTTGGCATAGCCGGCCCACTCGTCGTTGGACAGGTCGTAATGGTTGGCCCCGCCGTGACACTCCTGGCAACGAACGACGCCCTGATGGACCGAGGCCTTGAACTGCTCGGCCTCGGCGGGGTGGCAGTCGATGCAATTCGTTGAGTGGCCCAGCGCAGCCCCAGCCGATAGCGCGAAAGCCGCCGCCAGCGCGATAGCGAGTGAGCGCATGACGCGGGTCCTCGTCGGATGTTGCAGCGCCGCGCGTAGCAGTTTGGCATGACTTGGCGATGGTCGCATCGAAGCCGGAGACCCTTCTGGGACCGGAAAGTAACTCTGGTACAGACGTGTTGCGCGCATTCTGACATGTGACGTCAGTTTGATGCAAGAAGAAACTGCCCGAAAAGTATCCGTGGCACAGGCGCCTCGCCTGTGTTTCGCCGGAAACTATGGAATATCGCGCAGACCCGACGAGATTGCGCCAGCTTCCTCAATCGGCCGCGCCGATCGAACGACCCGGCTTCGACCGCACGGTCCGCTCGGCCCTCTTGGCCGTCGGGTCGCTTCGCGGCGAATTTCGGCGCTGCGGGTCATGGAAGTACAGGAACCGCGACAAGGCGTCGGCGCCGTGGCAGGTCGTGCAGACGTTCGGCGCGACGAACGGGCGAAGCATCAGCCGTGTCGAGCGCAGTTCTTCCCGGGAACGATCCGGGCCGGTGAACTCCGCGTCGGGCAGGTGGCCGTGCGGCGCGTGACAGGTGCGGCAGGCGATCTGCCCCTGCGACGCGGCGCGGCCGTCGGCGTCATAGAGAGGAAGATTCTGATTGAGCCTCTCGTCACCCGCGCCGTCAAAGATGTTCAACATCGGCACGTCGGGGTGCGTCGCAATCATCGGCGGACGGGCGGGGCCGTCTTCACGATGACAGGCTTCGCAGCGTTGATCCGCTGCATGCATCGCCGTGAAGTCGAACGCCGCGCGCGGAGAAGCCGCTTGCGATTTTCCTCTGGGGCTGCCCGATCCTTCTGTGACCGCGAGCGCCCGCGGCCAAAGCAGATCGCTCTCCACCGCCGTGGGCATTGCGTGCACCGAGTGGCAGGGCAGACATGCCCGCGCCGGTAGCTGCTTCGATTCAAATGTCGCGGAGGTGTGGCCGGTCATGGCAATGGCCGAAGCATCGGAATGGCAGGTGATGCAAAGACTGCTCGCGGGCGCGCCGGCGGTGGTGCGGAGGAACTTGTGCGTCGCGCCGTCGCTCGCATGCGGATTGTGACAGGTGCGGCAGCCGACGACCGGCGCTTCGTCGGACGAGGAGGTTGCCAGCGGCAGACCTCCAGTCGCGAAGCCGGCCGGGACGATGCGCGGGTGCATGGCGGCATGTTCGGATTGCTTCATCGCCTCGCCCGCATCGCCGTGCCCCCAGGCCGCGCCGGGATGGCAGGCGATGCAGGTGCCGTCGGACGCGGCGTCGGCTTGCGATGCCGCGAAGGTAAACAGTCCCTTGTCGTCCTTTCCGTGCGGGCGGTGACAGGCGAGGCACGTGTCCTCCCGAAGCTCGGCGGCCTGCGGCCATTGATTTCCCGTGCCACGGAAGTCGTGCGGTCCGCCAGAAAGCGCCGCGTAATCGACGTGACACTTGACGCACAAACCTGGCGTCGGCTCACGGAGAAACTGCCCCAGCGCCGGGCGATTCGGCTCATGCGGGGCGTGCGGGTCGTGGCACTCGACGCAGGCCGCCTTCGGGTGATTGAAACTCCCAAGCGCCTTCTCCCCGGCGCAGCGGCCTTCCTGATGGCAGGTGATGCATTTGCCGCCGCCCGGATCGATGTCGCTAATCTCCGGCGAGCGCGCGTAGCGGTGAAACAGGTGGCACGAACTGCATGGCCCGCCGGTCTGGGCGGTCATGCCGAGGCGGTTTCGCTCTTCGGGGAAGGTCTTCCGCAGATCGTGCGGCGTTTGGAAGACCGATGTCTTTTCCGAGTGGCAGCCGACGCAGAATGCGCCGTCGGTCAGTTCGGCCGCAAGCATGAAGCGCTCGCCTTTGCCGTGGTGCAGTTTGTGGCAGGACAGGCAGATCAGTTTGTCGTCGGGGCCGAGTTTGGTCCCGAGCGATTGAACCGCCGCTTTCTGCTCCGCGTTGACGATCGGGCTAAGCGGGTGTTCGGTGTGGTCGCCGTCACGAAACATGCCCGGCCGCATCTGGTCGTGACAAGACAGGCACAGCTGGTTGGATTCGGTTCCCATCACGAGCAGGTGATCGTGGGCCGCGCCATGCGGCGTGTGGCAGACCAGGCAAGTCAGCTCGCGCGGATTGGGTCCGACCTTCGCGCCGGCGGCGATCAGCATATCCGGCACGGGCCAGGGCATGCCTCCCGTCGGGTGAGTGCCCAGCTTCGCCCCGCGTGTCTTGTCGCTATGGCAGGCGATGCACAACTCGCCGGCGGCGTTCTGCACGCGCAAAAAAACCGCCGTTCTCACGTCGCTGCTGAACTGCCCGGAAGAATGCGCCGAGTGACAGGTGCGACAGGCGATCCGGCCGTCGACCAGCGGCAGCGCGGGGGGAATCTTCATCCCCGCTGGCGGCTCGACGCCGGTGTTGTGTCCGTGTTCGACCCAGACCCGGCGGCGCGAATCCACGATCGATCCATCGTGGCACGACAGGCAGGTGTGCGACTGACTGACGAACGGGTGCGCCGGATCGCTTTCCGGCGGGGCGATCAATTCCGTAGCCCGGTCTTGCGCCAGCGGTTCGACCCACTCCAAGTGGCACACCGTGCAGCCACGGGCCTGTCTCCCAACGACGCTGGGCCGTTGCGTCTCGGGGCGAGATTCGTCGCGGGCGGACCTCCCGGCGTCGGCTCGCCGCACAATCCTGAACCGGCGCACGCGATTCGCATCCAGCTCCACGACGTACAGATCGCCCGCTGCATCGAACGCCATGCCCATCGGTGCGGCCAGCTTCAACGGCTTTCCCCCCGCGTCGCGCAGCACGTCGATGAAACGTCCGCTCACCGTAAACATCTGCACGACGCCCAGCACGCTGTCGCTGACCCAGACGTTCCCGTCGACATCCAGCGCCACGCCCTTCGGGCGATACAGCATTCCCGGCTCAACGCCGTATTGCCCAATCGTCGTTACAACGCCTCCCGTGTCGCTGAATACGCCGATGCGGCCGTTCAGAACATCCGTTGCATACACATTTCCCTTCGCGTCTCGCGCCAGCATGAACGGGTAGTGCAACTGCCCCCGCGCCTCGCCCTGCCGGCCAGCCAGCGCATGCGTGCCCCGCTTCACGTCGTGCCGAATCAAGACATGGCGATCGTTGTCCAGCGTCCAGACCACCTCGCCATCCGGAGAAACCGCTACATCCGTCGGATCGGCTGGGTGATCGTTTGGCCCGGCGGGCAACGGAATAATGCGAACCAACTCAATGGGCGCGTCGTGCGAACCGGGCACGTTCGCGACGACGATCCGGGCGTTGCCGGCGTCTGCGATCCAGAGATGGCCGGCCGCATCGACGTCGATTCCGACCGGATGAGAGAGTAATTCGTTGCCGACGCGCCGGATGTCGCGCGTGACATCGCCGGCAGGGCTGAAGATCACGATTCGGTCATTCACGCCGTCGACGACGAACACGCGCCCGTCCTTCGCAACGGCGACATCCGTCGGCATCAGCAGGCCCGGCGCCGAGCGGACGGTCAACTCCTGCGCAATCTCTGCCACGAGGGGTACGTTGGCAGTGCCCGGTACGGGACTCTTCGCGGCAAAATCCGCAGTCGGCCCGCCGGTCGATTGCGCGAAAACCCGCGATGCCCAGAAGAGCGCGAGACACGCCATCGTCAGGATCGATCGCCAACGATGCCCCGCGCGGAGCGATTCGGCCTTGAGCGACGACGTGACAAGCGGAATCGCATACGGCATGATGGACCTCAATGGACCTCAACGGCCGATTCGTGGAACATGATAGACGCGTGACCGCAGATTTCCCATCGACCCGACAACGCACGCCCCCCGAGGAGCGCAGGCATGGCAACGACGCCGCCGTTCGATTCGCAGAACCACAACGCCGACTCCAACCTGACCGGTTCGATTTCGGACGGTGAATCGCGCGCTCCGGGCGGCTCCGTCGGCGGTTCAGCCATGCCGGCCGCAAAGAAGCGCTCTCGCATGAAGCTGCTCGTCGTCGCTGGGCTGGGGCTGATGGTCTTCGCGGCGGCGAGCATCGGCGGCGCGGAATACTACACGTCGCGTCCCAATTTCTGTGGTTCGTGCCACGTCATGGACCCGTACTTCGATTCCTGGTCGCACGACATTCACGGCAAGAAGGCCGGCGTTCTGTGCGTGGAGTGCCATTACGCGCCAGGCGAGCAGCACACGATTCGCGCCAAGTTTCGCGGGCTGTCGCAAGCGGCGAGCTACTTCAGCGGGCGGTACGGCGCGGGCCGACCGCGCGCCCACGTCAACAACGGAAGCTGCCTGACCTCGGAATGTCACGGCGACGGCAACGGCACGCGGCTGGCCGACGAGCACCTGAACAAGTCGCTGCTCATCGGCGTTCCACGCACCGAGACACGGCTCATCGCCGGACTGCCGACCGAAGCGGAGCGCAAGCCGACAGTGCGATTCATGCACGCCAAGCACGAGCTCATCGACGAGCGGGTCACGCTGAACCAGCGCGATCTGACGGTTGTCACCGATCGCCTTCGCCGGTCGCTGCCACCGGATCACTTCGCGAAGATTGAAGCGGCCGTACGATCGGTGAAGGACGCCGCACTCCGCCAGGCGGACCTGACGACCTTGTTGAGACAACTTGGACACGATGCCCTCTCCGCGGATGCGATGGAACTGATGCGGCTGGAGCACATGCGAATTCGACTTGCCCAGTTGGCCGACCTGAACTGCGCCGCCTGTCACACGTACGACGCCGGAGGTTCCAATCATTTCCGCGTCGACACGACGACGTGCTTTACCTGCCACTTCACGCATCAGGAATTCAATCGCGATACGGGCGAATGCCTGAAGTGTCACGAGCCGCCGTCCCGGCAGATCGTAGTTCACGCCCCGGCGGCCGGCGTGAGCACGTCGGCGGCGGCCGGCGCGCTGATGGACCATCAGGACATCGTCTCGCGCGGGATCGATTGCGCGAGTTGCCACGCGGACGTGATCCAAGGGCAGGCGACCGTTTCCGCGCGCGACTGCACGCATTGTCACGACCAACAGAAGTTCATCGAGGAATTCGAGGCGCGGACAACTCACACCGTGGAGGAATACCACCGAGTTCACGTCGGCGGGCAGCACGCGCGATGCACCGATTGCCATCGCGTCATTCATCACGCGCTGATCGAGCCGGAGTTCGTCGGAAGCCGCGCGGAATTTCTTAAGCCTGTCGTCGACGACTGTCAGCATTGTCACCCCTCGCACCATCGCGAGCAGGTTGAATTGCTCATGGGGGTGGGCGGCGCGGGGATCGACCGGCCGATGCCGAACGCGATGTTTGGTTCGCGGCTGAATTGCAAGGCCTGCCACAGCGAATCGGGGAACGATTTCAAGGGCGACCCGCTCGTGAAGGCGACCGAGGATACGTGTCTTAAATGCCATGGCGACGATTACCGAACCGTCTTTCAACAATGGCGCGGCGAAATCGCCAGCCAGCTCGCCGAGGCGCGGGCTGCCCTGCAGCGTGTGGATGATCGCATCAAGGCGATCGGCGTGCGCTCGCAATCGCTGCCGTCGCGCGTGCGCGATGGAATCGAGAACGCGAGGAAGAACATTCGCCTGATCGAAACCGGCAACGGTGTGCACAACCGAACCTACGCGGTCTCATTGCTTGACCTCGCCGCGCGCAATTTGGATGCGGCCCTCGCAGAATTGAGTCGGTTATAGAGGGCAGAGAAACAGGGAATGGGGGACCGGACCAAGGTGAGACAAACCACGAGTTGACCAACAGCCCATGGCTATTGGCCAATGGCCAGTGGCTCATGGCTAACGGCTAAGTAAAACCGCAGGAAGTTTCGAGTGATGCCTAAGAATCCAGAAGTGCGGGATCAGCCAATAGCCGGTCCGACACAGTCTACCGCAGGTTGCGCATTCTCGTAGCGGCCTGCATCCTCGCCGGCCAAATGATCCCGCGTATCCCTCGGTGGACGAGTACGCCGGCCGCTACACCCGCGCGCAAACCGGAACAATAGCCGGTATTCCGGAATATAATGGCCTGATCAGTTCTGCTCAAAAATAGTTCTTCGCGTTCGGAATCGCATAGGCGACGAGGTACCAGACCAGTCCGATCCAGAAGACAATCCACATCGCGCGAATGTACCACGGTATGTGGTGCGTCACATACGTGTGGAATCGATTCTCATTCTGCGGCGCGTCGCTTGCCGCTGTGGGATCGGTCTGTTGGCTCATTGGTCTGTTCCCCTGCGGCCCTCCTCGGCATCGAGGCGGTCGATCTCCTCTTCGCGATCCAGCATTGTGTATTTGGGCTGTTCGATTCGGCGGAACATGCCATGAGCAACCGCCCAGATTAGCAGGCAGGCCATCCCGGCCGTGACGATCAGATAGTTGACAACGGGAATGATCGTGAAGCCGGCGATCATGTCGCGCTTCACGGCGAGAATGAAGAGCGTGAGCTTCTCCACGAACCCGTAGGCCGCGGGCAGAAGAATGAGCACGCCGATCGTCACGACGACGATCGTCTTGGTTCTGGAATCGGAGGCCCGTTGCATCGTGTCGGCTCCTTTTATCATCCGGCGGCGGCCGGACGGCTCGCGGGCGTGCGTGTCGGAAAGGCCGGCTGCGTCGTCGGGCCGCTCGGCCCATCGCCATGATAGTAGGGATATTCCTTCAGCCAGCTCCCCAGCCATTGGACGTAGGTGATGACGGCCATGCCTCGTTTGTTCGGGTAGCCGTCAGCGTCGAAGAACCATTTGTAGGCGGGCATGACCGAGCTGGGCGTGACGCTGGTCGGATCCCAGAAGTGCGCGATGTGCCAGTCGTTGCTGCGCACGCCGCCCTCGCGCGAAAGGTCCGGCCCGACGCGCCGCGTGCCGAAGAGCACCGGCCGCTGGAGACGATTTTGATACTCCAGGGCGTGCGAGACCGGCCCCCATCGGAGGTCTTCGTTTGAAACCGGGCGGATGAACTGCGAATGGCAGTGCCAGCAGGCCTCGGCGACGTAGACCTGGTGACCCAGTGCCAGCGCTTCAGCAAAGGACTTCTCGCTGACTTCCCCGAAATGATCCTTGAACTGATCGGGAAAGCGCTCGGCCAGGTCCACGAAGTCGGGAAGAATCCCTTTGGCCGCGATCTGCTCGACCGTTAGCTCCGGCTCGTTGTAGTAGATCGTCCAGGGAAGCAGCCCCATGACAAGAAACGAGAGCGCGAAGAAGCCGATCCCCGCGATGAGAAACACCCCTGCTTTGGACTCAAACATGCCGTCTCAACCCTCCGGGGTATCACGCGGGAACCGGCGCCGGCGCGCGAGCCGGCTTGCTCGCCGCGGCGCGCCACGTCATGTAAACGTTGTAAAAGAACATGAACTGCCCCACGACGATCATGATGCCGCTGAACGTTCGCACCAGCCAGAACGGCATCGACGCGCGGATCGACTCCTCCCACGGGGCCAGATCGCGCCAGAGGAAGCCCTGCACCAGGCCGGCGACGAGCAGGTCAAAGAACATGATGAGCGTGCCGAAGGCCGTCAGCCAGTAGTGCCAGCTATTGAGTGAGGCGCTGTACCACGGGACGTTCAGCACGCGCGGGATCAGATACACCATCATGCCCAGCAGCCAGAACCCGAAGACGCCGAACATGACGAGGTGCGCGTGGCCCACGACCCAGTCGGTGAAGTGGATGATCTTCTGGAACGTCATGGTGGTTTGAAACGCGCATTGCAGGCACGTCGTGAAATAGAAGATCATGCCGGTGTAGAACCAGCGGATCGGCAGATTCGTTCGCAGGGCGTCGCCGCGCCCGCGGATCGTCAGGAAGAAATTGACGATCACCGTCGCGACAACCAACTCGATGGCGATGGTGGTGATGACTGCGCCGTATTGCAGGAACATCGGAATCGGGCTGTACAGAAAGTGGTGAATGCCCGTCAGCGGGTAGAAGAAGGCAAGCCCCCAGAAACCGACGAGGCTTAGACCGTGGCTCCAGATCGGCTTCTTGAGAATGATCGGCACGAAGTAATACATCATGCCCCAGCCCAGCGGCGTGACGAACAAGCCAACGAGATCGTGGATGAACATGCCGCCGATGGCCCCGGCCGCCGATCCGCCGACGAAGTACTCGGGAATGAAGTTGCCCATGGCATAGACCAGCACGGTCCAGATGAAGGCGGCGATGAAATACCAGAGGGCGACGTACATCGGCCCGGTCGTGGCGAAGATCGGTTTGAGGAAATTGATGGCGACGAGCACGAGGCCGACCAGCGCGACGGGATCGACATAGACGGGCGTCTCACCCCACTCCAGCGCCTGCGCGTGCCCCGCGAGCAACCCGCCCGCCGTGACGAGCACGACGGCCTGCCACGCGTAGAAGATGAACAGTGATAGCTTGCGGCTGTAGACCGGGCGCATCGTGAGCCGCGGGATCATCCAGTGCAGCGCGCCGAGAAAGGAGTTGGCGATGAACCCGTAGGCGACCCCGTTGGTGTGTACCAGGCGCCAGCGACCGGGAGAGAAAAATTCGATCCCCGGGAGCGGGTAGCGCTGGAGAAACTGAAGCGAGTAGAGAAAGCCTGCAAGGATCGACACGCCGAGAAAGACCAGCGCGGCGATCAGGTGAAACAGCACCATCTGCTGGTCGACCAGCTCATGGGTCGGCCGAGCGGGTGCGTCATCGTGTGGCACGGCGGCGGAAGCGGGTGTCGTCATGGTGCGATCCGGTGCGGTGCGCGCCCGTCCTGGCGCGGGGTGTCAGAAATCCGGCTCAAAGTTTGTGGGTTGCTCTGATTCTGGCGTCGTCGCCTGCGTCGGCTTGGGCGGTGGGCCGTGCAGGTAGATGCCCTGCGCATAGGCGCGAAGGTTGAACGTGTTGGGTTTGAGCAGGGGCGGGCGCTTCTTGAGCAGGTCCTGCACGTAGTACGCAATGGCCCACAGATCGCCGGCGGAGGCGCGCGGCGGGTCGCCGGGATTCGCTCCGGGAATTTCAATCGAGTCATACCAGGTCGGCATGGCGGTGCTGGTGATGCCGGCGGCCACCGAGCGGTACAGGTCCTCGAGGCTCGTGCCCGCGCGAACGAAGTCGCGCAGGAAATCCGGCGGATAGAGAACGATGCCCTCGCTATTCGGCTTCGCTTCGGCGAGATGCAGATTCGGCCGAAAGCCTTCGCGCGCCGGGTTTCCGAACGCGACGACGTATTCGTTGATCTTTGCCTCGGGGACGTATGCGGGATGACAGGACCAGCAGATGGCCAGACCGTGATAAAGCGCCTCGCCGCGCGCAATCGCTTCGGACTTGTCGGCCTCGCGGCGGTACGGGTCATCGACCAGCGGCACGGGCATGGAAGCGTCTTCCTCTTTCCAGCGGGGCGAGAGGCTCTTGAGATAAGTCACGAGCGCCTCGACCGTGCGGGTGGAAAGCAGTCGGAACGCGGGCATAGCTGATCCGCGAAGGCCCTGCGTGATCGTGCGTTTCAGGTCGGCGTCGGTCGGCAGGCGACCGGCCCGAGCGGAGCTGAATTTGTAATGCGCCGTGATGAAATTGCGCGGCGGCGGATGAAGGAACTTGGCCGCGGGACCGTTGCCGTCGCCCGTGTCACCGTGGCAGCCAACGCAGTATTGCAGGTAAGCCGATCGGCCTTCCTCCAGCAGAGCGTCGTGGACGCTTTGCTGGTAGCCGAAGGCGGCGGGGCGAGACGTGTCCTCGTCGTCGGCAGGCGCGGGCTTGCACCCCGGCGCGGCGGCCAGCGCAAGCAGTGCGATGCCGGCAGCGATGAGCAGGAGGTGTTTCATGGCGCGACGGCTCCCGGATAGTGCGCGGCGCGCGGCACGAAGCGCCCCCACTGATCGACGGCCAAAAGCGTCCAGCCGAAGACGAGGTGTGTCATTATTGCGACATAAACCGGCACGCGCTCCAGAATCCAATTGCCGCCGATCAGCGCGGGTTGCAGCCACGCGATCAGGCCGTAGTAGTTGACCAGCCAGACGCCCAGCGCCAGGACCGTCGCAACGACGAACCGCCTGCCGCCGCCTGCGCGGTCGAAGTAGCGGCTCAAGATCATGTGAAACGGTATCCCGCCGATCATGCCCGTGCCGAGATAGAGGCAGCAACCAGCCGCGAGTACGAACCCGCTCTGAACCTCCAGGGCCTTCTCCCCCATGGGAAAGGTGAGATACACGCGAATGAGTTCCAGCGGATGTTTTCCGACCATGGCCGCGCCGATGATATTGAACAACAGGCTGGTGATCGCGCCGGCCAGCCCCAGCACCATGCCGGCGAGGATGTGATAGGTTGTGTAATACTGGCGCGGCGCCCAGTCGGCGCGCTGACTCACGGCCGCGAGGTCGGCCTGAAGATCGGCCAACCGCTGCTGGAGCGCGTCGATTTCTCGCTGCTTGTCGTTGACCGCGCCAGTCTTGTGATCCATCCAGTCACGCTCTTGACGTTCGGGATTCATGCCGCGCATCGCAACGCACGATTAGATGATGACATATATCCAACGCCGCCAATTCCTGCAACGATTTTTTTCCGACAATTCGCTGGGCCCTGACGCGCGACGGCCTGTCCCCCAATCGCGCGCGGACTCCCCCGCACTCCAATTGAGCCCTGTGCGCGATTCCGCGCAATTCAATTCGTCCACCGGGCTGTGGAGGACTCCCGAAGACGTCGATGTTGCAGCCCACGTTTGACCATCGCGGTGGGCCTGTCACAGCAGGATCGGAGCGACCAGGAACAACAGGTCCTGAATGCAACCGCCCAGACCGAGGAAGAAAACGGCGCTGGTGGCGGACACGGCCGCCCAGAGGATCACTCTTCGCTTCATGCGCGAGTCCTTTCGAACAGGTTTGGCTTGCTAGATCAGGAACGGCGTGGCCAGTCGAAGAATGTCGTTCACGCAGGGGCCTGGTAGGAAACCCAGGATGAGCGTCATGGTGAGCCACGTCCATCGACGATGGTGAAGGGGCTTGTGTCGCTTCATGTGCGTCGTCCTTTCGTCAGAAGGTGATGATCAGGTTCGTCGTCACGCGATGGTCAAAGAGGTCGTTGGCCTGGGGCGACTGAAGTGGAAACTCCCAGACGACGCCCCACGAGACATGCTCGACGATGTTCCACCGAGCGCCGATTCCGCCCCAGAACACGGAATTGCCCGCGACGTCATACGAGCCGATGTTGGCGTAGTCCAGCCCGCCGTCGGAAAGCGGCAGCCGATCGCCGTTGCTAAGGTAGTGAACGCCGTGGACCTCGAAGAGCGGGAAGAACAGATTGTCGAGAATCTCGTAGTCGGCGTGAAGATTCCAGCTTAGCAGGTGGTTGCCGCGGTGCTCGTTCATGGCAATCCGTCCTGCCACATCGGCGATGAAGTTGAACTTGCCCCATCCCTTGTAAGCAGAGATGAAAGGCGTCAATTCGTCCACGTTGCCATGCAGCGTTCCTGCGTGACCGTTTGAAAGTCTCCATTTCAACCCGGTCGTGACGAGGAAGTCGTTGGCGTGATCAACCCAAACCGCGTACTTCAAACCAAGGGCCAGGTCGTTCCATCCGCTGTCGTCATCGAGGATCGGACTCTCGAGATGAGAGTACCCGTCGCATGTCGCGATGAACGCTAGACGCTCGGTAAGTGCGAGGCGCACCTGCAGGGCGTACACGTTCAGGTCGCCTCCATGCAGGTTGCTCTCCTTCGGAAACTTGTGATACAGGTAAATAAACCGCAGGTCGGAGTTGATGAAGGGATCTTCAAAGTAAAGGGGGGATCCGACTGGCCGGGGCTTGTCCCGAAAATGCGGGTCTCCGTAGAAGAAGCCCTTCGGAAGCAATGGCTCCGGCTCCGCCTGGTCCGTTGCCGCACTGGACGTGTCTTTGCCGTCCTCCGGAACGTCCCCGACCCAGTTGAGCGACAACGGTTCGGGCTCTGCACGTAATCCGGATTCCTCGGCCAACGTCGGCCGAGCGATCCGAGTGCCGAATGCCAGTAACAAGACCAACGCCAGATGAATGGTGCGGGCCATAAAAACTCCTATGCCGAACGAACGTCAACTAGATTCAACTTACGGGTTCCGCGGGCACGACTTCCTCTTAAACTCTGAACGTTTTCCTCCACGTCCGGTTATTGCTTGGCCATTCATCAGATTCAGCGAAGACGGCGCCACCGCTGCCACGGCGCATTCCCTTCTGATCAACTTCACTAAAGTTCAGGCATGGCGCCACAGAGTTGCCCTCGAACGTGCGACAAGACGCGCCCTTCTGGCTCGGCGCATGGAACGCCGGGCGACGTAGTCGCGACATATATACAATGCGATTGGATCACGCAATACCTATTTGATGCGACGGCGGATTTTTTTTTCAAGTCGACGTCTCGTCGCACCGCCGCGCGCGTACGAATCCGCACTTTTGTTCAAGCTTGCGCGATTCCGCGCAAGTAGAATCGGGTTCGAGTCGTCTCGAAGCGATTCGCATTCGGATGAGTGCAGTGTGACGGCCTGACAACCGGCGCGGACTTAGTTCGATTTGAGTGATTGGATGAGTTTGCGAAACGCCGCTTCGTGTTGTGACATGGTCCCCGCCGGGCCGGTTCCCTTGAAGAACCAATTGCCATTGGGAAGTTCCACGATCGCGCACAACATGCGATAGTTCGGACGCTCGGGCGGTGCCTGCGGGTTCATCATCGCCGGTTCGCGATAGGTGCCGGACACGTCAAGCGTGGTGACCTTCAGGTCGTTCACGGTCAGTCGCTCGATCTTGCAGGTATCGTCACCGACCGGCTGGTTGTCGGCCGTCGTGAACATGGCCTTCCATCGAGCGAGATTGGCCTCAACGTCTCCGCCTTCGCCCTGTCCGAAATAGAACAGGATCATCTCGCCGTCGCCGCTTTCACCTGGAAGCGCGTATTGCGCCTTGCGCATCGGAGTCTTCGGCTGCTGGGGCTTCCACTCCGCGGGCACGTCGTATTGCGGCGGGGCGGCACTCATGGCGGCGAAGGGCGCAGCCGGGCGCGCGACGTTGATCGGCGGATGGCCGGGCGGCATGCCATCAGCGGCTGGGGCCGAAGTCGCGGCGGCGTTCGCGCCGCTGATCGGAGGATGATTCGGCGGGAGCGCGGCGCTGCCCGGCTGCCCGACGACCTTTTCGCGCAGGGCTTCAAGATCCTTGTCGGCGGATTGCGGGGCGGACGGTTTCGCCGGCGGCGGCGCGGGCTGCTTGTCGCAAGCCACAGTCAGCAATGCTGCCGCGAGCAATGTGAATATCAGCCACGACGCACGAGGGCTGCCGCCACGACCTGCGCGATACGCGATACGGGGAATCTGGCGCGACATGGGCACGAATCTCCTTACTGCGAGTGTTAGAGTTTGCTGGAGGGATATCACCATATTCCGAAATCACGCAGGCGGCAAGGCGTGCGCGGAAACACGCAACGGCCACGACGGCGGTTTCAAACCTTCTGAATCACAGCGGTTTGCCGATGTGAGGCGGCGTCCATACGATTTACCTTCGCGATGACTCTATCACCCCGATTCGCCGCGATTCGATTCTCGCGCCGAAGCGCGGGCGCACTGGTATGCGCCGCCGCTCTCGTCGTGTTCGTCTCGGCCTGCATCGATTCGTCGGAACCGTTAACTTCCCATGCGCCGTCGCGTAACCGGCACGAGCCGGCGACCCAACAGGCGTCGTCCGCAGCGACGCAAAGCGCGACTTATGTCAGTCGACTGATCGGCGGGCCGCATGATTTCTCCGAAGGCCGCGCCGACGCGCGGAGCCTTTGCCTCATTTGTCACACCCCCGAAGGCATGACGGATGGCGCGGCGCGGCTGCCGCGGGATCAACCCCCGCGCGCGGCGGCCGTGCTCGCACAGGAGGGTGATCGGGAGTTGGACCGGCACAGCCTCGTGTGCTTGGGCTGTCACGACGGCGTCATTGCTACGGATGTCTTCACGACCAACCACGCGGGCGACCTCGCAGGATTCGCCGGCAGCGCCGATGCGGGAACGGCGCTGGCCGGGCATCCCATCGGCGGAACGTATCCCGCCGAGCATCCGCGCTATCGGTCCGCCAACCTCGTCACGCGCGACGGGCGCATCCGCCTGCCCGGCGGTCGCGTTCAGTGCGTGTCGTGCCACGATCCGCATCATGCGGGCGGACACCCGGCCATGCTGGTCAAGTCCAACGAACGGAGCGCGCTATGCCTGTCGTGCCATCGACTTTGATCGGCCGCGCGCTAATGCTCGCGCTCGCGGTGTTCGCGATAATCGGCTTCGCGATCGGTGGCTGCGAACGGCGTATGGCCACGCAACCGTCGCCGGAGCCAATCGGAACATTGCACGCCGCTCGTATTACGCCGGCCGAACCGCGCAAGCCGAATCTGCCGCGAAGCGCTGCGCCGCTGGGCAATATTCAGATGGAATTGTCGCCGCGCCCGCAAACCCATGCGCTGGCGTCGCTGGTATTCGGGATCGACGACTCGCCCGCGGAGTCGTTCGGCAAGCCGATTCACGTTCGTGCTTCACGCGGAGACGATCTTTTCGTCGTCGACGCCTTCGTGAACAGACTACTTCACTGGACTTCGGAGGATGGATCAGTTGCACCGGTAAAGCAGCCGTATCGCACGCGGTCGGTCGTGGCTTGTGCAATCAGCCCGGATGGGGGGATTGCGACAGCGTATGCCGACCGCGACGGGGGCGAAGCGACGATTCTGGACTGGACCTGGCGGGAACATGACTGCTGGTTCCTCAAGGATATTGCTTTTCGACCGGGAGGGCTGGCGTTTGTCGGAAAAGAGCTTTGGGTCAGTAATACTGCGATGCACCGGATTGAAGTTTTTTTTGCCCATTCTGGTCTATGGCTGCGCTCAATCGGCCGAAGTGGAGACGGCCCCGGCGAGTTTCGGACCCCCACGAATCTGGCCGTGTCGCCCGATGGCAGCGTATGCGTCGTCGATACGATGAACCATCGCGTGCAGATTCTCGCCGCTGATGGGACCTGGCAGCGCAGCATCGGTCGCGCAGGAGATGGAATAGGATGCTTCGCATTGCCGCGCGACGCGGCCTTTGGCTCGGACGGCACGTTGTTCGTCGTCGATGCGAAGCTGGGCCGCGTGCAGGCGTTTGATGATCGCGGCGACGTGATCGCGGTCTTCGGCGACGCCGGCGACGATTCGCAGCGGTTGGTTTCGCCTTCGAGTTTGGCGGTTGTCTCGCAACTGCCGGGCGAGGCGGACGAACCGCCCGATGGGTTTGAGGCCGACTATTACATTCTCGTCGCGGAGCGCTACGCAGAACCGGGCCTGCGCGCGTACGCCTGGGGCCGCAGCACAGCAACCCCGGCCGGACAGATCACCCCGCGCGCGAGATCGCGCCCGCTCGTGGAAGGCATTGAGCCGGCCATCAATCCGCACTGGTCGTCCGCGCAATGCAACGCGTGTCACGCTCCGGGCGACGGCGCGCCACGAGCGATTCCCATTGCGCAGGCCGATCGCACGTGCCTGTCCTGCCACGATGGCAAACAGGCGCATGACGAGCCGCACCCGACAGGCAGGCTCGCGCGGACGGCCACGGTGAAGACGCCGGAAGACTGGCCAACCGACGCGGGCCGGCTGACCTGCCTGACGTGTCATGACATTCGTCAACATTGCGAGGCGGCGGCGCGTCGCCCGGCGGTCAATCCCGCGATGCTGCGCGGGTACGATTCGGCGCGGGCCGATTCCTACTGCCGCTCGTGCCACGTCGAGGACGCTTCGTGGCGGTTCAGTCCGCACCAACAGGTCACACCCGACGGCGCGGTCAACTCACGCACCTGCTTGTTCTGCCACACGGACGTTCCCGACGTGCCGGCCGACGGCGCGCGACGCGGGCAGCCGCTGCTGCGAACGATTTCATCGCAAGGTTGTCTGACATGCCACGTTCGACACTGGGATGTTTCCGAGCGCGGCCACGTGGATCGCCCCGTGACGGATGAGATTCGCGACTGGCTGACGGCGAGTCGCGCCGATTCGGACGGCTCCAAAATCGCCGCCGGCGCGCTGCCATCGCATCTGCCGCTGGGCGACGGCCGCGTCACTTGTTACACCTGTCATAATCCGCACCAGCCGGAGTTGTTCCCGGCCGGCTCGCTCCTGGGGCAGCGATCCACCGCGGCGGAGGATTCCCACGCCGCGCTGCGCATCCCCAGTGCGTCACTGTGTTTGACGTGCCATGAAAAGTAAAACCGCCAGGGGGTGTCGGCGAGAATCTGTTCTGTCAGGCGAGCCGGCTCGCCGCGATCGCCGCTCGACGCAAACCATGATCGCATGCCACTTCTGCCATCTCCCGATGACCACCCGAGGCGATGCTGACGCGCCCGACGCAAACCGATTTTGTTGCATCGGCTGCCGGATCGCCTCTGACATCACCCGTGCGCGCGGCGAGGGCGGGCAGGCCGCATGGATCATGGCGCGCCTCGGCATCGCCGTCTTTCTCACGATGTCCGTCATGGTCATGGCGATCTACCTGTACGGCTACGAATGGTCGACCCGCGCCGTCGGCGGTGCGGCCGCGCAAGGCGAGATGTCTTCGGCCCTGGCCGGCGTCATTCGTTACATATGTCTTATTTTTGCAACACCGGTCTTTTTTATTCTCGGAATCCCCGTGTGGACCAGCGCCGTGGCGAACGCGCGGCGCGGAACGGCTTCCACCGACTTCCTCATCGTGCTTGGCGTCGCGGCGGCGTTCCTCTACTCCTACGTCTCCACGTTGCGCGGCGAGGGCGGCGTCTATTTTGAAACCGCCTGCATGATCCTTGTCTTCGTCACGCTCGGCCGCTACCTCGAAACCTCCATGAAACTCCGCGCTTCCGATGCAATCCGAGGCCTCGAATCGCTCTTTCCGGATTCCGTCTCGATCCGACACGACGACCGAACGGTCACGCAGGCGCCTCCGTCCGCGGTTCACGCCGGGCAGCATGTGATCGTCCCTGCCGGCCAGCGCATCGCCGTCGACGGCGTCGTCCTCGAAGGCACGTCGTATGTGGACGAGCAATTGCTCACCGGCGAAAGCGCCCCGATCGCCCGACAGGCCGGGGACACCGTTCGTGCGGGCACGCTCAACACCGACGGCGTCCTGATTGTCTGCGCCACGCGCGTCGGCGAGGAGAGCACTCTCGGTCGCCTCATGCGGCTGCTCGATGACGCTCGCCGAAGCAAGGGTCACTACGAACGCCTTGCCGATCGAATCGCAACGCTGCTGATCGCCGTGACGATCGGGGCGGCCGCGCTGGGCGGGTATTTCGGCGCGATCCGCGGCGGACTGGAAGACGCGCTCATGACTTCGCTGGCGGTGCTGCTCATCGCATGCCCCTGTTCACTGGGAATTGCCACGCCCCTGGCGATCTGGGTCGCGCTCGGCGCGGCGGCCGCGCGGCGCGTGCTGTTCACCGGCGGCGAGGCCATCGAGAAGCTCGCGCGCGTGCGTACCATCTGCTTCGACAAAACCGGGACGCTGACCGGCGGCACGCCGACCGTCGCGCGTTTCACGGCGAGCGAAACGGATCGTGACCAGGCCCTGCGCATGGCAGCGGGCCTGGCTGCGCTGAGCACGCACGTTCTCTCGCGCGGGATCATTCAGTACGCCGCAGCGCGCCACGTGACGTCGGTAGGAATGAGCAACGTTCAATCGCTGCCGGCGCGCGGCCTGGTGGGCAAGCACGGCGACCAATCGTGTGCGTTGGGCAGTTCGGAACTGATGGCCGATCGCGGCCTGATGTTCGATCCGGCGATGCAGTCCGCGCGAGAGCTGGCCGAGGCGGCTGCTCGGCCGATTGTCTGCATCGGGTGGGACGGCGCGGTGCGCGGTGTGTTCGCGATGGACGAGACGCTTCGTCCCACGGCGAAGTCCGCGCTGGCCGCCATTCGACGGATTGGTGCGCGCGTGATGGTACTGACGGGCGATCACGCGCAACGCGGCGAAGCCCTTTCGCGCGAGTTGAACGTACCTGTCCGCTCGCGCCTCGCGCCGCAGGACAAGATCCGGCACCTGGAACAGGAACGAGCGCTCGGCCCGGTCGCGATGGTCGGCGACGGCTTGAACGACGCGCCGGCGCTGGCCGCCGCGGACGTGGGCATCGCACTGGGCTGCGGAGCCGACATCACGCGCGAGTCGGCCGACGTCTGCCTGCTGGGAAATGACCCGGCCGCCGTGCCGTGGGCCATCTTGCTGGCACGTCGCGCCGTTCGGACGATTCGGTTCAATTTGCTTTGGGCGTGCGTCTACAATGTCGGCGGCATGGGGCTGGCGGTCGCGGGCAGGTTGTCGCCGCTCGTCGCCGCCGCCGCCATGGTGATTAGCAGCCTCATGGTCGTCTCCAATTCTGCACGGTTGGCCCGCGCCGCACAACGACTTGATGATTCGGCGGTGGCTCCAGTGCCCGCGGACGTCCCGGCGCGTGGTGGAATGACTGCACCGACGCCGCACAGCCCAGAACGTGCCACATTGGAGGCACTTTCATGACAGACGTTTCGGCCACCACGCTCGGCGCCGTCCTCGTCGGAGGCCTGCTCGGCTCGGCCCACTGCATCGGCATGTGCGGGGGAATCGCTGCCGCCCTCGGTGCGCTCGACATCCCCATGCGCCCGCTCGTGCTGCGCCATCTTGCATACAACGTCGGCCGTGTATTCACCTATGTGTTCTTGGGTGCCATGGCCGGCGCGGCGGGGCTCTGGCTCGGCCAATACCGCCTGCCTCTTGTCGCCGCGCAGCAGGTGTTCTCCATCCTCGCCGGCGTCATCATGCTGGCGGTCGGGCTAAGCGTGCTGGGAGTCCTTCGCCTTCCGCGCGCGTGGGCTTTGCCCGAAGCACTGTCCCCCCTTTTCAAGGCGCTGCTCAACGCGCGATCGTCCGGTGGTTTCTTCCTCGCCGGAATCGCCAACGGCTTCCTCCCGTGCGGACTCGTCTATGCGTTCGTCGCCATGGCCGCGGCAAACGGGACCGTCCTCGGCGGCGGCGTACTCATGGCCGCCTTCGGCCTCGGGACCATCCCCGCGATGCTCGCCATCGGCTGCGGCAGCCGGCTGCTCGCTCACTCGGCACGTCTCCGCGTCTATCGCGTGGCCGCCGTGTTGATCGTCGTGCTCGGCGGCGTCACGGTGGCACGTGCGTTCACCGCGCCGAGCGGCGCCTGCCACGATGCATCCAGTCATGCACCCGGGACCAATCCCGCGCATAATTGCTGCAAAACGCCTGATCGTTGAGGTGCGCAGCATGAGCCGCCCCGCCTGGAACTTTCTCGTTGATTGCCTCTCGCTTGTCGCCTTCGTCGCGCTACTGGCCTGCGCAGCGCTGGTTCAATTCGCCTTTCCTCCCGCCTCGCGCGCTGCCGGGTACGTGCTCTGGGGGCGCGGGATCGATTTCTATTCACGCGCCGCCGGCGTATGCCTCGCCGCCTTCACCCTCACTATTCTCGTCCACCTGATTCAACACTGGACCTGGGTCTGCAATTTCGTAGCCGTCCGCGTCGCACGCTGGACCGGCCGCCCGTTTGCCGTCAACTCGGCCATCAATACGGTTTACGGCGTCGCCCTGTTGATCGCAGTCTTCACGCTGGTCGGCGGCGTACTCGTCGCGGCGGAGCTTTCCATCGTCGCGCCGGCACCGTAGGATTCGATCTCGAAGCCCATGGACTCCGCCTTGCTCGCCGCCGTCGAGTTCACACCGCTGATGATCGCCGCGCTCATCGGCTGGATCATCAGCGTTTGCTTCCACGAATTCTCACACGCCCTCGTCGCATTCTGGGGCGGCGACACGTCAACCGCCGAGCGCGGCTACCTCACCTTCAACCCCGCGAAGTACATCGACCCGCTTTTCAGCCTTGCCATTCCCGCGGCCGTGTTCATGCTCGGCGGCTTCCCCCTGCCCGGCGGCGCGGTGCTGATCGACTACTCGCGTCTCAAAAGCGACAAATGGGGTTCCTACGTCTCCGCCGCCGGACCGGTCAGCAATTTCATCCTCTTTCTGCTGACGGCGCTTATCTTTCACCCGGCCCTGGGCATCGTCGATGTCACCACGTACGACCAGCCGAACTGGGTTTACTTCTGCGGCGCGATGGCCGTGCTCAATTTTATCGCCGTCGTCTTCAACCTGATCCCCCTTCCGCCCTTCGACGGCTTCGGCATCATCGAGCACAAGTTGAGCAACGAAACGCGCTGGCGCATGCGCATGCCGCAGACCTCGTTCGCCTGCATTGCCCTCGCGTTCTTCGGCTTCGGCCTCGAACCGGTGCAGCGCTTCGTCTGGGGCGGGTTCGATCAATTGTGCTCGATGCTGGGCCTTCCGACCGACCTGCTCGCCGTCTGTTTCCAGGTCGTCCTCTTCAACGAAGCCCCGCCGGCAGGCTGATCGTCCGGCCAGGTCGATGGCCCGCCTCGCTGTCGCTATCATTGTCGACGAACGGCATCTGCTTGCAGGTGTTTACGGGCGGTCAACCTTTACTAGTGTGAGTGACACGAACCATCCATGCGAATCCTTAGCGGCGTACAACCTTCCGGAAAGCTTCACCTCGGCAACTACTTCGGCGCGATGAAGCAGCACATCGAGCTACAGCACGCCCACGAGTGCTACATCTTCATCGCCAACTACCACGCCCTCACGACCATTCAGGACCCGGCCCGCCTCACCGGACTCACGCGCGATGTCGCCATCGACTACCTCGCCCTGGGACTCGACCCGGCCAAGGCCTGTCTCTTTCGCCAGAGCGACGTGCCCGAGGTCTGCGAGCTAGCGTGGATTCTCTCCACCGTCACCGGCAAGGGCCTACTCGAACGAGCGGTCAGCTACAAAGACAAGACCGCACGCGGCCTCTCCGCCTCGATGGGCCTGTTCAGCTATCCGATCCTTCAGGCGGCAGACATTCTCATCTATCGCAGCGACGCTGTGCCCGTCGGCAAGGACCAGGTGCAGCACATCGAGATGACCGCCGACATGGCGGGATACTTCCACAATACGTACAAGTGCGAGGTCTTTACGCTGCCACAGGCGAAGCTCAACGACGCCGCCATCGTACCCGGCCTCGACGGCGAGAAGATGAGCAAGAGCTACGGCAACACGATCGATCTGTTCGAGGATGCCAAGAGCGCGAAGAAAAAGATCATGGCGATCAAGACCGACAGCACGCCGGTCGAATCGCCCAAGAACCCCGACACGTGCACCGTCTTCGCGCTGCTCAAGCTCTTCCTCGGCGAGACCGAACTGGCCGAGTGGCGGCGGCGGTACGAACAAGGCGGAATGGGCTACGGCGACGCGAAGAAGCGACTCGCCGAAGCGTTTGAGGCGACCTTCGGCCTCGCGCGCGAGAAGCGCGCCGCGCTGGAGAAAGACACCGCGTACGTCGAAGATGTGCTCGCTACGGCCGGCAAGAAAGCCCGCGCGCTCGCACAGGCCGTCATGGAGGACGTTCGCCGGGCGTGTGGGATCGTCGTTTCAAGATAGGCAAGACGGCTGTTTGGGGAATGGCGTGTCTTGTTGTATGCCACTGCTTAGAGCAGTGGCACGTCCGTGGCCCGGCGGGTTGCACGGCTCGCAGCGCGCGGGCATCATGCAGCACATGCTTCGGGCGATCATCTTCGATTTCGACGGCGTCATTGCCGACACCGAGCCGCTGCACTTCGCGGCATTCGAGCGCGTCCTGCGCGATTCGCCGCTGGCCATCACACGCGAGGAATACTTCGCCCGCTACGTGGGCCTTTCGGATCGCGTCTTTCTCGAACGACTGGCTGCCGACCGGCGCGCGACCTCTGCCGGCGACTTCGCAGCAAGCGAACTGTCGCGCTATTACGACGAAAAGTACCACGTTTACCTGGAGTTGGTCAGACAGGGCACGACGCTTATCGCGGGACTGCGCGAGTTTCTCGGTGACCTGCCCGCGAATCTGCCGGTCGCCATCTGCAGCGGCGCGCGGCGCCCGGAGATCGACCTGATCCTGTCGCAGCACGATCTCGCTTCGCGCTTCCCGATTATCATCTCATCCGAAGATGTGCATTCGTCCAAGCCCGAGCCGCACGGCTACCTCATGACGCTGCACCGACTCCGCGCTAAGCATCTCTATGGCAACGAGAAATCACGCGACGTGGACCCGGTCGAGGCGATGCCCGCGGACTCCTGCCTCGCCATCGAGGACAGCCCGCAGGGAATCCTCGCCGCGCGAGCAGCCGGCATGCGCACCCTTGCCATGCTGCCGTCGCACATCGGGTCGGACGTGTCGGCCGCGGACCTGCGCCGGGAGAACTTCCGCGGCCTGACGTGGGACGACCTTTGCTATCGGTTTGTATCGTGAAGTTAAGAAGCGCCGGCACGCACCGATGATTCGCAACGTCGCACGAAACATATGGCAGATCAGCGGCTTTCCGGCCGCGGCGATCAACAGCTACCTTGTCGGGGACGGCGACCGGCAGATGCTCATTGACGCCGGTTCGAAGCTCGACCGGCGCGTGATCCTCCGACATCTGCGCGGCGCGGATGTCTCACTCGTGGCACTCACCCATGTTCACCCCGATCACCAGGGTGCCGCCGTTGCCGTGTGCAATGCGTTCAATTGCCCGCTCGCCTGTCACGACGCGGACCGCCCGGCGATGGAGGGTCGCTCCCCCATGCTGCCCGACAATCGCCCGATTCGCTGGTCGAGCCGGTTCTTCGCCGGACCCGCGCGGCAGGTCGATCAAGCGCTGCGCGAAGGCGACAACGTGGCGGGTTTCCGCGTCATCGAAGCGCCTGGTCACACGCCGGGGCACGTCATCTTCTTCCGAGAGGCCGATCGCGTGGCCATCGCCGGCGATCTCGCGACGAACTTGAACTTCCTAACGCTGCGGCCCGGGCTGCACCAGCCGCCGGCCTTCTTCAGCGTCGATCCGGCGCAGAACCGCGCGTCATTCAAGAAGCTTGTCGAGTTGAACCCCGCCGTGGTGCTGTTCGGCCACGGCCCCGCACTGCGCGACATGGTCGCCCTGCGCGCCTTTGCCCAGCGGCTGGAGCGCGGTCAGCGCGCGGCGTGCGAAGGCGCCTGAACTTCGTCGGCCGGAATCTCCATGCGACCAGTCGCCGGGCAGCGCTGGAGACGCGTTGCCGCGCGGCGGAACTTCTTCCTGAACTCCGCCTCGTCCATCTTCGCGGCCGTCGACAACTTCGCGAGCATGACGGGGTTGTCCAGGTCCTCGCTCTCCAGCCGGATCATGTACGCCCGCGCGGTGCGATAGCCGTCGGAGTCGATATCGACCTGCCGGATGCGCGTGCGATTGGTCTGCGGATCGACCATGTCGCTGAACCGCATCGGCACCAACTCATTGGACTGAATCGTGACCATGACGCCGACGGACAGGTCGATCTTCGGGTCGAGCAGGATGCGAATCGCCCCGTTGCCCAGTTCGCGGCAGTAGGCGATGTCCAGCGGCGTCGGCGGGGCGCATCGCAACATATAGCCAATCGTCTGTGGAATGATCGTCAGGCTGTCGCTCCGCTCGCCGAACCGCCGCGTCAGCTCGTCGGTCAGCATGCGCGCCAGCGGAACCTCCGCCAGGCGCAGATGCCCCGCCGCGTCCATCGGCACCTTCTTGTTCAGCATGCGCTCCAGTTCCTCGCGGTCGCCCAGTCGATAGGCCAGGCCCTCCGCGACGATCGCCACGCCATCCACGCGCCCCATCGCCCGCCGCTTGATGATTGCACCCTCCAGCACGTCGGCGATCTGCCCCAGCGTTACCGTCTCGGCGAACTCCTCGGGGATCAGCGTCAACGTCGCGCCCGTCGCCTTGCCCATTCCCAGCGCCAGAAACCCCGCGTGCCGCCCCATCGCCACGACGATGTACCAGCGGCCGGTCGTCTTCGCGTCTTCCATCAGATTCGCGATCAACTCGCTGCCCAGATGCCGCGCGGTATTAAAGCCAAATGTCGGGATATCACCCGGCAGTGGCAGGTCGTTATCAATCGTCTTGGGCACGTGCACCACGCGAATCCGCCCGTGGCTGCGCTCCGAGACAAACCGTGCCGACAGCGCCGTGTCGTCTCCCCCGATCGTCACAACGTGCGTCACCCCAAGCTCGGTGAAATGCCGCAACACGCGATCCACCTTTGCGTGGTCCGGCCGGACCGTCATGTCCTCGTCGAGCGCCGACTCATCGAGTAGCGTCGTCCGAGCGGTCCGCAGAATGGAGCCGCCGTCGAAATGAATCCGCGCGACGCGCGAAATGGTCAACTCCTCGGTGTGCCGCTCGGCGACGAATCGATCACTCGACAGATGCTTGAACCCATCGAGGATGCCGACGACCGTCATGCCCTTGTTGATCGCCTCAATGGTCGTCGCGCCGATGACGGCGTTGATCCCCGGCGCCGGACCGCCCCCCACGATGATCGCCAAGCGAGAATGAGCCACCTGCAAACTCCTCAACCAAGCCAGTAAAACGGTTTACCGTTATCGAGAAACGGGATTATAGCACAACGCTCGCAGCCCGTCATCGTCCGGTGAAGACCGTCCGCCGGTCCACGAAGCATAGCTTGTTGCCGAACGGGTCGGCGACATAGAAAGACCGTTCGCCCCAGGGCCGCGTGGCGATCTTCCCGGCCGGGTCGCCGTGGACGTCGATTGTATCGAACACCGCGCCCGCCTTCTGACAGGCGATGTACACCTGCTCCAGGTCATCGACCGCGAGGTAGAGATGCTCCGGCAGTGGCGTAGGGCGGCCATCGTCCCCGTCCGCCTTTGGGTCGTAACAGGCGAGGATCGTCCCGTCGCAATCGAAGTAATGGCGGCCGTCCGAAACGCGCAGGCCGGGCATGCCGAGTACTGCGGCGTAGAACGCAACGGCCAATTCGATATCCGCAACGGGGACGATAACGCGGTAGAGCTTTGGGTTCATGCTGGGGCCTCCGCTGTGGTAGTGTACCGACATCATGGCTTTGTCGCTTGACGAGAAGCGTGAGATTCGCGTCACCTGCGCGCTGCTGATCCCGCCCTATCTGCGCGCCGAGATCGAGGCGCTGGGCTATCAACTGATCGACGAGGGCCGCGCGTACGTCGAGCTTTTCGGCACCTTGCGCGACACGATGCGGCTGAACCTTCTCCTGCGCACTGCCCAGCATGTCCTTTGTCTGCTTAACCGGTTCGATTGCGACGGGCCGGACCAGCTCTATCGCGCCGTCAACGCCCTGCCCTGGGAGACCATCGTCGCAGCGGACGGTTATCTCACGGTCAGCAGCAGCGTCAATCACCCGACGATCAACAGTTGGGCCTTCGCCAGCCTGAAGGTGAAGGACGCCATTGTCGACCGCATCGCGGACAAGATGGGTCGCCGGCCGGACAGCGGACCGGACCGCCGCGGCGTGGTCGTGCATCTGGAGTGGCACGGCGATCAGGCGGCGGTGTATCTCAATACGTCGGGGAACAAGTTGTCGGACCGGGGGTATCGGCGCATTCCGCACAAAGCGCCGATGGCCGAGACGCTGGCGGCGGCGGTGCTGATGGCCGCAGGCTACGACGGGCGCGGGGTGCTGGTGAACCCGATGTGCGGGAGCGGGACGCTGGCGATCGAGGCGGCGCTGATCGCGGCGGGCCGCGCGCCGGGGCTGCTGCGCAGCGATTACGGGCTGTTGCACGTGCTGGGGATGGACACGGAGGCATGGCAGGCGGCGCGGCGCGAGGCGGCGAAGGGGAACGCGGCGATCAAATCGCGAAACAAGACGGGCGGCTCAATTATCATTGCGAGCGACATCGACCCGGCGGCGCTGGCAGCGGCAAAGCAGAACGCGAAGACAGCCGGCGTGGATCACATGATTGAGTTCGCGCAGTGCGACTTCGCCGAGACGCGCGTGCCGGAGCTGGGTGGTACCGGCGTCCCGCCGGTATCCGAATCAGGCGAGACGCTTCTGCCACAGGGTACATTGAATAATGCGAGCGCAAGTCCTGTTGCGAGTGCGCCGGCCGATGCGAAGGCGGCCATGCCTCGGCCGAGCGCGGAATCAACGTGTGCCCGCGGCATCGTGCTGCTGAACCCCGAATACGGCGAGCGGATGGGGGATGAGAAGGCGCTGGAGGCGACGTACGCGCGGATCGGCGACTTCTTCAAGCAGCGTTGCGCCGGCTACACGGGCTTCATCTTCACCGGCAATCGCAACCTGGCCAAACACGTCGGCTTGCGCGCCAGCCGGCGCATCGAATTCTGGAACGCGCGGATCGACTGCCGCTTGATGCGCTATGAGATGTACAAAGGCACGCGCGAGGCGTATGGAAATGCCAAGTGAAGGATTGCGAGTACTTGACGAATCGTCGCAGCTGTCAAGGAAATGGTAATCGAAGTTGCTTGACCGGCCGAGCCGGGCGGCGAGTTCGCGAAAAGTGTCCAGCGGTTACGACCAATGTTGACCACGGGTCCAATCGGCTCTTGAGCTTGTCAAAATCACGAATTGGCATGAAATCCAGGCTTCTTAATCGAGATCGACCCGCGAACTCGGCCAGATCATGACTTCGTGATAATTCGAGCATTCGAGGAGCTACAGTGGCCTCGTAGACGAACCCAATATGCAAACAACCTGATGCGGTTTCCGGATCAATTGCAATGCCGACAAATGAGAGCGTCTTGATCTGTTCAATGCCCAGTTCTTCATTCAATTCACGACGAACGCAACTTCGCAATGGCGAACTCGAAGAAGCATCCAAGTCGTCGACGTGTCCCCCCAACATTATTGTGAACTTGCGCCGCAAGGCTGCGCGATTGCTCGACGATGCCCGTTGCAGGCAGAGTATCCCACGAGAACTTCGCACAAAAGCACAAGAGACAATTTGTCGTAATGTGTCGTCTGATTCAGCCTTCAATCGATCGACGTACGTCCCGTGGCACCGAATTACCTTCATTGTGTGGCGAATCGTATCCCGATCTGTATACAAAGCTCTGGCTGCGTACAATCCTCGTACGTCTCGAAAGGGTATCGTAAGCACTCTTGCCATGGCTATTTCTTGTCTCGATCGCTATTTGAGACGACTTTCGAAGAGAGACAATATGTCCATTGCCAACTCAAACGACGTCTGCTTAGGCTTTGTTCCCCGAGTTGTATTGACGGTTTTCAATGGATAATTTCCCAGCTTCGCTTTCATCTTATCATATTGCGTCAGCAAATCCGAGAGCATTTTGGGGTTCATTGCGATGCCTCCCTTTACAGTCAGTTTTGAATCGGTTTCTCGCCTAAGCGAAGTGTCAGGACTGCATTCAAACAAATACACCCTGTTGATAAAATTCGACCATCGAGGATGCGTAGCGAACTGCTCGATCACGTCCAACTCGTGCCGCTCCAGTTCCTGCCTATCGCAAAGCAAACCCATCCAGGAAAGCGAATCAAAGGGCCCTCGGTCAAGAATCACCAGATCATGATGGTCCACGTTGTAATACGCGACGAGCAGCTCCGAAATCGCGTAATTGAGTGTCCAAGTATTGAACGCAACCAGATCTCGCTTCAGGTGATAGGGCGTTCGTTTGCTGGCGCCTTCCGTCGTAGCCCAGACCTTGAATCCCATGCGCTTGAAGAAATGAGTCAAGATGTCGATTGTCGTTGACTTGCCAGCCTTGGGGCTGCCAGCAAACTCAATGACGAGCGGATTGAGTGGCTTCTCGCGCTTTCGAATACGCTCCAAGACGCGCGTCGCACTTCTTTCCAATGCACCAAGCGGCTGCTGTATCGGATTAGTTTTCATGCCCGATTATTATTACATGTTAGCGCCAAGATCGTCAATCATTGCTGAATTGCTTACTGTGATTTCTTTGCCCGACCTCCCCACCTATCACCCTCGCTTTGGCGCCTCGGTCAGTATTGATCCTGATTATCTCCCGCACGCAGCCGTCAAACTCCCTGCCGCATTCCGGGCACCGGCCCGGCTCCAGAGGCAGGCCGCGGAGCAGGTAGCCGCATTTCGTGCAAACGGGTACGCCTTGAGCAAGCAATTCGCTTCGCAACATCGACTGCATGCCCTTTCGGTGAAACCGGCGAATCAGCAGCACGGCGGCAAGAAGCATCACAATGAACGAGAGGGCCTTCTCCATCAGCGACGGCCATTGCACGAAGTGCATGGCGTACCGGCCGAAGAAGTAGACAGACATGCTGACCAGCCAGATCAGGCCGACGCCGACCCAGTAACTCCATTGATTCGGGCGGCCGGCATCCTTGGCGATTTGGCGCAGAGCGGCGCTGCGCTGCTCGTCGGAGTCAAAGTAACTCATTTCCGGCAGGCCGGCGAGCGTGAGATTCAGCGGGTTGAACCGGATGCGAGGCCGCGCGGACAACGAGGCGACTGGCTCGTGTCTGGAATCCGGCGACGCTTTGTTGCTTTCATCGGTGCTCGATGGTGGCTTGAGCGTCATGGAACGAGACTCGTCTTCCGAACATGGCCGCCAGTTGCGGCGGCCGCACTATTCATCGGCGTCTCACAGCCCGCATCGTGCCACTGCTTGAAGCAGTGGCACACTCGGCGCTGGCTCATGCTGCTGCGGTTTCAGCAGTGCACACAACAGTTAACGCTCCAACCCCAGTTCTGTCACGCGCTCACGCGTGCAGCCCGCCGCCGGTACAATCCCGACATTCGAAGGAGACCTCATGGCGAAGCGTCACGGATCGAACGGCCGCAAGGGATCGAACGGGCGGCAGGCAACGAAGGACAAGGGCGTCATCGTGTCGTTTCGGGTGGACCGGCACCTGGCCGACGTGCTGAACCAGGTGCCCGACAAGTCGGCGTTCATTCGAGACATCATTCTGCGCAGTTTCTACGAGACGTGCCCGGTCTGCCGGGGACGCGGCGTCTTGCCGGCCGAGCTTTCGCGCTGGGCCGCCGGGCGACTGAAGGCCGACGCGTCCGTCGAGTGCTCGTGCTGCCTCTATAGCTATCCAAAGCAGACGCTCCCGGCGAAGCAGCGCAAGACGGCCGAGCCGCTGGTCTGTCCGCATTGCGAATCGCACGACCATCGGCATTGAGCGCGGCGGTTGGCGTACTTGTGATGGCGTGGCATGGTCGCGATGGGCGGCATGCCCGCGATGGGTGGCATGGCCGCGGCCTTTGGCGGCCATGCTCGAATGAACTTCCGACGGAGCATTACCGCCATGTCTAAACGACATCGCAAGTTCGACATTCACCCCGCTGCCGACGCGCGTGACTACGCCGATATCGGCGCGTTGATGCGCGAGTATCTCACCGAGCTTGGCGTCGATCTTTGCTTTCAGGATTTCGAGGGCGAAGTCGCCGACCTGCCGCGCGCCTACGCCGCCCCGGACGGCGCGCTGCTCATCGCCCGCGATGCGACCGACGCGATGGGCCAATCCTCCAACGCCGCCGGATGCTCCTCCGCCGCCGGATGCGTCGCCCTTCGCCGCGTTCGTGACACGCTCTGCGAGATGAAGCGGCTCTACGTCCAGCCCGCTCATCGCGGCAGCGGACTGGGCCGGCGACTCGTGGAGGCCGCGCTCGATCGTGCCCGCGAGATGGGCTTCTCGCGCGTGTGCCTCAACACCGTCGTGCCGAAGATGCCCGCCGCGGTTGCCCTGTATCGTTCGATGGGGTTTGTCGAGATCGAGCCGTTTGACTGTCACCCGGTCGAGGGGACGCTGGCGATGGGGTTGGCCCTTTGATGAAACCTGCAAAGCCGTGCGGTTGTCGCGGCCGACGGCGTATGTTAGACTGCGGTGTAGGCGTGGCCGATTGTGTTCAGGAGGAGCATCGCCATGTTTCAACCCGTCTTGATCTGGCTGATTCTGCCGTTTTGCTTTGCGCAAGATGATTCGGCGTCGGGCTGGTCGCGCGACATGCCCGAGGCGCTTCGCAAGGCGATTGACTACCGCAGCAAACCGCGAACGGGGTATGCGAAGTTCAAGGTAAAAAGCCGTGTCCGATCACCGCAATTCGTTGAATGTCATTACGAGCAACGCTTTTCGGGGAACAACGTCGTCAACAAGTACGCCTACGGCGAGGGCCGTGATGATCGCGAGTTGATCTCGGCGGAAGATGGGCTGACTCTCCACCGAGTCAACAACCCTCCGAGCGCGTACGGCTCGAAGGGTTCCTCGCAGTTAACGCCAGACATTCGCATGCTGGGACTGCTACCGGGAATTTTCGCGCCCCAGAGGCTTCCGGACTACGTCAAGATGCTCACAGCCGAAGGTACACGGAGGTACCGATCGCGGCTGCTCGGCAACGGGATGATGCTCGTCGAGGGACGCTGCCACGACAAGGAATCCGGTGTGACGGACGAAGTCAGTTGGACCATCGACCCCTCGCGGGATTATTCGATCGTACACATTGAGCGCACGGTCAACTTGCCTCAACACAATGATCGAACGCACTGCGAGTCGCAAATCGAAATCGGTCACTTCGACGGCTTCTGGTGGCCCCGGCGGGTGACCTCGCAATGCGATTCCACCAAGCTGGATGTGGATGTCGAAGTGCTGGAACTCGAATTCAATCGCGCTGCCCACCCGCAGGAAGTGGGCGTTGACCAGCTCGAGTTGCCCGTCGGCACGCAAGTCGATATCACGTTGTCACAGTCCGAAGAGGAGGGCTGGCAGGAACTTCAGGCGTTTGAGTACGCGGGTGGTAACAAGCTCGTGCCCAAAGGCGAACCCCATCGAATCAGGGTCGACTTCAAAGGCATTCAACAAATGGTCGAATCCGGCCAGTTCACTCGGACCGCCGACGGCAAGATGCACATCGAAGTGATTCCCACCACGGTCGACAGCGATGGAAAAGTTGGGCCCTACCCGGCGCAACCGCGTAACGCGATGGCCGGCAACCCGGATGAATGGGAGATCTACGTTCGCCGATGGATCGCGCGGTACAGCGGTGAGGGGCCGACGCCGGTCAAAGTGCCTCTGGATGACAAACAAAAGGCCGCGGCGCTGGCGATTCTGGAAGACTGCCGCAAGCAGGCCCGGCCGCTGGTCGAACGCCGCAAGGCCGAGCGACTCGAAGCCGAAAAGACCCTCGAATCGCGGAACGCGGCGGTGGTCGCGGCGTCGCGGGGCGACGCGAAACCATCCCCGGCGCTGGTTCAGGAACTTGAGGCCGCGCAGCAGCGAGTCAGCGCGCTCCAGCAGTCGGACCCGCAGGTCGAGGCGATCTTCGAGCAGCTCAAAAAGCGCCTCTTCGGTCTGCCCACGGCCAAGCAACTCATGCCCGGACGATAGCTCCGGCCGGTGAGAAAAAAAGACGGGCGCACCGCGCTGTCGCACGATGCGCCCGTTGATGTGCTGTCAATCATCTCGGACGACTCCGACCCGAACGATCATCTTGGTCGGCGTCATCGGTCATCGGCCCGCCGGTCAGAAAAAGTCAATCAGCGAGATCAGCAGATCGACGTATTCCGCCAGGGCCGTCTTCTGCGCCGAGGGCACCATCCAATCCTGCGGGGCGTTGACGCCGTCGACGCGATCCAGCAGGTTTTCCAGCTGATTCTGGGCCGCGTTGTAGTTCCCGTGGCTGATCAGCGCTGAAGCCAGCGCCGCGTGCAGCGCCAGCGTCGCCCGCCGCGCCTTCTTCGCGACGGCGTTGTTTCCTGTAAACAGATTGTGATCCATCTGCAGGATGTCGATCGCCAGTTGGCAGGTCAGGTGTTGCAGGTATCCCTGCGTGACGCCGGGCTGCAACGGGAGTGGATCGACGTTATCGGGGACCCCGTCGCCGTCGGTATCGGCGCTGCATGGAGAGGTGCCGAGGGTCAGCAGCTCGTAGCCGTCCTGCAAACCGTCGCCATCCGAGTCGGCCAAGGTCGGGTTCGGGCAGCCCGATCCCATGGCGGTGTCCACTTCAACGCCGTCGCTCAAGCCGTCGCCGTCGGTGTCCGCAATCAGCGGATTGGTGCCAAAGACGGTCTCGTTCGCGTTCGACAAGCCGTCGCCGTCGATGTCGCCGTCGCAGGCATCGCCGATGCCGTCGCCGTCGAGGTCGGCCTGATCGGCGTTGGCCGTATTCGGGCAGTTGTCCACATCGCCGCACAAACCGTCGCCGTCGAGATCGTTGGCCGGATCGTTCGGACAGGCGTCGCATGCGTCACCGAGCCCGTCGCCGTCGGCGTTCTCCTGACCGGTGTTCGCAACGGTCGGACAGTTGTCCTCGTCGCCACAGACGCCGTCGCCGTCCGCATCGTTGTTGGCGTCGAGCGGGCAGAGGTCGCAGGCGTCGCCGAGCAGATCGCCGTCGGAGTCCTCCTGACCGGGATTGGCGAAGCCGGGGCAGTTGTCGAGGTTTTCGCAGACGCCGTCGCCGTCGCCGTCGTTGCTGGCGTCGTTGGAGCAGACGTCGCAAATATCGCCGATGCCGTCGCTGTCTGCGTCGTCCTGGCCGGCATTGGGCAGCGTCGGACAGTTGTCGACGTTTCCGCAGACGCCATCGCCGTCGGAATCGTTCACGGCGTCGAGCGGACAGGCGTCGCAGGCGTCGCCCAGGCCGTCGCCGTCGGAGTCTTCCTGACCGGGGTTCGCGTGGCTGGGGCAGTTGTCATCCTCGTCGGCGATGCCGTCGTCGTCGGCGTCGGTCTCGGCGGCAATAAACCGGAGATTGTCGATCGCGCCGGAAGGCGCCGAGACCGTCACGCGATGAATTGGTGTGGTCGATTCGATGCCGACAAATCCGTGTTCGAGGAAGCCGCAGCCGGTGCCGTCGATGAACGGTCCAGTGAAGACGGCCGTCTCGATCACGTTGTTGTCTTCATCGAACGCGGTGAAGGTCGCGTTCTGAAAGAAGATCGCGACGAAGACAAACCCGAAGGCCTGCACCGGTGGATTGAACTCGAGCGACGTGGTATTCGACGCCGACAGGCCGTACGGCGTCGAGCCGCCGGCGATGTCCTGAAGCAGCCGGAAGCAAGCGTCGCTGTCGCGCACGACGCGCACGTTCGGCAGAATCGTGACGCCTTGGGCCGCGTATTCGCCGGCGGGCATCGTGATGTTGGACATCACGGGCAACGTCGCGCCGGAACCGTCCTCCTCAAAGGTGATATGCGTGTGCGCGGTCGAAGTGAAGTAACTGACATCGGTGATGGGATTGGCCTGAACAGGAAGGCTCAAACCCAGCGCGATCGTTGCCGCCAGCGCGGCAATCCACAGCTGTCTGTAATTAGACATGTCTCGTCCTCCCGGAAATGAGTGTTGCATCGCCGATGTGCGGTCCACGAGAGCCGCTCGGCGCGGGCAAGAGTCGCCCCGATGGAGCGCATTATCCGCAAACAACATCGGCGAATCAACGAAATTCGCAGGAACCAGCGACAGAAAACTGCGTCGCGCAACCTCTGCGCGGCCGCGAGAGACATCGGATGACACCCCGGCACCCTGTTCCGTCCGGGATTCAGATCAGAAGGATGGGTTACCGGCGACGGCGTAGTCCCAGCGCAGCCAAGGCCATCAGGGCCAGGGAGCCCGGCTCGGGCGCCCACGTGGCGGCGCTGAACGTGCCGCTGCCGGTGAAGGGCGACGGCAGCGTGCCGAGAAGATTACCCGTGTTGACATTGTACATGTAGAAATTGGGCTGCGTCGTATTCGGGCCATCGGTCACGTAGTAAGCAATTCCTGCGTGAACGGCCAAGCCGTCGATGTCCGTCTCACCGGCGGGATACGGCGCCTGGAATGTCTCGGTGGCCCCAACGGTGTCGATGTGGTAGAGGCCGCGAACATTCGGCGCCGGGGCCGTATCGCTTAATCCATAGAGTTTTCCGTCGGTCAGATCGAAATCCAACCCGCCGAAATCGTACGTCGAGGGATGAACATACACCTGGGACGCAATCAGCGTGTTCGGGTCGATCTCATAGACGGCTTCGGTGGCGATGTTGCGCGTGCCGTAGAGCTTTCCATTCTTGAAGCCCAGACCCACGAAGTTAATTGTGGCGGCGTTGAACATCATCGTGCCAACCGTCGACGGAGTCAGCACCGGACCGAACAGCGACTTATAAAGCGTCGAGCCGTTGTTCCAGTAGAGCGTGTTGCTCGCGGCGTCGTAGCCCATTCCCCAGGGTTTAGCGTCGTTGCCGGATCCCGAGTAGATCGGCGTAGAAACACCCGTGGTCGGGTTGACGTTGTAGATCGTGGCGGTGCCGGATTGATCGTTGCCGACAATCAATTGCCCGAATGCAGGCGTCGCGGCGAGAAGTGCAGTGGCGACGAAAAGCAGAACGCTTCGCATGATCCACCTCCGAAAGCCTCGGAACCCGCCCAACAAGAATCGAGCGCAAGGTTCGATGGTTTCACTGGGAGCAGATTGTCGCTGAAATAACGACGAAAATCAATGATTCCGCTTCAACTGCCCTTGTGATATTCAGGCAGGATGCAGGCGGTAGCCCGAATTTCAGTCGTTTCGGTCTATTTACAACTTTCCAAGTCTGAAATGTCTGCGCCCGGCGCAGCCTGTTCAGAATGGCAAAACCTCAATCACTGAACTTGGGAACTGGTGGCAGAACCGCCCCGCTACGCCAGATTCATCGTCATCAGGAACTCGGCGTTGCTCTTGACCTTCTTCAAGCGCGTCGTGAGCAGCTCCATCGCCTCGACGGGGTTCATGTCCACCAGCACGCGGCGGAGTTTGTACACCAGCTCCAATTCCTTCGGGTCCAGCAGCAACTCCTCTTTGCGTGTGCCCGAGCCGGCGATGTCGATCGCGGGCCAGATGCGCTTGTCCACGAGCCGCCGGTCGAGGTGCAGTTCGCTATTACCGGTGCCCTTGAACTCCTCGAAGATCACTTCGTCCATCTTCGAGCCGGTGTCGACCAAGGCCGTTCCGATGATTGTCAGGCTGCCACCCTCCTCAATCGCGCGAGCCGCGCCGAAGAATCGCTTGGGCTTTTGCAGGGCATTCGCATCGACACCACCGGTCAGAATCTTGCCCGAATGCGGCACCTCGGTGTTGTACGCCCGTGCCAAGCGCGTGATCGAGTCGAGCAGAATCACCACGTCGCGCCCGTACTCCACCAGTCGCCGCGCCTTTTCGATCACCATTTCGGCGACCTGCACGTGGCGGCTGGCCGGCTCATCAAACGTGCTCGACACGACCTCGGCCTTGGTGTGCCGCTGCATTTCGGTCACTTCCTCGGGCCGTTCATCGACCAGCAGAATAATGACATAGGCGTCGGGGTGATTCGTCGTGATGGCGTTGGCCATCTTCTGCATCAAGACGGTCTTGCCGGTGCGCGGCGGCGCGACGATCAGCATGCGCTGGCCGAAGCCGATCGGCGTGACGATGTCGATGACGCGCATGTTGATCTCATCGTTGCTCGTCTCCAGCACGATCCGCCGAATCGGGTGATGCGGCGTCAGGTCTTCAAAGACCGCCTTTTCGGTGACCTTGTCCGGCTCCTCGAAACAGATCGCCTCAACCCGCAGTAGGGCGAAGTATTTCTCGCTCTCCTTGGGCGGGCGAATCTGCCCGGCGACGATGTGCCCGCTTCGCAAGCCGAACCGGCGTATCTGCGACGGGCTGATGTAAATGTCGTCCGGGCAGGGAACGTAGTTGTATTCCGGGCTGCGCAGGAAGCCGAACCCGTCAGGCAGAATTTCCAGCACGCCCTCGCCATACATCAGGCCGTTCTTGTTAATCCGTTCCTTGAGAATCTTGAAGATCAGCTCTTGCTTCTTCATCAGGGCGTAGTCGGTGATGCCCTCCTGTTTCGCCAGATCGTGCAGATCGTTGACCGACATCTTCTGCAACTCGGTGATGTGCAGGTCGCCCCGCTTCACCTTTTCGTAGCGCTCGTGCGTTTCGCGGTCGAGGCCCGGCCCGCCCGGCGCCGCGCCCTCGCCGGCTGGCGCCACCGCACCTTCGCGCGGCGCGCCGACTTCGCCGGCCAGTCCCGCCGAGAAACCGGAGCCTTCCGTTTCCGTTCGGGCGGGAGATTCGGTGCGTGCCGGCGCGTCATTTTGCGCAACCGGTGCGACATCCAGTTCGTCATCCTCCGGCTCGAAGCTTTCCACCACCACGCCGGCGGGCTTTTCATTCCGCACCGGCTCGCGCCGCATGGGTTGCCGCGGATGCTTGGCGGACGGGCCGTCGCCGGGGCGGCGCGGCTTGCGAGGGGGATGAGCGCGATTGTGACCAGGTCGTGGCATGTGAACTACCTCCCAGGGAGAGATGAAATGCTCAAAGCAGGTTCGTCGGAGTGGTAAAGAGGGTTGTCTTTTATCGTGATCGTGCGGGCCGCCGCAGAAGCAGGCCCGACGCAGGTTTCAGAAAGGCGCGCCGCGCGGGTCGCACCGGGGTTCCAATCTTGCGGGGGAAGAGTCGTCGATCAGGAGCGTTCGCCGAAATCCGCGAGGACCGCGGCGAAGACCCGTTCCACCTGCTGGCGCAGGTCCGTCAGGGTGGAATTGTTATGTACCGTATGATCGGCTCTCGCCCGCTTCATGTCCAGAGGGTACTGGGAATTTTCTCGTCGCTTCAGTTCCCCCGGCTTCCAGTGGCGGGCCTTCTCGGACCTTCCTTTCCTTAATTCTTCCGTCGTATCAACAAAAACCACTGTATCGCACATCTGATCCAACCCCGTCTCGAACAACAGGGGACTGTCCACAACAACCATGCGCACCGTGGGGTTTGCCTCGGCATCGGCCATCAGCACCGAACGCCGCGCCGCGATACGTGGATGCAGCAGCGCCTGAAGCCGGAGCCGCTGCGATTCGTCGCCGAAGATCAACTCCGAAACCTTCCGCCGGTCGACGCCGCCTTCCGGCGAGCGAATCGAATCGCCCCACCAGCCGATCAGCGTCTGTTGAACTTCGGGGGTTGCAAGCTCCAGCGTGTTCAACGCGTCGGACGAAATCACGGCCGCGCCCAGATCCGCGAGGATCGACGCCACCGTGCTCTTGCCGGAGCCGATGCCGCCCGAGAGACCCACCACGGGCTTGCTGCGACCATCCTTCGCCACGCATCACCCGTCAACCAGACGTAACTCGCTCGCCAGAGGCTCCGCATCCGCCGCAAGTCTCCGGCCGAGTCGATACGAACCGGGGACAACGCATTGCCCGCGCGGATTCACGATCGTGCCGAAGGAATAAGAGTTGGGTCCGCCCGGCGAATCCTTCCGCCCAGTACGAGTTGAACGTCATCCCTCCGCTAAAGCATAGCCGACGGGGTTTCGCGTTTCAACAGGGTCTTGTGCAAACGAAATCGGTCAATTCCGCAGCCTTCGGAGACCAACCGTCTCCCGGCGAACTCAACGAGGATCACCCCAGCCCGACCTGCCGGTTGAAGTCCTCAATGGCCCGATCCCAGCCTGCGGCTTCTTCAAACGTCTGCGTCCAGAAATCGGGATCCCACAATCGGCGCAGCTCGTCCACGCCGCGCTGCTGCTGCTCGACCCAGGTGAAGTACTTGAAGTTGTGCAGCGCTTTGCGGTCGGGGTAGCCCAGCTCGCGCAGATGTTCGATGCCGATGCCTTCGAGGTACCGCGCGAAGTGCCGGCCGGCGAGCGATTCGGTGTAAGCCCCGTGAGCGGCGCGCTGCTCCTCGATGCGCGAGGCGTACAACTCCATCGAATCGGTCAGCGGGATGAACAGTACATCGCGCCCGTCCATTTCGTAATACTTCGCCGACTTGATCGCCGCGACGAGGTTGCACATGCTCGAGATGCCGATGTCCGGCAGGCGATCGACCACGTCGCGCGACACGCCGGCGGACTCCAGCACCTTCCGCCCCGCGTCCTCGTTGAACAACCGCATCAGCGCCAGGCATTGCTCGTCGTCGATGGCCGCGACGAGGTCGGTGTTTCGCACGTTGTGAATCCAGGGGATGTGCTTGTCGCCGATGCCTTCGATTCGATGGTCGCCAAAGCCGCAGGCCAGCAGCGTGGGGCATTGCAGGGCTTCGACGGCGACGACGCGCACATGCGGCGCGATCGTGCGAAGGTAATCGCCCGCTGCAATCGTGCCGGCGCTGCCGGTCGCGGAAATGTACGCGGCGAGGCGAAGGCTCGAGGCTTGAGGCCGGAGGCTTGAGGGAGCCGACGCTCCTGCACTTGTTTTGGCATTTTGGCGTTCTTGCGTTTCGGCGTTTAGCCCCGTGCCTAGTTGCTCAAACACTTCGTGGATCATTGAACCGGTAACATGATAGTGCCACGCCGCGTTGCCGAACTCCTCGAACTGATTGAAGATCACGCAGTCGGGCCGCGTGCGGCGGATTTCCCAGCACTTGTCGTAAATCTCCTTGACGTTGCTCTCGCAGCCCGGTGTCGCAATCACCTCGGCCCCGATCGACCGCAGCCACTCGAACCGCTCGCGCGACATGCCCTCGGGCAGAATCGCCACGGCCGTGCAGCCCAGCAGCGCGCAGTCGTACGCCCCACCGCGGCAGTAGTTTCCCGTGCTGGGCCAGACGGCCTTCTGGGTCGTCGGGTCGAACTGCCCGGTGACCAGTCGCGGCACGAGGCAGCCGAAGGCCGCGCCGACCTTGTGCGCCCCGGTGGGAAAGTGCTTCCCGACGAGGCCGACGACGCGCGCGGGCACACCGGTGAGGGCCGGGGGGAACTCGATCCAGTTGCCGTTGTTGAAGCCGCCGCCGCGGGCGACGGGTTCGTTCTTCCACGTGATGCGAAAGAGATTGGCGGGGTCGACGTCCCACAGGCCGACGTGCTTGAGGCGGTCCTTGATGCGCTGCGGAACGAGCGACGAATCTTTCTGCTGCGCGAACGTAGGGATGATGATGTTCCGCTCGCGGCAGAGGGCGATGGCGTTGTTGAGGGAGGACTCGAATGAAACCTGGGTGGTCACGATGACGCTCCGATTAAATGCTCTACGCAATGCCCAGTCTATCCGCATTGTCGGCAAGTCCCAACGCAGGCATCCCGGTATAATCCGGCCGGCTGTGCCGAACTGCCTGTTCGAGGATCGCGCGTGAGTTTTGAGACCCAATTGCAATGCGTTGTTTGTGGGAACCTGTCTTCGCCCCGGGCCGGCTGGACCTGCCCCACCTGCGGACCCGACGAGGGCATTCTTGACGTGCAATACGATCTGCCGCGCGTGCGGCAGACGCTGACCCGCGCGGCGCTGGCGGCTCGGCCCCTGTCGCACTGGCGATATGCCGAATTGCTGCCGATTGATCTGCCGCCCCCGGCGGGGATCGAGCACATCGGCTGGACGCCGTTGATCGAGGCGCCGCGCCTGGCCGCCGCGCTGGGCATCGGGCGATTGCGATTGAAGGACGACGGCCGCAGCGCGTCGGCCTCGTTCAAGGACCGCGCCAGCAGCATCGGCGTGGCCCATGCGATTCAAACGATGCGTGCCACTGCTTCAAGCAATGCAGCACAGAGCAGCCCCTCACCGGGTGCCACTGCTTCAAGCAGTGGCACAAGCGGCGGTTGCGCCACCGTGGCAAGCGGCACGTCGGTCATTCAGATCGCCTGCGCCTCAACCGGCAATGCTGCCAGCAGTCTGGCACACTGCGCCGCCGCGGCGGGGCTGGCCTGCAACATCTTCGTGCCGCCTACCGTGCCCGAAGGCAAGCTCGCGCAGCTGCTCGCCTACGGCGCCCGTGTGTTCAAAGTGCTCGGCAGCTATGCCAAGGCGTACGACCTCTGCACGGCGGCCTGCGCGCGGTTCGGCTGGTACAACCGCAACTGCGCCGTGAATCCGTACCTTGTCGAGGGCAAGAAGACCGGCGGGCTGGAAGTCGCCGAGCAGTGCGCCGACGACCCGCCGGAGTGGGTGGCCGTGAGCATCGGCGACGGCTGCACGATCGCGGGAATATACAAAGGTCTTCGTCAGATGCGCGAGACAGGCATTGTCGGGTGGAACGCGCGGATGCTCGGCGTGCAGGCGGCGGGCGTCGCGCCGATCACGGACTTGTGGCAGCGGCTCGTCGCCGGTGAATCGCTGGAAAGGCTGACCATCCGCGATCTGCATTCGCGCGACACAACCTACGCCGACAGCATCAACTGCCCCGTGCCGCGAAACTGGCGCAAGGCCCTGGCCGCCCTGCGCGACAGCCGCGGCGCGTGCGTCGCCGTCGCCGACGAACAAATCATGGAGGCCGTGCGTACCACCGGGAAGTTGTCGGGCGTCTTCGCCGAGCCGGCGGCGGCGGCAGCGGTCGCGGGCATCGCCCAGGCCCGGCGCGACGGCATTCTCACCGAACGCTCGAACGTCGTCGCTATGATCACCGGCAACGGGCTAAAGGACACGGCCGGCGCGCTGCGGGCGGTGGGCAAGCCGCATGAGATCAAGCCGGATGTCGGCGAAGTGGAGCGATTCATACGCCAGGAGCAAGTGTAGAATGAAGAATTGAGAATGCAGAAACGGCTTCAAGACTGCTCTCCCCGGAAGGATTGGGTGGTGCCAGCTTTCTCCATTCTCAATTCTACATTCCGCATTCTCAAACCATGTCCACCATCCTGACCAACGCCACGCTCCTTGACCTCGACCCGCCGCGGGTGCAATCCGGCGCCCTGCGCATGGAAGACGGTCTTATTACCCATCGCGGCAAGACCGTGTCCGCCGGGCGCGACGACGACGTAATCGACCTTGGCGGCGCGGTCGTGATGCCGGGTCTCGTGAACGGGCACACGCATTTGTACTCGGCGCTGGCAGTCGGCATGCCTCCGCCGCCGAAGGCACCGCGGAACTTTCTGCAAATCCTCCAATACGTCTGGTGGCGGCTGGACCAGGCGCTGGACGCCGAGAGCATCGAGATGTCGGCTCGCATCGGCGCGCTGGAGGCGCTGCGCTGCGGCACGACGACGCTGATCGACCATCACGCCTCGCCCCGCGCGATCGACGGCTCACTGGATCGCATCGAAGCCGGGCTGCGCGCCGTCGGTCTGCGCGGCGTGCTCTGCTATGAGACGACCGACCGCCACGGCCGATCCGGGCGCGAAGCCGGCCTGGCCGAGAACGCGCGCTATCTCGCAAAATGTCGCGATCACGGCGGCGGGCGCTTCGCCGGGCTGGTCGGCGCGCACGCCTGCTTCACGCTGGAGGATGAATCGCTGCGGGCCTTGGCCGACTTGTCGCAAGAATCTCGCTGCGGCGTGCACATTCACGTCGCCGAGGACCCCTGCGACGAACGCGCCGGCCGCCGAAAGCATCGCACGTCGCTCATCGCCCGACTCACTGCATTCGGACTCCTTCACGAGCGATCCATCTTCGCGCACGGCACGCACCTGGACGCCGCGGCGATCAAGCGCATCCGCGCGGCGAAAGTCACGATGGCCCACAACGCCCGCTCGAACATGAACAACGCGGTCGGCTACGCGCCCGTCGCCGAGTTCGGCCCGCGCGTCATGCTCGGCACCGACGGCATCGGCGCGAACATGCTCGGCGAGGCCCGCGCCGCGTGGTTCATCGCGCGGCACAGCGGAGCGCGCCTCGCACCCAGCGACATCGTCGCCATGCTCGCTCAAAGCGCACGCCGCGCGTCGGCCTCTCTGGGCGTCACCGTGGGCAAACTGCAACCCGGCGCGGTTGCCGATGTGGTCATCACCAACTACCGCCCGTTCACACCGATCCACACGGACAACCTCGCGGGACACCTGCTGTTCGGCCTCGGTCCGCAACACGTCGAATCGGTCATGATCGGCGGCCGCTGGAAACTCCGCGCCGGCAAGGTGCTGGAGTGCGACGAAGTCGGCGCGCGCGAAGCGGCGGTGGGGATGGCAAAGCGGATGTGGAAAAGAATGGCGACGATCACGGGGTAACCGCGTGCCTGCCGTCTTCGACAAGATACGAAAAATCTTACCAGGCCCACTCGCTTATCCAATGCCGCTTCCACGACGCATCAGCGTCTGGACGCTACTTTGCGGCGCCTGCGCAGCCCCATCCATTTTTATGGCGATCTTAATCGGCGCCGATCCGCTTGCGCTGATCATCATTTCTGTTGGATATGTCGCTGCGTATGTCTTTTTGACGGGGACGGAGTTCTGGCGATCTCTGTGGCAGCGCGATGGGGTCCGCAATGCGATCATCACTGGATTCTCCTTGCGAATTCTTGGGGCCATTCTCTTTCCAATCGGCATGGTCATCGACATGATTCCGGGCGTCGTGATCGCTGCTCTGTTGCACGTCGATCCAATCGAGGGGCCCAAGCTTACGCCATCCGAAACACTCGCAATCGGTATCCTGCATGGAATTGCGATCAATCTAATTCTTTGGCTTGGTATAGCCATCTTGTATCCCATCGTATTGCGAATCAGGCCGTTGAAGCCTCCGGTCGGCATCTGCACGCGCTGCGGCTACGACCTCCGCGCGAGTCCGATTCGCTGCCCCGAATGCGGCGAGCCGACGCCCGCGCATGCCGTGGCGTCGCGTCAAACCGAAACGTCTCCCGGCGCTCCCTAACGGTCGCGGCTCGGATGGGCAGTCGCTCATTGCGATTCCGGCAAATCGTCCGCCGTGTCCGCATCGCGCAGCACGGCGTCGGTCGGCAATTCGACGAGCTTCACGCGATCGGAATGAGTGCGCGTCAGCGCGTTCAACCCGCCATCGCACGCCGGTGATTCGACAAATGAAATAAACTCCGCCGGGAAGACCATCGGATGTCCGCACCGGCCGCCGTGCGACGCGACGATGATCGGCGCTCGATCTGCAAGCGGGTTCGCGGCGCAACCTGGTTCCGCCGATCTCGAAGTCGCTTCGCGCGCGACGACGCCGCGCATCATCGCCGCGCGATACGCATCGACGCACGCGGCAAACGCAGCCGTCGTCAGACGGGGATAATCGCCGGGGCAGATGAGGATTCCGTCGCGCGGCGAGAATTCGCCCATTCCCGCACGAATTTGGCCCCAGGTCTCTCCCATCGCACGCAGACCGATTCGCACCGAATCGATCATCTCCGACGAGTCGTCCTCGTTGAACGCAAGGCGCAGCTTCCCGCCGATCGGCGAAGCGCTCGCCCAGCCCAACGCCTCGGCGATCGCGCAGCGCGTCACAATCATGACACTGGAAATGGCGTCGACCGCCGCCATCGACTCCGCCAGTCGCGACAGCATCGGCCGCCCACCGATGGCGATCATCTGCTTGGCCTGCCCCATGCGACGGGACAGCCCCGCGGCGGGGACGATGGCAACGATGCGCGGTGCGTCACTCATGCACGTTGACCTGATTCACGCGCGAGCGATCCAGCACGCCCGCCAACAGATGCCGCATCGTGTGAAACGCCCACAAATCCAGCGTGTGTTCACCCTCCAGCGGCGAGTGCGCGTGCAATGCCTTCAGAGCGTGCGTCGCTCCGTCAAACTCCGCGACGACCACGCCGTCATCCAGCACCAGATGGCCGTCCGCCGCGACCAGGCGATACACGCGGCCCTTGATCCGCCCGCGAATCCACGGCCCCTGCGCCGATTGCCCGATGACAAACCCATCGCGCGGGGCGGCCTGCTCCCACGATCGTTCGCTGCCGAAGAACGTCGGCTTCTTGATGTACGGCCCGCCGTACTCGGGGCAGAAGGTGTCGCAATTGCCGCACTCGTTGCAGAAGTCGCTGTAGCAGGCGATTTGCATCGACTCGGTGATTTCAAACCGCCGTGCGCCGCCATCGCGGTGCGTGAGTTGGTCGTTTCGCGCGGCGCCCTTGAGCGGCGACACGATGAGGTCGTGGTAATCGAAGGCGACTTTGGGCGTGGGGTAGGTGAAGTTCGCCGCGTTCGGGCAGACCGGCATGCACTTGTCGCAGGTGATGCAGTCAAACGTCTCCAGGTGCGAGTCGATGCGCTTGGGCATTTTGCGATTTTGATCGGCGCGATAGCGCGGATCACTACGGGCACCCGCGGCGGCAAGAGTTGTATTCCAAACCGACGATTCGGCAACACTCAATTCAGTTCGAGGCTCTGCGAGTATTCGCATCACTTCAACTGGCTCGATCAATTGGTCTTCAGGGCCCCTCTTTCGAACTTGCGCGCGATGCAAAATGAATTCGGAGATCGTTCTCGAGTCCGATTTCTGCATCTGCGATATGAGCCCATCGAGATATCCCTGCATTCTGCCATAGCCTCCGGGGCGCAAGAGATCGGTGCTCACCGTGATTGGAACAAATCCGCACGCAACTGCGCTCGAAAAATTGGCCGCACTGATCCCCGCGGAAAACGAGATCGGAAAGTCCGCACCCATCGCCCGGCGGAACTCGTCCGTGAGTGTCATAGTAATGACATGAAGCGGCTGGCCCGACAGGTACATCACCTTGTTGTCCGGCGTGAAGAAATCGCGGTGGTTCAGCACCTCCAGCGTGTTGCTGAACTTCGCGCCGAACGTCCGCCCGCGCGCCGCGGCGAAGCCCGACAACCGCCGGCAGAGCTGCACGCCCTCGTCAAACGCCAGACCGGTGCGATAGGCCTCGGGGTTCACGGTCAATTCCGTGTAGCCCAGCACGTCGTGCAGCAAGTGCTCCAGCCGCTCCTTGCCGAGCATCGGCGGATTCATTTTCACAATCACGTTGAAGTCGTACTCGCCCATCAGGAATTCGCAGATGCGTTCGATCTCGTCGGCCGGGCATCCGTGAAACGTCGAGAGCGTGATGCTGTCGCTGATGCGCGCGGGATACTCCAGCTTGCGCGCGGCGGCGAACTCCGCGGGAATCTCCGCGCGAAGCTGTTCCACCATCGGTCGCGCGTCAATCATCGCATCGAGAAACCCGCGCACCGCGTCGCCGCGAATGCCCGCAAGGTCGTAACCGACGCTCAAGTCGTACACCACGTCGCCCGCCGGGCCGCGATTGCCCGCCGGGCCGTCCGGATGCGCATGGCGAAACATGTCAATCAGTATCGCCCCGGCCACGTACTCGCGGATCGACTCGGCGATGCGAAGCTCCTGCGACCACTCGATGTTGTAACCCACGTTGGTCATGTCGATGCAGGGACGGCCGATCGTGAGCCGATCGTTCACCTGCACCGTCTTGAGTTCGAGGATGCGCCCGCCGGCGACGTAGCTCAACAGGATGTTCTGGGCCATCTGCGTGTGCGGCCCGGCGGCGGGGCCGAGCGGGTTGCCGGCGCGATGCCCGTGAAACGCGACCGACAAATCCGGTCCGTCGTCCGCCGGCGCGAACCAGCGATTTCGCGGCAGTTCAAAGAGCGCACCCTGCCGCGACGGTTCGAGGTACAACCGTCTTACGAGGTCCGCAAACGGCGCCGGGACAAGTTCGGCCATGTCGTCATTGTACCACCGGCTCCCACTCTCGGCGTCGATTCCCGTATAATCAAAGTGCCATGTCCGCACCTGCTCACGCTTCCTCGTCCGTCGCCTTCACGCTGAACGGCCGACCCGTCTCCACGCCCCACGGTGACCGCAGCCTGCTCGACGTGCTGCGCGAGGATTTCGACATCATCTCCCCCAAGAACGGTTGCCAGCCGATGGGTCAGTGCGGCTGCTGCACGATCCTGATTGACGGCAAGCCGCGATTGAGCTGCACGATCAAGGCGAGCGCCGCCGCGGGCAAGACCGTAACCACACTTGAAGGACTGCCCGAAACGCAGCGCCAGCAGATCGCCGACTGCTTCGTCCACGCCGGCGCGGTGCAGTGCGGGTTTTGCATCCCCGGCATCGCCATGCGGGCGCATGCATTGTGTGAGAAAAATGCCGCGCCGACGCACGATCAGATCACCGGCGATCTTCGTGCTCATCTCTGCCGCTGCACGGGTTATACAAAAATCGTCGACGCCATTGACCTGCTCGCGCGCGTGCGCGGCGGCGAGCCGATGCCGACCAACGGCTGCACCGGAATAGTCGGCGAGCGTCTGCACCGATACACCGGTCACGACGCCGCTCTCGGCATGCGCCGCTACATCGATGACATCAAGGTGCCCGGCATGGTCCATGCCGCGCCGCGATTGAGCGATCATCCCCGCGCGCTGGTGAGGAAGATCAATCCCGCGCCGGCGATGGAAGTGCCCGGCGTGCTGCGCGTCGTCACGGCGGCGGATGTGCCGGGTAATCGAATTGTCGGACTCATCACGCAGGACTGGCCGGTCTTTGTCGCCGAGGGCGAGGAGACGCGCTACGTCGGCGACGTGCTGGCGTTCGTCGTGGCGACCGACGTTCACGCGGCGCGCTACGCGGCAGATCAGATCGAGATTGAATACGACGTTCGCGCACCGGTTACAACGCCGGATGAGGCACTGAAGCCCGGCGCGCCGAAGATTCACCCCGGCGGCAATTTGCTTTCCAAAGCGGCGCTCGTGCGCGGCGAACCCGATGCGGTACTGGCAGCTTCCGCGCACGTCGTCGAAAACGTCTGGCAAACCCAGTGCATCGAGCACATGTATCTCGAACCCGAAGCGGCCATCGCCATCCCCGACGGCGACGGACTGAAATTGCTCACCCAGGGCCAGGGCATTTTCGACGATCGTCGTCAGACGGCGAAGGTGCTGGGCTGGCCCATCGAGCGCGTCCGCGCAGAGCTGGTGTCCAACGGCGGCGCGTTCGGCGGGAAGGAAGACATGAGCGTGCAGGCGCAGACCGCATTGTGCGCCGTGCTGGTGAACAAACCCGTCAAATGCGTGCTGACGCGCGAGCAATCGTTACGGCTGCATCCGAAGCGCCATCCGGTGCGCATCTCCCTGAAGGTCGGCTGCGATGCCGAAGGGCGACTTACGGCCGCGCGCGTGCGCATCGTCGGCGACAAGGGCGCGTACGCTTCCGTCGGCGCGAAGGTGCTGGAGCGCGCCGCGGGTCACGCCATCGGCCCGTACAAGTGCGAGAACATCGACATCGAATCGCTCGCCGTGTACACCAACAATCCGCCGAATGGGGCGATGCGCGGCTTCGGCGCGAATCAGGCCGCCTATGCCATCGAAGGCGCGCTCGACATGCTCGCCGCGAAGGTCGGCATCGACGGCTGGGAGATTCGCTGGCGAAACATCCTGCGGCCCGGCGATCGTTTCTGCACCGGGCAGCGGCTGGTCAAACCGTTCGGGCTGGAGCAGACGTTGCTCGCGGTGCGCGACGCCTATCGCGCTGAAAAATTCGCCGGCATCGCCTGCGGCATCAAGAACGTCGGCATCGGCAACGGCCTGCCCGAAATCGGTTGCGCCAGTCTCACCGTCGAAACCGACGGCAGCATCACGCTCCGCACCGGCCACACCGAAATGGGCCAGGGCTTGTTCACCATCGCCATACAGACTGCCGTGCAGGAGACAGGCCTGCCGCACGAGATATTCTCCGCACGCTGCGACACGTCCGACCCGAACGACAGCGGCCAGACGACCGGCAGCCGCGGCACGGTGCTGACCTGCCACGCGGTGATCGATGCGTGCAGGAAGCTGAACGCGGATTTGAAGGGCTTGCGATTCCCGACCGCCAATGGGGCGCCCGACCCGGCCCTTTCGCAATTCGCAATTCGCAATTCGCTTTTGCCGCTTGCGGGTAAGAAATACCTCGGCCGCTGGGAGTGCTACAAGACCGACAAGTTCGGCGCGGACGTGCCCGAGCCGAGAACGCACCTCACCTACGGATTCGCGACACAGGTCTGTATTCTCGACGAGACCGGGCGGATCAAGAAGTTCATCGCCGCCCACGATGTCGGCCGCGTGATGAATCCCACGCTGCTGGAGGGCCAGCTCGAAGGCTCGATCCACATGGGCCTGGGCTACGCGCTCACCGAGGCGATGGTCTACGACGGCGGGCGGCTCGTGACCGACGACGTGAAGTCCAACGGCGTCCTGCGGGCGCATCAGATGCCGCCGATTGAGTTGATCCTCGTCGAAGTGCCCGATCCGGACTGCCCCTACGGCGCCCGCGGCGTCGCGGAGATCGGCCTTGTGCCCACCGCTCCCGCTGTGGCCGGCGCATTGGCGAAGTTCGAGGGTTTCCATCGCACGACGCTGCCAATGAAGGATTCCCCTGCGGCGCTTGCTTTGATCCGATCGGGTGGAAAGTAAGTACACTAAAGATCTGGAGCCATCGACATGACTTTACTACTCAGTAAACGCATCAAGAAGGTGATAGAAGAGAAGGTGCGGAGCGGACAATATGAGCGCGCTGAGGATGTTGTGTCCGCTGCCATTGGTAGCCTTATCTCGCAGGAAGACTTCGGAGACTTCAAGGGGGGCGAACTGAACAAACTATTGGCTGCAGGAGAACGAAGCATTCGACGCGCCGGTACGTTAGATGGTGACGAGGCACTTCGGCGAAGACGCGCCAAACGAACGGGCCGTTGAACATGAAGTTTCGTATATCCCGCCTTGCAAACAAAGATCTCGAATCAATCTGGCATTACATTGCTTTGGAAAGTCCAGCTGCCGCAGATCGCGTAGAAGCCTCGCTTCACGAGGCAATGAAGTTGCTCTCTGCATTTCCAGGCATCGGTCACATTCGACGAGATGTCTCAAATCCAAAGTACCGCTTTTTTGCGGTCTATGATTATCTCATCGCATATCGGCAGCACGGTCGAACAATAATTGTCGTCCGTGTATTGCATGGTCGGCGCGATGTTCGGCGTTTCTTTGACGGCAAGCGATAATTTACGCAGCGAGGAAGTGAATGAGTGAACTCGCCCCCGTGCTCGATGCCCTGCTCGCCGATCTCGACGCCGGCCGGCCGGTCGCGCTCTGCACCGTCGTCCGCACGCGTGGCAGCACGCCGCAGGCACCGGGCGCGACCATGCTCGTCCGCGCCGACGGCAAAAGCTTCGGCACCCTCGGCGGTGGCTGCGTCGAGGCCGAGGTGCGCAAACGCGCCTTTGAAATGCTCCGCGCCGACCAGAGCGGCCTGCTCGATTTCACGCTCGATCACGACTACGGCTGGGACGACGGCCTCATCTGCGGTGGGCGCATGTTCATCGGTGTCATGCCGTTGTCGCGCGAAACCGATGCCGCGCCCTACCGCGCCGCCCTCGCCGCCACGCGCGCCCGTCAGCCGGCGACGTTTCCCATCGTCATCGAGAGTGCGGCCAATTGGGATTCGCAATCTCGCCGCGAACGGTACACCGTGCATCTCGAAGTGCCGCCGACGCTGCTCATCGCCGGGGCGGGTCACGTCGGTCAGGCGCTGGCCAGGCTGGCGGTCGATCTGGATTTTCACGTCGTCGTCATTGATGACCGGGCCGACTACGCCTCGCGCGAGCGATTCGGCCCGCGCGTGGAACTGGTGGTCGACGACATTGCCGCCGCGTTGCGAACCCGCGCGATCGACCCGGGCTGCTACGTCGTGATCGTCACGCGCGGCCATCAGAACGACGAAAAGGCGCTCGATGCTGTCATTCGCTCGTCGGCCGGTTACATCGGCCTGATCGGCAGCAGGAGAAAGAGTCGACTGATTCTCGACGATTTGCGCGCGACGGGCGTTCCGGACGATCTGCTTTCGCGCGTGCATACGCCGATCGGCCTGCCCATCAACGCGGTGACGGTTCCGGAAATCGCAGTCAGCATCGCGGCGCAGCTTGTGCAGGTGCGGCGGACCCAGTTACCGGCGCTGGTCGAAGGGCCGGTTGAGGATATTGGCGATTGATGCGTTATAATGTTTCTTGATCGGCGCGAGGGAGTCGTGTTTATGAAGTTTCGCGTATTGATTGAGCAGGATGAAGACGGCAAGTTCGTGGCCAGTTGCCCGACGCTGCCCGGTTGTTGGAGTCAGGGCGAAACGCGCGAAGAAGCCCGGCAGCAAATGGCTGATGCGATCGCCGGTTATCTTGAGAGCCTCAAGAAGCATGGCGATCCAATACCGCTGCCGATTACCGAAGAGATCATCGAGGTTCAGGCTTGAGCAAGCTACCCGTCCTGTCCGGCAGGGATGTTGTTCGGGCCTTTGAAAAAGCCGGGTATTCCGTCAATCATCAATCCGGCAGCCACATCATCCTGCGGCGCAATCAGCCGCCACATCGACATTTATCTGTTCCAAACCATCGGGAAGTCGCCAAAGGGACCCTGCGCGGGTTAATCCGCGATGCCGGGCTAAGCTTGGACGAGTTTCTGAAACTACTCTGATGGAGAAATGCATCAGGCTTGAATGGTCAGGTGAAAAAAGATCAATCGTGCCAGCACGCGGCGGCGATAAGCGGCGGTCGATCGCATGTCGTCAATCGGCGAAATATCAGAGGACAGGATCGACTCGATTTCAGCGGGACTCGTGAAGGTCCGGCCCGCGTCCAGCGCCGCCTCCAGCGATTTGCACCGTACGACCGTCGGCGCGACGCTGTTCGCGACGACGCGCCATGCGCACACTCCGTCAATCGCACCGGGCACCCGCTCGCCCGCCACGGCGGATCTTCGACTCGCGCTCGGGGCTGCGATTGGTTGACCACTGGTCACTGACAACTGACCACTGACCACTACCCTCCTCACCATCGCAACGCCGACTTTCGTAATCGCCTGCGCCCGCCGCGCGCCGACTTTGTGGAACCATTGCATATCCCACGCCGGCGGCGGCAGTCGAATCGACACGATTAACTCGTCGGCCGCGCGCACGCTGCGACGATATCCCGTATAGTACTCGTCCAGCCGCACTTCGCGCCGGCCGCGAACCGATGCGAGTGTCACCATCGCGTCATACGCCATCAGGACCGGCACGCCGTCGGCCGCCGGTGAACCGTTGCCGATGTTCCCCGCCCAGGTGCCGCGCGTCTGAATCTGCACCGCGCCGACCTGCCGCGCCGCCTCGGCCAACAAGGGATACGCCGCCGCCGCCTCGCGCGATTGCATCACATCCCAGTACGTCGTCAGCCCGCCGAGTTCCAGCCATTTGCCAGAACCTGCGTCAGCTGTGGCACCGGCGTCTCGCCGGTGATCGACGGGCGGGACGCCCATACCACCCGACCCCTGGTTGAAGGAACCGCCCATGACATTCCACTTCAACGTCGCCAGCTCGCGCACGCGCGACAAATCCATCAGCGTCAGTCCATCCTTCGCGCGATGATGCCACGACACCATCACGTCCGTGCCGCCGGCGATCGGCGTCACCGGCTCCCCGCGCGACGCCGACTCCGCCAGCATTGCCAGCGCCTCGTCCAATCCTCGCGGCGACAGCACCTTCACGATCGCTTCCCCCCGCGCAGCTTCAACGCCGCTTCGGCGCCCGCCACCACGCCGTCGTACCCCGTGCAGCGGCACAGGTTGCCGCTCAAGTACTCCCGCAAATCGACATTCGACGCAATCTCCGGCCGCTCCAGCAGCCAGCGAATGCTCATCACGATGCCCGGCGTGCAGGCGCCGCATTGCGATGTGCCCGTCACGTTCAACGCGCTCGCCACGTCCGTCGCCACGCTCTCCACCGTCGTCACAGCTCGTCCGGCCGCCTGGAACGCCGGCACGAGGCACGAGTTCACCAGAAGTCCGTCCAAGATGACGCTGCACGCGCCGCACTCACCCTCGCCGCACCCTTCCTTTGTCCCCGGGCAGGCGCAGTCATATCGCAGCACGTCGAGCAGCCGTGCATCAAGCGGCACCCGCCGCGAGACCGGCGCGCCATTCAGCGTGAACGACAAATCGAACGTCTCCATCGCGCCGGATTCACCTGCGCCGGGGCCGGCGCGATCGTTCGTGGGGTTCGCCATCGTCAACGACCCTCCAGCAGCGCCATCAATCGCTCGGGCGTCAACGGTATCTCGTTCCCTTCGATGCCCAGCGCATCGCACACCGCGTTCAGGATGGCCGGGGCGGGGCCGTCCATCGGCAGTTCGCCGATTCCCTTGGCCCCCTGCGGCCCGAACGGGGACGGCGACTCCTCAAAAAAGACGCGAATCGGCGGCAGATCGGCACACGCGGGGATGACATAATTCGTCATTTGACAATTCTTCATGACGCCGTCGTCCAGTACGACTTCTTCATACAACGCCCAGCCGATGCCCTGCACCACGCCGCCTTGAATCTGGCCGCGCGCCAGCGTCGGATTCAAGACCCGCCCGACCTCCTGCCTCGCGACAAAATCCGTCACGCGCACGGCGTAAGTGCGCAAGTCCACCTCCACTTCGGCGACGTACGTCCCCCACGAGTACGCCGCATAGGCATCGCCGCGATAGGTCTTGTCATCCCATTGAATGTGCGCGGGCTTCTCATACTTGCCGCGGCCGATCAAACGCCGCCCCGGATTCGCCGCGTGCCACGCGCGGATCGCGCTGCAGGTGGTGGCATGGGTGGCATGGGCGTCACGCCCGTCGACCTCCAAAAGTGTGGCATGGGCGTCTCGCCCGTCGGCCTTGGCGTCAGTGCTTCTAAATTGCTGGAGCAAATCATCGCACGCGGCCTCGATCAGCTTCCCCACCACCATCGCCGTGCGGCTCGCCACCGTCGGCCCGCTGTTCGGCACCCGACTCGTATCCGGCGTCGCCACGCGCACCTGCTCGGCCGGCAGCCCCAGTCTCCCCGCCGCGATCTGCGAGAGAATCGTCGACGTCCCCTGCCCCATGTCGGTTTGAGCGGTCAATACTTCCACGCGGCCGTCAGCGTGTCCTTCGACCCACACCTCCGACGCCAGATACGTTTCGCCGCCGCCGGTGAAACCCGAACCGTGATGAAACGTCGCGAAGCCGATCCCGCGCCGCAGGTACGGGTGCGCCCCTGCGCCGCTATTCATTCCTGCATGTTGCTTTCGGCGCTCGTGATACTGGGCGTCGCGCAGCGCTGCGTCCATCAACGACGGCAGGTCCACGCCATCGCTCACCACCTGCCCCGTCGCCAGCGTCTGGCCGTCGCGCACCAGATTCCGCCGGCGCAGATCCACCGGCGACATTCCCAAACGCCGCGCGATCACGTCCATGTGCCGCTCGATCGCGAACATCGTCTGCGGCGCGCCAAACCCCCGAAACGCCCCATACGGCACGCTGTTCGTCAAGCGCGCCTCGCCGACCACGCGAATATTCTCACACGCATAAGGCCCCGCCGCGTGAATGCAGCCGCGACTCAACACCACCGGCGACAGCGTCACGTAGGCCCCGCCATCCAGCACGACGTCTATATCCATCGCCAGCAGTTTGCCGCCGGCATCCACCGCCGTGCGATGTCGCACCACGCCGGGATGGCGCTTGGTCGTGGCCGCCATATCTTCCTGGCGGTCGTACACGATCTTCACCGGCGCGCCGGCCTTCTCCGCCAGCAGCGCCGCGTGAATCGCCAGGTTGGATGGAAAATCTTCCTTGCCGCCGAAGCCCCCGCCGACCGGCGCCTGGATCACCCGAAACGCCTCGCGCGGCCGATTGAAAAAATACGCCAGCGAATCGACGACATAATACGGGCACTGCATCGACCCGCGCACCACGAGCCGCCCATCCTCCTGCCACGCCACCATCCCCTGCGTTTCGAGATAGACATGCTCCTGCGCGCCGGTCGCATAGCGACTCTCGACGACGTTCGCCGCCGATGCGAACACCGCGGCCCAGTCGGCCTCGCGCCCAATCTCACCCGCGCCCTTGCGAATCTCCAGCCGCTTCAGCACGTTGTCCGATCCATGCTGAAGCAGCTCCGGCGTGAGGGGCATGTCCGGGCGCAACACCACCGGCAACGGCTCGACCTCCACGCGCACCGCTCGCAACGCATCCCGCAACTTGTGAATCGACCGATGCGCGATCAGCACCACCGGCTCATGTTTGTGCCGAAACTCACTCGCCGCCAGTGCCGGCTGATCGGCCTCGATGAGCTTGATCGCGTTGCGCCCCGCGGGGATATCCCGATGATCGACGATCACGAACTCCGACCAGTTGATCGACGGATCGAAGACGACGCGCTGAATCCGCCCCCGCGCGATCGGCGTGCGAATCGTCCCGCCGTGCAACACACCGGGAATCGCCACGTCGTCCACGTACGCGGCCCGGCCGGTCAGCTTGTCCAGCCCATCGACCCGCGGAATGTCAGCACCGACGCTCATGAATTCCTCAAACTGCCCAGCAGCCTCGACCCTCGCGGGCGCGTTTCGCCGGCGCTGCCGCTGAACAGGAATCACGCCCAGGCCGTTGGAAAGTATACCGATCCACGCGCCGTCATGCGACGCTGCGACCCCGCGGCCTCGCCGGATCGCGCTGCGGACAAAGTAGCCGACGGCCGCATCCGGCCGATAGAATACTCAACGTCGAGGAGATCGCTTATGGCCCGTCGATGCATTGCACTGTCCGTGTTGGTCGCCGTGTTGGCTGGGGTCGCGCCCGCCTGCGTGCAGCAGGAGCGCGAGCCGGAGAAGAACCGCGTCAAGGTCCGCGCCCCGTTCACGAAGGTCGACGTCGAATGGGAGCGCGACGAGGACGAGCCGAAGACCGACGTCGACGTGGACGTGGACGATTGAGCCGCGACCGCCAGCCGACTCCCGACGCCGCATCGGGCGCTGCCGTCGACGCCGCCGACCTCATCCGCATCCGCGGCGGTCGCACCCACAACCTTCGCAATCTCTCGCTCGATATCCCGCGCAACCGCCTCATCGTCGTCACCGGCCTGTCCGGCTCCGGCAAAAGCTCGCTCGCCTTCGACACGATCTACGCCGAGGGCCAGCGCCGCTACGTCGAGAGCCTCTCCACCTACGCGCGACAGGTCCTCGGCCCGTCGCTGCGGCCCGACGTCGATGTCATCGAAGGCCTGCCGCCGACCATCGCCATCGCGCAGCAGCCCGGCCGATCCGGCCCGCGCTCCACAGTCGCCACGATCACCGACATTCACGACTTCCTGCGATTGCTCTTTGCGCGCGTCGGCCAGCCGCACTGCCCCGGCTGCGGCAAACCCATCACGCGCCACACGCTCACGCAGATTGTTGATGTCGTCATGGCGACACCGCCCGGCTCGCGCCTGCTGATCCTCGCGCCCCTCGTCCGCGCCGCGAAAGGCGCGCACGCCGAAGCCCTCGCGCGCATCAGCAAACAGGGCTTCGTCCGCGTGCGCATCGACGGCCACCAGCACGAAGCTGCTGCTGCTCCCCCGCTCGACAAGGACAAACCGCACGACATCGACGTCATCGTGGACCGCCTCGTCATGCGCGACGACCTGCGCGCCCGGTTGACCGAATCCATCGAGACGGCCCTGCGCCTGGCCGACGGCCTCGTCATCGCGTCGCGCGAAGTCGACGGCGACTGGGCCGACGCGCGCTTTTGCACCCGATACAGTTGCCCCGATTGCAACATCGCCCTGCCCGAGATGGAGCCGCGGCTTTTCTCGTTCAACTCTCCCCACGGCGCGTGCACCACATGCGACGGCCTCGGTGAGGAATACTCCTTCGACCCGCAGTTGATCGTCCCCGACCCGAAACTCCCGCTCGAACACGGCGCCATCGCGCCCTGGCGGCGCGGCGATGCGCTCTCCCGCCCGATGGCCCGGCTGCTCGATCAATTCTGTCGCGCGTTCAAGGTCTCGCCGTCAACGCCGTTTCGAAGTCTGCCCGCGAAGGTCAAGGACATCCTTCTTCGCGGCACGTCGTCCCACCCGAGCGACGGTGCCGCGTTTGAGGGGGCCATTCCCAACCTGCAACGCCGCTGGCGCGAATCCCAGAGCGACACCCTTCGCGATCGCCTCTCACAGTTCATGTCGCGCCGATCCTGCCCCGCATGCCGCGGCGCGCGACTGCGACCCGAGGCCCTCGCCGTGAAACTCGCCGGCAAATCCATCGACGACCTCGCGCACCTGAGCATCGACGCCGCCGCGGGATTCTTCCACGCGTTCGCTCCCGCGGTCGACCTCCAGCCCATCGCCGAACCGATCGTACGAGAGATTCGCCAGCGCCTGCGATTCATGATCGACGTCGGCATCGGCTACCTCACCCTCGCGCGCACCGCCGACACGCTCTCCAACGGCGAAGCCCAGCGCATCCGGCTCGCCACGCAGATCGGCTCCGGCCTCGTCGGCGTCTGCTACGTGCTCGACGAGCCGACCATCGGCCTGCATCCGCGCGACACGGCCCGGCTCATCGACACGCTCCGCCGACTGACGGCGCAGGGCAACACGCTCTTCGTCGTCGAGCACGACCCCGACGTGATCGCGGCCGGGGAGTGGTTCATCGACCTCGGACCTGGGGCGGGCGCGCACGGCGGCCGCCTGCTCGCCAACGGCCCGCGCGAAGCACTGCACGCCTCGACGGAGTCGGTGACCGCCGCGTACCTGCGCGGCGAGGCTAACGTCGCCGAGAACGACGGTCGCTCTGTGCGCGAACCCGATTCGCGCCGCGTACTGACCGTGCAAGGCGCGGCGGAGAACAACCTGCAACGCATCGACGTGACCTTCCCGCTTGGCCTGTTTTGCTGCGTCACGGGTGTGTCCGGATCGGGCAAGTCCACGCTTGTGAACCAGATTCTCCTTCCTGCGGTGAATAAGCACCTGGGCCTGGCGCACGACCGGCCGGGCGCGCACCGTGCGGTCGCCGGTCTGGCCTACGTCGACAAGGTGATTGAAATCGATCAATCCTCGGTCGGGCGCAGCCCGCGCAGCAACCCGGCCACCTACTGCGGCGTGTTCGGCGCCGTGCGCGAGCTTTTCGCCAAGACGCGCGAAGCCCGCACGCGCGGGTATGACGCCGCTCGATTCTCCTTTAATGCGCGCGGCGGCCGATGCGAGGCGTGCCGCGGATACGGCACCCGCCGCGTCGAGATGCACTTCCTGCCCGATCTGTTCGTTCAATGCGGCGACTGCGGCGGCACGCGCTACAGCCGCGAGACGCTCGAGATTCGCTATCGCGGAAAGTCCATCGCCGACGTGCTGAACCTCCGCGCCGAGGAAGCCCTCGCATTCTTTGAAAACGTCCCCGCGATCAGGCAAACTCTCGCCGCCGTCGTCGATGTCGGCCTCGGCTACCTCACGCTCGGCCAGCCGGCACACATGCTCTCGGGAGGCGAGGCGCAGCGCCTGAAACTCGCCGCCGAACTCGCTCGCGCCCCCGTCGGTCACACCCTTTACGTCCTCGACGAGCCGACCAGCGGGCTGCACTTCGCCGACATCCGCCGCCTGCTCGACGTGCTGCATCGGCTCATCGACGCCGGCCATTCTGTCATAGCCATTGAACACAATTTAGACGTCATTCGACAGGCCGACTGGATCATCGACCTGGGGCCCGAAGGCGGCGAAGCGGGCGGCCGACTCGTCGCCGAAGGCACGCCGGCGAAGGTTGCCGCGATGGAGACACACACGGGCCGGCACCTCCGGCGAGTGACAACGGAACGAATTGAGCCTGCTTCATGACCGAGCCGCGACCGTAAGGGAGCGACGGGATGCGATTCAGATTGGTACTGATCTCAAAACGCGAAGAAGCAATCTGATTGGGGCGTCGCGCGGCGATCCTCGTCACTGCGAGCCTCCGACCTGGCGTTCGCGGCTCGGAATTGGCTTCGCGGTATCGAATTCTATGAAGGGCTCGATTCGCCTTTCACCGGCCCTCCGGCCGTGATTTGGCTTGGATTCGCCTCGGCGAATCTGTATAATTGCGATTTCTGGCTGCCGCGATTCTGCGGCGGATTGACGGGCCGATTGGTTTCTCGGGGCCTCCCATGGCGCTGAAGGTCAAGTGCAAATGCGGGACGATGCTCAAGGTCCCCTCTGCCATGGCGGACAAGCGCGTCACCTGCCCCGGCTGCAAGAAGGGCTTCATTCTCCCCGCCGCGAAGTTCGCGGCGCTCGGCGGCGCGGCCAAGCCCTCCGCCGCCGCACCGAGCCGTGCCGCGACTGCGTCACCCGCCTCATCGCAGATCGCGCCCGCCCCGATCACAACGGCCGCCGCCCTGCCCGCGAACTCGCCGGACTCCGCGCTCGGGGCATCGGGCGCCGCCGCGGAACCGACCGAACTCGACCTCACGCCGTCGAACCTCGATCTGGAACTTGCTCCCTCAAGCGACGACTTGCTGGGTGATTTGAAACTGGCAGGCGGCGACCCGGAACCGCTTCCAGCCGTTAATCCCGAGAGCGTCGCCCCGGCCCTGTATGCAGCCGATGCCGGAATCCGATCCGCGAGCAAACGCCTCACGAATGACCCAGCCGGCCCCAAACGAGGGTATTGGTCCGACGCCATCCACAGTTTCTACTACCCTTTTCAATCGACCGGGAATCTCATCACATTTGCGATTATCGCCGCGATCGATTGCATCAATATCGTCCTGGGGCATGTTGGCCCCTACGGCCTGATCCCCTCGCTCATCATCTTCGGATGGATTCGCGCCGTGTACCTGAACGTCGTTCAGGAAACCGCCACCGGCTCCGAAGATCTACCAGGCGTGAAGATGGAGGACGGATTCCTCGAAGACATTGTCAAACCTGCTTTTCGCTACATCGGTGCGTATGCGTGCTCACTCTTGCCCACCGCCGCTTTCCTGATCGCCATGGCAACCGGAGTCGTCCCGGCCTCTCAGGGAACGGTGGTCTACTTGCTTGGATGGCTCGCCGTCGGCATCTTCCTCTGGCCGATGTTCGTGATCTTGTTCTCGTTCAATGCCGTGAGTCACGTTATTCGCATCGATCTCATCTTCTCGACCATCTTCAAGGCCTTCCTCCCGTATCTCGCGATGTGGCTCATGCTCATGGTCGTCGGTCTGTCGGCCATCCTTCCCTTGATTGCATGGGTCGTCAGCACGATGGACTTGAACGTAAAGGTCCCTCAACTTCCCCAAGCTCCGGGTGCACTCGGACAAGCGGCAATGATCGCCCTCGATGTGTACTTCAGCATCGTCTCCATGCGAATCATCGGCCTCTACTACCTCCACTTCAAACGCCGCTTCACCATGACTTTTGAGTAGTAGCTATCCCAGTACCCAGGTCATTCAGTCTCGTCATTCCCCGAAAGCGGGAATCCATTGCGTTTGTGGACCGTGCGGACTCCCGCTTTCGCGGGTGTGACGGTCTTGGGATAGCTTTCAATGCATTCGCGCGGCATGCAGGCCGAGCCATCTTTGCCGCGTGTTCCCGCCCCATCCTGCCGAACAGGCCATTCTCCGATATAATCTCCGTCGCGGGACGGATCCCGCCGCAATCGGAAAGACCCACGTGGATGTGATCGGCGCTCGCGGCGTTCCTTTCATGGCGCGCCGCGCTTACACCATCGAAGTCAGGCACTTCCTGTTCTGGGGGCTGTTCGCCGGGCTGGTCGAGGGAACCGTCTCCGCCGTCGTCGTCGCCAAGACCTTCGGCGGCAGCAACTTCCTCATCACCGTCGTCCAGGCCACCCCCGCCTTCGCCAACCTTGTCAGCCTCTACTGGGGCGCGCTCATCGTCGGCCGGCGGAAGATCCCCGCTTTCCTCGCCCTCGCTTCCGCCAGCGTCGCCGTCGCCCTCTCCATCGCCGTCACCCCGCGCTCCGACCTGGGCGGATGGATCTTCGCGCTGCAAATCTGCCTCTCGCGCGTCTTCATGTCCGGCGTTGTTACCACGCGCGCCTCTCTCTGGAAGAGCAACTACCCGCGCTCCCATCGCGGGCGCATCACCGCCAACCTTCAGATCGTCCGCACCCTGATGAGCCTGCCCGTCATCCTCGGCGGCGGCCTGCTCTTCGACCTTGCCCCCGATGCCTATCACTGGTTCTATCCCACCATCGCCGTCATCGGCGCGATGGGGCTGCTCGTCCTGCGCGGCGAGCGCGTCCGCGGCGAAGAGCGGACGATCGCCCAGCGAACCAGCGGCGACCCCAAAGAGCCGATTGGGCAAATCTCGGACCCGCTGCGGCGGGCAATCGAACCCGACGACACAAAAAAACCCCTTGCCGACGACGGCGTCATCGAACCCTTTTCCCTCGTCGCCCTCGTCAGCCCCTGGCAGATCATCCACCGCATGCGGCAGGTCCTCCGCGCCGACCCGCGCTTCGCCCGCTACTGCAAGGCCCAGATGTGCATCGGCACCGCCAACCTCATGGTCATGCCGGTCAATACAATAGTCTTAACCAAAGTCCTGAACCTCAACTACACCTTGAGCAACGGCCTGCTTGACTTCATCCCCCGCGTCGTCACCATCGCCATGCTCCCCATCTGGGCGCGCCTCTTCGACCGGGTCGGCGTCCTGCGCTTTCGCATGTCCAACTCGCTCTGCTGGTGCGGCTCGCTGCTCTTCTGCGGCCTCGGCGCGCTCTTCGCCCATCTCTCCACTGCGCAGGCCGGCGCGCTCGCCGCCGTCGCCATCGGCATTTACGTCATCGGCCGGCTCTTTGAAGGATTCGCCCAGAGCGGCGGCGCCATCGCCTGGAACATCGGACACCTGCATTTCGCCGAGGACGACAAGGCCGAGCTGTACATGGGTATCCACGTCTCGCTCACCGGTCTGCGCGGGCTGATCGCGCCTTTCCTCGGCGCGCTGCTCTACGCGTACATGGGCTGGCTCGTCTTCATCGTGGGGTTTGTTATTTCGCTGATCGGCTACTTTATCTTCGCCGGACTGGCTCGCGAAGAAGCCGCCTTGTCATGCGACTCGCCACAGCGCGATGAGACCGCCGCGCTCGAAGTACCGTCGAACGGCGACCACGCCGCCCGCGCTACCCGCCCGTCGCGCACGCTTCAAGATGTTTCGCGAGGAAATGCGTCATGATCGGCCACGCCCGCAGCGACGGCTGACCGCCGAACGGCAAGCACCACGCGTGGCGAAAACCCGGCAGCTTCGCCACCGTGCACGACACGCCCGCTCCCTCACACGCCTCGGCGAACTTCGTCGCCTGCTCGAACGGCACCACCTCATCCTGATCGCCATGCAGAATCAGAATCGGCGGCGCGCCGGCGTGAACGTGCGAAAGCGGCGACGCCTCGACATACCGCGCGGCAAACTTCTCCGGCGGCCCGCCGAGATACGCCTCGCCCAGCCGGCGGATCACCCAACTTGACGACTTGTAGATCGACGTGATATCCGTCGGCCCCGCGATGCTCACGATGCACCGCACATCAGCGGACTCTTCCGCGTACGCCTCGTCTTTGAACGATTCGGATTTCCCCGCCAGCCCCGCCACCAGCGCCAGCTGCGCCCCGGCCGAGAAACCGCCGACGCCGACGCGCTGCGGATCAATCCCATATTGCGCCCGGCTGACTTTGAGGAACCGAATCGCCGCCAGCGCGTCCAGCACCGGCGCGGGATGCTCGCCGCCGTCGCGCGACAGGCGATACTGCGCCGTCGCCGCCGTGTACCCCATCGATGCCAGATGCTTCACCATTGGCCGCAGATCGCGCCGATCGCCGTACATCCACCCGCCGCCGTGAAAGAGCACGATCGCCGGGCGCGGCATCGGCCCGCCGACCGGTGTATAAATATCCATCATCAGCTTGCGCTCGCCGCGCGTGACGTACGGTATCGATTCGTACGCGCGAACGTCGTAAATCCCCACCGGCGGCGCGTTGCAACCGACCGCGAAAAACGCTCCGACAATCAGTAAGAGAGGAACAATGCGGACGAAACGGACTAGATGGGAACGAACGGATTCACGGTTGGAATTCATGCCGCCATGATCATGCGCCGGAGCAGTATGTCAACGCCGCACATTCCGCCGATCATTGGCCCATTTAACCGGCGAGCTTGCTCGACGATCCCGCGCCGCCACGCAACCGCCCCAGACAATAGTTCACCAGCACCCGCCACGGATTCGCCATGAACGGCCACGTCAGCGCCGCGCTGCGCAGATGCTTCGCCGCCGTCGGCAAATCGCCGTTCTCCAGGTAGTGCATCCCCGTGCGCTCATGCACCCGCGCGACCGCCCGCCGGCGCAGCCGCCCTGACGGATCCAGCGCGCGATACAGCTCCGCGTAATCCGCGATCAACCGCTCCATCTCCGCGCCGTGCCTGCGCGGGTCGCGCCAGTGCGCCGGCCCCGGTTGCTGGCGAATCAGCGGCATCGGCAGGATCAGCGCGCGATGCCGCCGCAGCAGCTCAATCGCGATGCGCCGATCCTCGCACGCCCGTCCCGCCGCGAACCCGCCGACCGCCTCAATCGCCTCGCGCCGCGCCAGCATCGACGAACACAACCCCGTGAACACATTGCGCATCAGCAGCTCGGCCTGAATCCGCCGCGGATCGAGCGGCCCGTCGTACGACATCGTGACAAATGCCTGTTCCGCCTCGCTCCAGACGCGCGCCGCCGTCACGCAAAAATCCGCTTCCGGATTCTGCCGCATTGCCGCGACCTGCGTCTCCAATTTGTCCGGCTCCCACTCATCATCCGCATCAAGAAACGCGAGCCAGTCGCCCCGCGCTCGCGCGATGCCCGTGTTCCGCGCCGCCGACGCTCCGCCGTTCGCCTGACGAATCAACCGCACGTATTTGAAATACGGCGCGCAGGCCTCCGCCGTGCGATCCAACCCGTCCGCGTCCGGCGCGCTGCCGTCGTCCACCACGATGATCTCATCGGGCGGCCGCGTCTGCGCCAGCACCGACTCAATCGCCGCCGGCAACACTTCGGCCGAGTTGTACGACGGGATGATGACGGAAATGCATTCAAAGTTCATGTTACTAGGTATCGGCGAATAGCACGCCCAAACACTCGTATCCTCCTGGACATTCGCGAGGAAGTTGCAGAGGTCGGCTTGTCATTGTGCTGATTTCACATTCCCAGTAATTGCACAGGAAATAGGGGATGATCTATTTCCTGAAGTTTGTCCACCAATTGCTGCGGGATGCGCGCAATCCTCAAGGCAAAGACTCTTTGCCCAGATTTGGAGCAATCCGTAGTCCAGCCTTGTTCAACTACAACTCCCCAAACGCGTACGTGGCCGTTGGAATCAAGGATAGCCGCCGGACCGCCTGAATACCCGTGATAATCTCCATACGGCACAGCGACTTCAACGATTATTGGCCCATTGTTTGTCACACTGGGTCGCACAATCCTCCCCGCTATGACTTCTGGCTTCCGCAGCGCATGCAGAATCCCCTCACTTTCAGGATTGCTCCACCCAAATCCCTTTTTTTTGATGCCCCCGATGAACACGACATCGCCGTACCGCAACGTGACGCGACCATCAAGAATATTTGGGGAAAGCTCGGTAGTAGCCCCTCGAACTAATGCCCAATCCCACTCTGGCGGCAGCCCTGTAAGAAACTTCTGACTCGCTGGACTCGCCCGAAACGGCGCACCCGCCACCGCCACAATTGAGCAGCCCTCATATAGGGCATGAGCCGCAATAAGCACATTTGACTGGCTTATGGGAAAACCCGAGTTGCACGAAACCGAATAGACAGGTACGACGCGGATTTGGCACCGCACCATTTCGAGCTTCTCCGTGAGGCTCGAATCGTGACAAATAGGGTCTGCGACGTAGCTACAAGCTGCGTGGGCGATCACTATGCCGCAAATAAATGGTCGAATCAGTTTAGCGTTCATTCGATTATTGAATCCAAGAGCTCTTGTATAGGTTGTACGCCGATCGTCGCGTGCCCACTGTGTACCTTCTGATTGCCTTGAAACTGTATGGCGATGACTCCGCAGATGCCGCCAGGCTTGCCGGCGCGATCAATCGCGACGGGTCCGCCTACGAATGCGCGGTAGTCACCGCTCGGCGCGGAAATCCAGATGTAACTTTCATAGTTCCTGAATGGCGCAACATCAGGGCGCTGAATGACAACTGCTGATACTATTGTGGGGCGCGAAATAAGGAATTCAGTTGCCGATTTTTCGCAAGAATCAGCAGAATACCCCCCAAGCCACACTCTTGTACCGGGTCGAATCTTCGCATTTCCGCAGATTGCATTGGCTTGAAAAGTGCCAACGCCTGCATATGCCATTAGTATCGACTTCGTTGAAGGATTTGGCAAGTCAATGCGAAGACGCCCCTTTGTTGGCAAACGATAGAGTGGGAATCCATCTCCAACGATGCCGCTATCCTCTTCCGGGAACGCAATTGTCGAAATTATACGCCGGGAATCAACCGGCGTTCCGGCGCGAAAGCCGCTCTCGCCGCAAACGTGAACCACTCTAAGTGCCGTCGATGCCTGATCCATTTCGCAACCGGGCACCAAGAAGGCGAGAGCGACAGCAATTGCTGTCGCTCTCGCGTAGCTTCCGGGCACGAATGACCTATCTAAGATCGAATTCTGAGACAATCTGCTCACCTTGAGAGACGATGGCTCCCGTATATGTTTCGGGCGTGTCATTAAGCGCTACTTTATACTTGACGCTGCTGGTGAATTCTACTTCAATCTCGGTCGCGCCCATTGACGTTAGGAGTCTTATTGCTTCCTCCAATCGTATTTGATGAAGACCAATGAGAATTGGCATGGCTCTACTTGAATCATTCACATCGACTTCCACAAAGCTGATGTTCTCCTCGCCGATGGCAGTTCGCAGATTCTCATCACTGTGGAATGGCATGAGCCAATCGGCCTCAGCAGCGATGAACAGGTTGATTCGGTCATCAATGCTGTATTGCCTTGAATGAGCAGGTTCATGATCAAGTGCCCAAATCATCGGCGAGACATTTCCACTCTTATTGGGAACCAACCCCAATTCTGCGCGTGATGTTGGAATGGCACTCGGTACCTGAGCTTGATTTAGACAAGGTGGAGTTCCGTAATGCTTGACGCCATTCTCGTCAATCTGATACCAGCCACCTGGATCATTAGAATCGCGATACCAGTCTCCAATTCCCTCGTTGTTGTTTTGATTAGGACCACAGACAATATGCAGATGTGTCACTTGCTGCGGCGGTTGCGGTACCTCGGTTACTTTCGAAGGCGGCTGTTCCAGGCAGCCGAGACCAGAGGCGACGATTGCAACAAGGAATACTGCCAGCACACTTCGAATCATTGCTATTACTCCCGTAAGAGGATGAGCTACTTCTGAGCGTTCACGCGAGCGCTCAAGAAGTTAGATCCTTCGTAGAGCCCTTGGCTGCGGCACCATGAGCTGCTACTCCTGTATAACAACAAGAATGAACGAAGCGCTCAGGCGAGATTCGTTTTTGGGATGATTGGCTGAATGCGCAAAAAAAAGGCGGCCTGCCCTCGTCAGATCCTTCCTAAGACGGCAGACCGCGCCAAACAACCGAATTGTCACCGATGCCGCGACCGCCCCCGCCTTCGAGCGTCCACGCATCGGCGCGTAAAACAATAAAAGCCACGGAAGAGGATTCGATCGCTTCGCCCTTCGAAGTCTTCGCCATCGTCCGTCGCACCGATCCGGTCTCCCGAATCGGCCGTCCCCTCATGGGCTTGGCTATCCGTTCAGAGGTCTGACAATCCCGTCGCCATCGCCGTCATTGCTTCGGCGAGGCCGCTTCGCCGTTGGCCATTGGGCCCGGCCTTGCGGCACTCGGCGGGTTGCTTCGATGCGATTGATTTAACTCGTTCGCATCGACCCTCTCTTCGGATTTCGCCGCCCTCCAGGGTCTTACCCGGACGACGCTAGCCGCAGGTCTCTCGACTGCGGCCCCTTCCATGGGCTTCCGCGCCCCTTTGGCACATGCGTTCGCAAGAGGTCCGGTCATCCGCGAGCGTTGCCTGCCCGCCACCGTCCGTCCGCAGGGTTTCTTGCCACCCTCTCGACGGTTTGCTCCCTCTCGCGCCTTGTCCGCCCTGTTGCAGGCCGACAGCGCCGTTGGGGTTCGCCCTTCGGAGCGTTCTCCTCACCGAGGTTGACCGGCGTTTTCCGCCGATGCCGACCCGCTTGCCGTTCACGACAGGCCTCGCTTCGACAAACCAAAGATTTGCCGAAGCTCGGGCCTGTTGCCGCGACTTCCGGGCACGTCCTCGGGTGAGTCCCTCGCGACCGCGACGAGTTTGACCCCGTGCCGCCGCCGGTTGCTCCCCTGGGTTTCGTCCCTCTCAAGGGTTCACTTCGCCTGCCTTGGCCGCCCATTCCGACGGCTCATCCTCTCACGCGCTTATCGGCCCCCGCGATTACTCGCGAGCGGCCTACCGTGCGCCGCAGAGTCTCAATCAGCAGACGACCTGCCCGACCCGAAGGCCGAGCGCCCTTCACAGGGTTTCGCGCCGCATGCTCCCTGGCGTTAGGCTTCTGATTCGCCGACCCGGGCTATGGGTTCACCTCGCGACGCCGCCGTGTGTTGCCACCGGTTCGGTCGCCGCACTTGAGGCCGACGAGAGCCGACTAGCGCCGTCAGGGAGTCTGGTGGGCGCCGATCGAATTCGCCACTCTTCCGTGGCAGAAGTGAATGTACAATGGGTTTCGCGCGGGTCAAACGAAAAATTCGCGCGATGCACAAGTCACAAGCGCGCGGCGCGACTTGCAACCGCCCCCCGCGCGCAACGTGTGCTGCATCATCGAACTAACAGGATGCCCTGCGACGTGAAAATTCTCCGCCGACTCGCCGCTTTTTTTCAATTCACAAGTCGCGCGCGACCCGCAGCTCCCGCGTTTTCGCCCTTATCCACCGCGACCCACAACAATTCACCGGTTGTCCACACACATTGGAGACGGGTGGATTGTTGTGCATGCTGCCCCTGCCTGCTCCGATCATCAGCGCTCAAGTGGGAAGCTGCAATTGACGTGTCGGCCTTATCTAAGCACGGTCATTAATTGCGTATGTCGCAGTCACCCGCCCAAATTTTAGTTTATTATATATTCGTCAATCGGATCGAGAGGCGTATTCATTCGACGGAAGGCTTTGTGGTAGTCGTACGGCCCTCGATTTCTTCTGGTCCCAAGAGTCGCACACACTCAAATTGCTCAACCTCCGCTTGCGACAAACGTGCAACTCGCAGCACGAATTGGCGATGCAGAACCGGCCAAACTGACCATCGCCACGCCTTTCGCACAACGACGCCCCACACACGAATCTCGCCGCGCTCATCGAGGACTACAGCCGGTCCGCCGGAGAATCCGTGCCCGTCACCTTCCGGTCTTGGTATGACCACATCGACGAGACCCGGTCCAGTGCGACTTAGACTTGGTGAAATGACTCGCCCCATGGTGACGAATGGTTCGCGCTGCATATGCCTAATTAGGGTCTCGCTAGAAGCTGTAGGCCGAGCCATCGGATATCCAGCGAGATAAACGCGATCTCCTCGTCGCAGCGTAACGTCACCCTTCAAATGATTGGGTTCAAAGCGATCCGTTGTGCCAAGCAGCACGAGCCAATCTTGATGGCCTAGAAGTTCCGCGATCCGCCCAACTTGGCGCGGCAGCTTGGCCAGCATTGGGCGACCTCCGACTGACGCAATGACACAATCCAGCTGTCCCCGGTCCAGCGCAGATTGCTTGGATTCATCCCAGAATAAATGTACGGCACTGATTGCATTTCGCCGGCTAATCGGAAATGCCGCCCCCAAGCCCTCCGCATAAAGCGGCAACACCTGGATTGTTGAGCGAACCGTCTCCATTTCCCTTTGTTCGATGGAGGATAAAGGAGCCACCGACGAGCAACCGCACACTAGGGGCCACACCATCCAGGCGGTATGAAATCTGCAAACCAACCATCTCATCGTTGTGCACTCATTAGAATCTCGCTGATTGGTCGTGCCAGAAGGACTGACTCGCGTTTGCCATCCTCTGCGCGCATCGTCTGTTGCCCGATGACGACCGCAATAACCTGAATGCCTTCACCGGTTCGCTCAAGCCCAACCGGCCCGCCCAAGAATCCCTGATAATCACCCGCCGGCACAGAAAGATGGTAATTGATGGCTTTCATCCCGCCTGATATTGGGTCCGGTCCCCGCGAAATATGGCTGATTCGGCCAATCACCACACTCGCTGGCGTGAGCCAGTATTCTGGTAAAGCCTTTTCGCAATGGAATCCTCCAATTGAAACGCGTTGATCAACCGACACTTCGGTGCAGATGTCCAGCGAGTTTGGAACGAAGTCCAGTGGTTTGCACGACGCGAAAAGCCCAACCGCAGGAAAGCCCAACGCCCTTCGCCCGTCTGGGATCGCCGGCTCACCATGTAACGTTTCCCAAACGGCAGTAAACCCGTCAGCGACAATCGCCGAAAGACCTGAATCAGCCCACGACATGATTGTGAGTATATGATAGGTGTCGACAGGCGTCCCCGCGTAGACGCCACGCTCGCTCGCGACATGGACTACGCGAAGCACAGGTTGATTGGACTTGTGTCCGCCTGACTCTCGCGAACTTACACACCGCTCGACCGCGCCACATCCGGGGAGCGCGCACGCTGACACGACCATCGACAAACAGCTGATAAACTCTTGGCCTCTACGACGTTTAATCCAGTTCGATGGTTGCGATAAGCACTTCGCCTTCATAGACCAGTGCAGATGAATACGACTCCGGAGGCCCATCGAGAGTGATGCGAGTAGACCGCGATGTGCCCTGGCCCGCAACCGTGACCTCCGTTGCGCCGAGTTGTGAGAGAAGATCGATCGCATCGCCAAACCGAATCCCTTCAAATCGAATCATCACAGCGGGCAACGGCCCGGGATCCTCAATCGGAACAAGATAGTAGCGGATAGACTCCGCACCGATAGCATTGAGCAGCCCCAAGTCGGTATCGAATGGCATGAGCCAATCCGTCTCCGCCGCAATGTACAAATCCAATCGGTCATCCTTGCTGTTGTAACCGGGTGCCGTTTCCTCGTGTCGCTCAATCCACATCAAGGGCTTGACAAACCCGTCTTGATCCGGAACAAGCCCGAGACCTGCCCGTGTTTCTGGAATTGTGTAGGGCATCTCAACCCAACCATCGACGCAGGGCGGGGTTCCATAGTGCCGATTCCCTTGACCGTCCAACCAGTACCATTGGCTCGTATTGCTATCCCAATACCAAGTGGGCCCTCCATCGTAACAGTCAAGCGCAAGTGGTTGTGGCCGAGGCGGTGGGCGTTGAATCTCGACTTCAACCGGCGTCTCGTCTTCCAACGAACAACCTAGGCCGAGAATCAAACCCAGAATCACCATGGCGACGAGCGTTTCAACTTTGCTCATGACATTGCATCCAAATTTCTTAACCTGAATGAGCGCGTGTGGGATCGAAATTCTGGCCGCCCATTCCGACGGCTCATCCTCTCACGCGCTTGTCGGCCCCCGCGATTACTCGCGAGCGGCGTACCGTGCGCCACAGAGTCTCAATCAGCAGACGACCTGCCCGACCCGAAGGCCGAGCGCCCTTCACAGGGTTTCGCGCCGCATGCTCCCTGGCGTTAGGCTTCTGATTCGCCGACCCGGGCTATGGGTTCACCTCGCGACGCCGCCGTGTGTTGCCACCGGTTCGGTCGCCGCACTTGAGGCCGACGAGAGCCGACTAGCGCCGTCAGGGAGTCTGGTGGGCGCCGATCGAATTCGCCACTCTTCCGTGGCAGAAGTGAATGTACAATGGGTTTCGCGCGGGTCAAACGAAAAATTCGCGCGATGCACAAGTCACAAGCGCGCGGCGCGACTTGCAACCGCCCCCCGCGCGCAACGTGTGCTGCATCATCGAACTAACAGGATGCCCTGCGACGTGAAAATTCTCCGCCGACGCGCCGCTTTTTTTCAATTCACAAGTCGCGCGCGACCCGCGGCTCCTGCGTTTTCGCCCTTATCCACCGCGACCCACAACAATTCACCGGTTATCAACGGCTTCCCCGCATCGCCCTGCCGTCCATGCCCCGGAGGCCGGCCATGACCACCCGCCTGCGATTTCCCAAAACGCGACGTTTGTCTGGAGACAAAGCCTTCGACGCCGTCTTCGCCGCGAAGCGATCCGCCTCCAACCGCCTGCTCGTCGTTTATGCCCTCGAAAATAGCCTTCCGTATTCACGGCTCGGCATCTCCGTCAGCCGGCGAATCGGCTCGGCCGTGGCCCGCAACCGCATCAAGCGGCTCATCCGCGAGGCCTTTCGTCTCGAACGCGATCAACTCCCCACCGGATACGATCTCGTCTGCGTCGCCCGCGCGTCCGAGAAGCCGCTTCTCGCCGATTATCGGAAATCGCTGCTCACCGTCGCCGCCCGCGCCATCATCAGCAAAGCATCGCCAAGGCGTGAGAAAAACTCCCCAGAGGTTTGAACACTCTCGCGCAAGTTCTGCGCGACATCGGCCCGCGCGCCGCCCTGCGTCCAGTGTTTTTAAGACGCGCGGAATCCACCACCCGCCGCCGCGCCCGCACAACCCGCCCACCCGATCCAACCCGCGCGCGACCTTGCGGATTTTATTGAAGACGCCGATCGGTCCGTCCGAATGTTCGGGTGAACGCGGACGCCCGGAGGGCAAATGTCCGGTTCAAAGAGTTTGACCCACATCCGCTCCGGGGCCTCATCGGTCCTGTCAGCGGTCTTCCCACCAGGCCGGGGCTTCGGGACGAAGCCTCGGCTTTTTTTATGCGCCCGTTGCCGCGCGCACGCCCTTACCCGAAGATGCCCGCGATGACTTACGCGTGGCTTGCCCTGGTCGGTCTGCTCGCCGGGTTCTCCGGCGGACTCCTCGGAATCGGCGGATCGACCGTCATGATCCCCGGCATGATCCTCCTGCTCGGACCCGCCGGGCAGCACCTCTACCAAGCCGCCGCCATGGCCGTCAACTTCTTCGTCGTCGGGCCGGCCGTTCTGCGACACGGCGCCGCCGGAGCCGTCCTTCGGCCGATCACGCGCTGGATGGCGCCGTCGGCCGTCGCCGGGGCGATCGTTGGTGTGTTCGCCAGCGAACTGCCTGCCTTTCGCGGGGCGGGCCAGGGCTATCTGCAAATCGCCTTCAGCGCGTTTTTATTCTACGCAATTGTCTATAACCTCTTCCGCCTCGGCACGCGCAAACGCCTGCCGCCCATGACCCCGGCCGACGCCGCCCTCGTCCCGCGCTGGAAGATCATCACGCTCGTCGGCTTGCCCGCGGGCCTCGCCGGCGGACTGCTCGGCGTCGGCGGCGGCCTCGTGGCTGTGCCGACGCAGCAGGTCTTTCTCCGCGTGCCGCTGACCCACGCCATCGCCAACTCGGCCTCGACCATCCTCTGGTCCAGCATCGTCGGCACGATCGTGAAACACGCCCACCTGTCGCAGCACGGCTACCGAATGCGCGACTCGCTCTTTCTCGCGCTTTGTCTCATTCCGTCGGCCATCCTCGGCTCCTGGATCGCCGCCGACAAAGTGCACAAATGGCCCGTCGGCATCATCCGCGGCGCGTTCGTGATCCTCATGCTCTATTGCGGCTCGGAAGTCTTCTGGCTCGGACTGGAGCAGGTGCGGGAGTGAGAAGGATGAATGGCGAATTGTGAAACTCGCGTAGAATCCGCTGTGCGGACCTCACCGGGGGCGCGGGCCGTGAAGGGAATCGGTCCGCAGAGCGGACCCTGCGATTCTTCAATTTAGCAACGATGCCCTGCGAGCCCAGCGCGTCACGGAATCAGCAAGGACACGAATCCCTGCACATCGGCTCCATCAACGTTTCCATCCGGTTGCATATCGCCGTTGACAATGGAACACCCGGAATTCGCAGCGCCGTAGCCGGTCGGATCCAGGAGCGCCAGCGCGAATGCCGCAATATCCGATTCGTTTACCACGCAATCACAATTCATGTCGCCGGTGAGATTGGGACACAACTCGAAGATATACACCGCGCCGGAATTAGTCGCACTGTTATCGCCTTGATCGCCGTTCAAGCCCGTGGCGTTGCTGTCCTCGAGGTATGCAGCAATGAATACCGTACTGTTGCTCAAAGCAATTGAAATGCCAAACCAATCACCTGACTCGGAATTTGAGGACTTTATATAGGCTTGTTGAGTCCAGCTGACACCATCGCGCACAAACAAGTAAGCTGCCCCGGATTCTGGCGCTGTGTTATTTGATTGGTCACCATTCATGCCCGTCGCGTTGCTCGCTTCGTTCCACGCGCCGACGATCACCAAGTCCCCGCTAACGGCGACTCTACCTCCAAATTTATCCCTCGCATCCGTATTCGATGCCTTGAGGTACGCCTGCTGGCTCCACGTCGTGCCATTTCGTACGAAGATGTAAGCGGCCCCGGAATCGGGCGCTCCATTGAGCCCCTCATCTCCATTCACGCCCGTGGTTTCGCTGTCCTCCAGCCATGCGCCGATCACAGCCGTGTCGTTATCCAGGCTTACCGACACTCCGAATTCATCGAGCGCTTCCGTATTGGACGCCTTCAGGTACGCCTGCTGACTCCACGTCGTGCCATCTCGAACAAAGACATAGGCCGCTCCGGCCCGATGGGCGCTGTTGTCGGATTGGTTGCCGTTGACGCCCGTTGCATTGCTTGCTTCTTCCTTAGCGCAAATCACCATGGTATCTCCGTCCAATGCCAACGAACCGCCAAAATTGTCGCCGAGGCCCGTATTGGATGCCTTCACGTAGGCCTGCTGGCTCCATGTCGTCCCATTGCGTACAAAGACGTAGGCCGCGCCGGAATTAGGCGCATTGAAGTTATTCTGGTTTCCGTTCACACCGGTTGCACCACTGCTATCGCCGATGGCCCCGACCACAATGGTGTCGCCGCTCACGGCCGTCGCTCGCCCGAAGTACCGATTGAAACTGCCGGAGTTTGATGCCTTAAGATAGGCTTGTTGACTCCACACCGTGCCGCTTCTCACAAAAACGTACGCCGCCCCAGACCCGAGGACGCTGTTATCAGCCTGGTTTCCATTCACTCCGGAAGCATTGCTACGTTCAAGCCAGGCACCCACGACGATCGTATCTCCGGAGATGTCCACGCTGCTTCCAAAGAGATCACTGGGATCGGGGTTCGAAGCCTTGAGGTATGCCTGCTGGGTCCATGTGCCGCCTGCATCGCGTACAAAGACGTAGGCCGCACCGGAATTGCTAAGGCTGTTGTCCGCCTGATTGCCATTCACTCCCGTCGCATTGCTGTCTTCTCCATTCGCCCCGACCACGACCGTGTCTCCGCTAATCGCCACGGATAGGCCGAATTGATCTCCCGCGTCGGTGTTCGATGCCTTGAGGTAGGCCTGCTGGGCGATGGGATCGACGGTGAGGGGGTAAACGGCGTCGGAATCGTCCACGACGATGCGAATGAATTGAGACTGATGAATTGAGAATGATGAATGAGCAGGCTCAACAGGATGGGGGGTACGGGCGTCGGATTCAGTGAAATGGGTGGTACGGGCGTCTCGCCCGTCCGCGTCCTTGACTTCCTCGAATCTCGCCGGAACCGTCGCACCCGTCGCATCGAAGACCGTCAGACCGTTGTAGTTCACTACCGCCGCGCCGGCGTCATTGACGAACGCCACGTTCCGCCCGTCGCCGCTGATGCGTGGCGCCAGATCGCCCCGCACCGCCAGCGTGAATTGCAAAGGTGGCACCGGCGTCTCGCCGGTGAGTCCCCCAGGCCGCTGATGCACCGTGTACCCGTGCTCCAGACCGCGCTGGTCATTTACAAACCACTCGGTCAGCGTCTCATCCCAGGCGTACTCCATCCGCTGACCGCAATGGCCGGCGATCGGCCGGGTCTCACCCACTTCGCGTAGCGCGTTCCCGCGACCAAAGCTGACCAGTTCAAGTCCCCACGACCACTCACCGGAATCCGCCGTC
>CAZQCF010000008.1:0-132190 GCA_964592235.1 uncultured Planctomycetaceae bacterium
GCTTCAACGTCAACGTGACGGCCAACGCAACGGTGGACTGCTCCCCGCCGGTGATATCGAATGTGCAGGTGATCAACATCGGTGCACGGACCGCAACAGTTACGTTCACGACCGATGAAGCGGCTGTCGGCACGGTTCGATGGGGGACGAGTTGCGGCGCGCTGTCGAATACCGTTCCCGGCGCGGGCACACCGACCTCGCACAGCATCAATCTGACGATGTTGAATCCCAGCAGTACCTACTACTTCGCGGTCGATGCGAGCGACGTGGCGGGGAACGCCGCCAGCGATGACAACGGCGGTGTATGCTACACATTTGACACTCCGCAGATACCGAATCTCTTCACGGAGATCTTCGAGTCGGGCGATAATGATCTGGATAATCGAACAATCCTGTTTGTGCCAAACGGCTCGATTGACTCTTATTCGGCGTGTTCATTCCCCAATACAAGTTTCCCGACGGATCCGGCCGGTGGGACGCCCGTTACGCTGACGGATGACGGGAACATCCAGGTCACGCTGACCGGTGGGGCGACGGTGAAGCTGTACGGCGCCTCCTACGGGTCGTACTACCTGAACTCCAACGGCAACCTGACGTTCACGGCTTCGGACGGTACCTATACCGAGAGTCTGACCGCGCACTTCAATCGGCCGCGTATCTCGGCGTTGTTTGACGACTTGAATCCGTCACAAGGCGGCACGATCAGTCACAAGCAGCTTTCCGACCGGGCCGTCGTGACGTATCAGAATGTCCCCGAGCACAACGCCGGCGGTGCGAATTCGTTCCAGATCGAAATGTACTTCGACGGCCGAATTCAAATCACGTGGCTGGCGATCAACGCGACCGACGGCCTTGCCGGGCTCTCGGGCAGCACGAGTCTGTCGCCCGACTTCTTCGAGGACGATTTATCGGCTCACGGGTCTTGCGGTCCGCGTCCGCCGACGGCCGCGAATGGCGCTGCTACGACCGCGATGAACACACCAGTGCCGATCACACTGCTGGCTTCGGATGACGGGTTGCCGGATCCGCCGGCTGCCCTGGACTACATCATCACGTCGCTCCCGACGAACGGATCGCTCTCGGATCCCAACGCCGGAGCGATCGGATCGGTGCCGTACACGCTCGCCGCGGGCGGCAACGTCGTGAACTATCAGCCGATTGGATGGTTTAACGGGCTTGATAGCTTCCAGTTCCATGTTGATGACGGTGGTGTGGCACCGGATGGCGGCGCGTCGAATACCGCCACCGTGACAATTACGGTTGGCGGGCCGCAGCCTGTCTATGTTTACAATCTTGACACGAATCCCGGCTGGGTCGGCGATGCCGGTCCGGGCGGAAGCGGCCCGAACGGCAACGGCTGGGCCTGGGGCGTTCCGAACAACAGCGGCGGAAGCTGCGGTGCCGGTCGCGCGAATCCGACCAGCGGGTTCACGGGATCGAACGTGTACGGCTACAACCTCATCGGCTGCTACACGAACAGCCTTAGCCCGACCCGGTGGCTGACGACTACCGCGATTGACTGCTCCAACCTTACACAAGTGGAACTGCGGTTCAAGCGGTGGCTCGGCATCGAGTCCTCGACGTACGACAGGGCTTACATCGAGGTTTCGACAAATGGCACTACTTGGACGCCCGTCTGGTCGCATTCCGGCACGTCATTCAGCGAACAGGCATGGACGTCGCAGAGCTACATTCTGCCGACGGCCGACAATCAGGCGACCGTGTATATCCGCTGGGGCATGGGAACGACGGACAGTTCCGTGACCTACCAGGGTTGGAGCATCGACGACATCGAGGTGTGGGGAATCGTCCCCACGCCATGCCTGGGAATCACGCCCGGCGATGTCAACAACGATACTCTGGTCGATGGCAGCGATATCGACGATTTCGTCCGCGTGATGCTGAATCCGGGCGGCGCGACTCAACCGGAGCGGTGCGCTTCGGATATCACGACCAACGGGTTCGTCGAGATGGATGACGTTGATCCGTTCGTGCAACTGCTCGTCGGTCCATAGACCCATCAGCTACGGAATGGAGAGCAACCGAATCCCCTCCGGCCGGGCGCCACGAACGCGGCGTTCGGCGGAGGGGTTTCTTTTCAAAGTTCATTCGCCTGTCCAGCGGACCGCCTCGTCGATGACATCAACCATCGGCGGACCTTTCTGCCTGGCCTTGGAGTCGCCGAGGCTGTGGTCGCGGCCGGGGTAGCGGCGCGCGGTGACGTCCTTTCGGCTTCTGCGAATGAGGTCGCTGACGATAAAGTCAAAAGACTCGATGGGAACAGAAACGTCTTCGGTCCCGTGTGCGAGAAACAGCTTCGCGCGGGTCCGGGCGAGACTCTCGACGGGCGGGTGGGCGCAGAACGTTGCCCAGCGTTTGTAGGCGTGCCCGGCGAAGAATTTATCAATTGCGTCAGGGTGGGCCATGATATCGCGGTATTCCTCTTCCAATTCGCGCACGGCCGAATCGATGTCCTCGGCGGAAGCGCCTTCCTTTGCCATGGCTTTGCGGCGCAGCGTGACGAGATCGAAGAACTGCGTCGGTCCACCGCCGGACAAGAAGATGACGTGCGTAACGCGTGGCTCGCGCGCCGCGGCGTGGGCGGCCACGTCGGCCCCCTCGGACATTCCCATCAGCACGACGCGGCTGGTGTCGACGTTCGGTTGCTTCAAGAGAGTGTCAAGTAGCAGGCATACATCGCCGGTGCGTCCCTCGTATGTCGCGTTTTGCTGATATTCCTCCGGCGCGCCCTCGGCGGAGCCGATGTGTTCCTTGGGGAAGTAGCCAAACTCGATGCCGCGCTTTTCGGCCGTGGCGACGTGGAATTCCTTCTTGAAACGGTCGGCGATGAAGCCGAAGAGGCCGTAGCCGACCTTTCCGTCGCGGACCATGAATTGCGAGTGCGATCCGGAGCCATCGACGAATACGAGAAGGGGTTTCTTGCTCGCTAGGCCGTCATCGAAATCGCCCAAGTAAATTGACAGATTGCTACCGTCGGCGCGGCGCGCGTCCACCTGCCGGAACATGGGAGGCAGCTTGGGATTGTGGGCAAACGCGACGTTCCAGCCCTTCGGCGCGGGGCGTGGAGCGGCAGGCATCTTCTCATCCGCGACGGCAAGAAGTGCCCATAAAACGCTTAATGTTGCAATGGCAAACGGAGAACACGGAACCGATCGGCGCGCCATAGCTCCTCCAACTTGGGATTTCTCTTGACTTGGGCGGCGAGGCTCGCCGCTACGTGGTACATTCAAGACGGTCGATCGCGTCAGTTCCTGTCAGATCCACGGAGATATATCAAACCTGTCGGCATGGGTGAGGATGGATGGCCACACAGGAATTATCGCGTGGGCCGCGGAATAGCCCGCATAACCCGTGTCACGAAGTCTTCGAGTGAGCCAATCGTGGACCTCTCCAATTCCGCCTGTAGAAACTCGGTTCGCAGGCGAATGAACCGCTCCTGGCGGAGCGTGTCCACGATTTTTGGCTGGGCTTGTTGGAATGTCATCTCATCGGCCGCCTCGATCTGTCCGACGCGGACAATGAAGAAACTGTTTGCTGCGTGAAGGATCTCGCTCGTTTCGCCGGCCTGCAATTCAAATAGCCGTCGCGACGGGGCCTCCCAATGCCCCTGTAATGCGGAGTCCGATCCCATCGGCTTGGTGATCATGCCCCAGTTGCCGCCGGCTTCCGTGTGCAAGCCGCGCGAGTGCTTCCGCGCGACGTCTTCAAACGGTTCGCCGCGCTGCAATGCCGCCTGGGCGGCTTCAATTTCGGCCCGGGCCTTGGCTTCCGCCTCCTGTTGTTCCTGACTCGTGGGCCAGCGGCGCGTGTCGAGAAAGGCGTTCACCGGCACGTCGATGAGCAGCATTTCACGCCGCTCGGGGCGGGAGAACTCGGCCCGATGCTGATTGTAGTACGCCATGAGTTCCTGCTTGCGCGGCGAATTGATCTGCGGGAGCAGCCGATCGCGCAGGTAGCTGTCAATCAGAACAACTTTGCGCAGACGCTTCTTGACGTCGTCGCGCGACTTGCCGTGCTGGGCGAGGTATTTTTCATACAGCGTTTCGCGGCCGCCAAACTCACGATTGATGCGGTCTTTTTCCATTTTCCCAATCGCCTTCTCGACCTGTGGCTCCATCTCTTCCGTGAGGTGGGTGCTGGCTCGCCGCCAGATGAGATGTTGCGCGACGTTCTCGACGATCTGCGATCGAACCAGCTTGGCGGCTTCATCGAAGTATGCGGCAGCCGGGAGCGACCGCGCCAGTTCTTCCAGACGATTCGTGACCGGTTCGAGAATGTCCGAGACCGTGATACGCTCGTCGTCGACGACGAGCACATCCGGAAGCACGGCCCCAGGCGGCGGCGCCGGGGCGGCCTGGGCGAACTCGGCCGCCAGCGCGCGGTCGGCCTTTCTCTGCTGGGCGGGTGTGGCATCCGTGGGAAGGCCGTGAAGCGATGAATGTTGGGCGGGCGGTTCGCGCAAAAGCGCTTTCTCTGTGGGGCTTGAATTCGATTGGGGGGCTTCGGCCGTGCGGCCGTGGAACCAGTCATTCATGGAGACGCGGTTTCCGTTTCGGTCGGAGCAGCCTGCCGCGGCAACGACGAGCAGGATCGCCGATAGAAAGTAGGACCGGTCCATGGCACAGGATTGTACCAGTTGATACGGTGTGGCGCAAAGGGCGAGAGCGATTACACTTGCGGGTCGCTGCGTTGCGATCCGCTTCGCTTGTCGGACTTCGTGCGCAAGTAGCCCCCGGGAGTGGTCCTCGATGGAATCCAGGCAATCGACGCCTTCCAGCGCCGCGGCAAGAATCGCCGTTCTCGTGCCTTGTTATAACGAATCCGCGACGATCTCCAAGGTTGTTGCGGATTTTCGTCGTGAGCTGCCGGAGGCGACGGTTTACGTGTTTGATAACAACAGCACTGATGGGACGGGCGACTTGGCACAGGCCGCGGGAGCGGTGGTCGTGAAAGAGAAGCGCCAAGGAAAGGGGTTTGTCGTCGCGGCGATGCTGGAGAAGGTCGACGCGGACTATTACGTCATGGTCGATGGTGACGACACATATCCTGCGGAACGGGTGCGCGATGTTCTCTCGCCCGTGTTGACCGGCAAGGCGGACATGGTGGTCGGCCGGCGCAAGGCGGAGAACGAAGCTGCGGCCTACCGTCGGTTTCACGTTTTTGGCAACTGGCTCGTCAGAACGATGATAAATCTGATTTTCCGCGCGAAGCTGACGGACATTATGAGCGGGTATCGCGCGTTCACGCGTGAGGTAGCACGAAGCCTGCCGATCATGGCATATGGCTTCGACATCGAGACGGAAATGACGGTGCAGTGTCTGTATCGAAAGTGGGTGCTGCACGAAGTGCCGATTGCCTACCGCGAGCGGCCGGAGGGAAGCGTATCCAAACTAAGCACGTTCCGTGACGGATTTCGCGTGATCTTCCGTATCTTGAGTTTGTTTCGATCTTATAAGCCGCTGACGTTTTTCGGCGGCATGGGAATCGCGTTCATGGCGTTGAGCCTGGGGAGTGGTGCGTGGGTGTTATTCGGGGAGGCTGGCGCCGATTCGACGCGGCGCACGCTCTTCATCGTAGCGACGTTTACGCTGCTGGCCATGAGCCTGATCGCCGCGAGCATCGGGGTGATCGTGCAATTGATCAACTTCCGATTTCTGGAGCTGGACTCGGTCCTGCGAAGGAGTCGCGGCGCGCGTTAAATCGCGCCCTCAAGAGAAGAGGCCCGCAATCCTTGTTACTACAAAATATACAATCGCGGACATAATCGCCGAACAAGGGAGCGTCAGCACCCACGCCGTCATGATCTCCGAGCCGACGCTCCATCTGATGGCCGACACGCGATGCGTCAGGCCGACGCCGAAGATGGCGCCGGTGATGGTGTGGGTGGTGCTGACGGGAATGCCGAATTGGGACAGCGCCAGAATGGTCGCGCCGCCGCCGGTTTCAGCACAGAATCCGCCGATCGGCTGAAGTTTCGTAACGCGATGGCCCAGAGTCTTCACAACCTTCCAGCCGCCCAGGTAGGTTCCCATTGCAATCGCAAGGTGGCAGGAAAGGATGATCCAGAAGGCCGGCTGCCGTGATGCGGGATCGCCGGTGTGCGTCGCGTATTGCGCCAGGGCTGGTTCGGCGATCATCACGGCCATGATGATGCCCATGGTTTTCTGCGCGTCGTTCAGGCCGTGTGACAGGCTGTAAATAGCGGCCGAAACAAGCTGAAGGAGGCGGAACGCACGATCCACGCGATGGGGGTTTCGATAGCGCACGATCCACAGGTTGATGACCATGAGGATCCACGCGATGACAAGGCCGATGATGGGGGAGAGCACGATGAAGATCGCGGTCTTTCCGATAACGCCCCATTGAAGTGAGTCGAATCCGCCGCGGCAGATCGCGGCGCCGGCCAGCGAGCCGATGAGAGCGTGGGACACACTGATGGGCAAGCCCTTTTGCGTGCAGATCACCGTCCAGGCGATGGCGGCGATGAGCGTTGAGAGGATCATGTCGGGATTGATGACAGCCGGCGCGACGAGGCCCTTGCCAATCGTGGCCGCGACGTGGGTTTCAAATCCGAAGGCGGCGATGAAATTAAAAAAGGCGGCCCAGAGGACCGCCACGCGAGGAGAGAGGACGCGCGTGGCGACAATGGTCGCGACGGAATTGGCCGCGTCGTTGAAGCCGTTGCTGAAGTCAAACAGCAGGGCGATGATGACAATGATGATGACGTAGGTCACCATGCCGCGGGGGGTCTCACGTGTTCTTTAGTACAATGGCTTCGATGATGTCCGCGGTGTCTTCGCAACTGTCGATCGCCCGCTCGGTAAAATCGTAAATCTCTTTCATCTTAATGACGCGGAGCGGATCGCTGGCATTCTCAAACAACTCCGCCACGGCAGCGTGATTGTTTTCATCCCCCTCGTTCTCGATCAGGTGAATCTCTACCAGCTTCTGCTGCAGGCCGTTGGGCCGTTTCAGGTCGCGCAAGCGATTGACGGCCTCGCGCAACAGGGCCGTCGATTTGACCAGCAACTGCGACTGCTTGGTCAGCCATTTGTCCGGTGAATCGATCTTGTAAATCGCCAGGCGCTTGGCTGCTGCGTCGATCTCGTCAATCACATCGTCCATGTTCTTCAGCAGCATGTGGATGTCTTCGCGATCGAACGGCGTGATGAAAACCGTGTCCATCCGTGCCAGGGCCTGGTGGACGACTTCGTCGTTGTCATGCTCGGCTTGGCGAATCCGCTTGATGTGATCGTCCCGGCGGGGAAAATCAGCCATCAGCTCCCCATAGATGAAAGCAGCCCGGGCAACCAGATCGGCCGACTGCTCAAACAGGTCGAAGAAAACCGTATCGCGAGGGATAATCGAGAACACGGGGAATCTGCTCCTGATCCGCGTCTGCCGCGTATCGTTCCGGCGCTATCTGGGACTGGGCCTCTTTGACCTGCTGGTGGTTGCATCATACCTGGCGCGTCCGGTGTCGCAAGCGAGTCGCCTGTTAAGGTATTGTGAGCGTGAACTCGGATCAGATCAGCGCAGCGAGTAACGAATGGGTGCAACGGAAGTTGCGCGCGAGCACACACGTTTTCCACTGATTGTTAAGGTTCAATTAACGGAAGTCCGCAAAAAAGCCGCTGTGCGATGTCGTCGTACAAATTTGCTGCTGGTTGTGGCACAGTTGCAAGTCGTGAATTAACAAACCTTTCACAGGCACCGCCGATGCGGAGTTGGACCGGGCCGGTTTATAATGGCGGCCTAAACGGCGCCTCGGCCACGGTTTTGAACCGGCACCGAATCGCCATCCGGGATTGCATGGAGGCTTGGGGGAACATCGGAGCGACCGCATGGGACAGCCACAGGTTCTAGTCGTTGATGATGAGCGCGATCTGGTCGAGTTGATTTGCTTCAATCTAAAACGCAACCAATTGGCACCTTTGAGTTGCCACGATGGCAACACGGCGCTCGGATTGGCCCGCCGCGAGAAGCCCGATCTCATCATCCTGGACCTGATGCTGCCGCAACGCAATGGGCGCGAAGTGGCGTCTCTGTTGCGCGCGGACGCCGCGACTCGGCACATTCCCATCATCATGCTCACCGCGCTGACTGCAGAACATGACATCGTAACCGGACTTCAACTCGGGGCCGACGATTACGTCACCAAGCCATTCAGCATGGAAGTCCTGATGGCGCGCGTGGCCGCAGTCTTGCGACGTCGAACCTCCGACACGGGCGACGAAGCCGTGCTTCGGGCCGGTGCGGTGACGCTCGATCGGGCGCGTCATGTCGTGGAAGTGGACGGCCAGCCGGTGTCGGTGACGCTGACCGAGTTCCGATTGCTGGAGGCGTTGATCGCGGCCCGAGCCAGGGTCCTGTCGCGCGATCAATTAATGGCCAAAGTCATGGGTCCTGACATCGCGGTCACCGATCGCACGATTGACGTTCATATAACGTCGCTGCGTCGAAAGCTCGGATCGTGTCGGGACCTCGTCGAAACCGTTCGCGGCGTCGGATATCGCTTTGCCGATGTCTGGCAGGGCGAACCGGTCACGTGTTAGCCGCAGTCGGCCAGCCATCTGGACTGCGCCGGGCGCATTCCCTTCGGCGTCGCGCCGGTTTGGGTGAATGGCTCGGCCAGTTCGCGTAGAATTCGAACTGTGCCGCGTAACTCCGAAATGCATTGGCAGGGTCGATTCTTCAAGCGCGTCTTCTCGCGCTTGGGAATTCTATTATGCCTGGGCATGCTGCTGGTTTGCGCGGTCACCTGGCAGATTATGCACCGCTGGCTCGCGGGGTACACCCAGGATCAGATCGTCAACCAGGCGCACCTCTCCAAGTTAGCCATTGAACGACAGTGGCCGCTTGATGTCGCCACAATTCAGCGGGAGTGCGATCACATGCACGAGCTGACCGGCTTGCGCCTGACCGTGATGGCTCCCGACGGGCGCGTGCTGGCGGACTCGAACGCGAACCCGTTGGAGATGGAGAATCACGCAAAACGTCCGGAGGTGGTGGCAGCCCTTGAAGGACGACTCGGGCGGGACATTCGCAAGAGCAGTTCGGTCGGCGAGGATTTTGTTTACGTCGCTTTGCCGCTCGTACACGAAGGCCGCCTTGCGACCGTGGTCCGCGTAGCTGCCCCGGCGGCTGATATCAAGCGGCGTGAGGAAGCACTGATCAAGTGGATCACGGTCGGCCTTGCCATCGCCATTCCCTTGGCGTTGTTGGGCGCGTGGGTTCTCTCGAAGGCGTTGGCCCGTCCGGTGCAGCGCGTGAGTATCCTTGCGCGGCGGCTGTCGACGGGGGATTTGCAGGAGCGCGTTGAAGTCGGCGGAGACGATGAGATTTGGCAGGTTGCCGAGTCGCTGGAGACGATGCGCGAGAACCTCCTTGCGCGCGTGCATGAAGTTCAGCAACAGCGAAAGGACCTGGAAGTCACCGTCAGCCACCTCGAAGAGGGGATCATTACCGTGGATCGCGCCGGGCTGGTTCTGACGGCCAATGAGGCGTCCAGAAGGCTGCTTGCGGTGCAAAGCCCGCTGGTGGGTGGTGTTCTGGCCGATCAGATTCCCGACGGGCAATTGCGGCAGATATGGATGGACGCGCTCTCGGCTGGTCGCCCCGAAATGCGCCGTGAGATGAAGCGGAGCAAGTCCGAAGGCGCGCTGCACTTAAGCGTGACCATCATTCGTGTGACCGAGCCTGCGACGCCGATTGCGTGGCTGATCTGCCTACGGGACATCACGGCCCTGGCGCGATCTGCGGCGATGAAGACGGACTTCGTCGCTAACGCGTCACACGAGCTTCGCACACCGGTCGCCAGCATTCGCGCGGCCGTGGAGACGCTCAACGCCGACGGACTGGATCGCGAGATGACCCAGCGATTCATGCTCGTGATTTCGCGCAACGTCGAGCGGTTGCAGAACCTGACCGAAGACCTGATGGACCTGAACCGTGTCGAATCCGAATCGCCTGATCTGTCGGTTCGGCGGTTTCGTCCGGATGAGGTGTTTACGTCGATTCGGTCGGTGTTCGCCGAGGCGCTGCGGCAAAAAAGCGTGCGCCTGGAGTTTGTCAACGAGGTGGAGGAGCTGCAGACCGATCCGCGATGGCTTGAACTCGTACTGAAGAATCTCGTCGACAACGCCGTTAAGTTCGTTGGCATTGGTGGGCGAATCGATATCCGATGTCGGCACGAAGGCGGAATGGCCCGGCTCGAAGTTGAGGACAACGGCTGCGGCATTCCGCAGTCGGATCTGGAGCGAGTCTTTGAGCGTTTTTATCAGGTGGACAAGTCGCGTCGCGTCGGCATCGGGGGAACCGGGCTGGGGCTGGCCATCGTGAAGCACGCCGTGCTCGGCATGGGCGGCGAGGTTTCCATCGCCAGCGAGGAGGGCCGCTTCACGCGCGTCAGTTTCACCGTGCCGGTCGCGGCCGTGCCAGTGTGATGTCGAAGGGCATCCGGCTGCGCGGTGATTTTGCGGGCTGAACCGGCGCGTGCTACGATCCGGCCATGTTCAAGGCGGCGGTGATTACAGTCTCCGATAGTCGGTCTGCAGGCTCGAAGGAAGATCGCAGCGGTCCGGCTGCGGCTGAACTGATCGGCGGACTGGGCGTAGAGGTCGTTGAGAGGCGAACGACGCCGGACGAGGCGGAGCAAATCGCTGATTGCGTACGATCATTGGTGGGGCGGGTGAACCTGATTGTGACGACCGGCGGAACGGGAATCGGCCCGCGCGACGTGACGCCCGAGGCGATCATACCGTTGCTGAACCGCGAGCTGCCGGGTTTCGGGGAGATCATGCGGACGGGGGGCTATGCGAAGACGCCGATGTTCGACCGTACGCCGCTGTCGATCATGTCGCGCAGCGGGGCGGGGGTGATTGGTCAGACGCTTGTCGTCATGCTCCCCGGCAGTGTCAGCGGAGTGCGGAGCGGGCTGGACCTGGTCGGCCCGGCCATTCGCCATGCACTGGGGGTTCTCAATCGCTCCGTCACGGACTGCTCCGCGGCGGCGCAGGGCCACGAATGATCCCGATTCGCGATGATAATCCAACCGTCGGAACGCCCGTTGTGACGATTGCCCTGATCGTCATCAACGTGCTGGTGTTCTTTGCCGAGCTGGGCCAGGGCCAGCGAATGCAGGAGTTCATCTGGAAGTACGGCTACGTTCCGGCGGAATTGACCGAGTCGCGTGCCGACCTTCGCCGCGCGATGATTGACGAGGCGCCGCTTCAACCGGCGACGGACCAATTCGGCAATCGGCTCGTCGATCCGTTTGGCCGGCCGCTGGGGCGGCGCGTGCCGCTTCCGTTCGACGAGGCGATCGCGCTGCCGGCGTGGCTGAATATCTTCACTTGTATGTTTTTGCACGGCGGCTGGGGGCATCTGCTGGGCAACATGCTGTACCTGTGGATCTTCGGGAACAACATCGAGGACCGACTCGGCTCGGCGCTGTTCTTCGTCTTCTATCTGGCGACCGGCCTGGTCGGGAACCTCGCACACACGCTCTTCGATTCCGGTGTCGTGCCGCTGGTCGGCGCGAGCGGCGCGATCAGCGGCCTGATGGGCGGGTACTTGTTGCTGTTTCCCCATGCGCGCGTGCTGGCGCTGGTGCCGGCGGGCTGGTATTGGTTCACGGTCAAGCTGCCGGCGTGGGTCTTTCTCGGGTTCTACGTTGTGCTTCAAAACGTGTTCCCCGCGCTGGGCGGATTCGTCGGCGCCGGTGGGCAGAACAGCGCCGTTGCGTATCTGGCGCACCTGGGTGGCTTCGTCGGTGGGATGGCGTTCATCCATTTGTTTCCGCATCGACCGGTCGCGCCGCGTGCCCGGCGCGAAATCAGCGACGAAGATGCCGACCTCGTGATCTGACGAACAGCCGAAACCATCGGGCCGTACGACGGTATGTCATTCGCAAGCACCGCCGCCTCGACAATTGAAGTTCGCAATCTTGTGAAATCCTACGGAGCGATCCGCGCCGTCGCGGGCGTGAATCTTCGCGTGGAGGCCGGTGCGATCTTCGGGTTCCTCGGCCCCAACGGCGCGGGCAAGACGACGACGATTCGCATTCTGCTCGGCCTGCTTCGGGCGACCAGCGGTTCGGCGCGCGTGCTCGGGCTGGACGCATGGCGGCAGAGCACCGAGATTCGGCGCCAGGTTGGGTATCTTCCTGGTGACGTGCGGTTCTACGACTGGATGCTCGGGCGCACGTTTTTGAGCTTCTGCAACCGGGCGCGAGGCGGTGGCTGCGAGGCGGAGATTCGCCGCCTGTGTGACCGATTTCAGCTCGACTTGTCGCGCCGCATCCGGGATTACTCGCGCGGCATGAAACAGAAGCTCGGCGTGATTCAGGCGCTGATGCATCGGCCGCGGGTGCTGATTCTTGATGAGCCGACGACCGCCCTCGATCCTTTGGTGCAGCAGACGGTGTACGAAGAGCTTCGCGCGGCGGCTGGGGAAGGGCGCACTGTGCTGTTCTCGAGTCACACGCTAAGCGAGGTGGAGTTGCTCTGCGATCGCGTTGCGATTATTCGCGGCGGGCGGATTATTGAAGACAGCACGATCGACGCGCTGCGCCGGCGAGCGCTACGCCGGGTGGAGTTGCGGCTGAAACAAGGCGGGCTTCCTGAAGGCCGAGCGCCGAAGGGCTTCACGCCGCGCCCGTCGGCCGACGGCGCGACATGCGGAAGTTGGACGGGACCGGTGGAGGAACTGTTGCGCTGGCTGGCAACACTGGATCTGGCCGATGTCACGATCGGCGCGCCGAACCTGGAGGATCTGTTCGCGACGTACTACGAGGAGGCCCCGCGCGCATGATCAGTTTACCGCTGACAGGCAAGACGCTTCGGGGTTACGCCGTCGTAATTGTGGGGGCGCACCTGCTGCTGTGCGCGTTCGCGGCGCTGTACATGGTCGTGACGGCGTCGGTGCCGATCGAGCGCAGCCTGGAAATGCTGAATCTCGAGTGGGTGCGCAGCTTGCTCACGGCGCTGCTGGGGAGCGATGTCGGATCGCAGTTCACGCCGAACGGGATCACCGCGTTCTTCTTCGTGCATCCGCTGATGTGGACGCTAGTCGTAGCGACGCTGATCACGATTTCCACCGGGGTCATGGCCGGCGAAGTGGATCGCGGCACGATGGACCTGCTCGCGTCGCTGCCGATCTCCCGAGCGCGGCAGTACGGCTCGCACACGCTGGTGCTGGTGGCGCTGGGGGTCCCGTTCATCGTGGCCATCCTCGTCGGGATTCGCCTGGGCCTGGCGATCAAGCCACAGAAGGAGATTGAGTTCTGGCGGCTGGCGATTGTGGCGGGGCATCTTTATGTCGTGTATGTGGCACTCTCGGCGTGCTGCCTCGCGGTCTCGGCGATGTGCAATCGACGCGGAGTGGCGGCGGGCATCTGCTTCGTGGCCATTTTCTATTGTTTTGTGATTAACTTTCTGGCGGAGTTGTGGGGCCCGGCAAAGCGGATTTCGTGGACGAGCTTTCTGCATTACTACCGGCCGCTGCCGATTGTCCGCGCGGGGGCGTGGCAGGTGCGTGAGATTGCAATTCTGCTGTCCGTCGCGGCGGCTTTCTGGATTGGCGGGCTGATCGCCTGGACGCGGCGGGACATCCCCGCGCGCTAGTGCTTGAAGTGCCGCGTGCCGGTGAAGATCATCGCGACACCGCGCTCGTCGCAGGCGCGAATCACATCCTCATCGCGCTTCGAGCCGCCGGGCTGGATGATCGCCGTCACGCCCGCGTCGATCAGGATGTTCGGCCCGTCGGCGAAGGGGAAGAACGCATCGGACGCCGCTGCACTGCCGGCGAGTTTCTCCGCGTGGCCGTTCTCGCGGGCCAGCCACGTGGCGATGCGGCAGCTCATGACGCGGCTCATCTGTCCCGCGCCGTTGCCGATCAGCATGCCGCCGTTGCAGATGCTGATCGCATTGGACTTGGTGTGCTTGGCGACGAGCCAGGCCAATCTCAAATCTGACATTTCAAATTCTGTCGGGCGGCGCTTCGTGACGACCTTCCACTGTTCCTCGTTGAGGCCGAGCAGGTCCCGTGTCTGCACGAGCATGCCGCCCGATATCTTCTTGAAATCGAACTCGATTGGATTGGGAGGCGCAAGCATATCTGCGACGGCCAGCAGTCTGACGCGCTGGCCCCAGGGCTTTCGTTCCTGAATAGCGACGAATGCATCGCGCTGAAAGTCAGGTGCGAGCCAAACTTCCAGAAAGAAAGCTTTTTGTCCTACTTCTTTGCCCCACCGGTCTAGCGACTCCATGATGGCGGTTGCCAATTCGCGTGTCACGACACAACTCACCGCGAGCACTCCGCCGAACGCGGCAGCGGGAGCACCCAAATACGCACGTCGATAGGCAAGCTCGTCGTCTTGAGCAATGCCAACGCCGCAGGCGTTGTTATGCTTGACCATGACAGCTGCGACAAGCCCTGACATACTTCGCGCTACTTCACGGCAAATCTCAAGTGCGGCGTTAGCGTCGAGATAATTATTGAATGACATATCCCCTTGCCAAACTTTCGTAAGCGCAAGGCTGGCCGTGTCAGTTCCTCCATCCCATTCTCCATAAATCGGTTCGTAAAGTGCTCCTGCCTGATGGGGATTCTCCCCATACCGAAGGCGAAGCGATTCTTGAGCATCCCAATCAGCAACACATGGGAATGGCGGATTCTTGAGATACTCGCCGTCCCAACGAGGCTTTCGCTCTCGCTCCAATCGCAGTTTTCTGTGTGATTCGGAATCGAGTTGACCGCCGAGGTAGCCTTCGATCCAGGAGTCATATTCTGCCGTCGCGACAAAGGCCTCATAGGCAAGTCTTTGGCGATCGCCAATAGCGACGTCCCCGGCGGAGCGAATCAAATTTAGAATGTCGCTGTAATTGGACATATACGAGATCGCCAGCACATGCCTATGGTTCTTCGCTGCCGCGCGGAGCATGCACGGCCCGCCGATGTCGATCATCTCGATCGCGTCTTCAAATGTGCACGCCGGATCGGCCACCGTCTTTTCGAACGGATACAGATTCACCACCACCATGTCGATCGGCTGGATGCCGTGCTCGGCGAGTTGGCGCATGTGTTCGGGGTTGTCGCGGTCGGCGAGAATGCCGGCGTGAATCTTCGGGTGCAGCGTCTTCACGCGGCCGTCGAGCAGTTCGGGAAAGCCCGTAACCTCTTCGACCATTGTGACAGGAATGCCGGCGTCTTTGAGGTGCTTGGCGGTGCCGCCGGTGGAGATGATCTCGATGCCGAACTCATCGACGAGCGCGCGGGCGAAGTCAGCGATGCCCGTCTTGTCATAGACTGCAATAAGTGCCCGGCGAATGGGGTGTGTGGGCATGATTCAATGCGTCGGCTGATTGGTCGGCTGCACGATGCGGCGACTGCCGCACGAAATCGCGCTGCGAAACCTTCAGTGTAAACGCCGAATCAGCCTCCAGCCAGATCAACCGCCGCCACCACCCCCGCCGCCTCCGCCTCCGCCGCTCTCATCGTCTTCCGATTCGTCGTCATCGGAGTCTTCGTCGTCCGAGTCCTCTTCGGAATCATCCTCGCTGGCGTCGCTTTCCTCGGAGTCGTCCGAATCGTCGCCGGATTCGTCATCCGATGCACCGTCGTCACTCGAATCCGAATCGGAATTCTCATCATCTGATTCCTCGGCCGTGTCCTGGTCGCCTTCGTCGTCCCCGGTGTCCTTGTCGGCCGCTTCCTCATCCGATTCCGACGCGGCGCTTTCGCCTGCATCGTCCGCGGGCTTCTGGCTGTCTCCCTCTTCGGAAACCTCCACGAGACCGTGACCGCCGACCGGTTTGGCCGTGCTGCGGCTGGAGAGCAGGTCGTCGTCGAACATGAGTTCGCGCGCCGTGGGGCGCTTGGGCTGCTCGACGGTCTTCTTTTCAGCAGCCGCTTTTCGATCGGCGTCCACTTTGGCAATGGCCCGCGACTTGTCGGCGTCGTACAACACCTCGGCGACATCCTCGGGTCGAACCCGTGGGGCGAATCGCGAACGAAGGCTCTGCACGCGCCCGTCGGCCGACGCAATCAGAATTGCCTGGGCCGCAAAGCTGGAGGTTGCCTGTCGGACGCCGCTCAACTCGGCGACTTGCTTACGCGTCCCCTTGGCGGCATCGACACGAACCATCGCGCCGGCGCCGTCGTCCGAAAGCAGAATCACATCGCGCTCAAGCTGCAAAAGGAATCGCCCGCCCTGGGGGCGCTTCCAGAGTTGCGTGCCGTTCGTTGCATCCAGGACGTAAAGCCCCGCATCGGGGACCTGTAGGTAAACGCGACCGTCCGAGACATTCGGGGCCGTATTGAGCTGCGAATCGAATCGCTCGCGCCACAGACGCTTGCCCGTGAGCCGGTGTAGGCAGTAGAGCGAGCGATCGCTGGACGCCACAAAGAGGCGGTCTCCATCCAGCACCATGCCGGCGAAGATCGGCCCCTCGGTCGTGAAGGTCCAGTTCTTCGCTTTTTCCGCCTGCGTGCAGCAAGTGACCAGCCCATCTTGTCCGGCGATCAGCAGATTCTTTCCGTCGAGGATCGGCGGGGACGTCACCGTGTTCGGAGTCAGCAACTGCCAGTTGGTGACGTCGCGATGAATATCGACGCAGTAGAACCGCTGGTTGGCGGCGCCGACAAACAAATGAGTGGCGTTCGCGACAGCCGGGCTGCTTGCGGCAAAGGGCAGCTTGACCTCTTCAAGCGGCATATCCAGGTCCGCTTCGACTTTGTACCCGGCAAGCGGCTTGATGCTGGGATTCAGCGAAGTGATTCGCCCCTTGCTGTACCGGTTCTCCACTACGCCTAATTGAATGCGCGCAACGGGGTCGCCCTCGCGATCACCGTATTCGTTTGCCATGTAGACGTTCAGGATCTCGCCGCCCTTGAGGCCGTGAACTTCGCCGAGATTCACCTCGGCCGTGTCGTGCTTGATCTCGACGACGACGCCGGAGAGATGGCGTGGCTCACTCGGGATGAGGCCGGTGCGGCGATCGAGCATGCGCACGGCGCCGGGTGTGGTGAAGACGGCGTAGTGATCGCTGTGCGTCGGGCCGCGTACTTGATCGTTCGCGGAAGAGACATCGGAAGCCCAGCGCAGGATGCCCGTATGCAGGTGAACGGCGTAAACTCGATTGCTGGAGGTCAGGACGTAAAGATTATCATCCAGTGCGACAGTACGCGTCACTTCCTCGCCACCGTCCAGCGGCAGATCAATGGTCCACGCCGATCGCAGGTCGAGCCGGCCCAGGGCTTCGTCGCTGACCATCTGCGCGTTCGCTGTGCGATTCAGCGCAGGCAACAGGATGCAGGCCATTGCCGCAACGAGGCAAGGCGCGCCGCGCGGCGTAGTCGGGCGAATCGTGTGGTCGCGCTTGAACATGGCGAGCGAACTCCTTGTGCGGCGTTGCGCCGCCGTGTCTCGATGCCCCCCGGCATCGCGTGAAGGTCAGGCGTTTCGGGACGACGGCGGTTCGCTCGAATCGTCTTGGGACTTCGCTTCCACCGCGCGAAGTCGATCGATGCGATCCAGATCGTCCTGGATGCGGCTGGCGAGCTTGAAGATATACGGCTCACCACGCAACCGGCATTGCAAGTCGAGAACCATTTCCTCCCAGTTGCCCCCGTACAACTGGTCTCGGAGTCGCACCAGCATTCGATCTTCGGGCGACAGGTCGTTCGCCGGGCTAGCCTTCGGGCTGGTAGGCGGTTGGGCCATGATCGACGTCCGATGGGCCGCTTTCACCCCTAATTTAATGGGTCTTTTGACCACAGGTCAAGCTGCGAGCGGCATTTGGCCCTGGCGGGGCAACGTCGTTATGGGCGAAATTCGAGTCTTGCGAGCAGCCGATTCCTTCCCAGATTCCGGACCAATAAACACACCCCATGGAACGCGAGATTCTGATTGTTTCTAGGGCGGAACGAGCAATGCCTGATGGTCTTCGATTTGATGCGCGGGGCGGCTTGCAAAACCCGTTTGCGTGGGGGATAATCCTGTGAGTCGGGCACGGTCGGCCGCCCAGGCCGGCACAGTATGATACGACCCGACCCTCACCGCACGCACGGCGTGCATCCGACATCGCGCTGCGAAGTGTCGCCCACCCCGGGGGGGAGTGGCAGTTACGGATTTACGCGGTCACACACCCAGGGCGGGACAGGATCGCAGCGAGGGAGGTTTCTGTGAGCGTTTTGACGAAAGTATTGGTCGTCCTTCTGACGGTCTCGTCCATCGCGCTGTCGATGCTGGTCGTGGCCGCCTTCTCGCAACAGGACAACTGGCGCAAGTCGGCCACCGACTGGGAGGCCACCGCGCTGGCGGCGCAGGCTAAGGAACGAGCCGCCGTCGCCAATGCTGCCATCGAGCAACAGCGCGCCTTGGCCCAATCCAAGATCGATAGCGGCAAGCTCGCGGCCCTGCAGGCAGACCTGACCGCGCGCGAGGCGAAGGTCAAGGAACTGGAGCTGGCCGTTGCCGACGCACAGAACAAGCTCTCAAAGGAGCAGAGCCAGGTCACGAGCCTCGCGGACGAGAACAAGATTCTGCTGGCCGGCCTGAACAAAGAGAAGGACTTCGCCGCTCGCCTCGCCCAGCGTAACAGCGAACTGGAGCGCGGCAATATTGACCTGACCGACCGCGTGAAGGAACTGACCACGAGTGTCGACATGGCCCGGGCACAGGTCCGGGCGCTTCAGCAGCAGATTGCTTCGATGGACGATGCGGCGCGGGCCTCCTCTGGCGGTCTGACGGCCGCGACGCAGATTCCCGGCGGTGGCGGCATCGTGGAAGGCGGAATGCCGTCGGTACAGCCCGTTGCGGGGCAGGTTGTTGCAGTACCGATCCGCGGGCAGGTCAAAACCGTCAAGGACAACCTGGCGAGCATCTCGATCGGCAGCGCCGACGGCGTTGTGCCGGGGATGACGTTTCTGATCTACCGGCGGGGTGGCGAAGGGGGCAAGCCGCAGTATCTCGCAACGCTGAAGGTCACGCGCGTGACGGCCAATGAATCCGGCGGAACGATCGAGCAGGCCGAGGGCGATATTCGACCGGGCGACCTCGCCCGCGACGAGGCCAGCTTCGCCATGCGGGGCTGATCGCATTGAGGACGAAGTTGGACCGGGAGAACGAACATGGCTAAGGGCGCTGCAAGCGACGCGGACAACGACATCTACACGATTCTGGTCGGCATCGGCCTGGCGCTGGTTCTCGGCGCCATCGCTTATGTAATGATTCGATCCAACGAAGTGCTTGGGACCGTCGCACCGGGCTTTGTTTTCTGACCGGCAGCTAACCGCCGCTCTCCCGAGCGGCGAACCGATGGATCAACTATTCGGCCTGCGGACTTCGGTTCGCGGGCCGTTCCGTTTTATAGTGGGAATTCACAGCCGCCACTTCCCATCTTTTCACGATCCTCCTGCTGGCCGGTGGCGTACTGGCCCCAAGCGGGTAGAATGCCCCGGCCCATGGCGTCCGCTCGTCGCCTTCCCGGCCGGAGTATGATTCGACGAGCGTCTACTCACAGGAAGGGATCGCGATCTTGTTATTCGACGGCTTTCGGGGATTGTTCAGCACCGACATGGGCATCGACCTGGGCACCTGCAACACGCTGGTCTGCGTGAAGGGTGAGGGCATTGTCCTCAACGAGCCGTCCGTGGTCGCGGTGCGCAAGGGCACCAATGAAGTCGTTCAGGACGGCAACGCCGTCGGCCTCGTCGCCAAGGAAATGCTCGGCAAGACGCCCGGCTCCATCACGGCCGTTCGCCCGCTCAAGGACGGCGTCATCGCGGACTTCGACATCACCGAAGCCATGCTCGGCTATTTTATTCGCAAGGTTCACGGCAACAGTTGGTTTCGCCGACCGCGCGTCGTCATCGCTGTGCCGTCGGGGATTACGGCGGTCGAGAAGCGCGCTGTGTACGGATCTGCCGAGCGGGCTGGAGCGCGCCGTGTGTACCTCGTGCCCGAGCCGATGGCCGCTGGAATCGGCGCGGGCCTGCCGATTGCCGAAGCCCGAGCCAGCATGATCGTGGACATCGGAGGCGGCACGACGGAAGTGGCGATCATGTCGCTCGGTGACATCTCGGTGAGCGAGTCGATTCGCGTCGCGGGCGACGACCTCGACGAGGCGATCATTTCGTACATGAAACGCACCTACAACATGCAGATCGGCCCGCAGTCGGCCGAGACGCTGAAGATCGAGATCGGTTCGGCCGCACCGTTGGAGAATGAGCTGTCGCTGGATGTGCGCGGGCGCGACATGATCAGTGGCCTGCCGCGCAAGACGGTTGTCACGAGTCAGGAGATTCGTGAGGCGTTGCGGGAACCGGTGAGCCAGATTCTCGAAGCCGTGACGCACACGCTGGAGCGCTGCGAGCCGGAGCTTGCGGCCGATCTGGTTGACACGGGCGTGCATTTGTGCGGTGGGGGGGCGCTGCTGCGCGGCCTGGACCGGATCATGGCCGATGCGACGGGCTTGCAGGTTCACATCGTGGACGATCCGCTCTCGTGCGTCGCACGGGGAACCTACATCTTTCTTGAGAACCTCGGCGATCTCAAGGGCGCGCTCGAATCCGACTACGACAACGTCTGACAGGTCAATCCGCCAGCACCGCTGTCGGCCAGGTGCTGGGGTCGATGAACCAGTTCAAGTCGTCGCCGATTGTCAGCGATTGCTGGCCTTTTTCCGTATCCTCCAGCATATAGAAAAGTCCGATTCGGCGATGCTCGGCCGGATTCCAGCCGCTCAACGCGTCGGCCGGCAGGTGCGCGGTCAGGGCGTAGCCGTCGTCGAAATGATGTGCCGCAATGGGAATGCGGTTCGCCGGGATCGGGGCTGCGTTCTCGGTGGCGCGATGGACCTTGGCGTTTCCGGCGACGGGATCGTTGCCGTTGCGTCCGCCGCCGGCAGGAAGAAAGTAGAAGTGCTGGCAGAACCGAGTCGCCCGGCGGATGTCGCGCGTATCCCGCATATCGGTCATGATGCGCAAACAGTCGGATTTCCAGAATTGTGCTGGATCGCAACGAACGCCCCGCCGTTTGCCCCGGACGACGCAGCCGATAAACAGACCGTCGTCGTTCCAGGTTGCCAGAACGTCGCCCGTGGGCGGCTCGCCGTCCAATTCATACAACAGCGGCAGCAGCAGGCGATCGTCCCAGCGATCGGCCCGGCCGTCGATTTTGGGCGCCTTGGCACTTTGGATTAGCGGAAACTCGAACTTGAACAGGAAGCGGTTGGGAATGAGGGACATGATCAGGTGGTCGCGTTCCAACGAGCCGATTGCGCAAGCAATCGACTTCAACTACTAATCGTGCCGCAGCGCCTCAATCGGATTCAAGTTCGCCGCGCGCCGCGCCGGCAGCAGGCCGAATCCCACGCCGACCCCGGCGCTGAATACGAACGCCACTACGGCGATCCAGGGAGACATGAGCGGTTCGACGCCGATTGAGTTTGCGATCAACGTCGCGCCGACCAGGCCGATGACAATTCCCACGGAACCCCCCGCGCTGGAAATCACGCCCGCTTCGACCAGGAACTGGCGATTGATCGCTTTGGTTGAAGCGCCGATCGCCATGCGCACGCCGATCTCCCGGGTGCGCTCGGTGACCGCGACGAGCATGATGTTCATGATGCCCACGCCGCCGACCGCGAGGCTCACCAGCGCGAGGAAGAACATCAGAAGCGTCATCTGATCGCTTATCTGCCGCGCCTGCTCTTCCTTTTCCTTTAGCGTCGTCACTCGGAAATCACTCATCTCCTCTTCTGGGATCTTGTGGCGCTGACGAAGCAGGTCGATGATCTGCTGCACCGCCAGTTCCACTTCCTCATCCGAGCGCGCCGAGCAGAGAATCGCCGCCGGCTCGCGGATGCCCATCAGGTCGCGCAACACAATCGGAAGCGGAACAATCAGCGTTTCATCTTCGTCCATGCCGAGCGGGTTGTAGCCCTTTGACGCGAGCACGCCCACGATCTTGAGCGACAGGCGCCCGACCCGTACCGTCTGATTCAGCGGGTTACGCTCGCCGAAGAGGTTGCGCGCGGCCGTCTGGCCGATCAGCGCCACGCGGCGACCCGTCGCGACGTCGAACGGCTCCAGATCGCGGCCCTCTTCGATGCCCCAGTTGCGGATCGATGTGTAATTCGCGTTCACACCCGTCACCGGGACCATCGCGTTGTCCGTCTCGGAGACGACCTGCGTCGTGATGCCCTGTGTGCCGCAAGCCATTGTGACGGCGTCGCATTCCTCCTGGATCGCCTCGACGTCGGCGCGCGTCAGGTTGCTGACGGCCACGCCGGACGTTTCAAGCTGCACGTTTTTCTTTTTTGTCTCTTCGTTGATGACGAAGATCATGTTCCGCCCGGCCTTGCGGATGTCGCCGATGAGCGATTCCTTCACGCCCTGCACGACGCTGACGCAGATGATGACCACCGAAACGCCCATGATCATGCCGATCATGGTGAGAAAGCTGCGCAGCTTGTGCCGCCACAGCTCGCGCAGGCCCATCTTGAGGCATTCGATCCACAGCGCGAACATCACGCCACCCCCTGCGCCGAGAGCGCGCGGACATCGGGCACCGGCGGCCCGCCGATGCGGGGAGTCTTTTGGTCTGCGATGATCAGCCCGTCGCGCAGCACAATGACGCGCTCTGCGAATTCGGCCACGCCGGGGTCGTGCGTCACGAGGATGATCGTGCGATTCTCGCGCTCGTGAAGCTCCGTGAGCAGGCGCATGATCTCGGCGCTGGTGTGCGTATCGAGATTACCGGTCGGCTCGTCGGCCAGCATGATGCGCGGATTGTTGACGAGCGACCGGGCGATGGCGACGCGCTGCTGCTGACCGCCGGAGAGCTGCGACGGCAGGTGGTGGATGCGTTCGGCGAGGTCAACGCGCCGCAAGGCCGCGAGCGCCGATTCGCGCCGCCTCGTCGCCTGCACGCCGGCATAGACCATGGGCAGCTCGACGTTCTCCAGCGCGGTGCTGCGCGTCAGCAGGTTGAAGTTCTGAAAAATGAAGCCGATGTACGTGTTGCGCAGCGTGGCGAGTTCATCGCGGTCCAGATTGCTCGTGATCTGGCCCGCGAGGCGATACGTGCCCTTTGTTGGAACGTCCAGCGCGCCCAGCACGTTCAACAAGGTGGATTTGCCCGAGCCGCTCGCGCCCATGATGGCGATGTATTGCCCCTCGGGAATGTCCACGTTCAGCCCGCGCAGGGCATGCACGGCGTTGTCGCCCGAGTCGTAGATTTTTTCCAGCGCGCGAAGCTGGATGACGACGTTGACGCTGGGATCGTCCACCGTCGATTTCGGCTGAGTTGGCAGGGGCGTTTGCGACGGCATGCATTGAATCCGAGAGTCGATCTGGTCGGCCGAGGGCGGCCGAGCGACCGTCAAAGCGTGCGATTGTCCGGCCGGGCCTGTTTCAGGACTTCCTTGAAGTCGAATCCGCCGCTCGATTTTTCCGTGAACCGTCGTACGAAGTTCTCGCCGGGTTTCGCGCCGCTTAGAATCTCTGTGATGACGTTGTCCGTCACGCCGACCCAGAGCGGCACGACGCGCCAGGTGCGGGATTTCTCTTCATATTGCCACGCAAAGGACTTGGTGCAGTAATCGGCCGCCGCGCCGGTTGAATCGCGCTCGGGCTGGTCGGGCCATTTCGCCGCGGCGATGAGTTTCTGTCGCTGCTCGATGGGCAGTGGAGGCTTGAAGCGGAGGGCCGCGTTGGCGATGCGCGGAACCTCGGGTTTGCTCACGATCTCGATCACGACGTTGACGGTCAGCCCCGGAATCAGGGTGCGCTCTTCGTCGTTCTTCACGCGGAAGCCAACCGTATACGTCACGACGTTGTTAATGATGTCGGGCTGATTTCGGCGCTCTTCGATGACGCCCTCGAACGTCCGCCGCTGGCGGCCTTCGATCGTGAAGCGGGCTTTTTGGCCGACCTGGATGTGGCTGATATCCGATTCCCCGACCTTGGCGCTGACGCGCATCTCATCCAGCGCCGGGGCAAGCAGAAACAGAATCGGCGTCTGAAACGCGGCGTTGACCGTCGTGCCGGGATCGAGGTAGCGCTTCAGAACGATGCCATCGATGGGGGAGGTAATCGTGCAACGTTCGACGCGCGTCTTGGTCAACTCAAACCGCGCCTCGGCCTGCTTCAGCGTCGCCTCGGCCTGCGAGATCGCTTGTTCGGCACGCTTGACTTTGACCGTCTCGTTGAGCTTGGCCAGTTCGTGGGCGGCTGTCGTGGAGTGAACCGCGGCCTGCGATCGAAGGAGTCTCGCCTTCGTCGCGATCCACTCGGCCTTGGGCGCGTTTTCGTTTCGATACAACTCGTCGACGCGCTCCCATTGGTATTCCGCGTCGACCATGTTCGCTTCGGCCTCTTCCTTCGACGCCAGCGCCTGGCGCGTCGCAATCGGGAGATTGGCCTTCAATTCGTCCAGCGCCAGCTTTGCATCGGCCAGCGCGCTGCGGGCGCGGGCAAGGTCGGCGGTCGATTGCTGGTGATCGGCGTCGGCTAATTCCTGATCGATCCGGCAGATGATCTGGTCCTTCATGACCGGCTGGTCATGATCGACCGGCATTTCGATAATTTTGCCGGTGACTTCGCAGCCGACCTGGACTTGTGACAAGGGTTCGACGGTGCCGCTGGTCTCGACCGTCATCTGCACCGGGCCGGACTCGACCATGGCACATTCAAGTTCGTGAGTCGGCCCCGAGCCTTTGTAGGCTTGATATCCGAAGTATCCCGCGGCGCCGACCACGAGAAGTACTAATATGAATCCGATCCCTGATTTTCGCTTCATGAAGCCCTTGCTGGCAAGCGGGGTAGTGTAGGAGTTCTTTTACACGTTTCCAATCGCCGCGCCGCACCCCCGCGAATTCAGCGGCCGCCGCTATCTCCCAGCGTGGCCTCCTCCTGAACCGGTTCCTTGGACTCGGTCGGCGCCGGTTTGGCCACGGCGGAGGGGGGCTTTCGCGCTGGACGAACGATATGCTTGGAGATCTCCGCCTTGACGAAGCGCTTGTTGGTGCAGTCGGCGTGGCCGCCGGTCCATCCCAGCGATGAGTACCGGCTCGACCAGCCGATGTTGTGAATCCGTCCGCTCGCCTTGCCCGCGCCGCGAAGCCCGACCAGCCCGGCCGAGTCGTCGAATTTGCCGTCGATCGTGCCCAGCACGCGCACCGGCCCCTGCAAGACCGGGTCCGACGCGGAGTAGTAGACGTAGATGCCGCCTTTCATATTCTCCAGTGCCTTACGCGTGTCATAATTGCACGACAGGCTGGAGCCGACGAGGATGACGTTGTTGACTTTGTACGGCGGCTTGACCGATTCGACCGCCCACATGGCCACGCCCGTACCCGCGGAGAGCGCGATGATATTCGCGTCGGCGTCGGGGTTATTCTTAAGGTAATCGGTGATGATGGCGCCCAGCACCTCGCCGCGGCCCTTCGCGATGAAGCGCAGCGTCTGATCGAGGGCGGGGTTGAACGTCAACGACCATTGGTAATTATTGACGCGGCCTTTGTAGCCCGCCTCTTCCAGGCCGACCGGCACGTCGATCACGCCAAAACCCCAGTTGCCGGCCCCGTCGATGTACCAGGTCTTGCCGAACTTCTCCTTCGGGTCGGCGCAACCGGTAAGCGCGACCAACCCGACGATTCCAACCGTCAGACAATGTCTCATGAAACTCCGCCCTGCATCGCGCCGGCTCCGGGGCGCGCGATCGCTCGTTCGCCGGTGCATATCCTATTCGATGGCCGGCCAACGTAAACCCGTACCGAATGGCCGGAGATTATTCTCGATTAGCCGACAAATCGGCGTCCTGCGTCAGGAGTTGACGCAACTCGGTCAGGGCGGTCAATGCCGCCAGCGGGGTCAACTTTTCCGGGTCAAGTTGTGTCAATCGCTCCGCCACCAGCCGCCACGAATCGGGTGTAGGTGGAGCGCTTCCAAACAAGAGCAATTGATTTGAATCAGCGTTCGGCCTGCCGCGCGGTGGGCGTGGGTTCGAACCGGCTGGACGCGATTCCAAGTCATGCAAAATCGCCTCGCTTCGCTGCACGACGGTCTGCGGCAGGCCGGCCATGGCAGCGACATGAACGCCGTAACTGCGATCCGTCGGGCCGGGCAGGATGCGGTGAAGAAAGACGATGCCGCGCCCCGCGCCGTCGGGTCGCAATTCCTCGCGAACAGCGACATTGAAATTGGCCACGCCGGGCAGTTCGCATGCGAGGTCCGTCAGCTCGTGATAATGCGTGGCGAAAAACGCGCGGCAGCGCGTTGACTTTGCGAGGTGTTCGGTAATGGCCCACGCGATCGCAAGCCCGTCATAGGTGCTCGTGCCGCGGCCGATCTCGTCGAGAATGACGAGCGAGCGGCGCGTGGCCGTGTTCAGGATGCGCGCCGCCTCGACCATCTCAACCATGAAGGTCGATTGACCGCGTGTCAGCTCGTCGCTCGCGCCGACCCGCGCAAAAAGCCGATCGACCGTTGAGAGGCGCATGACCTTCGCGGGGACGTAGCTGCCTGTGTGAGCGAGCAACGTCAGCAGCGCGACTTGGCGAATGTAAGTCGATTTGCCGGCCATGTTCGGGCCGGTCAGAAGAATCAGCCGGTCCCCATCCGCCCGAAGGCGGCAATCATTCGGCACGAAACGCTCGCCGAGCGTGACATCCAGAACGGGGTGGCGACCATCCTGAATCTCCAGCAGATGGTCGCCGCCTTCGTCAAAGTCAGGTCGTGCATAGCCGCGTCGTCGCGCAGCATCGGCGAACCCGGCCAGCACATCCAGCGTGGCAACAGCATCGGCTGACTCCTGAATGGATGCCAAACGCTCGGCCGCTTTGGCACAGAGCTGCTCAAACAGCTCCTGCTCCCGCGCCTGGGCCCGTTCCGCAGCCCCGAGGACTTCGGCTTCGTGCTTCTTGAGTTCGTCGGTGATGTATCGCTCGGCGTTGCGCACGGTTTGCTTGCGCACGTAGTCCGGCGGGACTTTGTCGCGGTGTTGATGCGTGATCTCAATGTAATAGCCGAAAACCGAATTGTAACCCACTTTGAGGCTGGGGATTCCCGTTCGCTGGGCCTCACGCGCCTGATATCCGGCGAGGGATTGATCGCCGGCGACGCTGATCTGCCGAAGGCGATCCAGTTCTGCGTCATGCCCGTCAGCAATGAACCCGCCGTCGCGCGCGACCATCGGCGAGTCGTCTCGCAAAGCCGACGTGAGGAGGCGCGCGAGTCCATCATGGCCACCGAGTCGTTGAGCGATCTGGCCGAGCAGATCGTCCGCATGGCCGCGGACCGATTCACCCAGCACGCGCCGGGCTTCGATGCAACGTTCCAGCGAACGGCCAAGATTCAGCAGGTCGCGCGGGCTGACGCGCCGCACGCCAAGCCGCGCGGTAATGCGCTCCAGATCGCCCATCTCGGCGATCAGATTGCGCAATGCGGCGAGCCGATCGGGCTGATCCATCAACGCCGTCACCGCATCCTGTCGCCGGCGAATCTCGGACACATCGGTCAGTGGATAGCACAGCCATTGCCGTAGGCGCCGCGCGCCCATCGGGTTGCAGGTCGCGTCGATCGCGCCGAGCAGGGAGCCTTCGCGCGCGCCGTCTCGCAGCGTCCGCTCGATCTCAAGGGACCGGAGCGTGAACTGGTCGATCAACATGTAGCGGGCGGACGACCGCGGCGCCAGCGGCATGATGTGCGCGAGCGCGGACTTCTGGGTCTCGCTCAAGTAGTCAAGCAATGCGCCGGCCGCGCAGAGCGATTCGTCGAACCGGTCGAATCCCAGTCCCTCCAGCGTCGTGACGCCGAACTGGCGGTGCAATCGATCCCGTGCCAGGTGCGGATCAAATGCGTGGGAGGGGCGGGATGTGGTCGGACAACGCAGCGAGGTATGGATCGATTGCCATGGCTCACCGGCGTCGGCGGCCGGGTCACCCATCGAAGATTCAGGAGCCAGAATCTCGGCCGGAATCAGGCGGGCCAGCTCGTCGGGCAGGTCGGCCGAGTCGATCATCTGGGCAAAGAACCGCCCGCTTGCGAGTTCGACGCAGGCCAGGCCGACGCGCTCCGCGCTGCCGGAGCTTGGATAGAGCGCGACCAGCAGGTTGTCGGACCGCGCGTCCAGGAGGGCGTCATCGGTCAGCGTCCCCGGCGTGATGATGCGGACAATGTCCCGCTTGACCACGCCCTTGGCGAGCTTCGCATCTTCGAGCTGCTCGCTGATGGCCACGCGGTAGCCTGCGGCGACGAGCCGCGCCACGTAGCGATCCAGGGCGTGATAAGGTACGCCCGCCAGCGGGATCGGCGAATCGCTGTTCTTCTCCCGCGCGGTCAGAGTTAGACCCAGGACGCGCGAAATCGTCTTGGCATCCTCGTAAAACGTCTCATAGAAGTCGCCCATGCGAAAGAGCAGGATCGCATCGGACACGCGCGACTTCTGCTCAAGGTATTGCCGCATCGCAGGCGCGATCTTGCTGGTCGGCTCGGCGGCCGCTCGGCGGTGCGAGGCCGGTTCGCGCGGCGCGCGCGCGGGGGGCGCAGAGGCGTCCGCTGCTTGCGCCACGTCGGTCGTGGAAGTGTCACGATTCTGTCGCCGTGCGGCCATTCAGCTCTCGGATCGGCGCGAAAAAAAGGCGCGCGGCGGAGTGTAACCGAGGCGTGGGCGGGTCGTATGAAACGGGCATTCACCTGTGAAATCGCCCTTTTTGCCGGAAGCGGGGGCGCCCTTGCGGTTAGGTTCGATGGCTTCGAACCTTGCGACGAACAAGCCTCTGGTCGCAGGCAATTCGGCGAAAGCCGAAGTGAGCGAAAGCATGTGGTTAGCCCGTCTGAACTTAGCGACTTGACACGTCCCATAAACTGCGATATACGGAAGGTTACGGTTCGTGGAATTCGCGCGCACCGCACGAGTGCTGTTTGAACCCGCGGTGCGAGGGGTACGAGTCCAACCTCGCGCTCGCCCGGGATCGACCGAGGACGGCGTCCCTCTCTGATCGATCGCTGCACGCGCGGCGCCGTGGACGGCGCGGCTGCGTGTTCTTTTTGAATACACCCTACACACCTTGAAGGAGACCGACCCGATGAAGCAGTTCGCCCGACTCGCCGCTCTTGCCCTTGCGGTTACGGCCATCGGCTGTTCGAAGACGCCGATCGCCAACGTCGAGATCACCGAAAGCTCGCAGCCCAAGACGCCGCTCTCAAGTCAGCACATGCAGATTGCGGTGATGAACGCCAACATGGCGGACTCTTCCGGTGAGTTTGATCAGGATAAGTGGTCAACTCTGACCGCCGACATGATTCAGTCGTACCTCGAGCGCGCGTCCGAGCAGAACAACATCCCGATCAAACTGGTGGATCGCGAGCATTTGAAGATGACCATGGGCGAAAAGGATCTCGCGGCCGCCGGCGTGACGGACAGCGGCGACAACGTCGCAGCCGCGCAGGTGAAAGGCGCCAGCGCGATTCTGACGAGCAAGGTCACGGTCAAGATCGATAAGCAGGTCGGCAAGAAGCGCACGATCGACGCGATGGCAATCGCTGCGGGCGCCTGGAGTCACGGCGGATTTGGCGGCGGGGCGGTTGATACGGAACAAGTGGATGAGGAAGCCCGGAACATCACGGTGAGCTGCCAGTTCCAGATCAAGGACCCGGCGACCAACGAAGTCATCATCTCGTACAGCGGCATGCCGTCACAGGAATACACGCGCACGAAGGCCAGCCCGTTCTTCGGCTCCGGCAAGACCGAGGCGGACATGTCGCCGCGCGACCAGGTCATTGGCGGCATGATCGAGCATCATGCCCAGGAATTCCTCGCAAAATTCATTCCCATGACGCGCCGGACGGAAATCATCGTGAAGCCCAGCAGCGACAAGAACAGCATCGCCGGCGTGAACGCGCTGGTCGGCGACGATTACGAAGCAGCCCTGGGCAGCTTCAAGCAGGCCATCGCCGCCGACCCGACCGATCACAAGTCGTGCTTCGGCGCGGGCGTGGCATGCGAAAAGCTCGGCCGCCGCGACGAGGCCCGCAAGTATTACAAGCAGGCGAAGTCCTATGACAACGACGAGCCGCAATACAACGCCGCGGTCGCGCGAATTGAGCGGATGTAATCGTTCCGCGTAATCCGTGCCGATTCGCTAAAGCGCCAATTGGCAGCGTACCAATGAACAAGAATTGGACGAACCAACCTTCAATGGTCCGCAGTGTCTATTCCGCCATGTTGATTCGCCGATGCGGAGGATTCCCTGCCGCTTGTCATAACAGGTAACCAAACGGGGCGGCCGTTCCTGGCGGAATCGCGGGGCGGCCGACCTATCCTCGACCCAAGGAGAACACCATGATGAAACAATCGAAACGACTCATTGCCGCCGTAGTCTGGATGGCGGTTTGTCCGGCGCTGGTATCAGCGCAGGATGCCGCCAAGGACGCCCAGAACAAGCTGCTGGCCAAGCGCGCGGCCGAGGCTGACGCTTATCGCAAGCTGGGTGAGACGATTCAGGGCCTGCAGATCACGTCGGACACGCATGTGCGAGACTTCGTGTGCGAGTCGGACACGATTCGCGCCGATTTTGACGGCTTTGTGCGCGGCGTTCGATTCGGAAAGCCGAAGTGGGATTCCGAAGGTACCTGCATGATCGAAGCCGAAGTGACCGTTGCCAAGCTGGTGGAGGAATTGAAAGAGCTGCACAAGCGGCATTACAAGGGCGACAAGCTGAAGTCCGAGGATTTCCGCCAGATCACGCAGTACTACAAGAAGGACATCATCAAGGCCGTCGGCATGGGCGCCCCGCGTCCGGAGCTTCCGCCCGGAATTCCCGGCGGCGATATTCCGATGCCGGCCGGCGTGACGGCGCCGCCGCCGGTGATTCCGGCATTGTGGAAGAGCGTGCCACCGCAGGAGCGGCTTATGGCGCAGCGCGCGGCGGAGTTGGATGCCAAGCGCAAGCTGGTTGAGCGCATCAAGGGATTGCGCGTGAGCAGCGCGACGCATGTGCGTGATTTCGTGGCCGAGTCCGACGTGATCGACGCGGAATGCTCCGCGACGCTGACCGGTTCGTACCAGGTTGGTGACGCTTATTACCATGATGATGAGTTGATCGTTGAAGTGACGTGTGAAGTCCCGACCGAGCAGGTCATCACGACGATCAAGAGCCTGCACAAGCGCCACTACAAAGGCGACAAGGTGACGGGCATGGACATCGAGAAGGTCTCGCAGGAGATCAAGTCGCAGAAGTTCCAGGCGGTCGGCATGGGCGTACCACGGCCGCAGGCGATTGCCGCGTGCGTGAAGACGTCGAAAATCGAGCTGCCGGATTGGGCGGGTCAGAAGATTCGCGCCGAGGGCAACGGCGTGCCGCCGGCGGACAAGGCGGATACGCCGCAGGGCAAGCTGATGGCCGCCCGCGCGGCGGAGCTGGACGCGAAGCGCCGGCTCGGCGAGCAGGTCATGGGTTTCATGATCGACTCGAAGACGACGGTTCGGGACTTCGTGACCGAGAACGACGAAATCAACACGCAGTTGCTGGCGTACATCCAGGGCGCGTACGTCGTGTCCACCAAATACGACGCCGAGGGCACCGCGACGGTGGCCGTCGAGATGCCGGCCATGCAGATATGGGAAATTGTTCACACGTACATCAAGGTCAAGCGGATGTAACGAGTGGATGGCCGTCGATAGAATTCCGGGGCTGCGGCGCGCCGGCGCTGCGGCCCCGCGTTCGACGGATTGACTTGAAACGACGAAATCAATGAACGGCCCTCGACCGGGCCGACGATTGCGAAAGGATTCGAACCATGTTGCGAAAGTTGATGTGCTTGTGCGTGGCCTTCTGCTTCGGGCTGGCGCTGTCGACCGGTTGCTCGGAGAACGAACATAAGGTGACGGAGAAGAAAGAAGTGAAGACCGAGGGCGAGGTTCGAGACGTCTCCCCGGGCGAGATGGTCGTCGAATAGCGTATTACCGGCGATCACGGCGGGGCGTGCCATGGCGCAGTCTGTGACGAACTGCCAAGCAAGGACGCGCTGGAGTGAACGGTGAATGCACGAATTCTACTGTTTGCATTCCTTCTGGCGGTGCTTGCGGCTGGTCCGGGCTGCGCGAACAACCAGCAGGTGGTGGACGAGCATCACAAGTCCCTGACGCAGGAAGAAGAAGGTTAGCGATTCCGGGATCGCCGATGTAAGATGTCGCGAGATTCGATGTCCGCCCAGCGCGGCTCGAACGAACGGCATGAATCAGAATATTCATACTAAACCGTGGTACGCCAACGGCCTGAAGTTCACCTGCACCCAGTGCGGCAACTGCTGCACCGGCGCGCCGGGTTATGTCTATCTCTCGCCCGATGAGATCAAGCTGGTCTCGGCGTTTCTGGGGCGCACAGACGGAACGCTTTCACCTCAGCATCTGCGCAAGGTTGGCCGCCGCTACTCACTCACGGAAGACAAGAAGTCGGGCGATTGCTGTTTCCTGAAGACGGAGAACGGCAAGCGCACGTGCTCGATTTATCCCGTGCGCCCGCTGCAATGCCGCACGTGGCCGTTCTGGGATATCAATCTCGAGTCGCCAGAAGCCTGGGCGGAATCGGCACAGGGTTGCCCGGGTATGAACCAGGGGCGGCATTATTCGTTCGTGCAGATTCAGGTTCGCCTCAATGCCGAGCGCTGGGAGGATGCGGAACGATGAGCCTGCCGGCGGATGGCAGTTCGCCAGAATTCATGCGATGGGTTCCGCATGACGAGCATGCCGCGTCCGACCGACGGCGCGAGATTAACCGCCTGTCGGAACAACCCAATGTCATCGATTTCCTTCGTAGTTTCTATCAGCGCGTTGATGAAGCCATTGCGGTTTACGAGCCGCGGTGTACCAATCGGGGTCAGTGCTGCAACTTCGCCCGGGCCGGCCATCGGCTGTTTGTCACCCCCATTGAACTCGCTGCATTTCGCCGGGCCTACTCGGATCGCTGGCAGCCGGCGGAACCGGCGTCGGGTCGGTGCCCCTGGCAGATCGAAGGCGTTTGCACCACCCGCGAATTCCGGCCGCTGGGTTGCCGTGTTTACTTCTGCGATCCGCAGGCACAGGCGTGGCAGAATGAGTTCTATGAGGCTCGCCTCCGCGAGTTAAAGCAGTTCATGGCAGAACAGGGAATTCAATATCGGTACGAAGAATGGTTATCGGCGTTAAGTGTTTTTTCCTCCGATACTTCGGATTCGGGGTATATTGCGTCCGCCTCCGAGAGCTTGAATACGACGGCAATTGACCCTTCCGGCTCGTCGACGATACAATTGACCGTGGTGAACAACCCGCCTGCCCGGCCGAGCTAACCGGCCGATTCGGGAGCCGCTCGCTCCCGCCGACGATGGGGTTTGAACTGCTTAGCGGATGCCAGTGGGAGGAAACTTCGTGATGCGTTCAATGCGAAAGTTCATGTGCCTCATGCTCGCGGTCGCGGCAATCGTGCCTGTCCTGGGGGGCTGCGGCGTGGGAACGACTCAACAGGAAAACAACCGTCAGATCGGCCGCGTGGCGGATTACGACGCCCGCATGATGGTGGACGATCTCGCATTGTTCTTCCAGACGCGCCGCCCGTTGCGGGCCAGCAAGTGGATCATCGACTGATCGCTTGAAAATTTATTTGAATCCGAAGCCCACGGTCGTCGCGACGGTTGAGCCGTTGCCGCCGTGGGCTTTCACGTTGGTCGTGACTCGAATCTACATCGGTTAGCATTGGGCATCACAAGTCGGAATTGGGCGAAGGTCCGCGCCGAGAGTGCATCGTATGAGGGATAAACACTGGGTACGCCTGCTTCCGACGGACGCCTTGGTGCCGGGCGCGGCGAAGTACGTTGAGACCAGCGGCCTGGAGCTGGCTGTTTTTCACCTGTCCGACCCGGACCGATTTGTCGTCTCGGCCAATTCCTGTCCGCATGCGGGTGGCAATCTTGCGGCGGGGCAGGTGGAGGGCCGCGAAGTGACGTGCCCGTGGCATTGCTGGAAGTTCGATCTCGACAGTGGCCGGTGTACGCTTTCCGAAACGGTTCAGCTTCGGCGGTACGAATCGCGGGTTGAGAGCGGCTTCATTTGGGCGCGGCTGGATCAGCCACTGCCGCCCGGCCTGCCCAATGGCGAAGCGTCTGCCTGAACGGATCGGTCAAGTCGTCGTCCGCGTTTCTGAAGCGTTCCCATTGGTCAAGGGCTGCTATCGCGCCGCGCGCGTCGCCATCCCACCAGCGAATGAGCGTGAGGACGAGCCAGGAATCGGCGTCTCCCGGATGGGTTTCAGTGTGTGCTTCCAGTCGCTTTCGGTGAGCGCGGAGTCCGCGCGGGTCACCGTAGCGCGAGATCAGGCGAAAGGTCATTGCGTCGTTGGGCGCGAGTTGAACCCCGGCTCGCAGCGAACTCGCCGCTCGGCTGAACTGGCCCATGGCGAATGCTGCAACACCAATTGACAGGTTCAAGTCCGGGTCTTCGCTGGACAGGCTCTGCGCACGGTCGAATTCGCGCAGTGCGTCATCGTATCGGCCCTGCTCGAAGGCGACTTCCCCGCGCCCGATTGCGATGCCGACTTCCCTGGCGGTGTCGACGGATTGCGTCGGCTCCTTTCGGAAAAATCCTCGCGAATCTCGAACCGGTCGGTTCGGCAGAATCGGTGCGGACATCATACCTGTTTGATAGGGCGTCGTGGTACCTTCCATGCCGGCGCCGCCGATCGGCCGAAGCGTCGTCGTGTTCAGATAAGAAGTGACCGGCTGCTCACGGACCGGGGTCATGGTTGAAGGCGTGGGGTTGTACATTGCAGCCAAAGACGGCGGTGTATTGACTTGCGTTGAACGATTGAGATCGTACGCGCCGGGGCTGAAGACAAGATTGCTCGGCTCGTTGGAGTAGACGTACGAGGGCGACGTGACAATCACGGTTCGGTTTCTTCCGTCGGGAATCCACGGCCGACGGCCGGAGTTGTTGAAAATGGACGCGGCGAGATTGCGCAAGACGGCGCGTTCGCCGCGGTCCTGCGATGATTTGTTCTGCGCGAACGCGTCGGACGTCCAGCTAGTTACCGACGCGGCTGCCAGGACTACGACCGAAAACCGGATTTGATTCGACGGGTGCATGGCGCCCTCCGCTCTTAGTCTACCCTGCGAAACCGGCAGAATTCAAACGGATTGCTCCGATTTGCGTCCCGAAATATGCATGAGTCGGTTCGTTACGGCGTGGGTGCCAGCCATGCCGGCAAGGGGGCGGGCTTGGCCAGAAAAATGCCCCAGACCTGAATGGCGATCGACATTGACAGCAGGATATAGGCCGTGCGACTGAATCGAGGGCCCAGACCGGCCATCATCAGGAGCAGAAGGGCGGGCAGATAATCCAGCGAGAAACGATGGCCGAACTGCCAGAAGCCGGTATTGAAATACGCGAGGAGCGGAATCAGGCAGAGCACCGGGCCGAGCCATGCGTCGCGCAGTCCTGCGGGGCAGCGCGATGCCCGCAGCGAGACGAACGCATAAATGAGGGCGGGGGAGGCGAGGAGTAGACTCAATCCGCGCGGGTCATAGGTGAGTTGCAGGGTCGGGTCCGTGCTGATCCACGGAGGGGCGAGGAAAAACCAAAAGAAGTTGCGCGGAATGAAGTGTGAATGGAATTGGCCAAATTGAGCCATCAATTGCTCACCCATTCCAGTGAGCAGCATGCGCGAGTAGCCGAAGTCCAGCGGATCGCCGAAGCGTGCGGCGTTGTACGCGGCAAGCGACAGTCCTCCCGCACCGATCGGCACGAGCGCGCGCCAAAGAGAATTGTAATTCCGTGCGCGAATCCAAGGCATCAAATAGAGCAAGCCGCACAGCGCGGCGGTCGGCCGGGTGAGCAACGCCGCGGCGATGCAAGCACCAATTACGGCTGGTCGTCTGCGGCCGCAGTACTCCGCCAATCCGGCGAGCATGGCTGCCAGCGCCACGGCATGAGCGCAGTGCCAGTCGCCGCCGAATTGCGCGTTGTGCCAAGTCGCCGTACCAAAGGTGAAGAAAAGCCCCAGTCCGATTCGCGCTGCGTTTGACGGGGGCGATCTGCCAAACAGTGTCGCAGCGCGAAGTACGCAGGAATCAAACAGCGCGACGTTGAGGACACTCACGAGTCGGCACGCCAAGGCGCTCGTCACCGCGCCGGCGCCGAAGATCGCGACGAAGGGCATCATCAGGATCGCGGGCAAGGGTGGATAGGCGAGATAAAGGTATTTTCCGTCGGGCGTGGGGATCAGTTCCTCAAGGACGGCGCCGGGGGCGGAAGCGGTTTCTACGCACAGCCGGCCTGTCAGGAAGGCCGCGGCAAATCGGGGAAATCGGCCGTCGGTCTGAAAGACTTCGCCAGTGAGCCGGGGCGTCAGGAAGTACACGATCGCCGCCGCGAGCGTTAGAACAATGCGGACTCGCCAGACGGACAGGGCGGGTGGGAGCAAACGTTGGGACATTCGTCGGATTCCATTGGCCGCTGCAAGAGCTGTCAAGCCGAATGGCCGGCAATGAAGGTGGCGGTGGGATCGGTCGATAAAGGTGCATGGCCACTCTGCTTAGCAGGTCCACCGAGTGTGTCGCTGCGCCGGACACCGCGTCGCACGCGGCCATGGACTTCGACGCGTTTCTATTTGACGTGGACGGCGTCCTCGCCGACACGGCGGACCTGCACGCCGAAGCGTGGCGGCGTGCCGCTCGCGAGATTGGCATCGAGATACCCGATGCGACCATTCCGTTGCTGCGCGGCCGTTCACGGGAGGACTCGCTGCGATTGATCCTGGGAAATCGCGATCTGCCGACGGCCGAATTCGTTCGCGTGATGAAACGTAAAAACGACTATTACGTCGCCAGTCTCGAAGGGTTGACGCCTGCCGACGCATTGCCCGGCGCGGCCGAGCTGCTGTCCGATCTGTCGCGAAAGGGATTCCGCCTGGCGGCGGTGTCGGCCAGCCAGAATGCGCGGACGGTACTAGCTCGAATCGGTCTGAATCTGCGGTTTGAACGTGTCGTGGACGGCCTTGTCTGCCTTCCGCGTGGTCAAGGGAATCGTTACGCCTTTGCCGCGGCAGCCATGCGGTGCGATCCGGCACGGTGCGTGGTCGTAGAGGATTCGCACGCGGGCATTAAATTGGCCTGCGCCGCCGGAATGCGGGTCATTGGGATAGGGCAAGCTGTGTGTGACTCGCAGGCGAATCTGAAACTGGACAGCCTGTGTTCAAGTTCAGCAGATGATCTCGTTTCAGTCATCCGCGCCGGCGCGGCGCTCAAGTTCAATGGGCCGGCGCAGGCGGAAGCGGGAAAGCCGTAAACCAGTTTGGCAGGAGCATTCGCGGTTTGCTGAACGGCGGCAGGGCGGACATCGAATTGATAGCGCAGGCTTCTTTCATGCCCAGTCGGCACGCGGCCTCGAGGAATCGCCGCGCTTTCGTCGTGTCCTTTGCGACTCCGATGCCGCGGTCGTACAAATAAGCGAGATACCAGCAGCATTCAGAATCGCCATACATGCTTGCCTGCACAAGCGTCTGCTCAACGCCCGTCGGGACGTACGACGGGGCATCGGGCAGCAGCGCGATCCGCGCCAGGCCCTTCGCTGCGTAGAGATTGTCCTTGCCGGCGCGCTCATAAAGGGCGATTGCGCGAGCCAGATCGCGCGGCCGACCGCCCCCTACTTCATACGCCTTGCCCAAGAGGAAACACGCCGCCCAGTTCGATTCCGCGTCGCAGACAGCTTCGAGCGCATCAAGTGCCCGGGCAACGTCTTCGTCGGATATTCGCTCCTTGAGGAAGAGGAACTGGATCACAACGTTGAGGCAACCGTCGACATTGCCTCGTTCGCAGGCGCTGGCGAAGTGCCTGGCCGCGGCGCCGTGGTTCTCGCGGACGATCTTACCTTCCATGCAGATCAGGCCGAGTTCGTTGTACGCCGCGCCGGAATGGCCGCCCTCGGCTTGCGCGCCGGCCGCGAGGACAAGGCTGTGCCCTGCGTGAATGCGATCCTCGGCGAACGCCTTCTTCCAGAAGGGGATCGAGTTACCGGGATGCGGCGCCTCGATGTAGCCGGTTGCATACATTCCGCCGAAGACCGCCGCCCAGCAGGCCATGTGCGCAAGATTGAGCCGCTTTGGTTGCAGGCCCGTCTCCCACCATTGGTTGAATCGCCCGACGATTCCGGCTCGAGTGAGCTTCTCGATCATCGGAACGCACAGGTTCAGGATCGGCACGGGCAACAGCTTGTCCCAGAACAGCGGGATTTCATACAGGTCAAGGACGCGGAACAGGACGAAATAGCCGATCCCGTAGAGCGCGCCAAAAACCACTCGCCCGAGATTGGTTCGCGGGGAGGTAGCCGGATCGGTGATAAGCAGGTGCAGGCCGAGGAAGATGGGTGCGGCGATGTTGACGTTGACGAAATAGTACAAGCCGGTCGCCTGGGTGTATCCCAGGTTGAGGACGATGAGCATCGACATCGCGGCCAACGTCATGAGCGTGACATGAAACAGGTATTGAACGAGCAGGCCGCCGAGAAAGATCACCAGCAGCATGTGCGGTGTTTCAAACGACGCAGCGATCTGCTTGCCCCAGGTCAGGTCGTTGGTCGTCCCCGTGAAGATCAGTCCCAGGGCGAAGAGAAACTGCCCGAAGGCCGACGGGTTGAAGATGTGCGTCCGTCGGCCGTTACGCTCCCACGTGATGAACTGTTTGGCCAGCGCGCCGAGGGTGACCATCGCGAACTGGAAAAAATACCAGTCGTCTTTGAACCAGAGCAACAGGTTGGTGCTGAAGATGATCGGCAGCGGGCCGAAGCCGATGCGCCACGTGCGCCCGCGGCTCCACGTTACCAGCGCCTCGAGGGCATACAGGAAGATGACCTGCGCCAGGATCAGGGGCAGCTCGAGATAGACTTCCGGCGCGAACCAGCCCCACCAGATCATGATGGAGAATTGCACGAACGCCTGAACGTAATGAGAAGAGATCGGGACGAACTCGACCGTCAATGCTTGACCTCTTCGACGGACGATGGAGAGGAGAATCAACTGCCAGATGGCCAATACAGCGGCGACGCCGACGAAGGTCCAACGAAGCCGGGCATTGTCTTGTGCCCGCTGGAGCAACGTAAACAACAGCAGCCCGACGGTGAAGATTGCAGGCAGCCTGACGAGAAGCGCCTGGGCAGGGGTTCGCATCGAAAGGGCGGAGGCCACCGGTGCAGCGATTACCGAATCGCGGCCGGTTGGAAGCTCCATGTTTGCAGGCGGTGGGTTCACAGGTTTGCGTCAGTGGCGCTGCCCATATGATATTGGATCACCCATTGAATTGGCAACGGTGCGAGAATTCTCGCCCATAACCAGGGCCGCTGGAGAGTCGCCATGTTCGTTCCGGCGGGGGCTGGGTGGTGGCCCGGTCTAACTGGCTTCCAGAGTGAACCAATGCTAGGATGGCCGCGAGTTCTTCGTCGCGCATTCTGCAGGGATGCTCGCGACGGCACCGACGGAACGAATGGAGCATCGAATGAAACTGGCGTTCAGCAGTGTGGGTTGTCCGGGCTGGAACCTGGCCCAGATGGTGGAGCGAGCCAGGGAATACGGCTACGAAGGAATCGAGCTGCGCGGCCTCATGGGTCAGATGCACCTGCCGCTGGCGCCGGAGTTGGCTTCCAACCCGGGCAAAGTGTCGCAGCTCATGCGGCAGGCGGGCGTTGAGTTGATCTGCCTCGCATCGTCCGCGGCGTTTCACATGCGCGACCCAAAGGAAGTCGCCGCGAACCAGGCCCAGGCACGAGAATACATCGATCTGGCCCAGTGGCTGAAGTGCCCGTATGTGCGCGTCTTCGGCGCCGAGATACCCAGGCGACTGTTGGGCTACGAACGACGTGAAGTGACGCTCGGGCGAATCGCCCAGGCTCTGCGCGAATTGGCGGCCTACGCTGAAGCGCGCCGCGTCACCGTGCTCGTCGAAAACAGCGGCGATTTCACCGACAGCGCCGCGATCTGGTACCTCGTCGATGCGGTGGAATCGGTGGCGATGCGATGCTGCTGGAATCCTCTGGCCGCGCGGACCCGCAACGAGCGGCCGACGGTGTCGATTCCGCGGCTCGGCTCCAAGATCGGCCTCGTTCATGTGACTGACGCGAAATTCAGCGGCACAGGCTTCGAAGGCTACGCGTTGCCGGGCCAGGGCAATGTTGAGATTGCGAGGATGGTGCAACTGCTAAAGGGCATCGGCTACCAGGGGCATCTGGTGTTTGACTGGCCCAAGCTATGGACGCCATCGCTGGCCGACCCGGAGAAGGCGTTCCCGGCAGCGGCGCAATTTCTCAAGAAGCTGCTGGATGAAAAGCCGGTCCCGATGTCTGCCTACAAGGGGGACAAGTACGCACCGCGGCAGGGACATGAACTCGCCGGCGCGGGAGCGTAGGGTCGTGATTCGGGCGCGCTTCGCTTGCGTGGCCGGTGCGGTGGCGCAGTTGTTCCCGCTCGTTGGGATGGCGCAATCGCGCGATGTTTCAGCAGGTGAATCGAATCGTCGCGGCCCCATTGCAAGCAGTCAGGTCGCCTCTGCGCCGTTGGATGCGCTATCCGCCGCACTGGGCGGTTCGTTCCGTCGATATCACTCCGAGCATTTCGAGATTCTGTCCGATTGCGACGGCGGCACGATTCGCCGCGTGCTGGAGCTGGCGGAGGACACCTTTCGAGGCGTGTCGCGGTTCATTAAGAGACTTGAACTGCCGCATCGTCCGCCGGTGGGCCGCATGCCCATGCTCGTATTTGAACGGTATAACAGCTATGAGCGCCATGCCCGGCAGGCTGGCTTTCCCGCGAGTGAATCCGTCCCGGGGTATTTCGACGAGACGTCGGGAATCTGCGCGCTTTTCAACTTCGCCAACTCCACTGCCATCCGAACGCAACGAGACGAACTATGGCGGCGGGAGCGCGCGCTGACGTCGCTGCAACGGACCGGCGACAAGTCGGATGCCGCCGCCGCAACACCGGCGCAGAACGACGTGAAGGCTGCGCGGCGAGCGCTGGATGCGGCACAACAGGCCGTGATTGCCACGGTCGTGCGGCACGAAATCGCTCATCAGGTCCTGGCGGCGACCGGGGTGCAATCGACCCATTCCGGGGCGGCACGCTGGCTGATCGAGGGCACCGCGATGCAGTTTGAGAACGCCGACGGGCCGAACGCACTTCGCCTCGCGGATGCGCTGGCAGTTCCGCCGGGCGATCGGCTGGCGCATGCACGACGCGTGGTCGGAGACCCGCGCGAGCTGGCACCCGGCCGGCCCAATGCGTCAGCGGCTTATGCGATGGCATGGGCCTTGGTTTACCATCTGGCGGAGACCCAGCCGCGCGCGTTGGCGAGTTACCTATCGACGCCGCCGACTGGGGCAAATGAGTTGGATGCATTCGAGCGCCGGTTTGGCGAGCTGGATACGGCGTTCGTGCAGAAGGTTTACTCGAATTTGGAGGCGACGCGGCCGTGAGTGCGCAGATCATCGACGGCAAGGCCATCGCGGCGTCGATTCGAACCGACACGAGCACCGGGGCCGCAACGTTACGCGCGCGAGGCATTGTGCCGAAGTTGGCTGCCCTGACGGTCGGTGATGATGCATCGGCGGCGGCGTATGCCGAATCGCAGCGCAAGGATGCGGCCGGTGTCGGGATTGAGTACGAGCGCGTGGCGCTGCCGGCCGGCGCGGCCGAGTCGGACGCGATGCGCGAGATCGATCGCTTGAATCAGGACTCTACTGTGAGTGGCATCATTCTTCAGATGCCGCTTCCGAAATCTTGGGACGCCTTCGCGCTGCAGCAGCGTATTGCCCCGGCGAAAGATGTCGAAGGCGTCGGTAGCGCGAATCTTGGGTTACTGTTCATGGGGCGCGAGGCGCTGGTTCCCTGCACAGCGGCTGCGGCGTTTCGATGCCTCGAGGCAGCCGGTGTTCGGATCGAAGGGCGCGACGCGGTGGTCGTGGGACGCAGCTTTATCGTCGGCAAGCCCCTCGCTTTGTTGCTGCTTCATGCGCACGCGACGGTGACGGTCTGCCACACGCGAACGGCGGATCTCGCGGCGCACACGCGCGGCGCGGAGATTCTCATGGTCGCGGCCGGCGTGGCGGGGTTGATCGGGGCCGAGCACGTCGCGCCGGGGACAATTGTGATCGACGTGGGCATGCACCGGGTCAGCGTGGTCGCGGCGGACGGGACGCATCAGAAAAAGACTCTTGGCGATGTACGGTTTGACGAAGTCTGGCCGCTGACTCGCGCGATCACTCCGGTGCCGGGCGGGGTCGGGCCGGTCACGGTGGCGATGCTGCTGGCCAATACGCTTCGGGCCGCGGAACGAGCCGCGCGGACAGCCGCTCCGCGCATATAATCCGTCACCATGACGCGCACGCAGTCCATCCGCGTTGAGCCGGGCACCATTGAAACGGAGTCGCGCGCGACCTTCCCGGGCGGCGGAGACGCGCTGCACCACATGCCCGCGCGACGAGGATCGTGGTTGGGGGCGGCCGTTGTGAGCATCGCAATCCACGCGGCATGCCTGCTCGGTCTCGCTGCTGCGACCTGGACGTTCACGCGACCGGGGATCACCGAGCGTGAGTATTCAGTGGAATTGACTGATTCCTTTGCTGAACCGCCTGCGGTGGGGTTCCAGTTCGCGGGCAAACCAGACGTCGCCACACGCGAAACCCTGCCGGAGAGCGCCGAAGGCCCGACGCTAAGCGATCTCGCCACGGTCTCGGCATCGTCGGACCGGGCGGCTGATGTGAAGCCGTTACAGGTGGCGGGGGGCGCCGGGCTGGAAGAGCTTGCGGTCGGCGCGATCGGTGGGTCGGATATCGTGCCGGTCGGGCGCGGCCGGGGCAGTGGACAAGGAGACGGCGCGGGGCTGGGCGAGCGGGACATCACTGGCGGAACGTCGGTCGGCAGCTTGTGGGGAGTGGGTGAAGGTCAGGCCGCGAAGTCCGTCGTCTATGTCATGGATCGCAGCGGATCAATGGGCGACACATTTCATACGCTGCAAAAGGAATTGATGCGAGCGATCGGCTCTCTCGGGAGCGATCAGCAATTCAACGTGATCTGGTTCAGCGAAGGTCGCCCAACGGAACTGTTCGAGCGGCTTCGCTGGGCGACGCCGGAAAACAAGCGGGACGCATTCGATGCGATCAAGGCGGTGTCGCCACGGGGTCAGACCGAGCCGGTCGAGGCGGCGCGGCGTGCATTGCAATACAAGCCGGATGTCATGTACCTGCTCTCGGACGGGGACTTCGGCGATCAAAACGCGAAACTGCTCAACCTGATTGCCCGGATGAACCGGGAAGGTCGGACAACGATCCACACGATCCTCTTTGTTCTCGATTCCATGGACGCAGGCGAGCGAATTCTGCGACGCATTGCGGAAACCAATCGCGGGACGTACAAACACGTCTCGGATCGGACCGTGGGCGAGCGGGAGTCGAAGAGGGCGCCTTGAGGCGCGTTGGCCTCGCGGCGGATCGAAATCGAAAAGGGACGATCTTCTGCATGAATCAGGCACGATGGATCGGATTCGCGCTGTGTCTCGCAGCAGTGATCTGCGGCTCGGCGTGGGGTCAGGACCCCAGCGCCGGAGTCGTGTCGCCGGCTTCCGGCGCCGGCGCACGTACCTTGTTTAACGTGATCGTTCACGGTGCGGAATGGACGGGGCTGATCATCGCCCTGATGTCGCTTGCCGCCGTGACGATCATCGTTGAGCAGTTCGTCAGCGTGCGGCGAAAGACGATGGCGCCGGAGGACGCGATCGAACAGATACGCGCGCTGATCGACGCGCGCAAGTTCAAGGAGTGCATCGAGCAGTTGAAGGCCCAGCGGAGTATGTTTGCCGACGTGTTGGAGGTCGGTCTGCGGCATGGGCGACACGGGTTTGATGCGATGCGCGAATGTGCCGACGAGCGGGCCGGCGTCTGGAGCAGTCGACTGTTTCGCCGCGTGGAATACCTGAACGTCATCGGCAACCTCGCGCCGCTGCTGGGGCTGTTGGGGACGGTGCTCGGCATGATCAAGGCATTTGGCGCGATGCAGGACACGCACGGCGCCTATCGGCCAGAGGACCTCGCCGGGGGCATCAGCCTGGCATTGGTGAACACCTTTCTCGGCTTGAGCGTGGCGATCGTTGCGCTGGGATTCTTTGGTATCTGTCGCAATCGAGTGGACGCCCTGACCGTCTCGGCACACGCGGCGGTCCTGGACTTGCTGGAGTACTTTCGGCCTGCGACCGTTAATCCGGGCGCGGAAACTGCCCGCTCCGCCGCCTCGCCCGTGGCCGGTGGGCCTTCATCGCCCGCGTCCGGTGGAAGCAACGCCGCCGCAGCTCCTGGTCGGCCGCAGCCGGTGGAGTCACGGTAGTCTGCCCTGAAGGCGATTCGATTCGAAAGCACGCTCGCCATGATTCGTCGCGCCCCAGCACCCACCGCCTTGACCTTGAATCTCGCTCCGATGGTGGACGTGATGATGTGTCTGCTGATCTTCTTCATGCTTGCGACGAAAATGGTGGAGCGGGAAAACGTTCGCATCGACCTGCCTGCGGCCGTCACGGCGCAGGACGCCGCTTCGACGGAATTCGGAAACCGCGTGGTGATCGGGGTCGTCGCGGACGAGCGAGGGGAGCCAGCCTATCAATATCGCGGGGAACCGGCGACGTTGGAAGAAGTCGCACGCAGGCTTGCAGCCGCCGGGGCGATTGATCCCGAGTTGAATTGCGTGATTCGCGCTGATCGTTCGCTGGAGTACCGACACGTCGAGTCTGTGATGCGAGCGTGCGCCGACGCGGGCATTCGACGCATCACGTTCGCGGCAGCCCAGCGGGAGGCGAGTCGTCCATGAAGCGTCGCGCGTTCCCGACTGCGCACACGGCTGTGCCCAATCTCGCGCCGATGGTCGATGTGGTCATGGTCATTCTCATTTTCTTCATGCTCGGAACGAGTTTTGTGCTGACCGAGGGGTTCCTGTCTACCCAATTGCCGGCGCAGGCCGGCCCGGGTGGTGCCGCTCAAATCAGCTTCGTACCGGCCGTGCGGATTGACCTCGTTCGCGGCGAGGGCGATGCGTGCGGCATTCGCGTGATGGGGCAACCGGTGCGCGAGGGTGACTTCTCCGCGCTGGAGGCTGTGCTTCGTCAGCGCGTGGATGCCGGTGCGGATTCTCAATCGCGCGTTGTGATTCGCGCCGAGCCGGATGTTCGATACGAGTCTGTTGTGGCGGCGATGGATTCCGCGCGGCGAGCGGGATTCGCGCGGATTCAGTTCTCCGTGGCTCGCCGGAAGTCGGGCGCAGCGGATGATGGGGCTGCCTGATGGGTTGCGTTCATCCAAGGCAATGCGCCCGCTTGTCGCAGGCACCGGCCTTGCTGGCCGTGGCCATCGGGTTGAGTGTCGCGCTGCCCGCGCCGGCGCAAGACGATCCCGTAGCAGAAGCGGGTCGACTTACGGGCGAGACGTACCAGTTGATTCGCGCGCTTTCCGATCGCGGCATGCCGGAACTTGTCGCGGAGTTGGTGAAGGACCGCTCGGCGCCCTGCCGGATTCATGTGGCCCGCGCCGACCGGCAGGCGGCGTCGGCGGAGTCGACTCCGGTGGCGCGCAACCGATTTCTCGACGCGTCCGAACGTGAGTATCGGTCGCTGATCGCGAGGGAACCCGAAGCAGCCGCCGAGCGAAGCGAATGGGCCGAGTTTCACTTCGCCGAATGTCGTGTTGAATTGGCGGATCTCTTGTTGAAACACCGGCTGGCGTCAGAACTGGATCGGCTGGAAATATCCAGCGGCCTGGCGGGCGATCGCAAGGCGCTGGATGCGGGACTGGCGGAAGTGATTGACCTGCATCGGCGTGCCGGCCAGGGATTGGGGCGGTTGGTGGAAGCAAAGCGGTTGACCGAAGAGCGCTTCATGTTGCTGGGGTTGACGCAGCCGCTGCGCGCGCTGGTCCGGGCGCAGCAAACGGGTCTCGCGTGGGCGCAGCTCTATCGGGCGGAAGCGGAAGCGGAGGATGAGTCGTCGCGCGTCGCTTGGGCGAATTCAGCCTTGGCGGCGTTCGATGCAATGCGGGAGGAAGCCGGCGATTCGGAGGAGCTCGCAGCGGCCATGCTCGGCAAGGGAATCGCGCTGCGCGAATTGCGATCGTGGGACGAGGCCGAGGTAGCCTTGAGGCGTGTGATCGATTCGCCCGCTTCGTCGGCGCTAACCGTGCGCGCCCGGTATGAGCTGGGCCGGGCCTATCTGGCGGCAGGAAAATGGGATTCCGCGCGGGCGGCGCTGGGATCGCTAGCGAAGAGTCCGACGACGGGAATGGAACCGGGCGTCGCGTTTTATGTTCGCCTTGCACCGGTGGTACACGCATGGTCGTGGATGGAGCAGGCCCGCGCAGCAGCTCGTGTTCGATCATCAAAAAACGCTGGATCAATCGAGGGTACGCTTCGGTTAGGGAAGTCCGGTGATTTTGAGATGTTTCGCGATCGCGCGATCGAGGAGTTTGAGCGCATCGCGCGGCGCGGGCCGGAGTGGGAAGCACTGGCGCGGGTATACCTTGATCGAATCGTGCCCTCGGCGGCGGATCCAACGACGCTCTCCGATGCCTCGCTCCGGGTCGCTGCGGAGGAGAGCTTATCACGGGAGGACTTCAGGCGAGCCGAGACGCTACTGAACGTCCTCATCGAGCGGCGGCTTGACCCGGCCCAGCGTGCCACAGCGGCCCTGAATCTTGCAGTCTGTCAATATCGGCTTGGGCGGGCGCGAGAAGCCTTATCGAGCGTTGAGAAGGCGGTGAACAGTCCGGATGACACCATTGCGGCACGAGCCATTGAGCAGGCCTATCGCATCGCGCGCGAGGTGGCGTTGTCGGAGCGTCGCCCGGAGGATTGCCGGGCGCTGGCGGCTGCGGCGCGGCGGCTGGTCGAGCGTTTGCCGAAGCATGACCTCGCCGACGAGGCCCGGTATTCGGCTGCGTTGGCGTTGCAGGAAGCGGGCGATTGGGATGAGGCCGTTGCAGTGTTCGAGCAGGTTCCGGCCGCGTCGGAATACCACACGCGCGCGTTGCGGGGAATCGCCGGAGGCCGCCAGCACATGTACGAGGCAGCCGCGGAGGCGCGCAGCAAACAAGCCGCTCCTGCCGCGCGGGCTGCTGCCGAGGCGTGGCTTGCCTTTGCTCGAGCCATCGAACCGGGTGGATCGGCGGAAGTCATGCAATCGGCTCGGTTGCAAGCTGCGAGATTGCTGAAGTCTGACCTGATCGCTGCGTTCGACGAGGCGCTCGAAGCGATTGCGCCGCTCGAGCCGGATTTTGACGTACTCGCGCTACGATGGCATTGCCTTCTGCACCTCGGACGGCTCAAGGATGCGTCCGAAGTTCTTGGCCAGACCCTGACGATCCCCATCAAGCCGAATTCCCGTGAAGTTGTGGCGTCACTCTTTAGCGATATCGAGGACGCAATCACCCGGTTTGACAGCGCAGGCCAACGGGAAAAGGCGGCGCATCTCGCCGGCGAAGGCGTGAAGGTGGCCGAACGGTTGACTGGCCTGTGCATGACGCAGGCCGAATACCGCGACCAGGAAGACGTTGCGAGATTCGCCTGGGCGCGATACCTGGCGCGGGCAGGGCATCCTGACGAGGCACTTGAGCAACTCGACCAATTGATGCGTCGCTCGCCGCAACGAGGTGATTATATTGCCCTGGCGGCCCGGCTGAGCGAAGAGCAGGCAGAATCGGCGGACGGTTCGAGTCGCCCGAGGCTGTCCGAGAAAGCGGAAGCCCTGTGGGGACGATTGCTCGAGGACACCGCGCTTCGCGATTCGAATCCCTCGCTGTACTGGCAGGCGCGGTACTGCTGGCTGCGTCATCAACTGCGTCGAGGACGCGCAAAGGACGTTGCGCGTGGGATCGCCAACGATCGGGCGTGGTACCCGGACCTCGGCGGTCCGCCGTGGCAGGCGAGGCTGATTGAACTGCACGACGAAGCCCGGCGATTGAGTGAGACGAGCGCTCCATGAAGCGATGGATTCTGGTCGGTCCCTGGGTTGCGCTGGTGATCTCGTGTACAGCGCCGCCGGTTTCGCCCGTTCAGGAGTGGAACGGGCCGGTCCGGCCGGAGCCGGACATCGCGATGGCAAAGGGACTGTTCGATCAAGTCGTGGACGGGACGTTTTCGTTCGATGACGAAGCGTTCTTCTGGCTGTGTGCGCAGGTTCGTACCAATTCCGCGCGACGGGAATTGCTCGCGGCTTCCTCCGAAAGTCCCACGCCGGTGCGCCAGATGATGGAGCGCCCCGCGGATTTTCGCGGATTACCCGTCGTGGTGGAGGGGATTCTGCGCAGCCGTGAGGAATACGAGATTCGCGGTCGGCCGGAACTGGGGCGCATGACGCAATTGGAGCTGTCGGTCCCCGGTTCGCGCGCAATTATGACAGTTGTCTGTACAGAGCGAGCCGGAGGCGTGTCCGCCGGCATGGCCGTCCGGGCGACGGGTTATTTTCTCAAGTTGCGCCAGTTTCGCACGACCGACGGTCAAGTCGGCGCTGGCGTGGTGCTTGTCACGAATGGGATGGTCCGTGCAACGCGCCCCGAGATGTCTGGCGCCACAGAATCACAGGGGGCCTGGAGCCGCGTGAGAGATGAGTGGGTTTTCGCAGGCATTGCAGCGCTCTTGGTTGTTTGGCTGTTGATTCGACGTCGAATGCGCGGCATTCCCGCTTCGCGATCCACGTCGGCCATGCGCTCTGCTTCGCCCGGCCCGGCGGCGACGGGCGACTCCGATTTCGCGTGGATGACTTCACGCGATCGGCGCGAGGTGAACGCGCCGTCGCATGAGGCGCGGCCAAAGGGCGAGTCGGATTGTTGAACACCGTTGGCGGCGCGCGCGGATTGCCGTATGATGCTGAGTCGAGTGGACTTCACCAGAAGCCGTATCCGGGGCAGTGCTGATGAGATGGGATCGTCGAACAGGTTATGGGGGCGACCTCCGAATGCATGCCATGCGATTCGTTTCGTGCGCCGTCGCGGCGGTGCTGGTCGCTGCCGCCAGCCAGCCGGTCCGGGCAGGCAGTCACCACGAGGTCAACTGGATCCCGATGGGCTTCGCGCAGATTCCCGCGGGCACGCACCAGCAGAAATTCCTGCTTCCCCCCAGTGCTTCGGGCCATCTGCCCTTGGGAATCGTGTTGGTCAGCAGTCGCCCGAAGAAGCCGGTGGCGCAACCGCCGGTCGTGGGCAGTGATCAGCCGATGACCGTCGAGCAGCAGGTTCCGGCGAAACTGAAGTTCACGCTTGGAGCCAAATCGCTGCCTGATTGGGAACTGGAAGACTTCAACACCGCCTACGTCATTAACCTGGCAGATATTCGCGGGAACCCGGGTTTCAGCGACGGTAATCTGACGATACAAATCACGCTTGAGAGCGAGGTCGAGGGCATCGCGATCCCCATGATCGCCATGCCTGACGTGCTCGTGCTGCCCGAGGCGGCATCCGGCCCCTTGCTTGCACTGATCCAGGAGACGTCCGACTCGGTTGCGAAAGAGTTCCTCCAGGCGCTGTTCTTCGACTTGGGCGGCGACAAGGTCAACGCGAGCAAGTCGTACGAGCCGCTCACTCGGTCGAACAACGAGCGGATCGCGCGCATGGCGCGCCGTGGGCTGCGCAAGCTGGCATACGACGGCCGGCCCCACAATCCGTCCGGAAATTTTAACGAGCGCTACCGGTGGGGACTGTACCTCGAGCAGGCGGGGCTGTTTTCGCAGTCGTTCTACGAGTTCGATGAAGCGCGCATCATCGACCCGAAACACGCTGATAGTTTCTATCGCGCGGGCGAAATGGCCGAGCGCATCAATGCGGGGCCGATCAAGATTTTCGACTACATACAGCGGTCCGGCTATGCCTCCGGATTCAGTGAGCCCGCAGTGTGGTATGCCCTGGTGATTATCGAGCGCAAGCGTGGCGATACGAAGCTGACCAACGCCGATCTCCGCGCAATCAAGGAGCATTGGCTGCTCGGCGCCGCCATGGTCTGGGGGGCCACCAGCGGACGGCTTCGAATTGCCACGACGTTTTACGAAGTACTCGACTATGAGCCGATTGAGTATGTGACTTATGCCGAGGGATTGGAAGCGCCCGCCGAGGAACTCATCGGCCGTCGCGGCTGGTTCGACAGCGTCATCAGCATTCGACCACGGCTGCCCGAGGAACGGGGCAAAGCCAGTGTGACGGTTGGTCCGGATCAAGGCCCGCGCGGGGCCGCGCTCTCGGCAACCTACATTGACTCGACCTGGCCGCAATACATGCGGTTGTGGTACGAACATTATCTGTGGGCGATTCACACCGGAGAGGTGATCTCCGCCGTGCCCGATGTCGATGCCCTTTCCGCATGCGGCACGCAGCCCGCGCACAACCTCGGCACATCGGTTCGTTCGGTGATGCGATATCACCTTGCCGGCAATGAGTGCATGCGGCCGCGCATTGCCGACGTGCCCGTCCCCGGCGGGTATGTCGATTTGTGGCAGATTGAGGGTCCGTTTGCGGTGAAGGACACGCCGCCGGCCGACGGACTGCCTCGCAAGCATGTGCTTGATTCGTTGCCGGATCCCACGCCTGATCGCGCGATTCGAATCGTCGCGGACAAGGATTTCATCAATCTTGATCATTATTTCCCTGATGCGGGCTGGGTGCTGGCCCGTGCCACGACGTGGGTGTACTCGCCGGTCGATCAGGACGTACGCATGTGGATTGGTCAGAACGATGGCGCGGCTGTCTGGTTGAACGGCGTTTGCATTCACCGGGGGGAATATTACTCGGCGCACAAGTTCGCGGATCGAAACCTGGTGGACACGGTCGCGGCGTATGCGCCGTTGCGCTCCGGCTGGAACGAACTGAAGGTTGTGACGGAGGCATGGCCGGCGCCGCTGAACAAGGGATGGGGCTTCTCGATTCGACTGTGCAAGTGGAACAACGAACCTGTTCCGGGGCTGGCCTTCTTGAATTCGCCGCCGGCGAATGAACGCGTGGCGGCCTTTTCGCCGCCAGCCGTGGGGGAGTACTACGACTGGCATACTGTTCAGGATGATTTCCGCGATAAGCTGCCGTCGCTCAAGACGCAGGATATCGAGCAAATCACGGGGCTTTCCGGTGCTCGATTTGTCGGTGCGCAGGATGCCAACGGCGGTTTTTTCGCGGTGACCGTAGACGGTCGATCGGGCCAGGCTGGTTATCGCGTGATGGAGGGCGCCTGGGACTCATCGCGCGATCGCGATTTCGTCGTCAACAACGTGATGGACTGGATGCGCGAGTCATGCTGCCTCCTGGCCTATGAAAAAGGCGGCGTGTCGCGGGCGCTGTTATTTGTCAAGCCGGAAGGCGTGGAAACCTTCGCGCGGCTGTTGGCGGAACCAACCGAAGCGCGGTCGGTCTTTGGCGACCGCACGATCTGGCAGCGAGCGCTGGGGTATGTTCGCGCGCCAGCCGGGTCGAGTGAACGGCTGGTGTTTGTTTTCGATGTCGTCATCGGTCCGCCCGCAGGTTGGCCTGCCGACGAAGAAAACCTGCTCGATCCGATTTCCCCCGTCTTCGTCCCGAATCCAAAGAAATCGAAGCCAATCATCGAAGGGCCGGCGGTCACCGTTCCCGGCTCGGCCCCGCCGGCGAAGCCCGTATCGCAATGAAGACGGCTGCAGCAGCCTTGTGCCCGCAGATTCTGACTCGGTCGGATCGCGCGAACCTCGCGGTACGCTGCGCCGTGGCGCGTCGGGTCACGGTGCTGGCGGTGCATCATGAAGCAGCCGAAGGGCCGCGGCTGCTAGGCGGCGCGGAAAAATACCTGCTGGACACAATCGATGCACTCCTCGAAGCCGGGGTGGACGTGCAGGTCGCTTACAGCGGCACGAACCTCTACCGCCCGCTCGTTGCATATTGGGGGCCGTTTCGGCTGCGCGTGGAGAACGTGAACTGGATTGATGCGGCGTTGCACGGGGACGATGTTGACGACCCTGCGACGATCTCGTCGCGCATGGATTGGCTCGCATCAACATCTGCCGCGACCGTTTTCGCGGTTCAACAGGCATCTGGCGCGGCCTTTCGGGCGTCGCTGATTGCTGCGCGTCGCCTCGGTCTGCGCGTCGTGCAGTCCATCCGGCAGCCACCAGTCCCGGTGGCGTCAGCAGGGGTGTTGGGGTCGTTAGTGCCGTGGCGACGACGTGCCGTGGCACGTGTTCGGATGGCTGCCGTCGCGTGTGATGCGATCATTTTCAACAGCCGGATCGTCCGCGATGAGTATGTCCGAATGTACCGCCTTCCAGTGGGCAAGTGTCAGGTGATTCATAACGGTGAGCATGCAGCGGCCGGCGCAACAAGGGCTCGGACGGGGAGACGCCTGGCCGTCGTGGGGCGGCTGACGGAGGCCAAAGGTTCGGATTCGGCGCTAGAGGCCTTCCAGCGGATCGCGGATCGTTACAGCGACGCCACGCTGACATTCTTTGGTGACGGACCGCTCCGAGCCGACCTGGCGGCGCGGGCCAGCGCGGCAGGATTGGGTGAGCGAGTTCGACTTGCCGGGTTTGAGGCGGATCGCGACCGCATGTTCGCACAGATGGACGTTTGCGTGCTGGCATCGCGCCGAGAATCCATGTCGAACGCCACGCTTGAGGCGATGGCGCGGGGCATCGCGTGTATTACGACAAATGTCGGCGGGCAGACGGAGCTCGTCGAGGTAGGCGCGACCGGCTGGGTCGTCCCGCCCGGGGATGTCGCCGCACTGGCCGGTGCCATGGATGAAGCGCTGCGTGATCCGCGCGAAGCGACCGAACGGGGGGTCGCAGCGCGTCGCTACGTCGCCGCGCATTTTGATCGCCCGCGCCAGCGTGCGCAGACCGTCGCCTCCATTCTGGGGATTCCGTAGTAAGCGGCTGGAGATGTGGCCAGGTCGATGTGCCGTGCCGATGGCGGCTTCTGGTGCAGACAGCGCTACGGCGCAGTGAGTCCGGCAGGCGGGGGGAGATCGGGGCGGCCGCGCTTTGCGATCGCGAAGTGCCGTTGTGCCTCGTCGCGACGGCCTTCGCGTGCGAGGATACCAGCGATGTGATAGTGGCCGATGGCGTGATCCGGCTGGCGGCGAATGGCCTCGTTGAGATCCGTGCGTGCCTGCTCGATCTGTCCACTCTGCAAGTAGACATTTGCGCGATTCACGTAGGCGTCCACATAATTCGGATCGAGTCGAATCGCTTCGCTGTAGGCCGCGATGGCTTCGTCCGATCGGCGAAGCTTGAACAATGCATTGCCCGTGTTGTAGTGCGCATCGGGCAGATCGGGGCGCAACGCCGCGGCTTTTTTCAGGGACTCAAGACCCTCCTGCGCGCGGCCCAGTTCCAGCAGGACGCTGCCGAGGTTGTTCCAAGCAAGCGGATTGCCGGAATTCGACTCGACCGCCGCACGAAGATGCGGTTCCGCCTCTCGCGCTCGACCGACGCGCTGGAGAATCGCGCCAAGATTGCTTCGCGCTTTGGGAAAATCGGGCCGTAGAATCAGCGCCTGTTCATAGAATTCAATGGCGCGAGCATAGTCGCCCTTGAGCGTCCAGGCCTTGGCGAGATTGGTGAGGACGTCCGGCCGATCGTAGCAATCGGGATGGGACAGCGCCTCGGTGTAGCAGGCAATCGCTTCGTCGAGCTTCCCCTGTCGTTGGTATTCTGCACCAAGATTGTTTCGGGCCATCGTCGCGTCGGGGTTCTTATCGAGCGTGTCGACCCAAAGGGTCACGAGATCGCGGTAGACGCCGCCTTGGCGAAACGTCAACAGGCCAAGCAGGATACAAAGAACACCCATCAGTGCGAAACCCACAGCCGGACCGGACGGCAGACGCCGCAGCCCCAGCGTGCCGGCGGCGCACAGGAGCACGATCGGCCCGATGCTCGCAAGATACTGAAAATGATCCGCGACAAACGAGTACCGCATCGGAAAGACGCTGACGAAACCCAGTGCGGGGAACAGGGTGCCGCCGAAGAACAGTGCTGCGGTCAGCGGGCCGCGCCCGAGCCGCCGGACCCATGCCGTGACAGTGGCAAGAAGCAGCGCCGCCGCCGCGGGGAATGCCCATTGCAGCAAGCTGGTGGTGTCCAGCGTCCATCGATAATAGATGAAAGTCAGCGGGTGCGGCCAAAGGAGCTTGCCGAGGTAGAACCAGACAGCTCGGCCGGCGATCAACACGCGTTCGGCTGGTGAAAAATCCAGACTGATGAACTTCGTGCCGACGTGGTGAGCCTCGACCCATGCGGTCAGTTGCCCGGCTGCCGCCCCGAGTGCAAGCATGGGAATCACGGCGATGACATTTCGCCGACTGATGCAACCGGTCTTCCACCAATAGACGAGCAACAGCGCGGCGGGAAGGGTCGCGGTTACGGTCTTGCTGAACAAGGCACAGCAGAACAGCGACAGCGCAAGGCCGTAGTATCCCCAGCGCGCATTGGTTGCAAGCACCGTGCTCGACGGCGACGCATTCGAGCGTGCCGGGTCGAGCATGAAGGGTGAAAAGCGAAGAAAAGCCCACGCAGCGAGCATGTAAAAAAAGCCCGACAGGACATTCTTTCGCTCGGTGATCCACGCGACCGATTCGACGTGCACGGGGTGCAATGCAAAGATGAAGGCTGCGGCGGCCGCGCCGGGAATCTCCAGCCGACTAAGGATGCGCCACAGCATCCAGGCCGTGCCCGTATGAAGCAGTACATTGACAACGTGATAGCCGTGTGACCAGTGGCCCCACAGGTGGTTCTCCACCCAGAAGGTTGTGAATACGAGAGGGTAGTATTGTGGAGTCGCACCGATTTCGAACCAGATGCGCCAAAGCCCGGCGGCGCTGTTGAGCGTTTCGTTATTCAGGATGTACGAATCATCGTCCCAGATGAAACCACCCGCGATCGCGCGAGCGTACGCCGCGAGCGAGCAAACAAGAAGCGCCAGCGACATGAACACAAGTGCGGCGCGGGGCAATTGACCGCTTGCTGCCGGATCAAGATCCGGTTTCACGGTGCCGGCGTCGCCGGGCCGAGCCTGTGGTCTGGTGCGCCTGCCGCTTCCCATGCCGAATAGTGTAGGGGAAGCCCGTCGAATCGGGCGGCGGATACGGACGGAGACAGGTGTCCCCGCTTCGCCATGGCGACGATTGATGCAGTCGCGGTGAAATCGGCGGTCTGGTATGATGGAGGACTCACCGGTGCGAACGCCGCCGCGCCGAGGGCCGGGCCGCTGTGCCCGTTCCGGGATCGCCTCATGAGCATCACGAAACAATCGAGCGAGCCGAGCCGTCCGTCCGGTAGCGGAGAGAGTCGGCAAGTCACCAACCTCCGGGCCGTGCTGGAAGTTTCGCGCGAGCTGGCTGCGATGGAAGAGCTGACGACGCTGCTCTCGAAAATCGAGAAGGCGGCGCTGCGGGTACTGGAATGCGAACGCGCGACGGTCTTCATCCTTGATCGCGAGCGGAATGAGCTCTACAGCCGACTGGCCACAGGCGTGGATGAGATCCGTTTCAGCGCCGAGCGCGGCATCGCGGGGGAAGTCGTGCGGACCGGCGAGATCGTCGACGTGCCTGATGCTTACGCCGACCCGCGCTTCAATCCCGAGATCGACCGCAAGACCGGCTTCAAGACGCGGAACATGATAAGCTTTCCGCTTCGTGGTTTCGATCACTCGATCATCGGCGTGCTGCAATTGCTTAACCGCACCGGCAGCGATGAGGCATGGGATGGCGAGCTGGTGAAGACCTTCGGTGCCCAAGTCGGCGTTGCTCTGCAGCGTCAATTGCTCGTCGAGCATTTCGCGGAGAAACAACGGCTTGAGCGCGACCTTGATATCGCCCGCACGATTCAGCAGGGCCTCCTGCCGGATAAGCCCGCGGAAGTGGACGGGTTCGACATCGCAGGATGGAACAAGCCTGCCGATCAAACCGGCGGAGATTGTTACGACTATCTGCGACTCTGCGACGACACGCTCGCAGTCACGATCGCCGACGCCACGGGGCACGGCATCGGTCCCGCACTGATGATCGCCGAGTGTCGCGCGCTGTTTCGCGCCACCATCGGCCTCGCGCCGGACAACCTGACGGCAGCTGTGGAGCGCGTCAACAATTTGCTATGTGAAGACCTGCCCGACGACCGGTTTGTGACGGCTTTCTTCGGGGTTGTTTCGGCGAAGCGGAGCGAGATGACCTATCTTAGCGCGGGGCACGGGCCGATCATTCGCTACACGCGCGCCGATGACCGCATCGAGGAGTTCAAGGCCAACGGCGTCCCGCTTGGGATCATGGCCGATGTGCCGTTTCCCGAGCCGGATGTCTTCAAGATGGCGCCGGGCGACATGATGATCGTCGTGACGGACGGTTTCTTCGAGTGGGCCGACGCGGCGAAGAACCAATACGGCCTTGAGCGGATGTACAACCTCATTCGCGCGAATCGCGACCGAAGCAGCGCCGAGATCATCCGATTGCTGCACGAGTCGGTTCTGGCCTTTGCGCAGGGCACTCCGCAGAACGACGATCTCACCGCCGTCATTGTCAAACGAATCTAAATGCCCACTCCACTGCTTTCGCCTCGCAACATCGGTCCGGGAATCGGCCTGACGCTCGGCTTCATCGGGCTGACGGGCTGCGCCGAACCGGGGCCGCGCCGGCTCGATATGCCCAGGCCTGCGGCGATCGATGCTTCGTTTCCCGTGCCGACGTCTCGCGACATTGACACCGACAGGGACGGCCGCGCCGACTACTGGCAGCAATTCGGCGCCGACGGCCGAATCACATCGCTCGCATTTGATGCCGATGGCGACGGTTCGCCGGATGTGACAGTTGATCGCACCGTTCCGCAATCCGGCGACCGACACTTGATCATCCTGCTGGACAGCATTCCGTTCGGTCTCGTGGAAGAGGCATGGCGGGCGGGCCGCTTTCGACTGTTTCATCCGCCGGGCCGGGTCATCAGTCCCTTTCCAGTCATGACCGATCTCTCGTTTTCGGAGCTATTTGGTGTTTCGCCCAGCCCCGGCGTGGAGGCGTCGCACTTTGACGGTCGCCGGTTGCGCGATGGGTACCAGGTCTACGCCCACGGCGGCAACGCAGGATGGAACGCGCAGGTGGACTATGCGCTTCTGCCGATTGTTCATGCCGTGGCCTACCTCGACCCGCGAAAATGGTACGACCATGAGCTGGGCAAGATTCAGCGGATGTTCCTTGGCGGGCAGGGTGATCTCCGCGGCTACGCGGTGACGACATCAGGCCTCGGTGCGTGGTATGGGCAGGCGGGGCACGCACCAGCGCTGGAGAAACTCGACGGCGTATGCGAATACGTCATGCACGCCTGTCGCGGCCGGGTGCAGATCACGTTGCTGTCTGACCACGGGCATGTCCTGAAGAAAAGCCGCCGCATCCCGCTATCGGACTTGCTCGCGTCGAAGGGATGGCGCGTGGGGAGTCGTCTTGCGGGCGAGCGCGACGTGGTCGTGCCGGAATTCGGCGTCGTGAGCTGCGCGGCGATTCACACGCGCCGGCCGGCGGAGGTTGCGCGCGATTGCATCGGCATCGAGGGCGTCGATGTGGCGATGTATCGCGAGTCTGGGCGCGGAGAGATTACCGTGTTAGGGCGCGAGGGCGAGACGGTTTTGCGGATGGACGCGCGCGGGCGGTTCGCGGCGGAATTGGTGCGCGGCGATCCGCTGCACTTGGCCGAGGCAGCCGAATCGCTGCGTGCCGCAGGCAAGCTCGACACCGAAGGTTACGCGATGGACGCCGATTGGATGCAGGCGACTTCCGGCGGCGAGTATCCCGATCCAGTCTATCGCATCTGGCGGGCGTTCAACGGACTGGTGGAGAACGTGCCGGATGTCTATTTGAGCCTTGCCGACGGCTATCACTGCGGCAGCGAGCTCATGACGCGCCTGGTGGACATCTCCGCGACCCACGGCTCGTTGAACGCGGTCAGCTCGAAGGGCTTTGTCATGTCAACGGTCGGCTCGATGCCGCCGTCGGTGCGCATGCGCGATCTGGCGGGTGTGCTGAAATCGCTCGACGTGCCGATCAAGCGGCCGTAGGGGTCACTCCCGTGCGACGCGACAGGCTGTTACAGTTCGTAGGTCGGGTCAGCAGACCCGACGGGGTCGAGGTCCACACCGCTGCTGGCGCCGTTCGATCCCGCGCGTCAGGTCAGCGCGTGCGCCGCTTTCGTCTTCGCAGCAACATCACCGCCGGGGCGAGGAGCAGCGCGGCCGTGGCGGGTTCGGGGACGTAGTTGATGCGAACGACCGAGTTGGGCCATTCGCCGCTGCTGATGTCAAACCCGGGATTCGCGCCGAAGGCTGTGATGCGGTGGATGTCGAGGGGGTCGAATGGTTCGAAACCGACGAACCCGTTGGACCCGCCGCGGAGTTGGGTCAGCGTGCCGGGAGCGATGCCTGCCTGCGAGGTCAGGACGTAGCTGTGCAGGCTGTAAACCGTCGGCCCGGCGGGAACATCCGGCTGACCGGGGAAAAGCCCCGCCGAAAGGTACGAGAGAAAGGGCGGCATGTTTTCGTGTTGCGCGAAGACATTCGTGAACGGCGCTCCGGCGAAACTGCTTTCGGAGACGCTCAACTGCGTGGCCGGCCCGGCCGGATCGCGGATCGACAAGCTGTAGCTGCGGAGCGTGCCGTCGTCGATTATTACTCGCGTAGTAATGCGCCATTTGCATTCATTGACTGACGCGTCGCACCGAAGAAACAGAGAATCGCCTAGGTTTCCCTGCTGGTCTATGAATGAATTAGGCGATAATGCCTCGGCGCGTTGCCACACCCAGATAGCAGCATGCGCGCGAAGATGGACGAACGAGAGGATTGAGCAGACGAGCAATACTCGTGAAACCACGATACGACTCCTTTCGGCGAAAAACTACGAGCCGGTTGTGAACGATCGTTGTGAGCTCGAAGTGGTATGTCCGCAACTGTCGTTGGAAATAACTCGCCAGTAGTAAGTCGTATCGGGTTCTAGCGGCTCCGCAGGCTGCCACTGAGTACCCGGATAACACCCCGGCAGCAGTGGCGGAGGATCGTTTGTTGTTCCAAACCGAATCTGATAGCAATCCGTCTCATCACTGACCACCCACGTCAGCGTGACGGTGGTCGAAACGCCCGTCGCATTATGGGCGGGGTAGGACAGCGCCGGCGTGCCGGGGAAACCGTCGTTTTCCGGCTCGGTATCGGGAAAGACCCGATTCGGCTTCGAGCCATCATCAATCATCGCCGCTTCAACGAGGACCGCATCGTATTCATCCCACGCCGGCTGCGACGTCGGGAGTTGACAGCCCGCGTTGGCCAGCACATGCGTCTCAACATCCGCGGCATCAAGAACCGTATCCGACGGCATGGCGAAGGCGTCCTCCCGCTTCCTGCGCCGTCGGTGCAACAGCAGCGCCGGGGCGAGGAGCATCGCGGCCGTGGCCGGCTCGGGGACGCTCTGGATGTTGATCACCGGGTTGGGCCATTCCTGGTACAACCATACGTTTTGAATAATCGGATTATTGTCAATCCCTGTAGGTCGAGTCGCGTAGGCAGGGTCGGTTCCGGGACCGGTGCCGGTAAAGCCGTATTCCGAAGCGGCGATGAGACTGGTCGTCCCCGACCAGTGCGTTCCGAAGTCCGTCAGAACGAAGCTGTGCATGAAGTAGGGAGCCGCAGCGGGCAACTGGACCGGGGAGGATGCCTGGATGCGTGAGAGCACGCCGTTTGGCGCGTTCTCCAGAATCATCTCGGGTTCAGAGTACGACGAGCCGGCGATCGAAGTTTGAGAGACTGCCAACGTCGTGGCATTTCCCGCCGGATCGCGGATCCACAAGTCGTAAGACTTTCCCGTGCCATTTGCGATTCCCAATTGTGTCGTAATCCGCCAGGAGCAGGGTCCCAGGCTCTTGTCGCAGCGAAGATCGAGCGAATGCAGCCAGCCGTCCCAGGATGACCCCTGCTCGATGACGCTGGCATTTGGCGTCAACGGTTCCGCAGTATGCCAAGCTCGAATTTGTGCATGGGTCTCCGCGGGTACCACGAGCGCTACTACAACAAACACCCAATTGATAATCCAGGTTGGACATCGACGTGTTGCTATGGTTTTTTCTGTCATGGGCAGGGGCTCCCGGAGCATGTGACAAATCGCGCGGGTGCCCCATCCTCGCGCAGCGAGGGTGGGGTCGCGATGATGGGACCGTTGAGCAGCCGGACGAATCATGTCATCTCCTCGACCTGCGAACCCGGAAGCGGCCGAGCGGTGTCCTCTCATTCTATACGATTGCCTCTGCGGGCTCCAAGTCCGTGCGGCTGACCGGATCGTTATCCGTCGCACACTCGCTCTCGAAGGCGGTACGCATCGTCCAGGGCAGGCGATCGCAGATCGATTGCGCGCGGAGCCTGAATCATCGCGACCCCACCCTTTGCTTCGCAAAGGATGGGGCACCCCGGCATCCGGCGCTCGGCCGGGCGCGATGACGTCAAGATAGCACAAATGTCGCCGGCGGGTCAAGAGAATTCGGGTGAGATTTTAGCCATGAGCCATTAGCAATTAGCCGTTAGCCTTTGGCTGTTAGCTCGAAGCCTTTAGCCGGAAACGTATTGGAATGGTGAAGGGGACTGTGGTCAGTGGTCAGGGGTTAGCCGTAGGGTGCGTCTCCGCCACGGCGGATCTGCGACTCGACGCACCAACATCCAAGATTGTCGGGTCTGCGGAACAGCGCAGGGTGGGTATCGCCCGCCTTCACGACAGACAGCCGTTTGTCAATTTTTGGCGGGCCATGCACAAACTGCTGGAATCGCCGGTCGATCATCGCAACCCCGCCCTTTGCTTCGAAAAGAACAGGGCACCCCGGCGCATTCCGCCGCATGACTGCGGCGGCTCGGACCGGCGCGCGATGCACCTATCATCGTGACCCCACCCTTTGCTGCGCAAAGGATCGGGCACCCTGCTGGAATCGCCGGCCTATCCTGCCGGGTTGACTCCCTAACTTATACCTAATATACTTCGCCGCCATGGCTCTACGGCGCGTATCCAACCCACAGAATCCGTTTATCTCCGAGGCGCGGGAGTGGCTCGAATGCGAGCCGCCCGATGCGAAGATCGAAGTCTACGAGGAACACGCCAAATCGATCCTCTCCGAGAACGACAGCCCCGATATCCCCTTTCGCTGGTCGATCAATCCCTATCGCGGCTGCCATCACGCCTGCGCCTATTGCTACGCGAGGCCGACGCATGAGTACCTCGGCTACGGCGCGGGGACGGACTTCGACACAAAGATCGTCGCGAAGGTGAACGCAGCCGAACTGCTTCGCAAGGCGTTCGAGAAAAAAAGCTGGCAGGGCGAGTCGATCTGCTTCTCCGGCGTGACCGACTGCTACCAGCCGCAGGAGGCGGTTTACAAGCTCACGCGCGGCTGTCTCGAAGTCTGCCTCGTCCATCGCAATCCGGTGTCGATCATCACCAAGGGCTATCTCGTCATCCGGGATCTCGATTTGCTGGCGGAACTCAATCGGGTCGCCGGCGCGAGAGTCTACATCAGTCTTGCGTTCGCCGATGACGCGACGGCGCGGCTGATTGAGCCGGGCGCTCCGCCTCCTTCTCGCCGCCTGGAAGCGATCCGGCAATTGAAGGCGGCGGGTCTGCGCGTCGGCGTCATGTGCGCGCCGATCATCCCCGGGTTGAACGACACGGAGATGCCCGAATTGCTGCGGCTGGCGGCGGAGGCGGGCGCGAAGTCGGCGGGGTACACGGCCCTGCATCTGCCCGGCAATGCCGCGGCGGTCTTCCTGGAGCGGATCAAGGCCGCGTTGCCGCTGCGCGCCGAGCGCATCGAAAACCGCGTTCGAGAAATGCGAAACGGGGCCTTGAACGACTCACGCTTTGGCAATCGCATGCGCGGCGAAGACAATTACTGGCACGGGATCCGGCAATTGTTCAACGTCTGCGCGGTGAAGTACGGCCTGCGATCCGCGCATCGAACGACCCGTTCGAATGCGGCGTCCAATGCGACCAAGCAGGTTCCTTCCGCTGACCTGTTCACCGCCTTGCCCGCGCCGATCGTCAAGCCCACAATCGCCGGCCGCACGATACAATTGCGGCTGTTTGATGAATGACCCCAACCTCGCCGTGCATCGGGAATCCCGCCCATGTCCTATTCCGAGTTGATCGCCGTGGTAAAAGAAGCCAACATCCTGTCCTCCATCGAGGGGCTGCTCGACTGGGACAGCGAGACCGTCATGCCCGAGAAGGGCCTGGCTGCGCGAGCCGAGCAGCTTTCGCTGATGGCCGCGCTGGCGCACGCGCGGCGGACCGATCCGCGCATCGGCGATTGGCTCGCCAGGCTGGAAGGCAAGGCGGCGGACGAATCGCAGGCCGCGAACCTGCGGGAGATTCGCCGCGGCTACGATCGCGCGGTGAAGATTCCCGCCGAGCTGGTTCGCAAAATCGCGCACGCTTCGACGCTCGCGAAGGACGCCTGGGGCAAGGCCCGCGCCGAGAAGAACTTCCCCGCATTCGCCCCGCATCTGTCCACGCTGCTGGACCTGAAGCGGCAGGTCGCCGGCGCGATCGGTTACGCCGCCGAGCCGTACGACGCGTTGCTGGACGAATACGAGCCGGGCATGACCACGGCGCAGGTGGCGGATGTGTTCGGCGCGCTGCGCGGCCCGCTGGCCGATTTTGTCAAGCGTCTGCAAAACGCGCCAAAGCGGCCGGACCCGGCTGTGCTGCACCGCCGATTCGACCGCGCGGCCCAGGAGAGATTCGCCCGCCGGATGGCCGAGGTGGTCGGGTTTGACTTCGCCGCCGGTCGGCTGGATGTTTCCAAACACCCCTTCTGCTCCGGGAGCTTTCCCGGCGACATCCGCCTGACGACGCGGTATTACGAAGACTTCTTCTCGCCCAGCGTCTTCGGCGTGTTGCACGAAGCGGGGCACGGACTCTACGAGCAGGGCTTGCCCGTGGAGCACGCCTTCACGCCGCTGGGCCAGCCGGTCAGCCTCGGCATTCACGAATCGCAATCGCGGATGTGGGAGAACTTCGTCGGCCGCAGCCGGGCATTCTGGGAGAAATTCTATCCCGAAGTACAGGCCGCATTTGCCGAGTCGCTTCGCGACGTCAGCCTGGATCAGTTCCATGCGGCGATCAACGTCGTGCAGCCGTCGTTCATCCGCGTCGAGGCCGACGAGGTGACGTACAACCTGCACATCATTGTGCGGTTCGAGATGGAGCGGGGGCTGGTCAGCGGGAAGCTCGCAGTGAAGGATGTGCCCGAGGCATGGAACGCCCGCATGAAGGAATTCCTCGGCATCACGCCGCCCGATGATGCGCAGGGCTGCTTGCAGGACATCCACTGGTCGATGGGTGCGTTCGGGTACTTCCCGACGTACGCGCTGGGCAATCTCTACGCCGCGCAGCTCTTCGACGCCGCGAAGAAGGCCATTCCCGACCTGGACGGCAACATCCGCGCGGGCCGGCTTCGCCCGCTGCTCGACTGGCTGCGCGAAAATGTCCATCGACACGGCCAACGGTTCCGCGCCGCCGATCTTATTCAGCGCGTCACGGGCAAACCGCCGTCGATTGAGCCGTTTCTTGCGTACGTGCGTGAAAAGTTCTTCCCTGTTTATGGACTGTGAGCACCATGGACCTCAAAGCCGCCCTGTTGCAGAACATCGACAAGCGTTTCCAGCAATTCCGCGAGGCGTTCGGCCGATTCGACGATGCAGCCGCCGAGCGCGAGATGGTCGGCCCGAAGTGGAACGTGCGCGACCTCGCCGGGCATCTGGCGCATTGGACGGCCGAGGGCGCGGCGCAGCTTCCGGCGCTGGCGGCCGGCAAACCCATGCCCGACTACGACCTCCAAAAGGTGAACGAAGAGGTGTATCGCAGGAACCGGCACATGTCGTTTGTCATGTTGCTGCCGCAGATGCGCGCGGCCGAGGAGCGATTCCTCGCGGCGGTGAAGGCCGTCCCCGATGGCCTGCTCATTGATTCGCCGGTGCGCGAGTGGATCGGTTTCACCGGCGCGGGGCACTATGAGAAGCACTGGGAGGGATTGAAGGCGGCAGTGGAGCGAATGAAGAATCGCGTATAGCGAATGACCAGCGCGCGGAAGCCGACGGGTTGCAATCCGTCGGCTTCGGGGGCGTCGCACTCTTGCCGCCGCCGCGCGATACACGACGCCGCGAGATTCACGGCGGCGTCGGCGATACGTCCTCCCCGAACTTGCCGCCGAGCGACTTCAAGTACGATTCCAGCGACGACGTGTAGCCAAACACGAATCGCGCCAAACATCGGAAGATCGGATTGTAAATCTCGCCCTCCTCCGTGATCGTCACCCGGCAGCCGTCGGCCGTCGGTTCGACCTCAAAAACCCACCGTCCGCCGAATGGCAGGTTTTCGTCAGCGATGCGCGTCACCAGCCTCGACGGGCGCGCGGCTTCCACTCGTTCCAGCGTCATCGGACCGTTGCTGCCGTCCTCCGTCCAGACCGGCTGACCGTCGCGGTCCGGCTGGCGCGTTACGGACTTCAGGTCCTTTCGCCAGCTCGCGGCCTGCTCATAATCCGCGATCACGTCCCAGATGACTTCCGGCTTCTGGTGCAACACGATTCGGCGGGCGGCTACGTGCCCCTGCGGCAGCAATAACCCGACCCCCGCGATCAGCAGCACCAACCCCGCCAGCCCGCCTACGCCAATGAGCACCCATTGCCACATCGCCCGCCTCTTTTTGCTCGCCGCCGCCATCATCGTGCCCCGGACCTCGCTCGGCTCACCGAGTCGTCGCGCCGTTTCGACAAGATGCAGTCTAACGCGCAGCCTCCTGGGATCCATGTGAGACGCGACAGACCTGCCGGCCGAGGTCCAGCCCGGGCAGGCCCGTCGATTCGCCCGGGAGAATCCTGTCGATCCTTGCCCGCGCGTGCGATTCCGACGTTACAATCCCCGATTCATCCGCGCCGATGCCGCCTCTGAGAGCGGGCGCGAAGCGAATTTCGGACAGGTGTCGTCATGCTCGGCGAACTGCTGCGACCGGAAATCGAGGAGATGCTCGCCGCCCGGCACTTCGCCGGTCTGCGCGAGGCCCTCGCTGATCTGCCGGCGGCCGACATCGCCGATCTTTTCGCCGATCTGCCGTCGGAACAGGTCGCCGTGCTCTTTCGCATCCTGCCGCGCGCCCAGGCGACAGATGTCTTCGAGTACCTGCCGGTCGACGTGCAGGAAAGCACGCTGCGCGCCATGGGGCAGGAGGAAGTTGCCGCGGTTCTGAACGAAATGGACCCCGACGACCGCACCGCCCTCCTCGAAGAGATGCCCGGCGAGGCGGCCCAGCGGCTCATCAACCTTCTCTCGCCCGAAGAGCGGCGCATCGCGTCCAAGCTTCTCGGCTATCCCGAAGAATCCATCGGCCGGCGCATGACGCCTGACTACGTCGCCGTGCGCGAAGACTGGACGATCTCGCACGTCTTCTCGCACCTGCGCCAAGTTGGCAAAGACAAAGAGACGCTCAACGTCGTCTTCGTCACCGACGAGCGCGGTCGCCTGATTGACGACATCGCCCTGCGCCAGCTTGTCCTCGCCGATCCGAACGATCTGGTGAAGGACATCATGGACGGCCATTTCCCACACCTGCACGCACAGGACGACCAGGAAGAAGCCGTCCGCACGTTCAAGAAATACGACCGGAGCGTGCTGCCCGTCGTGGACAGTTCGAACATCCTCGTGGGCATCGTGACGGTGGACGACGTGTTGGACGTCGCCGAGCAGGAAGAAACCGAAGACGTGCAGAAGATGGCGGCCGTCGGCGTCCTGGAAGAGCCGTATCTCGATGCGTCGGCCATGACGATGGTACGGAAGCGCGCCCCGTGGCTGTTGCTGTTGTTTGTCGGCGAGCTGTGCACCATCGGGGCGATGCACAAGTTCGAGGCGACGCTTCAGGCCGTCGTCATCCTGGCGATGTTCATTCCGATCATCATGAGCAGCGGGGGCAACAGCGGCTCGCAGGCGGCGTCGCTCGTTATTCGCGCACTGGCGGTCGGCGAGTTAACACTCGCGGACTGGTGGCGCGTGATGCGGCGCGAACTGTTTTCCGGATTGATGTTCGGTTCGTTGCTGGGGATCGCAGCGTTCCTCACGGCGATCGCGTTCGCACTTTATCGGGGCGCGAATGGGAATCCGATGCAACAAAACGTGCTGCTAGGTTTTGCCGTCGGCACGGCGCTGGTCGGCGTGGTGTTGTTCGGAACGCTTGCCGGCTCGATGCTTCCACTGCTGCTCAAGCGCGTGGGGCTGGACCCGGCGGTATCGTCCACGCCGTTTGTCGCAACACTCGTGGATGTCACCGGGCTGCTCATCTACTTCACGACGGCTCGCTTGATTCTCGCCGGTACGCTGCTGTGATCGCCTTTCAGGGCGCGCGACAACCAAGCCGCCGCGTGAACCGAGCCGCGACCGCGGGGGAGCGGCTCGCAAGCGGCGCCGGTCGTTGCCCTAGAAATAGCGAATCAGCGCGAACCCGCCGATCAGCAGCACCAAGAACGCGACGCACAGCAGATTGAAATACTTGTCGATGAACTTGTGGATCGGCTCGCCGAATCGGTGCAGCAGCCACGCCACGATGAAGAACCGCAATCCGCGACCAACGAAGGACACCGCCGCGAAAGCAAGAATATTCATGTGAAACGCGCCGGATGCAATCGTGAACACCTTGTAGGGGATCGGCGTGAAAGCCGCTGCGAAGACGATCCAGTAATCATATGCCTGATACCATTCCGTCACTTTCGCGTAATGTTTCTCGGCGTGGTAGAACGCGATGATCTTCTGCCCCAGCGTGTCCATCAAGGTCATGCCGATGACATATCCGGCCAGACCGCCCAGCACGCTGGCGATCGTGCAATTCAGGGCGAGCGCGAACCAGCGCGTCCGCGCGCCAAGCACGAGCGCGATCAGCAACACGTCGGGCGGAATCGGGAAGAAACTCGACTCGGAAAACGCCAGCAGGAAGAGCGCCACTGCTCCGTGCGGCGTGTGCGCCCAATGCAACACCCAATCGTACATGCGCCGGTGAATGCCGGGCTTGTCGCCGCCGTCCTTCCACTCTCCCTCATTCATGGGCGGGGATGGTATCGCCAACGAGGCCGGTCGGCGAGTCGCCACGCGTCATGCTGCGAGAACCACCCAGGCAACGTCGGATCAACCCACGCGGCCATCGCGGTCCAGATCTTCGCCAAGACGATTCTCCAGCCGAAGGATGAGTTCCCGCAACAGCATTTGAGTGCGATTCAGTTCGTTTTCGAGCCAGCGCACGCGGGACTCGATATTCTCCGAGTGCTCACGCTGCGTGCTGATCTGGCTTTGTTGGATCAAGTCCCAGAAGAATCCCATGATCATCAACCTCCGTAATCCAATTCCGTGGTCAACATGGCCGCAGCAGCCCCGATCATGGCACGCCGCGCCTCGTCATGCTACACGACGCGGTGGATGCGACTATGTCTCCCCAGGTGAGTGCAGGGTGACTTCCCGGGCGAGCTAGTATCGAAAATGTTTGATCGGCTCACCCTGCTGGCCGATGTGCGTCATTGCGTCGATGCCGATTTGCAGATGCAGATCAGCCCAGTCGCGCGTTACGCGCGCGTCGCTTTCCTCGGTCTTGACGCCGTCCGGCGTGAGAGGCACATCCGAAACCAGCAGCAGCGCCCCGCGCGCGATTTCATTGCGATGCCCCACGATGAAGACCGTCGCCGTTTCCATGTCGATCGCGATGGCCGTCATCGCCTGAAGACGATTCAGAAACGCCGAATCGTGTTCCCACACGCGGCGATTGGTCGTGTAAACGACGCCGGTTCGGTATTCCTGACCGCGCTCGGCCAGTTTTTGCGACACAAACTTGTGCAGCTTGAAAGACGGCAGCGCCGGGACCTCGGGCGGGAAATAGTCATTCGACGTGCCCTCGCCGCGGATCGCAGCAATCGGCAGGATAAAGTGGCCGATCTCCGACGTGGTCTTTAATCCGCCGCACTTGCCGAGAAAGAGCACGCCCTTGGGTCGCCGGGCGCTAAGCAGGTCCATGATGATCGCGGCGTTGGGCGAGCCGATGCCAAACTTCACGATGGTCAGCCCCGCCGAATTGGTCGTCGCCTGCATCGGCCGATCTTTGCCGAGAATCTCGCTGCCGAATTGCGCCGCGAACGCCTCGACATAGTTCCCGAAATTGGTCAAGAGGACATAATCGCCGAAGTCGTCAACCGCCATTCCCGTGTATCGCGGCAACCATGACTTGGCCAGTTCCAGCTTGGTCGGCATGAATCTGTCCTCTTACGGATCGAACCGCCGCACCTTGGCATCGGTAATCAGCATATGAACACGTTGATCCAACGGACCGGCGGGAATCGAATCCACGACCTGCTCCTCGAGCGCAAAGCCGCAGGCGACCCCGCGAAACTCCGCTTTGCCCAGAAACCGATCGTAGAATCCGCGACCCCGCCCCAGCCGATTGCCGAACGGATCAAAGCCCAGCCCCGGCACAATCACCAGGTCAATCTGCTGAACCGGGATAATCTGCCCGCTGACCGGCTCGCGCACGCCAAGCTGGTTGTTCGCCGCGACCTCGGTGTCCAGATCGCGAATCTCCATCGGGATCATCTGCCGGCTTTCCCAACTGACCTGCGGGGCGACCACGCGTTTGCCATCCTGCCACGCCTGAAGAACGATGGGGGTCGTGTCGGCCTCCTGCGGCAGCGACAGGTAGATCATCAACGTTTCGCAGCGGCGATACTCCGGTTCGGCGAGCAGCAGCCGAGCCGCGCTGCGCGAGCGCGAGGCCATGTCATCCGGCGAAATCGCCGCCAACACCGCCCGCAGCCTGGATCGAAGTTCCTTCTTCACCCGGTCCTCGCAAAGGGATGCGTTCCCGTTAGAGAATATGGACTGGGCTGATCGGTTTCAATAGCATGGCGGCTGACGGCGGAAACCACCCGCCCGATCGCCGAACCTTGTGTGATTCGTGAGCCTGAAATCGACGCTTCCGATAGCAACCTTCCTGACCGGTGCGCTGTTGAGCGCCGCAGGGACCGCGCTGGTTATGCGGTGGTCAACCCGTCGCGGGTTCGTGGATGTCCCCGGCGGGCACAAAGGTCACGCACGACCGGTGGCGCTGGGCGGCGGCGTGGCCATCACGCTGGCAGCCGTGCTGCCGATGCTCGGCGCGATCGTCGCGGCCAATCTGTTCGGCACAGGCGTTACGCCGCAATGGCTGCCGGACTCGGTTCGCATTCACCTCGGCGGAATGGTGACCAAGACGCCGTTGGCGCTGGCACTCGCCGGGGCGGCCGCGTTCATCTGCATCGTCGGTTTGATGGATGACCGACGCGCGATGCGACCGCTGACGAAACTGGTCGCTCAAATCGTCGCCGCCGCCACGCTCGTGATTGGTTTCAATCTCCGATTGCTTTCCGATCTGGGCTACGTCCCGTCGGCCCTGCTCTCGATCCTCTGGATCGTGACGCTGATGAACTCGTTCAACTTCCTGGACAACATGGACGGCCTCGCCGCGGGCGTGGCGATGATCGCCGCAAGCGTGTTCGCCAGCACGGCCATGAGGGCGGGGCAGGTATTTGTACCTGCGAGTTGTCTGCTGCTGGCCGGGGCGCTGGCGGGTTTCCTGCCGTTCAATGTTCATCCCGCTCGCGTCTTCATGGGCGATGCAGGCAGCATGGTGATTGGTCTGCTCATCGGCGTGCTGACGATCCTCACGACGTTTGCCGACCCGGCCCAGGGCCAGGCACCCGTCGGGGTCCTCGCGCCGCTGGTCGTCATGGCGGTGCCGCTGTATGACACGGCAAGCGTGATCTGGATTCGCTGGCGCAGCGGAAGTCCGATCTGGGCCGGCGACCGGCGGCATTTCTCGCATCGCCTTGTGCGACGCGGCATGCCGGTGCGCAAGGCCGTCGCGGTCATCTGGCTGGCCACGCTGGTCACGTCGCTCCCCGCGCTGATGCTGCCGCGCGCGAGCTGGCCGCTGGCGTGGGGCATCCTGTTGCAAACACTGCTCGTGGTCGCGCTGGTCGCCCTGCTGGAAAGTACCGGCGGCGACGGATCGGATTAGACCGATGGCCGGACCGATCGCGCGATTCATCGACCATGCTGTGCTGCTGATCCTGCTCACGCTCATCCCGTTCCGCGCCGTTGCCGGCGAGACGCACACGTTTGAAACGCCGCGCCTACTCCGCGGCCTCGCCTCGTTCGGCCCATCGCCCGCCACGACGTTTGCGATCGCGGCGATCATCGTCGCGTGCGCCGGCTGGGTGTTTGCATCCCGGATTTGGCGCAACCAACGCATGGCCCGCACCGGGATGGAAGCGGGCTGGCTCTTGTTGCTCGTGGCGTCGATCATCGCATTTGCTCGCGCAGGGCAGAAGCATTTGGCATTGATCGGCGCGGCCGATTTTCTCACCATCGTGCTCTATGCGATCACGCTTCGGCAGTTGCTGACGTCGCGCTGGCACCTCCGGCTGGGGCTGGCCGTCGTCATGGCGACCGCGGGAATGCTCGTTGCGAAGGCGTGTTACCAGAAATGGGTCGAATGGCCGGCGACGATCAAGTATTACGAGGAGCATCGCGCGGAACTGCTCGGCGATGCGTCGCCGCCGAGCACCACGCCTGCCACGATCGCGCCCCCCGCGACAAGCCAGGCGATCGCGCTTTCGGGTGACGCCTCTGCACAGCGCCGCAAGGGACTGATTCACGATTACGAAGCCCGCCTGCGCTCCGGCGCGATGACCGGCTACTTCGCCCATCCGAACATTCTCGGCAGTTGCATGGCGATGCTGACGCTCTGCTGCGGCGGCATCGCGTTCACTCGTTGGCGAGGCGGAAAGCGTGGCGCGGCGCTCGCGCCGACGCTGCTGGCCTTCGCGTGCGCGGGAGTTCTGATCGGCTCGCAGTCCAAAGGTGCCGGGGCCGCCTGTATTGCGTCCGCCTTCTTTTTCTTGCCGGGCATGGTCGGAGCGATCCGACCGGACCTGCTTTCGCCGCGCATCACGAAGCCGCTTCCGGGCACATTCGCACGAAGAATGGTCATCGCCGGTTGGATTCTGGCGGCGATCGGCGCATCAAGCCTCTTTGCGATGCTCCGTGCGGAACCCGGTTTGCTCGGCCTTTCGATGCGCTATCGCGCGATGTACTGGGAGGGCGCGATGGCGATGGTGGACGACGTGGGTGTATGGGGCATCGGGCCGGACAATTTCGGGCGGCTCTTCACGCGCTACAAGCCCGTGGCCTGCCCGGAGGAAGTGGATGACCCGCACAACTGGCTGATCAAGTCATTCGTCGAATACGGCTGGCTCGGCGCGGCGGGGCTGCTCCTGCTCTTGATCGGCGGATCGCTGAAGCTGGCCGCAGCCCCCTCTCCCTCACAGGGAGAGGGTTGGGGTGAGGGTGATCCGCGCGTGCCACGCGCCCAATCCGTCGTACTGAACCTCGCCGTGGTTCTCGTGCTGTTCGCACTCACATGGTGCATTCTCATCGCCGGCGCGCCGATGGACTTCACGATTGTCACGCTTGCGCTGGGCCTCGCGCCCTTCGCGCTGTTCTTCGTCGCCGGCGCGATCGAGCGTGCGGACTCAACTCGATTCGATGACGCCGACATGCCCCTTCTCGCCGCGGGACTCGGCGCGGGGCTGGTCGCATTCCTCGCGCACGCGATCATCGACCTCGCGCTCTTCACGCCCGGGGCGGCCACGATGTTCTTCGCCGTCGCTGCCATCACGCTGGCGGCGCAATCAGCAGCCGGTGTGACGAACAGCAAATTCGACGCAGTCAGCAAGTCCTCATCGCGACGATTGCAAGGCTTGATTGTTGCCTTGGTGCTCACTTTGACCACGGTCTTGATGATAGGATGGCAATCATTTTGCGCTTACTGGTACAGCCGTCTATTGCAATCGGCACCCAAATCGCCGACACCCGACATTGGCTTCACGATGGGATTCCATAAGAGAATTGACATTTATCTACTCGACGGCACAGCAATTGAGGAGCACTTGGATGTACTCACCCCGTGGATCGCATCGCAAGCCGATGCCGATGAAGTGCTCCGAATTACCAATTTCCTGGAGCGGCGTGACCCGTTCAACGCTGCCGTGTGGCATCATCGCATGGCGGCTTATTCTGCGCGGTTCGCGATGACCGGTGATGTCACCGATCTGCGCCAGGCCGTTACGATGCAGCGGAAAAGCGTCGAGACGTACCCCACGTCGCCGCTGCGATGGCTGGCGCTCGGCGACTTGCTCGAACGGCTGGCCGAGCAAACGCACGACCCCGCCGACCGCCGCGCGGCCGCCGATGCGCTTCAACGGGTGCTCGATCTCGACGCGCAGCGAATCTACGTTTCCAGACCCAATCGCCTGTCCACCGAACTCGTGCGAGCAATACGCGAACGAATTGGCAAGCTACGGTAATTTCGGCGATGCCCGGCGCTCCCTGACGGTCGCGGCTCGGATGGGATGCTCTACACCGTACATGCCGCCCAATGCCACATTCATCAAGGCCCGGTAGAATGCCTCGCCATGACCACGACGGGTGTCAATCCGGCCGATCGTGCCGGCGAGCGATTGCATCACGTGAACGCTGCCCCTGCAGCGTGCGGCCCCGGCGAGCCCCGATCGCACGCCCACTCACACGATGCGTCGGCCTCGCACGCGCCCGCGCCGGATCATCAGCCGCTCAACGCCGCGGATCGCCTCATGCTCGTTGGTCACGACGGCATGCGCTCGATTGACCACGCGGGCTTTCAATGCCAATCGCATCTCTGGCTCGCGGGGCGAGTCGACGTGCCGGCGCTTCGACGGGCGTTGAAGACGCTGCACCGGCATTACCCCGTCATGACCGCCCGGCTGGACAAGTTCCCGCCGGCCGCACCATCGCCACGGCGCAGGCCGCAACCCGCAGGCCCGCGCTGGGTCTTTCAGAATAATGCGTCCGTCGAGTTTCACGAGGTGACGCTCGACGCCTCCGACGAGGTCGCCGTGTGGCGCTACGGCGAGCGATTGTTTGACGAACCGCTCGACCTGCCGCGGATGAACCCGATCGGTTTTCACCTGTTGCACCTGCCCGACGGGCGCGACGTGTTCCTGCTGCGCTGGTCGCACGTGCTGATGGACGGTAAGGCGCCGGAGCTGGTCGTACATGAAATCTCCCGGCGGTTCGAGGATCCTAACCTGCCCGCTCCCCCGCCGCCCGCCGGCGACGAAATGCAGGCGCACCTCGCGAAGTTCGATCGAAAGGTGCGCCGCCGAGCAGCCGCGCGCGTCATTCGCAGCCACATTCGCCTGCCGGCGAAACCGCTTACCCTTGTGCCGCCCGATGCGCCGGACTGGGTCACCGGACCGTTTCGCATGATCGTTCGGACGCTCGATGCCGATGCGACGCAGCGCTTCGCCGAACGCGTCAAACGTCTCTGCGGCTTCAGCAACATGGCGCCGGCCGTGCTCGCGAGCGTCTTTCGCGCGTGCCTGCAACACACGCCGCGTCGCGTCAAACGACGGTCTTCGCTTCAAACGGACGTTCCGCTGAATCTGCGCCCACCCGGCTCGACGCAGCCGCTGTTTCGCAACTTCATGGCGTTCATCTCCCTGTCGGCGCGGGTGCGAGACCTGGGCCGGCGCGACGATCTGACGCAGCAGCTCAACGCGCAAATGCGCGAACAGCTCCGCCGCGGCATCGACCTGGGCAACCTGCAAATGATGGCGTTCATGAGTCGCTACGACCGGATGCTGACGAAGCACATCAAGTCGCACATGCAGAAATCCCCCATGGCCCTGGGCTTCGGTTTCCTCGGTCCGGCATTCGGCGGCATGGAATCGTTCTGCGGCGTGCCGGTCGAGCGGTTCTACACGCTCAATTCCGCGCTCGCCCCGCCGGGCATTACGCTCCAGGTGAACGTCCACCGCGGCCGGCTGAACTTCGCCCTCACGTACGTCGGCGACGCGGTGCCCGACTCGCTGGCGCAGGCGTTTCTTGATACGATGATTGCGGATTTGCTGATGGATCGCGCGTAATACAGAAATGCAGCCTGCCGTTCAGTGCGGAGACGTTTGACGCCGCGATGGAGTGATCGCACGGAACCTGAATAGGAACACGCACCATGGAATTCGTACTCTCCGATTCGCAAAAGGCCATCCGCGCCGAGGCCGTTGAGTTCGCCAAGGCGCAGCTCACCACTGGCGAAGTGAACCCCACCTTCGACAGGGACGGCTGGAAGAAATGCGCCGCCTTCGGCGCGATGGGCGTGACCGTGCCGACCGATTTCGGCGGCCGCGGCCAGTTGCTCGATGAGTTCGTCGCCATGATGGAGGGCCTGGGGTACGGCAGCCGTCGGATGGGCCTGCTCACGGCGATCGGAGCGCACGTGTTCGGCGTGGTGGAGCCGCTGAACGTCGCCGGAACCGACGAGCAGAAGAAGAAGTACCTGCGAAAGCTCACGACCGGCGAATGGGTCGGCGCGCACAGCGTCACCGAACCGCAGGCGGGCAGCGATCTGGGCGGGCTGACGACGCTGGCAGTGCGTCAGGGCGATTACTACATCATCAACGGAAAGAAACGCTACACGACGTGCGGCGCGGGAGCGGACCTTCACGTGGTGTATGCGCGCATGGATGATCCGACCCGGTATCGCTTGAGTTGCTTCCTGCTCGAACCGGGCACACAGGGGATGACGGTGCGGCCGCTGCCGGCGATCGGCCTGGCGGGATCGGGACTGTCGGAAGTGACGTACGAGAACGTGCGCGTGCCGGCATATAACTTACTGGGCAAAGAGGGCGCGGGTAGCACGCTGTTTCAGGGATCGATTGAGCGCGAGCGGGCGTGCATCTTCGGCGCGACGCTCGGCAGCATGGCGCGCGAGATTGAGCTGGCGGTCGCGTATGCCAACGAGCGCGAGGTGGCCGGCAAGAAGATCGGTCAGCACCAGGCGATCAGCCATCGCATCGCGGATATGAAGGTGCGTTTGGAGGCAAGCCGGCTGCTGCTGTATCACGTCACGGCGCTGAAGAGCAAGGGCAAACGGGCGCCGGTCGAGGCAGCGATCGCCAAGTTGTTTGTCAGCGAGTCATTCATGCAGAACAGCATCGACCTGATTCGCATTCACGGCGGCAACGGATTCGTGAGTGAGGGCGGCGTGGAGAGCTACCTGCGCGATTCGCTCGGCGGAATCATTTACAGCGGCACCAACGACATCCAGCGGAGCATCATCGCCGCCAATCTTGGCCTGCGATTCTGAACCGCGCGCTGCGGTCTCCTCGGCGAGTGCCCATGACGACCGACCAAACTCAACCCGCTCAACCCGACGCAGCTCACCCGCTGGCCCGCCAGCTCGTGGAATTGTCGGCGCTCACCGGAGGCCTGGCGCACGAGATTCGCAATCCGCTCTCGACGCTGAAGGTCAATCTCCAGTTGCTTGACGAGGACTGGGCCAAGCTGGAGACGAGTGACCGCTCCGACCCGCACGAAGCGCAGGACGTCGCGCGGCGCAGCCGCCGGCGCATCGCCAGCCTCGTGCAGGAGACGCACCGGCTCGAACGAATCCTCGCCGACTTCATGCAGTTCGTCGGCAAGCGCGAGCTGCGATTGACCGATGTCGATTTGAACACGCTCGTCACCGAGATGGCCGACTTCTACGCGCCGCAGGCCCAGGCGCACGGGGTCGCGCTCGATCTGCAACTCGCGACGCACGCCCTGCCCTGCCGCGCGGACCCACACGTACTCAAACAGGCACTGCTCAACCTGCTCATCAACGCGCAACAGGCCATGCCGGACGGCGGCCGCATCACGCTCGCCACGTCGCGCGACGACGACGGGCACGTCCGCATCGACGTGGCGGACACCGGTCCGGGGATCGACCCGGCCGAGCAGGTCGACGTGTTTCGCGCCTATTACTCGACCAAGAAAGGCGGCACCGGGCTGGGGCTGGCGATGGCCCAACGCATCGCTCACGAACACGGCGGTGACATTACTTTGAAATCTTCACCCGGCCAGGGCGCTCGATTCACGATCCGGCTGCCCGGGCACGACCGCAGGCACGGGTAACCGCGCGAGGGAATCCATGACCGCGAATCATCGACTCTACCGCGATCCGGCGCATGAAACATGGCGCGTGTTCCGAATCATGTCGGAGTTCGTCGACGGTTTCGAGACGATGAGCCAGGTCGGCCAGGCCGTCAGTGTCTTCGGCTCGGCACGGCTCGGCCCGAACACCGCGGAGTACCAGTCCGCCGAGCGCCTCGCCCGCAAGCTCGTCGAGCGGGGTTTTGCCGTCATCACCGGCGGAGGCCCAGGAATCATGGAGGCGGCGAACAAGGGCGCCTTTCAGGCCGGCGGCGTCAGCGTTGGGTTGAACATCACGCTGCCGCACGAGCAGGAGGCCAACCCCTATCAGACGATCAGCCTCGAATTCAATCATTTCTTCGCGCGCAAAGTCATGTTCGTGAAGTATGCGATGGGCCTTGTTTGTTTTCCGGGCGGCTTCGGCACGCTGGACGAGTTCTTCGAGGCGATGACGCTGATCCAGACGGAGAAGTCGCCGCGGTTCCCCGTGGTTCTGGTCGGGTCGGATTTCTGGAGCCCGCTGCACGCGTTCATGCGCGAGACGCTGCTCCATCGCTATCAGGCGATCTCACCCGCGGACCTCGATCTGTACTTCATCACGGACGACCTCGACGTTGCAGCCGATCACCTGCGCAACACCGTCGATCAATGCTTCGGCGATCTGCGCCCGCCCACCGTTTCAGAGGAAATCGCCATGCCGCGTGAGAAGCAAATCACCGGTGAGGGAATGCGTTTCGGACGAAGCCCGCGTCGCGCCCCCCTTCAATACGAGTAAGGCAGCCCGATTCGGCGTTTGTTTCCAGCTTCCTCACGCGATAAAATAGTCTACGGCGACTGTGTTTGACGCCGATCTCTCGCGCCGGGCGACCCGGCCGGTGGCGTGCCATGACTTGCCCCGTTTCCGACCAGCAACTGTTCAGTTGGATCGACCGCAATGCGGACGAGCTGGAGGCCCATCTCGCCATTTGCGAAGAATGCCGCGCCAAATCACAGAACATGCTCTCGCTGATTCGTGACGTGTCCCGCGCTCCGGCCGAGGCCCCGATGCACTGGCCCAGTCGCATTCGCGATTACACCATCCATCGAATGATCGGCCGCGGCGGGCAAGGCTGGGTCTTCGAGGCCCAGCAGGAGTCGCCCCGTCGGCTCGTCGCACTCAAGATCGTTCGCGGCGACGCCTTCCCCACCGAGGAGGACGGCCGCCGGCTGCATCGCGAGGCCCAGACGCTCGCGCGCCTGCGCCACCCCGGCATTGCCGCTGTGTACGAAGCAGGCCGTACGGAAGACGGCCGGCAGTTCTTCGCGATGGAACTGGTGCAGGGCGTCCCGCTCATCGACTACGCCCGGCAGCACGATCTCACGCTGGAGCGGCGATTGGCGCTCTTCCAGAAAGTCTGCGAAGCCCTGGAGTACGCCCACCAGCGCGGCGTCATCCACCGCGATCTCAAGCCGTCCAACATCCTTGTCGAAGACGGCGACCAGCCCAAACTCGTGGATTTCGGCCTGGCCCGCGCGGCGGCGACCGACGCGGACCGCCACGTTCTCACGACGCTTATGGACGGCGGCGGAATCATGGGTACCTTGCCCTACATCAGCCCCGAGCAGGCGCGAGGCGACGCTACCGACATTGACGCGCGAAGTGACCTGTACTCGCTTGGCGTCATTCTTTACGAACTGCTCACCGACCGACTCCCCTATTCTCTCAAGCTCGATTCGCCGCACGCGGCGATTCGAACGATCTGCGAGGAGTCGCCGTCGCGCCCCAGCCATCACAATCGCCGGCTCCCCCCCGAACTGGACATCATCACGCTCAAGGCACTGGAAAAGGAGCCGACCCAGCGCTACGACTCCGTCGCCGACCTCGCGCACGACATCGGTTTGTTTCTCGACGGCAAGCCGATCATGGCGCGCCGCCCCAGCCTGACATACCGCGCGCGAAAGCTTGTCGCGCGCAACAAGCTCACGACGTTTCTGATCGCCACGATTCTGCTGCTCGCCGGCGGGTCGGCCGCGTGGATTCGCGTGCTGTATGAACGTGCCACCGCGCAGACCCTGTCCTTCACCCAGCCGCTCACGGCGTGGGAAATTCAGGAACGCCGCCGTCAACTTGAGCGATCCGATCCGCAGGCCGCCATCAGTCGAATCAACGCAGCCGAACTGCTCCGAGGACTTGGCGCTTTCGAAGAAGCCGAATCAATTTGTCGCAAGGTGATTGACGCCCAGGGCGATGCAGGCGCCGATTCGCGCGAAACACTCTACGCCAAAGTCATGCTCGGCCGCGTGCTCATGGATCGCGGCAGCCCTGGCGAGGCACAGCCCATCCTGCGAGACGCTTTGCGCCTGCTGACGAAGAATTACAAGGATCAGAAAAAGGAAATCGCCAACGCCCGCGCAGCCCTGGGGCAATGCCTGACCCGGCTGGGCTTCTTTCCGGAGGCCGCTGGATATCTTGAGACTGCCTATCCGACCATCGTCGAAACGTTCGGCCCGCGCGACGCTCGCACGCGTGAGGTCATTCAGGCATTGATCGACGTTTACGACGGCTGGGGCATGCCCGACAAGGCCGCCGATTACCGACTCATCCGTCAGCAATTCGCCGTCCCCGCGCCCGCTTCAGAACGAGGTACCACTGACGTGCCGGCCGTTGAACCGGCTCGGAAGCCGGCGGGAACCCTGCCCTGACCCCATCAAGCACACCCATGAGCCATTCCAGACCGCCGCTGTCCGACGCGCCGACCCCGAATCCCAGTACGGACGGGTCGAAGCCGCCGGACCTGACCCACAGCATTCTCTCGCGATTGCGAAGCGGCGACCCGGACGCCGGGCGATTGCTCGACCTGACCTATCGGCCGGCCATGCTGCGCTTCTGCCTCGGCTACCTGCACGACCCGATGGAGTCCGAGGACGCCGTGCAGGAAATCTTCTGGCGCGTGCTGCGGTCCGACGCCCTGCCCGACAACTTCCGCCCGTGGCTGTACAAGGTCGCGCGCAACCATTGCATCGCCGTCCTGCGCGAGCGCAAGCGCCACCATGCCGATCGCAACCCCCTGCCGACCGAATCCATCCCGCTGGATGAAAGCGGTAACCTGACGCGCCTGGTTCGTGCCGAGGCCCAGCACCAACTCGCCGATCTGTTATCGCAACTCTCGGCCGACGACAACGAACTGCTCCGGCTGCGCTACACCGAAGGCCTGTCGCGCAAGGAAATCGCCGACGTGATGGACGAGCCGGAGTCCGTCATCAAATCGCGACTGTTCGAGGCGATCGAGAAGCTGCGGAAGTTGGCCGGGGGATGATAGTCAAACCGGTAAAGTCGAAGCCTGAACAACACTTTTTTCTAGAATTCGCTTGACCGACGCCCGGCGTGTGCTATGTTGTGTTGGGATTGTTTCAATGCCGCAACGCGAGTACTTGGCGTGACTACTGACGGGAAAGGAGGTGTGATTAAGAAAAACTAATATTAGAGCGAATGGTATGGCGGCCGCTTTCTTTCATGAACTTGAAGGTAAGCGGCGTTTGTATTTGGAAACATGGACTCAGCATAGAGTAGAAAGAAAAAGGGATTAATTATGTGTCGTGAATGTCCAAATTCGAAGAATAAGCCCAATAGATTAGATTATTTCCCGATTTCATTTCATGCTCGCCAAATGCTAAAGGAACGATACCCGCAAACAGTCATTCCGATGTCTGATTCTGATTTCGACTTAATAAAGGTCCTTCGATCGTCGCAGGTTCTTGGTTACGACCCATCAACATCGGGCTTACACTTGGAGGTTTCGGGCACGCCGATGATTGCTGTAGTAGTTCATGATACTGTAGTGACTTTTTTCGCCAAAGATCAGGCGATAAGCAACCTAAAGAACAAAGGCTGGCTTTTTACGAATCGCTATGACGCAGCCTGATTGATTCAATTCAGTAAGGGGGCGGCAAGCATATCGATGTAGCGCTTAATTGGTTGCTTGCCGCTCCCAAACAGATCAGTCCGAAGCGCTTTGTCTCACCCTTGGTTTTAGGAAAAATTTTGGAGTTTCCGCAAGAAACGTCAAGCCCCAGTACTCAAGCCTCAAGCCCTTATCAAAACACCTGCCCCGTGTCGAACCGTCCCAGCGATGCCTCCAGCGCCTGCATCATCTCGCCCACCGTCGCGTACGCCTTCGCCCCCGCGATCAGGGCTTCCATCACGTTCACGCCCGCGCGGGCGTCATCCGTAATCCGCTTCAGCGCCGCCTTCACCGCCGCATCGTTGCGCCCGGCCTTCATCCTCTTCAAATCGGCGATGACTTCGTGCTCTACCGCGTCGGGAATCTTCAGCATGTCGATCCGCGGGCCGTCATCGTCCGTGTAGTCCGTCACGCCGACGAGCTTCTTGTCGCCCCGCTCGACCGCCGCGCTGTAGCGATAGGCAGCATCGGCAATCTCGCGCCGCACGTACCCGTTCTCAATCGCGGCGATCATCCCGCCCATCTCGTCGATGTGCTCAATGTACTCGCGGGCCTCCGCCTCCAACTGATTCGTCAGTGCCTCGACGAAGTAGCTCCCACCGAGCGGATCGACCACGTTCGTCACGCCCGTTTCGCACGCCAGCACCTGCTGTGTGCGCAGCGCCAGCGTCACCGCGTGCTCGGTCGGCAGGCACACCGTTTCGTCCATGCTGTTCGTGTGCAGACTCTGGCAGCCGCCCAGCACCGCCGCCATCGCCTGATACGCAACTCGCATCAGATTCACATGCGGCTGCTTGGAATACAGGCTGCAACCGGCCGTCTGCGCGTGGAAGCGCAGCCACATCGACCGCTCGTTCTTCGCGCCAAATCGCTCTTTCATGTACCAAGCCCACAGCCGCCGGGCCGCGCGGAACTTGGCGATCTCCTCGAAGAAGTCGTTGTGACTGTTGAAGAAAAAGCTCAACCGCGGCGCGAATGCGTCGATGTCCATGCCCCGATCGACGCACGCCTGGGCATAGGCCAGACCGTCGCCGAGGGTAAACGCCAGCTCCTGACCGGCCGTCGAACCGGCCTCGCGGATGTGATAGCCGCTGACGCTCACGGCGTTGTATTGGGGCAGCTCCTTCTGACAGAACTCGATTGTGTCCACCACCAGTCGCACGCTCTCGGACGGCGGAAAGACGAACTCATTCTGCGCGTGGAACTCCTTGAGAATGTCGTTCTGGCAGGTGCCGCGGAGATTCTTGCGGGGCACGCCCTGCTTGTCGGCCGTGGCGACGTAAAAGGCGATGAGAATGGCTGCCGGCGCGTTGATGGTCATGGAGACGCTGACGCCGCCGAGGTCGATGCCGCCGAACAGCACTTCGTAGTCGGCCAGCGAGGAGATGGCGACGCCGCAACGACCGACCTCGCCGAGCGAAAGCGGGTCATCGGCATCGCGGCCCATGAGCGTCGGCAGGTCGAAGGCCGTGGACAGGCCGGTCTGCCCGCGCGAGAGCAGAAACTTGAATCGCTCATTGGTCTGTCGGGCGCTGCCGAACCCGGCAAACTGCCGCATGGTCCACAGCTTCCCCCGGTACATATCGGGGTGCACGCCGCGCGTGAACGGATACTGCCCTGGGTCGCCCAGGTGCGTTTCGTAGTCCACCTCGGCGGTATCCTGCGGCCCGTAGACCGTCTGCAGGGGCCTGCCGGACATAGTGGTGTGCGGGCCGATTTCACCGGGGTGGACGTCGGTTTGCGTTGGTCTCATTAAGCGTTCCTCGGAAAGCAAGGCATTGTAATGGTGTCTCCAAATGATGAAAACAGGCAAGGCGCCCGAAGCCATGACAGCGAGACGGCCTCCCACGGATCGGAAGTAATGCATTGGCAATGGGTTCGGGCGTCTGGTAGAATGCCTGCTTCACCCGGCGCGAATCGCGGCTGGGCGTCTGACAATCAATCTGGGGCGGATGGGCAGGAGGCCCGACCGCGCAGCGGTGAACGATTCGATTCACGGTTGCGCCACGCAGCACAAACCGGCCAAGGCAGCACGGAGGCTAGGCTTCTTTCATGATTCTCAAGCGACTCACGGCGACGGGCTTCAAGAGCTTCGCGGATAAGACCGAATTCGATTTCGGCGGCGGCATCACCTGCATCGTCGGGCCGAACGGTTGCGGCAAGTCAAACGTCGTCGACGCCATCAAGTGGGTGCTTGGTGAGCAGTCCGCCAAGAGCCTGCGCGGCAAGCAGATGATGGACGTCATCTTCAACGGCTCGGGCACGCGCAAGAGCCTCGGCATGGCCCAGGTCGATCTCACGTTCGACAATTCCGACGGCCGCCTCCCGACCGACCAGACCGAAGTGACCGTCTCGCGTCGCTTGTATCGCAGCGGCGAGAGCGAGTACCTGTTGAACAAGCAGGTGTGCCGATTGAAAGACATCCGCGAGTTGTTCCTCGACACCGGCATCGGCGTCGATGCCTACAGCGTGATCGAGCAGGGTCGCGTTGATGTGTTGCTTCAGGCGAACCCGGCCGAGCGGCGGCTGATCTTCGAAGAGGCCGCGGGCATCAGCAAGTACAAGGTTCGCAAGAAAGAGGCGCAGCGCCGGCTGGAGCGCGTGAATCAAAACCTGCTCCGCGTCCAGGACATCGTCGAGGAAGTCGAAAAGCGTCTGCGAAGCGTGAAGCTGGCCGCGGGCAAGGCCCGAAACTATCAGGCATACGTTCAGGAATTGCGCGAGCTGCGCAGCCGATACGCCCTCGCCGAGTATCACCGCCTTCGTGAGGGGCGCGACGCCGCCGAACGTGAATCGAACGATCTTTCGGATCGCGCGACCCAGCTGCGCACCGACCTGTCGAACAACGAAGCGCGCAGCAGCGACGCCAACGTCGGCATCGTCGATCTCGAGCGGGCCATTTCACTCACCGAAAACCGCCTGCTCACCGCCACCTCACAGATTACCGCGCAGGAAGAGCGCATCGCGGCCGCCGAACGGCGCATCGCCGACCAGAAGGAGCTGCTCGCGCGATCGCAGGAGCGACTTGGCGGATTCGACGGACAGGTTGCGTCGCTGGATGACCGGCTCGCCGAGCAGGACGCAATCATCAAGCGGATCGAATCGGAACTGGCGGCCGTTCACGAAGAGCTGTCGCGCCTGGCCGAGCAGGATCGCACCTGCGCTCACCAGACCAACGAGACGAGCACGCGGCTGGAGGACGAAAAGGCCGGCATCATTGATCTGCTTCGCCGCACGAGCCAGTTGCACAACGAGATTCAGGGGCTGGACCTGCAACACGAATCGCTCGCGCGGCAGAAGTCCCAGCTCGACGAGCGCGACGCAGCCATCGCGACCGAACTGGCCGAGGCGATGGGCAAGCAGCAGGCACACCGCTCGCGGCTCGGCGAGATCGACTCCCTAATCGCCGATCAAACAGCAAAGCTGAACGAAACGAAGGAAAAGGCCGACGCCGCGGCAAGTCATCGCGTGCAATTGATCGACCAGCTCGCGGCGGCGAAGGAATACCGCAGCGGCCTGGAAAGCCGGCGGCAGTTGCTTGCCGAGCAGGACCGCAAGCACGAGGGCCTGCTCGCCGGCGCGAGGGAGATACTCGAACGGCGCGACCGCGACGAATCGGGCCGCGCATTCAGTTATGTTCGCGGCGCGGTCGGCGAATTGTTCGAGGCCGACGTGGCCCACGCCGGACTGGTCGAAGCGGTCCTCGGCAACTACGAAAAATATCTGGTCGTCGCGCTGCGCGAATCGTTGCTGGCCGATCGCGATACGCTGGCTGATCTGTCGGGGCCGGTGCGGGCCTTCTCCCTGGACTGCGTGCCGCCGCTCGTGAATGGACCCGACCTGTCGAACCAGGAGGGTTTCGTCGCGAAGCTGATCGACTGGGTTCGCTTTCCGGAAGACTGCGCCCAACTCGCGCGCTACCTGCTGGGCCGGACGTATGTGGTGGAGAGCATCGATGCGGCGCGGCGACTCGCTGCAATGGACCCGGCCGGCGCGCGATTCGTGACGGTTGAAGGCATCGTCTGGGAACCGGACGGGCGCGTCGGGATCGGCCCGCTCGGCGCGGGGACGGGCCTCATCAGCCGTCGAAGCGAGCTGCGCGAGCTGGCGAAGGAACTGACCAGCGTCGAGGAGCGCATCACGTCGCTCTCGGAGCAACTGCGTACCAGCGAAAGCGAAGTCAGCCACCTCGAACAGGTGCAGCAGAGCCTGCGCACGGCGATCTACGAGGCCAACACGCAACGCGTCGAATCCGCCGCGAATCTCGCGACGGTCGACGAAACGGTACGACAATTATCGGATGAGCGGCCGCTGATCGCGCGCGAAGTGGCCGTACTGGTCGATCAACTCGGCGAGATGCGAACACGGCAGGAGGCCAGCCGCCAATCGCTGACGCAGCTTGAGACGCGCAGCAGCGAAAGCGAGCGGATGGTCGAGCAGCTGACGGCGACGCTGTCGGAATTGCAGACGCAGCGGCAGCAGATTGGCGAAGCGATCACCAGCGCCAAAGTGCGCAGCGGTGAGTTGACCCAGCAGCGCGCGGCGGCAAACGAAACCGCGCGGGAGTTGCAGGCGGCGCGCGTGCAGTTGCTGACCGAGCGCGATCAGGCCGCGCGCGACGTCGTGGAGGCGCAGGAGCGGATTGAACAATCGCAGGGTCAAATGGCCGCCGCGAAGCAGGCGCTGGACGAACACCGCACGCAGCACGCGGCGCTCTCGCGCGAGGCAGCCGACCTCCGAACGAACCGCGACAACCTGCGCAGCGAGGTCGAGCAATTGGCCATCGACGCGCGACGACTGCGAGGCGAACTGGAAGCCGTGGAGGCCCAGTTGCACGAGCGGCAATTGAAATTGCAGGAGCTGCGCGTTCGGCTGGAGGACCTTGTCGGCCGCATTCAGGAAGAATTGCACGTTGACCTGGAGGCGCAGTACGCCGGCTACACGCCGCAGGACGACGAAGACTGGCCCGCGGTCGAAGCGAAAATTGAAGAACTGCGGCAGAAAATCGAGCGCCTCGGCAGCGTCAACCTCGACGCGATCGACGAGCAGGGCCAGCTTGAAACGCGACTGGAGTTCCTAACCGGCCAGCTGACCGACCTGCGCACGAGCGAGAAGCAACTGCTCGAACTGATCGATCGACTGAACGTCGAGTCGCAGCAGCGATTCATCGATACGTTCAAGGGCGTCGCCGAGCATTTTGCCGCGCTTTTCAAGAAGCTCTTCGGCGGCGGCAAGGCCGAGCTGCTGCTCATGGACGAAGCCGACGTGCTGGAATGCGGCATCGAAATCGTCGCCCGCCCGCCGGGAAAGGAACCGCAAAGTATCAGCCTGCTCTCCGGCGGCGAAAAGACCATGACCGCCATCGCCCTGCTGATGGCCGTGTTCCGACATCGCCCGTCGCCGTTCGTGCTGCTCGACGAAGTCGACGCGGCGCTGGACGAGGCGAACAACGTGCGCTTCAACCACGTCGTGGAAGAGTTCTCGAAGATCTCGCAATTCATCGTCATTACCCACTCGAAACGCACGATGAGCATCGCTGACACCATGTACGGCGTCACGATGCAGGAGGCGGGCGTCTCCAAGCGCGTCAGCGTTCGGTTCGACGACGAACAGCAAAAAGCCTCGGCCTGATCGGCATCGGTCCTGCCAACGCAATTCGTGTATCATGGGCGCCATGCCCGTCTCGCGATTCGCCGATGCTTGGTCGCGCTTCCAGCAGCCCCTCCCCAAACCCGCAGCGCGCTGGAGCCGGCTCTTCGGCCTCGGCGTGCTGGTCGGTGTCCTCGGTGGTCTCGCCGCCGCGGCCTTTGAATGGTCGCTCCATCACGCCACCCATTTCCTGGTCGGCCGTGTCACGCATCTCGGCTCGCCCGATGTCCTTCGATTCGACTGGCGCGTGCTGGTCCTGCCCGCGGTCGGCGGCATGATTTCCGGTCTGCTTGTGAAGTGGCTTTGCCCCCAGAGCGCCCGCGGCCACGGCACTGATGCCCTGATCCGCGCGTTTCATCACCGTCAGGGCGCGCTCCCCCTTCGCGGTCCGGCCGTGAAAGCCGTCGCCAACATCGCTGTTCTCTCCTGCGGCGGCTCAACGGGACCCGAAGGCCCTAATGCGGCACTGGGCGCTTCCATCGGTTCGGCCGTCGGCGGCGTTTTCCGGCTCGCGCCGCGCGAGCGACGGGCGATGCTGATCGCCGGTTGCGCCGCGGCCGTCGGCGCGATCTTCCGCTGCCCGCTCGGCGGCGCGCTGTTTGCTACGAGCGTCTTGTATCAGGAGGAGGAGTTTGAATCCGACGCGATCGTGCCATCGTTCGTCGCTTCGGTCCTGGGTTACTCCGTCTTCATGACCCTCTGGGGCGGCCTGGGCCGAACGGAGTACCTCATCCGCGGCGCCGACCAACTTGCCTTCGGGTCGATTAACGACCTCATCGCCTACGCCGCACTGGGACCACTCTGCGGCCTCGGCGCGATTCTCTTTACGCGCTCGCTGCGACTCGTCGAAGACACCATTATGCCGCTCGTGCGACTCCCGATCTGGCTCACTCCGGCCCTGGGCGGACTGGCCACCGGCGCGATTGCGTGCGTCTTTCCGCAGGTTATGGACGGGCGCTACGCATTCATTCAAGGTGCGGTAGACGGTATGTCCAAGCCCGGCGTCAGCGCTTCCACCTGGGCCGGGCTGCTTGCCCTGATTGTCATCTTCAAGTGTCTCGCAACGGCGGCCACGGTCGGCAGCGGCGGGTCCGGCGGCGCGCTGGGGCCGTCCGTCTTTCTTGGCGGCGTCATCGGCGCGTTTCTCGGCGCCATGATTGACGCGGTTTATCCGGGCATGATGGGTCCGAACGCCGGGCTTCGACCGGCACTGGTCGCCGTCGGCATGGGCGGCGTGCTCGCGGCCACGATGCGCACGCCGCTGGCCAGCATCGTGATGGTGACGGAGATGACCGGCAGCTTCGGACTGATCGTTCCGCTGATGCTGGTTTGCGTGAGTTCGTACGTCATTGGCCGAAAATGGGGCTTGAGCCGCGAGCAGGTGCGGACCAGCGTGCAGTCGCCGGCGCACGCAGGCGACGCGATCGTGCGCCTGCTCGAATCGTGGCGCGTCAATGACATCATGGACCGCGTCTGGCCCGAGACGATCTCCCCCACCGCGACGTTGCGCGAGATTGTCAGCAAACTGACGCCCGGCACGCGTCCCGTGTTCGCAGTCGCACAGACCAGGGATCTTCTCGGATTGATCTCCGCGACCGACATCCAGCGCATCATGAACGAGCCGGCGCTCGCCGAGGTGGTCATCGCCTCGGACATGATGACGCGCAAACTTGTCACGGTGCAGGCCGACGACGACGTCTATGCGGCGCTCGCGGAGTTTCGCCGCAGCGATCACGATGTCCTGCCGGTGATGGACAGCACCCCCGCGCGGCGCTGGGTCGGCATGTTGAGTCGCCGGCGCATCCTGGAGGCACTGCGCGATCACATGGCCGACGTGCAGCGGCTCATGATCCGCGAGCACGCGGGCCTCGCGACCGTCGAACAGGATGCACGTCTGGAGCAGCTCGGACTTGGCATCGCGCCCGCGCGGCGCGACCTCGTTCAGCGACTACCCGTGCCGCCTGATGTCGTCGGTCGATCGCTCCGCGAAGCGGATTTTCGCAGGGCGCACGGCGCGCAAGTCATCGCCATCGAACACGCTGACGGCTCGTTGCAATGCCCGCCGAGTCTTGACGACCCTCTTCGGGCCGATCAGCGATTGCTCGTCATCGCGCAGGCGAACCCACCTGCAGCGATCAGGGATTCGGCCGGCCCCCCCATCGCGCGTGTCGGCAACCCGCGCGCGCCCTGATTCACATGCCACGAAAGAACCCCCGATGCAAGCGTCGGCTTGCACCGGGGGCATGTTGCGGCAAATCATTCCGGCCGACTGATCCAGTCTATCGGCGCTTGCGGCGTCGCAGCATCGCCAATCCAATCGTCAACAATGATGCAGTCGCCGGTTCGGGGATATCCTGAATCGTGGCCACGAAATTGGCAACGCCGAAGTTCGGATCCGCACCGAATGAGAACAGACTCCAGTTCGAGCCGTTATAGAAAGACGCGTTGTTCGTGTAGAAGCCCACGATCTGGCCGAACGAAGAACTGCACTGAAAGCCGAACAGGCCGCCGTAGTCGAAGTTCGAAACACTGACGCTCCAACCCACGTTGTTGAAACCGCCGGACGTCACCACGTTTGGCAGCGGGATCGAAAGCGTGAAGAACTCCGGGCCGAATTCATCAGTCGAAGGAAGCGGAACTTCGGGGATCGTCACCGAGTACAGCTCCGTCCCTGGTCCGAAGACCAAGCCACTGGGATCGCCATCGTTGAACGTGATCGTGATATCCGTCTTGCCGGGAAAAATGCTGCCGTATACAGCCAGCCCCAAGTCGAGCTGGGTCAGCGTATACGTCTCGGGGCCGAACCCCGACAACCAGCCGCTGTCGCCATAGCGCACCCCCGCCTGCGTGGATGACGAAAACGGAACAAAATAGCCGTTGTCGAACGTGTTGCTGAAGACGATTCCGGCTTGTGCCGAATGCGACGCGGCCATGGCGATTACAAACACCGTCGAGACGACCAGGTTTCTTTTCATTTCCTGCTCCGATCCCGCTGAAAACACAAGGCCCCCTGCCCATGCAAAGAGCATCTTCTTCGCACCACCATCTTGACGGATGCGATTCAGAAACGTCAAGCAGAATGAAACGGAGTTCCGATATCCGCGGAAAACCTCAACCAGCCGCACGGGGAAGATGCCGCTCGCTGACCGACAGTGCGTCGGAGGATGGACGTGACACGGGCGAAGCACTGGCCATGCCAGCCTCGGGCCCGGGTTGATATTCGACGACAATTTCCGCGAGTTGGCGGCGGAGTTGCTCGTGCGTCAGATCGTCGGCAGAGCGAATGAGGTCTTCCAGTAAGCGGCAGACGCGGGGCCAATCCTCGCGGCGATTGCGCCAGACGTAAATCTTCTCGTGCCGCGTCTTGGACATGTCTTCGCCCTGGACGCTTAGCTCTTCATAGAGCTTCTCGCCTGGGCGCACGCCTGAAAAGACAATCTCGATGTCCTCGCCCGGGCGCAGGCCGCTCAAGGTGATCATTTCTCGCGCGAGATCGACGATCTTCACCGGCTCGCCCATGTCCAGCACGAAAATGTCGCCATCGTTGCCCATGACGCCGGCTTGAAGCACGAGCTGCGTCGCCTCGGGGATGGTCATGAAGTATCGCGTCATGGCCGGATCGGTGACGGTGACCGGCCCCCCCGCAGCAATCTGCTTCTGGAAAATCGGCACCACGCTGCCGCTCGAACCAAGTACGTTTCCGAAGCGAACGGTGATGAACTGCGTGCTCGCCGGGCGGCTCCCCCCCGCGGTCGCGAGCTGCTGAATGTACATCTCCGCGACGCGCTTCGTGCAACCCATGACGCTCGTCGGATTCACTGCTTTGTCGGTCGAGATCATCACGAACCGCTGGACCTTATGATGCAGCGCCGCGTCGGCGACGGTCCGCGTACCGAGCACGTTGTTCTTGATCGCTTCGCCGACGTTGATCTCCATCAGCGGCACGTGCTTGTGGGCCGCAGCGTGGAAGACGACCGCCGGACGCTCCGCGGCGAACACCCCCTCGACCCGCCGCGCATCGCAGATGTCTGCGACATAGCACACGCGCGGCACGTTGGGCGCGATGGCCTGCAACTCGCGGTCGATCTCAAACAGGTTGTTCTCCGCCTGCTCCACGAGAATCAGCCGCGCCGGACCGAATCGCAGCAACTGGCGGCACAGCTCCGAGCCGATCGAACCGCCCGCCCCGGTCACGAGGACTCGCTGGCCGCGCAGCGATTCGCGAATCTGCGCCTCGTCCAATTCAACCTGCTCGCGCCCGAGGAGGTCCTTGATATCCACGTCGCGGATTTGAGAAAACGTGACGCGGCCCTCGATGACCTGCTCCATGCCGGGGATCGTGCGGAACCGCACGTTCAACCCCTGAAGCGCTTCGACGATCTGGCGAAGTCGCTTTTGTGGCGCGCCCGGAATCGCCAGCAGGATTTCCTCAACCTGCTCCTGCTTACATACATCGCGCACCCGATCGATGGACCCCAGCACCGGCACGCCGTGAATCTGTGTTCCGTGCTTCGAAAGGTCATCATCAAGAAACCCCGCCACGCGATATCGCTCAACAGGCATTCGGAGTATCTCGCGCAGCAGCGCCTCACCCGTGTCCCCCGCGCCGACGATCAGGCAGCGCCGAAAGCCGGCGCTCGCCACCGGACGGATTTCCTCGTGATACAGCCGCACGGCCAACCGGGCCCCGCAAATGGCGGCGATGGTCGTACCCCAGTCCAGAATGAACATGGAGGGCGGGAACTGGGTCGGCACGAGCTTCCCATCAGGGCTGATGACCTGATCCAGAAACATGCTGCTGCCGAACTTCTGGAGGTGAATGTTCTCCGCCAGGTAAAAAACCACGACGAACCCGAAGGTGCTGATGTTGGTCGCCTTCACGACTGCCAGCATGTCGCGCATGCCGACGTATCGCCACGAACCGCGAAACAGCTTCAGCCAGCCGAAGACGGCCATCTTGATGATCACAACGATGGGCAGCAGCGGAAGATAAAAGGGATAAAACCACAGGTAGAGATTCTTGAAGTTGAAATACAACCCAAAGGCACAAAACAGCGCAGCGGCGAACAACCCAAAGTGCAACCCGGCCGAGATGACACCGCGGTAGCGCGACATCAGACGGCGAACGATAGTCTGACCCGGTTTCACTCGAGACGTCATTTCGTCCTGTTCATCCCACGAAGACCCCGCGCCACCGCGCAAGTGTTCGCAATGCGTTTTCGACGCATATGCTACCTTATTTCTCGGCCCAGCGAGAACACCGAATGAGTACTACGATGGTACGAGCCGGCACTTCCGATAAGCGGGAGTTTTCAATGACGGGAGGAGGTGCGAAGAGGAGCTCGACGGTTAATTCCCCGGAAGGATGGCCGACGAGGCCGTTTCCGGCGATGGCATACTCGAAGGAAGTGATGGCGAGGCCCCCGTCGATCCGCTCGCGCCGGCTTCAACCAGCGCCTTTCGATAACGGTCGGCTGCTTCGGCAAGCTCAGGATCGCCGGTGTCCTTCATGACATCCGCGGCAGACAACGCTGTGCTCATATCGCCGTACAAGAACGCCGTGTAAGAAAGGATGACGGCCGTCGTGCCGCGGTCGTTTGTCGCGGAGCAAAACGTACTGGCGGAATCGAACAGTTCTCGAATTATTCCCTGATTCTTGAAGATTCGGTCGCGCTCGATTTTCAGGTCGTCAGCTTTGTGAACGCGGAGGATTCCGTCCCGCATGCTGGAGTAGGCGCGGGAGTAGTCCCTGTTCAGGAAAGACACGATTCCAACCGCGAAATAGGGCTTCGCCTTCGCGCGCGCGGCATCGCGATACAACTCAAAGTAGCTTCTCGCCGTAATCAGGACGTTGTTGGATCTTGTCGAATCCAAGGGGTCGTAAAGACGCGCATAACTCATTCCGGTCTCGTATGCATCCTCGGCCCGCTTCTTGACACGAGCTTCGAGAAAATCCTGATAGGTCTGGCGCTCGACCCGCACAAGCGTACCGTCGTCCGCTTCTCGAAATCCTTCTCGGTGAAGGTAGAGATCAGACGCCGACACGGGTGACATTCCCGGTGGGCTTGGTGACGCCAGCACAGGGGTGTCAACGCTCACTTCCGGTTCCGCCATTCGCTCATTCACATCGCCGATGCGCGGGCCGCGCTGCACGACTTCCCGTCGCTCGGACGCAAATCCCCGACTCTCAAACATCTGTGCGCCCATTCTCGAACGGGGCAGAATAAGGCTATGCTGGTCCAGAAGCTGCCGCATGGGGCTTGGTCGATAGAAACCCCGATATCGGTCCGATGCCCGACGGGACAACCCATTAAACTCTCTTAGGACATCCACACGGGTTCTCATTCCAACGTAGCCGCCGCCACGGCCCGCGCCAGGCAGATAGGTGGGCCTGACTAAACCCCCGTTTTCAGTTGAAATTTTCTTGCCCTTGGATGCGTTTTGCTGGGCCAGAGCGGGATTGGGGATTCCACAGAGCAGGGCGATCGCGATCACCATCAGGGACATGCGCGACATGGGTTGCATCCAACAGACTTGAGGAAACATACGTTATGATATCGGCTGGCAGGTCGCCGGTCAATCGCGCAGATTGTGCGGGACACACCTAACCCGCTCATGCATAATACGATACGTCCAGCGCAAGGTTCGCAAAGCCGCAGGGTCTATGTCCCGGATTTCCGTCCTCACCGTATCCTTGGCCTCCAAGTGCCGCATGCTCTTCGGCTTGGCCGTGCTATTGATTATTGCATCGGCCCTTCTCGTCCCGTGGCTTCGGATGCGGGACCTCGTACACGAAAAGAACCTGACGCTGGCACGACAGGCGGCGAGGCTTGCCCTGGCAAGGTTCGAGCCGGGGAGCGGCAACTGGGAGTACAAGCAGCGCCTGCTCAAGACCTGGTGGCCTGCCGGCAGCGTCAAACACGGCATTCGATGCCCTGTTCCGAGGCTGGTGCCGCTTGCCGATCCAGCTGACCCACAGCCGCCGCCCGGATGCGACCCGGACGTTGCAGCCGCCATCCGCGCCCTGGCGTCCGACCGCTCGCTGAATGAAGTACAACTCCCCATCGAAACGATCAGCGGCAATCTTCTGTACCGCGTCGTGCTTCCGGTGCGCGCCGTGGGCAGCCGGTACCCCGCAGGAACACTCGTTGGCATCATTGATGCCGAGTATCCGGCAGGAAATGCGCGGGTGGATTTGTGGATCAATCTCGGGCTGATCCTGATGGCGGGCGCGCTGGCGGGCATGCTGGCCGTGCTGGTGTTTTACCTGATCGTGCAAAAACTGATTCTGTCCCCGGTTCGGCAGCTCACGCGCGTCGCCGACGGTGTGTCGCAGGGCGATCACAGCATCCGCAGCGCCATCGCGACGGGCGATGAATTCGAAGAACTCGCCCGCGCGTTCAACGGCATGCTCGGCCATCTTCAGTCTTCCGAAAACGAACTCAAGACCATCAATCGCAGCCTCGATACGAGGCTCGGTGAAGTCGCCGAGCGCAACGTCGCCTTGTTCGAAGCGAACAAGATCAAGAGCCAGTTTCTCGCCAACGTCAGCCACGAATTGCGCACGCCGCTCACGTCGATCATCGGATTCGCGGAGCTGCTGCGCGAATCGGCCAGCACCGAGGGCGGCCGCACCTTGCGCTACGCCGAGAACATCATGTCCAGCGGGCGCATGCTGCTGGGGATCATCAACGACCTGCTGGACCTGGCCAAGATCGAGGCGGGCAAGCTGGAGCTGCACCTCGCAACGATCGACCTCGCCGAACTGGGCAACAACCTGATCGATTTCATGCGACCGCTGGCCGACAAGAAGAATCTCAAACTGGGCGGGCGGTTTGACGCCGACTTGCCGACGATCACGTCCGACGCCGGGCGGCTGCAGCAGATTCTATACAATTTACTATCAAACGCAGTGAAATTCACGCCGGACCACAAGTCGATTGAGCTGGAGATCGCTCGCGACGGCGACGCCCGCGTGCGACTAAGCATTCACGATCAGGGGATCGGCATTCCCGAGGCCGAGTTGCCGCGCGTGTTCGAGAAGTTCTGGCAGATCGATGACTCCATGACGCGCGAACACAGCGGCACGGGGCTTGGGCTGGCCATCAGCCGCGAACTGGCCCACATCCTCGGGGGAGACATTTGCGTCGTCAGCAAAGAGGGCGAAGGATCGACGTTCACCGTGACCCTGCCCGTCACGCCCCCGGAGGAAATTGTCACGACGCGCCTCCACGCCGTGCCGCTGACGTAACGCGATGCGAGGATCATCGGTCGGAAAATCGTCACCCGCGATGTAGGGGTGGCCAAGGCCTGCACTACGGTTCGATCAGCATCACATCGCCGGTAGAACCTTCGCCGCGCAGGGATGGATCCCAGCGCGTGTTCAGTGTGTGCGCAACCCCGACCAGATCGCACAGCTTTCCCACGACGAAATCCACGACGTCTTGCACGGTCTGCGGCAGCATGTAAAACCCCGGGCACGCCGGACAAACAATGCCGCCGGCGCGCGAAATGCGCAGCATGTTCTCCAGCTCAATCTGCGACGTCGGCATCTCCCGAGGAACGAGAATCAATCGGCGCGACTCTTTCAAGTGCACCGCCGCAGCGCGCGAGATGAGATTCGCCCCCGTGCCGGCCGCCACGTCACCCAGCGTGTTGCTGCTGCACGGGCAGATGATCATGGCATCGGTGAGAAAGCTGCCGGACGCGATCCGCGCCCCGATGTCTCGATAGGAGTAACTGACGAACCGGTCGGCCAGCTCGCGCCCGACGAGCGTCTCCGGCGTCGCCTGCGCGATTCCCATTTCATCCGCAAATAGCTGGCGGCCGTGCGGCGAAACGACGAAGTGCACCTCGGCGCCGCCTCGCGCGAGGCACTCCATCAGCCGCCGGGCGTAGGGCGCCCCGCTTGCTCCGGTCACCGCGAGGACGATTCGTTTCATATGACTGGGTCCTTCGATGTCATCCACATGTCGCTTTGTCAGCTCCCCGGCGCGTCCTCCGCACCCTCGGCCACGGACAACGTCGCCAAGCGCACCGCCGCCTCCTGCGCCCAGCAACTGTTCGGGTAGGTGCGCGACAGATCATCATAGCGCGTGCGCGCCTCGTCCGTAATGTTGTCTTCCTCCAGTACCTCGGCCAGACAAAACAACGCCTGGGCCGCCGACGGACGATTGGCCAGCTGCGAGACCAGCACGCGAAATCGATCAATTCGGCGACTGATGGCGGCTTCCTGCATGGTCAGCCGGATGCGTGCGAAATCCGCGGTGATCGATTCGGGAAAGTGCGCAATCAGCGCGCGGAGATTCGTCGCATACGCGCTGTCCGTTTCATCCATCCCAAGCAGGAGTTGCACCGGATGCACCGAATGGTCCCCTCCCTCCGTCGTGGTCACGAACAATTCGCCGTACGGGCGCGGCGCGTCGCCCTGACATGCCTCGATCAGCTCGCGCAGCCGGCGCGCCTGCACGACCAGTGCCGGAACATCCAATCCCAGCCCGGCCGTCGGGTCGGTACGCTGAAACACAAAGTTCCGCGCATCAGGCGGCGGCATCCGCGGCTGCGTCGTGGCCCGGGCGAGATCGTAGCGCAGCAGCATCGCGCTCAACAAATTCAACGCTTCGGTGAGCTTCCCTTGCCGCGCCTGGAGAATCGCAAGCTTATACATCGCCATGGCGCCAAGGCTGCTTGACGGAAACTGCTGTCGGATGGTCTCCCAGGTTGCCAGCGACGCCAGACCGGGGCTGTCATTGCGGTACTCAATGCGCTGGTTTCGATGGAGACTCGAGCGGACCAGGCGGTGATCCTGCACCTGACCCTTGAGAAAAAGCACGTTCGCCACGTAGCGCGACTGGGGAAACTCGCGAATGAAGCGGTCGCATGAGTCGATGGCGCGCAGGCGATCGGTCTCGGCGTCTACCAGCGCGCGTTCGACATATTGGTCGAACAGATGGCGCGACAATTCTGCGAAGGAAGTCTCCCTTGCTTCGCTCCAGCTTCGCGCCGCCTCGCGCTCGGCCATCATGCCGGCGTCGAGCTTGGCGAACATGGAATGCCCCGCCGGGCCGATGCTCTCTTCGAGCACGCGGTAGGACAGCTCATCGCGTCCGACCTGGGTGTGAAACAACAGCACGGGGATGGCAAAGAGCGCCGTGAGCAGCGGCGGGATGCCGCCGGGGCGATAGTTGATCAGCCGGGCAATGAGCAGCGCCACGGCGCAAATGACGCAGGAACTCAACAGCGCCAGCACCCACGGAGCATACATAAGCGCCTGGTTCTGAAACGACCGGGGCGACGCCGCCGCAGGCTGCCACGATGCCGACACAAAGTAGATGGCGATCGGCACGAGACCGATCAGGGCTGATGCATAGCGGAACGAAAACCGAAACGCCGGCAGCACCGAGAGAATGCAACCCAGCAACACCGTCAGCCCGAGCCAGGGCATCGCCGCAAGAAACATCACCATCGCGCACAGCACAATCGCCGACGGAAGGCGGTACAGGATGGTCACAAGGATGGGGATCGACGTGAGCGAGGCGAACAACAACCCCATGATCACCGCGTGAATGGGCACATCGCGTACGTTGATCGGATGCGAGAGAAAATCGGCTAGCGTGATCTGATTCTGCCCCGCCGGCATGAACGAGCGGGCCATGAGCGCGGCGTATTGATCGTGTGTCCATGGCAATGGCACACCGGTGCGCAGCCAGAACGCAAAGCAGCACAACCCGGCAAAGAGCAACCAGAGCAGGATGAGCATGATGACGGCGCGGCGGCGATACTTCGGCGCCGTGCGCGACCAGACGTCGACGATGGCAGCCGGGTCGTGCGCTGGCGGTGGGCTCGAGGCCGATTCGATCGGAGATGGGCTTTCCGCCGCGGCTTCCATGTCAGGCCTTTCGAGCCAGATAGATCGTGACAATCCCCGCCGTTAACCGCCGCGCGATGCTCGATGCGAAGCCTGCCTCCGCCAGCGCACGTCGAAGCGCCGGCTCATCGAGAAACGTCTCGACGGATTGCGGCAGGTAGTCATACGCGCCGGTACGGTCGCCGCTGATCCACGTCGCCAGACGCGGGAGAATGTTGCGGAAATACAGGCGATACATCCCTGCGGCCAGTTGAAACGACGGAATGGAGAATTCCAGAATCACGGCGCGACCGCCGGGCCGCAGCACGCGATGAAACTCACTCAACCCGCGAGCGAGGCTCTGGAAATTGCGAATGCCAAACGCGCAGCTCACGACGTCAAACGATGCGTCGGCGAACGGCAGTGCCATGCCATCAGCTCGACACCATTGCGCTCGCATGGCTGGCCGCGCCGCCGCGAGCGCCAGCATCTGCGCCGAAAAATCCGAACCGATCACCTGCGACGGCCCTGCACTGGCAAACGCCCGCGTAAAATCGCCCGTGCCGCAGGCCACATCCAGCACGCGATCGGTCGACTGCACCGCCGCCATCGCCACGGCCCGTCGCCGCCACGACGCATCCCGCCCCAGCGACAACCAGCGGTTGACGCGCTCATAAGTCGGCGCGATCGCGTCGAACATCGCGCGCACACGAAGCGCCTTGTCAGGCTGGCGATGCGGGTCAGCCAGTCGGGACTTGTCCCACACGACGCTGTTTGTTGGTCCGGCCGCCATAACCCACGTATTCTAGCGGCAATCACACGCAAGGTAATCGACCGGCCACTAAGGAGAACCGCAGAGCGTTTCCTAGGTTGCGGAAAAATCAAAAAGTGTGGGACCGGCTAATAGCTGTTTCCACACAGGTGATTAGCCTGTGCCACACACCAGGAAGTCTTGCACGGTTCTGTTTAGAACAGAATGAACAGCCCGCCGATTCCCGCCATGACGACTCCCACAATCAGCGCGACATCGCTGGGCGTCCAGCCCATAAGGTCCTGGAGAAACCCCGACCAGATAAGCGTGGGCAGCAGTGCGATGACCATCAGACCGCCTTGGAATGAGACGAGCGACCGCCCCCCGCCGAGATGGATGAAGTTCACGGCGAGAATGCTGATGACCGTCAGGCCTACGCCGACGAGGAACCTCGCCCGCTCCCATTGCGGCAGCATCCTTAGTCGGGTGAATCGGCCGAGGGACTTGTCGATCGCGGTGCGGCGCGCGTCGGTCAACGTAAACTGTTCACCGCACTCCGGGCAGCGGCGCGATGTGAGGCCGGTCAGGTTGTAATCGCAGTTCGGGCAAAAATGCAGCGGATGCGAAGGGACGGGCGCTTCGTAAGCCGTGCTCGCCTGCTCGACCTTTCCGATATCGCGTGGCGCGGTGCCACCTGGTCCGCCCGCAAGCGGAGCCAGCTCAAACGGCGGATCCACTTCCGCGGCGGGTTCGTTCCGGTCGGTGCGGGTGGTCGATTCTCCGGCTTCATTCAGCGGTTGCAACTCAATCGACTGGTTCCGCGGCGGGCGACGTGGATCGGTCGGGTTCATGGCAGCCCTCGCAACAAGTCGCGCTTACGACAACCCGTACTCGCGCCAGCGGCCTTCGACGAGGCGAACAACCTCATCCGGCATCGCCATCGGCCGGGGCCAGTCGCGGACGATCCCCTCGCCGGGAATCTTACGCGTGGCGTCGATACCCATCTTGCTGCCGGCGCCCAGGTACGGCGCCGCGTGATCAAGAATGTCCATCGGCCCATCAACGACAAACGTATCACGGCGCGGGTCCACGTGCGCGCCGACGGCGAACATCACGGCCTGCTCATCGTGTACGTCCACGTCTTCGTCCACGATGACGATGAACTTGCTGAACATCATCTGCCCGGCGCCCCAGATGCTGCTGGCCACCTTGCGCGCCTGGAGCGGATACTCCTTGCGAATCCGCACGAAGCAGAAGTTGTGAAACGCGCCCCAGCGCGGCAGATTGTAGTCCACCACGTCCGGAATCAGCATCTGAAGCAGCGGCAGGAACACGCGCTCCGTCGCCTTGCCCATGTAGTAATCTTCCATCGGCGGGTACCCGACGATCGTCGTCGGATAGATCGGCCGCTCGCGGTGAGTGATGGCTGTGACGCGAATCGTGGGAAACAAATCGGCGAGGCTGTAAAAGCCCGTGTGATCGCCGAAGGGCCCTTCTCGTGCCGTTTCTGTGGCACTCACAAACCCCTCGATCACGATTTCGGCGTTGGCCGGAACGTCGAGCGGCAGCGTCTTCGCAGGAACCATCGGGATGCCGCCGTCGTTCAGAAAGCCGGCGAACATCAACTCGCTGATCCCCGGCGGCAGCGGGCAGGTCGCCGCGTAAGGCAGCACGCTTTCGCCGCCCAGCACGATCGCCACCGGCATGTCGCGCCCCTGCGCCGCCCACAGGCGTTGATGCCGCGCGCCATCGTGATGCACATGGCAGTGAAAGATGGCGCTGCGCGGCCCGGTGACCTGAATGCGGTACATGCCGATGTTCGGCTCGGAGCCGTCTGGCCGCGTCGTGTAAATGCCGGCGAACGTGATGTAGCGCCCGACGGGAAAATCGGAAGATGCTCCGACCGACACTGCTCCCGGACCCCGGCTCAACACGAGCCGGCTCTGACTGTCCTGCGCTTCGACGTTTCGGCGTTTCGGCGTTTCGGCGTTTTGGCGTTTGCCCGCGATCACGTCGCCATCCGCCCCGCCGTCGTGCGGCCAGCACTTGATGATCGGCAGTGCCAGCAAATCGGCATCGTCGGTGTGCACAACTTCCTGGCAGATGCCTCGCTTGACGCGCTTCGGCGCGTAGCCGGCGATCTTTGCCAGCTCCGGCAGCATCTTGATCTTCTCAACCAGCGTCGCCGGCGGCTCGGGCTTGGCCAGCTTCTGCACGCGTGCCGCGAGCGATTCAAAATCCTCGCAGCCCAGCGCCATCCGCATTCGCGTATAACTGCCGAACAGGTTGATCGCCACTGGCATCGCGCTGCCGCGCACGCGCTCAAAAAACAGCCCCACCCCTCCATCGCCGCCATGAATCGGGTCGGTGCGCGGCGCGCCGGCCAACCCCTCCGGGCAGGGCGACTTGCTCACACGATCGGCGATGGCGGAGATTTCCAGTTCGGGATCGACTTCGGCGCGAACCCGGCGCAACTGCCCCGCCGACTCCAGCACTGCGATGAATTCCTGGAGGTTGGAACACGCCAAAGCGGGACTCCTCGCGAGGCTATGGCGAATGACTTAGCGACGACGCCGGCGCGAAAGAGGGAATTTCCCTCCCAGATTCGGCGCGGGCGCGGTGGCAGCCGGAGCAGCCTTCGCACCGACAGCCGTCTGAAACGACGAGGGGACTTCATAAGCCCGTCGACCGCCGGTTGGTTCGGCCGGTTCACCGCGCGGCGGCGGTGTCGCCGTGAAGCCTTCCACTTCGAGCTTTTCGATCTGGCGATTGATGAGCATCTCAATCTCGGTCAGCTCGGACCCTTGCTCCCGCGTAACCAGCGTGATGGCCTTGCCGGTGCTGCCCATCCGCGCCGTGCGACCGATGCGGTGGACGTACACCTGAATGTCCTGCGGCAGATCGTAGTTGATGATGTGCGTGATCTGATGCACGTCGATGCCGCGGGCGGCCAAGTCAGTCGCGACTAGCACGGGGATCTGGTGCTTGCGGAAACGCTCCATGATGCGCTCGCGCTTCTGCTGCACGAGGTCGCCATGGATTTCCTTCGCCTCGATGCCGATCGAAAACAACCGCTTGGTCAGCTTTCGCGCGCCGTGCTTGGTGTTCGTGAAGATAATCGCCAGCTTGGGCTGCTCTTTCTGGAGCAACAGCTTGAGAAGTTGAAACTTGTCCCACGCCTCGACCGTGCAGTAGTACTGCTGGACCGCGTCAACCGTCAGATCGTCCTTGGAGACGTTGACCTCCACCGGGTCGTTCATGTACTGCTTCGCTAGGCGCTTGACCTCTTCATCCAGCGTCGCGGAGACAAAAATCGTCTGATGGGGGTGCGTCACGCGGCCAAGGATCTTGCGGATGTCGTCTCGAAATCCGATGTCCAGCATCCGGTCCACTTCGTCCAGCACCACGAAGCGAAGCGTGTCCAGTTTCAGCGCGCCGCGGTTCAGCACGTCCATCACCCGGCCCGGTGTCCCCACGACCACGTGCGGCTTGCGCCCGAGCTGGTGCAACTGCTCTTTCATGCCCGTGCCGCCGTAAACGGGCACGCAGTGGATATCGCGGTACTTGGCGATGCGACGGAACTCACCGACGACCTGTGCGGCCAGTTCGCGCGTCGGGGTCAGGACCATCATCTGAAGCCGACCGGTCGGATCGACCATCTGGAGCGTCGGCATGCCGAACGTCGCGGTCTTGCCGGTGCCGGTGCGCGCCTGCCCGAGTACGTCGCGCCCGGAGAGCACCAACGGCACGACGTCCTTCTGAATCGGCGAAGGCTCCTTGAAATCCATGTCGGCCAGCGCGCGGAGAATCGGCGCTTCCAGCCCCAGTTCGGCAAATGCTTTGGGAAGTTCGACGTGACGTTGCATCATGAGGCTTGATCGGGTCCTTCTAACTGAAAGTCAGTCTCGGTACGGTCTCTCTTGTTTACGGACCCTATCATAGCTACGACCGCGGTTTTCGTACAGAGGGGCGATGGTTCAGCCGCTTTCGCAGCCGGAATTAGCGGGCGGCTTCTTGAAACCCGGTGACCACCGGCCCACCGCCTGCCTATGGTTGATTGAGGGGGGAATCGATCATGCACTCATCCGGTACTCCGCGCCCGCACAATCCGCCACGGACGGAATCAGCTGTACTGAATTCGTCCAACCCGGACAAGTCCGGCTTGCCCACGCCCGCCCAAGTCAACCGAGATATCTTTCGCGAGATGATTCGCGGCCTGATTGAAGACAACCAGCTTGACCGCACAACACAGCGCGAGGCCATTGACTTTGCGCGACACCTCGCGATTGATGCACCGGAAGCGGCCGCGATGATTGCATCGGCGCGGCGCGAGGCGGGCCTCGTAGCCGATTCGACCGTCGGGCCGACGCTGGATGCAGCAACGCGCGGCGTGACCGGCGTGGCCATCCTTGTGCTGCTGCTAAATGCCGTCTGGTTCTGGTATGTCCTCGGCCACTGAACTCGGTGCGTAGCGATTGCCGCGAAACCCGGTTGCGTCTATTCTGATCCGCCATGTGGCGGGAATACACGCGCGAATCGCCGGCCCGCAAAGGGCTGGCGCTGGCAGCCAGCGCCGCGGCGCTTGCGGGCACCGTGGCCATGGCCTACGCGCTCACGAACCTCCGCACGTCGCCGCTGGAAGTCACCCGCCGGATTCATCCTCCCTACTGGCCGATTTCATTTGAATTACCCGAGTCATGGGTGCGCCGATCCCTCGACATCAACTTTCTCGAGCCGGAGCAGGTCGACGAACTCATCGGGCGAATCACGTTTGAAGATCGCCGCCGCGGCCATGAAGTCGTCGCGCGAGCCACGGTCCTGTTCACCCTGCTGGAACCGGGCGACTCTGTCGAGGATTTCATCGGCTCGCTGCCCGACGACGCGATCATGGCCTCCGGCACCGTCCGAATCGGAGATTGGGGCGGGTCCGTCATTCGCTTCGATGATCCCGAGGCACGGAACGTCCGCGCCGCCGCAGCCGTTTCGCCGGATGGCCTGGCCATCGCAGTCATCTGTGAACACGCTCATGCCACGACGACGGCCGAACGCCTCGTGGAGCGAATCGCCGCATCGGTTCGCGCCGAGGCGTGGTTCTTGCCGCGATTTTGACACATGGAAAGGCGTTGACGACTTTGATCATGCCCACGTTCACATTCGTTTTCAGTTTGGCATGTTCGCTCCTGGCCCAGCCGCCCGCTTCGCAACCCGGCGATCGCGCCGATGACGCGATATCGACCACACCCGCTCGACCGACCACGCTGATCCCCGGCCTGGCGGAGCCGTATATCGACGGGACGTTCGGATTCTCGATTCAACCACCTCCCGGCTGGCAGATCGTCCCCCTTCGCAAGCAGGACAAGAACGAGCTCGTGTTGCTGCGGTTGCTCCAGGTCCTGCCCGACGGACGATTCAGCGAGATTTCGGTGCGCCAGACCTCGCTCCCCCAGCGGCAGCCGATGAACGACCTGTTGAAGCAGCGCGCGGGCGAGCTGGAGTTGCAATTTTCCAACGCGAAGATTCATGCGCAACAGGTCCAGCCGATCGCGGGTCGCCCCGGTGGAAGTCTCACGGCGACGTATTGGCGTGAGAACCGCGAACATCTCCGAATCGAAGCCCTGATCGACGCCGGCCGGAGACAATACATTCGTCTCATCTGGGTCAGCCCGCTGGAGATGCGCGACGAGGGAGAGGCCCTGTTCGCGCGCGTGGTCGCTTCCTTTCAATTGTTGCGCGACCAGGTCACCGAACAGGAGCTTCGTGCCGCGCTGCAAGCCGGCCAGGAATGGCTGGAGTCATTAACAGCCAAAAAACTACACGCCGCCCTGCTTGCGGACGAACTGCTTCGTATCCAGCACGACGGCAAAACCATCGGATTCATTCGCGTCCAGCAGGTCGCCGAGCCCTTCGAGAAGCGCGAGGGCGTGCGCGTCCGGGAGCGCGGCTGGACTTTCGAGCCGGACGGCCGCATCCGCAGGATACAAAACTCCATGTTCTTGAGCGACGACTTGAAGTACGAGCGGTGGCGAACAAGCATCACGACGCTCGTGCCGAGACGAGGCGACGCACCCCAGACGCTTGAAGTGGTACTCGAAGAAGGCTTGCGCACCGATCGGTACTTGTTGTCCAACCAATGCTACGACATTCTCGCGCCGGCTATTGAGAATCCCTCGCTCACGCTGCCGAAAACGTACCTGTCTCGCGGGTTGGTCCGCATGATGCCGCGGCTGGTCGACGATCTGGCAAAGCCGCAGCGGCTGGGCTTCACCTTTTTCGACCACCGAATGGCCGACCTGGTTCTGCGCGTGGTGGACTTCCGCGGGCCGGTCGAATCGATCCCCGATGGCGCGGTTGTGACCGGCTCGTCGCGCGTCTTTCAGATCGACGAGCGCGAGGGGCTGGCATCCAACCCGTCCGAGCTGTTTGTTGACGAGAGGGGCCGAACCGTGCTCGCGCGCGTCGGGAAACTGACACTGACTCCCACGACCGAGAAGGAGATGGAAGAGCTGTTCCTGACGCGCGTCACCGCCGCTGAAGGCGCCATGACCGAACTGGAAGCGCAGGCCAACGAAGCCATGCAAGGCCGCTTCGGTCGAAAGCCGTGAAAGCAGTGGTCAGTGGACAGTGGACGGTGGACGGTGTGACGCGATTCAATCGTAGGGTGCGTCCTCGACGCACCAAACCTACTCGACCCACCCCATCCAACCGCGTTGCCCCGCCTCAACCGCCGCCGGAAACCGTCAGCCCGGCCGCCTGCTCGGGCGTGATCAGCCCCAATTCCAGCAGCGTCGCGCGCACTTCCTCGTCCAGAATCGCCAGATACTGCTGCGTGAATGCCTCATCGCGCAGCACGATACTGGTCAGCCACGCATTGATGATGTTTCGATAGAGACCCGGATCAAAAAACTGTGCCGTGGCGTGCTCGCCCTCGACAATGAAGAAATGCTTGGGCGAAGGGGCCGCGCGATACAACTCCAGGGCTCCCTCGAACGGCGCGACGTTGTCGGCCATCGAATGCACAAACAACTTCGGCTCCGTCACCTGCGCGACCCAGCGCACCGTGTCGAAATCCTCCGTCGAACTTAACGCCGCCACCGCGTTGCCGATCCCGAACAAGTCGTTGCCGATGCCGTGGCTGTCGGTCCACTGCGTGGTGATCTCCCAGATGTTCACCGTGCCGTCCATCACGATCGCGTCAAGATCAAATTCCGCCGCCATGCGAATCAGCACCGGAGCGCCGAGACTGATCCCCAGCCCCGCCACCACCGAGTCATTCTCCGTCGCATGCTTGAACACCGCGCGCGTGCTGGTAATCAGCCCGTCAAACGTCGCCGTCCCGCCGCTCTCGCCGAAACCCTGGTAGTCAAACAGGATGACATCCCAACCGAAATCGACGAAGAATTGCAGGCCGACCGTGTACCGCCCCTTGTTGGCATCATTTCCGGGCACCACGACAATCGTGCCGAGCTTCGTCTCCGAGGTCGTCGGTACACGCCAGGCACTGATCGCCGTTCCGTTCTCGTCGGTCAGCGTCAGCGCCTCGTACGCAAAGCCGAACTCCTCCGGCGTGCGGCGGATCTCCTTCGACGGCCTTAGCACGAGCGACTGCAGCGTGTCGCCGCAGCCGGTAATGCCGACGAGAATGAAGATGGCCGACCATGCGAGACAGAATTTGAGGGACGGGCGAGGCCATATCGTTGTCGCACGCAGCATGATTGGAATTCCTCTATGGACGAGGCAGGCTGGTTGGCGATTCTAGGCCCGCGAATCCGCGATGGCAACGAAAGCGTGGGCCGCGCTTACTGGCGCGCGATCCGCCGCAGCGCCGCCTGATCCACCGCCAGCCACTCGCGCCCCTTCTCGTCTTCGCCGTGTTCGGTTTCAAGTATCCGCGGGGCGTGCACCAGCCGCGGGTCGCGCAGAATCAGCTCAAAACCGCGCCGCCCCAGTTTGCCCAGACCGATGTGCTCGTGACGATCCCGCCGGCTGCCGATGTCCATGACCGAGTCATTTGTATGAATACAGTGCACGCGATCTAAACCGAACGCCGCGTCCGCCTCGCCGATCATCCGCTCGTAACCCGCCGCGTCGCGCAGATCGTACCCCGCTGCGAACAAATGGCACGTATCCAGACACACCGCCAGCCGCCCGGGCGACTTCACCCCGTCGATGATTCGCCCCAGTTCGCCCAGTTCGCGCCCGATCGTGCTGCCCTGCCCGGCCGTGTCCTCCAGACCGATCCGCGTCCTGTAACCGGGCGTCCGCGCGTGGATCTCATCCAGTGATCTCGCGATGCGCGCGAGGCCGGCGTCCAGCCCCTCGCCCAGATGCGCCCCGGGATGCACGACGAGCAACTCCACACCCAGCGCCTCACAGCGCGTCAATTCATCCGTCATCGCGTCGATGCTCTTGGCCAGGTTCACCGGGTCCGTCGCGGCCAGGTTGATGAGATAACTCGCATGCGCCGTGACCGGGCCGACGCCCGTTCGCTGCCGCGCCTCACGGAATAACCGCACCTGCTCATCCGTCAGCGGCGCGGCCTTCCACTGCCGCTGATTCTTGACGAATATCTGAATACAATCGAAGCCCAGCCGAACGGCCTCATCGAACGCGAGATGCAACCCGCCCGCGACGGAGAGATGCGCGCCGATCTGGGCAGCAGATGACATGTTCGATTTGGAAGTCACTTCCGCATCATCGCAATGAATTGATCAAACAGGTACTGCGAATCGTGCGGGCCGGGAGCGGCTTCGGGGTGATACTGCACGGCGAAGACGCGCAGCGCGTCGTGCGCGAAACCTTCCAGGCTCTTGTCGTACAGGTTCGTGTGCGTCACGCGCCCGCCGATGGACTCGAGGCTCGCCGCGTCCACCGCGAACCCGTGATTCTGGCTGGTGATCTCGACGCGGCCGGTGTCGTGATTCAGCACCGGGTGATTGGCGCCATGATGGCCGAACTTGAGCTTGTACGTCTTCGCGCCCAGCGCGAGGCTTAGCAACTGATGACCAAGACAGATGCCGAATGTCGGCTGCTGGCCGATGAGTTTCTTGAGATTATCAATCGCCTCGGTCACCACCTCCGGGTCGCCCGGGCCGTTGCCCGCGAGGATGCCGTGCGGCTTGCGCTCCAGAATCGCCTCGGCGCTCATCGTCGGCGGCACGACATGCACCGTGCATCCCGCGCAGATCAGGCTCCGCAGGATGTTGTGCTTGATGCCGCAGTCCAGCGCCACGACGCGCAGGTCGGCCCTGTGCCCGTTCTCCGGCGACCAAACGGTCTCGCCGTCGGGCATGACGCGGCGGACGAGATTCTGGCCGGCCATGAGGGGAATCTCCTGCGCGCGGCGAACCAGATCAGCCGGGTCGGAGATTTCCGTCGTGATCACGCCGCGCAAGGCCCCGCGCTCGCGCAGCCGCTTGGTCAGCGCGCGCGTGTCGATGCCGGTCAGTCCGATGATGTTCGCGCTGCGTAGAAACGTATCGAGATCCCCCGTCGCGCGCTGGTTGCTGTACACGCGCGACAGCTCCTTGACCACGAAGCCCGACAGAAACTGCCCGCGCGACTCGAGATCGTCGAGATTGACGCCGTAGTTGCCGATCTGCGGCGCGGTCATCGTCACGATCTGCCCGCAATACGACGGGTCGGTCAGAATTTCCTGATAGCCCGACATCGCCGTGTTGAAGACGACCTCGCCCGCGGCCGTCCCCGCCGCGCCGAACGATCGCCCGGCGAACACGGTGCCGTCTTCAAGTCCGAGATAGCAGTTGGGTCGATTCATCGTATCCCCGCCGCGTAATCCTGCAGCGCCCGCACGCGCAGCGCTTCCTTCGGCCCCATGCCCTTCATCGCGCGGATCGCCGCCACGGCTGCCTGGGCGCCCGAAATCGTCGTGATCAGCGGCAGGTTGCGCGCCACCGCCGCCGCGCGCCAGCGGCCTTCCTCCCACGCCGCGCCATAATGCACAGGCGTATTAATCAGCAGGTCCATCACGCCGTGGTTGATCATATCGAGTAGAAACCCCTCCGGCGCGCCGGCCCGTTTCGATACGACGACGCTGTGAATGCCCGCCTCCTTCAGCACCGCGTGCGTGCCGACCGTCGCGAAGAGTTTGAAGCCCAGTTCGACCAGCTCCCGCGCGATCGGAACGATGCGCGGCTTATCCGGGTCGTTCACGCTCACCAGCGCGTTGCCCGACGTCGGCAGTGACAGCCGCGTGGCGATCGCCGCCTTCGCGAACGCGAGCCCGAACGTGTCGTCGATCCCCATCACCTCGCCGGTGCTGCGCATCTCCGGCCCCAGCACCGCATCGACCCCCGGGAACTTGTTAAACGGAAACACCGGCGCCTTGATCGATGTCATCACGGGGCGCACCCGCCGGCCCACGCCGCGCTCCCACAGCAGATCGCGCAAATTGCCTCCGAGCATGACGGCTGTCGCCACTTTGGCCCACGGCACGCCGGTCGCCTTGCTGACGAATGGAATCGTGCGCGAGGCGCGAGGATTGACCTCCAGCACATAGACCTTGCCCTGCGCGATCGCGAACTGCACGTTCATCAGGCCGCACACGCCCAGCCGCTTAGCGAGCAGCTGCGCCTGGCGCTCGATCTCACGGATGAGTTCGCCGGAGAGCGAGTGCGGCGGGATGGCGCAGGAACTGTCGCCGCTGTGGATGCCGGCCTGCTCGATGTGCTCCATGATGCCGCAGACAACGCAGTCGCCGTTGGGGTCGTTGGGCGTTCGGAAATCCGCGACTGCGTCCACGTCGATTTCCGTGGCGTCAAGCAGAAACTTGTCGATCAACACGGGGTTGCCACCCGCCGCGCCGCCGCCGTGTGAAGGGTTCGCGCGATCCGTCGCCTCAAACGCGCGATGCACGTAACGAATCAAATCGTCTTCGTTGTTGCACAGCTCCATCGCGCGGCCGCCCAGCACATAACTTGGCCGGATCAGGACGGGGTAGCCGAGCTTCGCGGCGATGCGCTGGGCCTCGTCGGCGCTTCGCGCAATGCCGTTGGCTGGTTGCAACAGCCCCAGTTCATTGAGAATCTTCTGAAACTCGTCACGGTCTTCGGCAAGATGAATCGACTCGGGCGGCGTGCCGATGATCGGCGCACCGGCCCGCTTCAACCCCTCGGCCAGATTCAGCGGCGTCTGCCCGCCGAACTGCACGATCACCCCGCGAATCTGCCCCTGCGACGCGATCGCACGCAACACCCGTGAAACGTCTTCCAGCGTCAGAGGCTCGAAGAACAGAACGTCCGACGTGTCGTAGTCGGTGCTCACCGTCTCGGGATTGCTGTTGACCATCACCGCGCGATAGCCCAGCCGCTTCGCTTCCATCGCCGCATGCACGCAGCAATAGTCAAACTCAATGCCCTGTCCGATGCGGTTCGGACCGCCGCCCAGCACCACGACGTGCGGCTGCGGCGCGATCTTCAATTCGCCCTCCACCCCGCTCACGACGCGCCCTTCCTGCACGCGCAAGAGCGGTTCTTCGTGCGTCGAGTAGTAATACGGCGTTGCCGCTTCAAACTCCGCCGCGCACGTATCGACAAGTTTATAACAACTGCCGTCGTCAGCAGGCCGATGGACTTCCTTCGGCGTCATCAGCGCCGGCATCTGCAATGCCTGCGCCAGTTGTGCCCCGCTGTACCCCAGCATCCGCCCTCGCCGCAGAAACTCGGCGCCGATCCCCACCCCGCCATGCTGCGCCGCCGCCCGAACCTGATCCGCGTGCGAAAGAATCTCCTCTTCGAACTCCACCAATTCACGCCACTGATCGAGAAACCACCGATCAATTCGCGTCAGTTCGTGGACCTGCTCGACCGTCCAGCCCATCTTGAACGCGTAGCGAATGTAATAGGGCCGGCCCTGGCAGGGCTTCTCCAGCTTGTCTCGCAGCGCCCGCGCGTCGATCGGCCAGCTCGTCGCCGTCGACTCGTCCACGTCCGGCGGCGCTTCGCCCAGCCGACTCCCGCCGACCATGATGCCTTCGGCCGATGCGCCGTTGCCGCTCATCGCGTCTGTTGTCGCAGCCGTGTCATTCTCGGCGCGCTGGCGCATGGACCGGTAGGCCCCCTCCTCGCCGCCCGCGTGCCGCTTATGGGCCGCCGCCAGCCACCGATCGTTGCGATCCAGCCCGTAGCCCGGCCGCTGAATCTCCATGCTGCGAATGCACTTCTGGAACGCTTCCTTGAACGTGCGGCCGATCGCCATCGCCTCGCCGACGCTCTTCATCTGCGTCGTAAGCGTTTCATCGGCCTCGGGAAACTTCTCAAACGTCCAGCGCGGAATCTTCACCACGCAGTAATCAATCACCGGCTCGAAGCTCGCCGGCGTTGTGCGCGTGATGTCGTTTGGAATCTCGTCAAGCGTATAACCCACCGCCAGCTTCGCGGCGACTTTTGCGATCGGGTAGCCCGTTGCCTTGCTGGCCAGCGCGCTGGAGCGCGACACGCGCGGATTCATCTCAATCACGCATTGCCGGCCGGTCTTCGGATCGACCGCGAACTGCACGTTGCTGCCGCCGGTGTCGACGCCGATCTCGCGCATGATCGCCTGGGCCGCGTCGCGCATCTTCTGATACTCGCGGTCGGTCAGCGTCTGCGCCGGGGCGACGGTGATCGAATCGCCCGTGTGCACGCCCATCGGGTCGATGTTCTCGATTGAGCAGATGATCACCACGTTGTCCTTGCGGTCGCGGATAACCTCCAGCTCGTACTCCTTCCAGCCGTACAGCGATTCTTCGATGAGTACTTCGCCGATGCGCGACGCCTTGATGCCCCGCGCCGCGATGGTCTCGAACTCCTCCATCGTGCGACAGAATCCACCGCCCTCGCCGCCGAGCGTGTAGGCCGGGCGGATGCAGCACGGCAGGCCGACGCGCTGCAGCGCCTCGCGCGCCTCGTCCATGTTGTGCGCCGTGTCGCTCTTGGGGACATCCAGCCCGATGCGGATCATCGCCTGCTTGAAGGCCGTGCGGTCCTCGGCCATGGTGATGGCCGCGGGCGAGGCGCCGATCAGTTCGACCCCATGCTTCTCAAGGATGCCAAGCTCGTGGCATTCCATGGCACAGTTCAGGCCGGTCTGCCCGCCGAGCGTCGGCAGCAATGCATCGACCGGCTGGCCGCGCGCCGCCTCGGCCGCGAGAATCTTGTCGACAAACGCGGGCGTGATCGGCTCGATGTACGTCCGATCGGCGAACTCCGGATCGGTCATGATCGTCGCCGGGTTGGAGTTGATCAGTACGACGCGATAGCCCTCGGCCCGCAGCGCCTTGCATGCCTGCGTGCCGGAGTAGTCGAACTCGCACCCCTGCCCGATCACAATCGGCCCGGAGCCGATCAACATGATCGTCTTGATGTCTTCGCGCTTGGGCATGCTCTTTGGTCTTGCTCCCTGCTCCACCTTGCGCGGTTATCCGCGCAGCCCGATATTGTAACGCATGGAGAGAGCGGGTGTTAGGCGAGGAAGACCCCGGAAAACGCGAGGCGACTTCGCGTTATCCTGCTACTCGATCGAGATAGGATCGTCTCAAGGATCGACGGCACTCAAAGGATCGGCCTGGATCGGCGTCGATAGAGCAGGGCCTGCACGCCAAGGAGCATCAGCGATAGTGCTGACGGCTCGGGAACTTTCGACAGCCGAAAGCCAATGCTGAAGCTCCCGGAAGATGGATCGTCACTGAAACGTGCCCCCGCATGCAGGTGAGTGACCGATGCGAAGTATGAGCCGCCCCGCACCCCGCGCTCGTCGAAACTGATTGTCTGTTCGGTCCATTCCCACACGTTGCCGCCCTGATCGAATGTGCCATAGGCGCTATCTGAATGTTCAAATTCGCCAACCGGCGTTCTGAAATAGGGCTCGCCGATCGTGTATCCGTTGCTGTCAAAGTTAGCGTTGTTGCCCGGGTCCCATTTGGCGTCGTAAACGTTGCTGGGCACGGTGTCGGAGCCGGTTGGATAATCCCAGTAGTTGCCAGTCACTCCGTCCTTCTTGTGATACGCGGACTTGTACCACTCATCTTCACTGGGGATAACCCAAGTCGCGCCGGTCTTGCGCGTCACTGCGGCCAGGGCGGCTTTCGTCATCGCGCCGTTGATATGATAAGAACCGTCTTCGGTTGTGTTTGCACCTTGTGCTCCGGTCGGCTGCCCGTTGTGCATCCAATTCGCAAAGCGGACCGCATCGCCCCAGGAGACGTAATTGACGGGGCGCGAGGCATAGTCATCCGCCACCGTGTAGGTGTAACTGCCGCTTGCCCCATGCCGCTGGATCTTGGCGTCTCGCGCGAGGCGCCACGAATGGATCCGCTGGCCGCGAGCAGGACGCTGGCATCGAGAAATAGTTTCACGGAATCGTCTGATCACCGAGACGCTTCAAGTCCGCCTCGTCTTCCGCGATCCATGCGTTCAATTGATCCCGAGTAAAGGAGCGCGGCGGCGGAATCCGACCCGACTGCGCCCGGAGAAGCGTGGCGAGGTAGAGCAGCAACTCCTGCTTATCCTCCGGCGGCAGCGCATCCACCGCGGCTTCGATTTGCGCAAGCGTGGTCATGTCAATAGTATACAGTGCCTTGCCATTGTTGCCAAAACAAAGTGCAGCCCAAATCGCATGGAAATAGGATCACGAAGCCTGGCCATCGTGCGGATTCGACCAATAGTTTGTCCCGATGAGGCTGGTCACACGACCTCTCGGGCGAATCACGTTATGGGATCGTCTTAAAGCGGGATCCTCTATCCCGTTCACACCCACCCCTTCACCCAATACTCCACCCACGCGGCGCATTCATAGATCACTTCCGGCAGCACGCGCAGGCGCGACTTCACGGCCTGCGGCGGTTTCTTCACGCGGGTCCAGCGCGGCTCGCGGAAGATCAGCCGGCGATAGCCCGCCTTCTCGAACACGGCCTGGCTCCGTGCCATGTGCATGAAGTTCGTCACGACGATGCACCGCGCCGTCGCCGGGTCCAGCGTTGTCGCCTGCCGAATCGCGCGCGGGTGGTCGGCCGTCGTCCATGAGAGGCGATCCACGACGATGCGTTCGGGCGGCACGCCCCAGTGAATCGCCATTTGTCTCATTTCTTCCGCGGCTTCGTCGTGATTGCTCACGACCACCGTCGGTGCGTAGCCCTCTTTCCACAGTTCGGCCGCCTCGAGCACGCGATACGGCTCGCCGCCCAGGACGAGAATGTAGTCTGATTTCTCAAGCTGACCCTGGCGGTCAAACTTGAGGTAGGTGACGTCCAGCAGCGGCGTGAAAAGCAGCACCGCGAAGAACAGCCCCAGCGCCGCAAGCAGGCGCACGCCCCATTTCAGCACACGCCGCCGGCGCGATCGACGCGGCAACCTGCCCGTGATATGGCCCGGCTGCTGGATCATTGACGGATTCGCCGAACCACCTAATGCGTCATTCGGATCGGCGGGCTTTGTTCCTTGCGGCGTCGGTTGCATGGGCACACTTTCGTACGTCCGCGAATCGCTCGGCTGCGAATCGTAGCCGAACGGCGCGAGCCGCCAACCGGCGAACGGCCTGGCCCGAACGAATCGCGTCGGCCAGTCGTAGGAAGGCTGCACCGCGCCGGTCGGACCGGCGTCGTGCGGCTGTCCGAGTATGTTCTACGCGTCAAGCGGAGGTGGCGACCGCCCGAAGAGCATGATCCGGTGGCGACAGGCGCGCAGGTGTCGCTACAATCCGATAATTGGGACCCGATTTCGCTCCCAACCACTGGACGATACGCTACAGCTGACTGCCGCCATCGAGTCGAAGCTCCATGATTGACGTGAACACCCATCGCAGCACTGCCTCCCAGACCGCCAACACCGGGCCGGTTCACGCGCTGACGATCGACGTGGAGGACTATCACAATGTCATCGCGCGGGATTGGCTCGGCCGCGAGGGGCCGCCGACGGACGCAGTGGTTCGCAACACCGAGCGATTGCTTCAGCACTTCGCGGATCACGGCGTGCGCGCGACGATGTTCGTGCTGGGCGAAGTGGCCGAGACGTTTCCCGAGCTGGTGCGGCGGATGGCCCGCGCGGGACACGAGATCGGCGTGCACGGGTATTATCACCGGCAGGTGTTCAAGCTGACGCCGGAGAGTTTTCGCAAGGAAGTTGAACCGGCGCGGAAGCGGTTGCAGGACCTGACCGGCCAACCGGTGGCGGGGCATCGTGCGCCGGCGTTCTCGATCATGCCGGCGACGCAATGGGCGCTGGAGGTGCTGGCGGACGCCGGCTTTGAATACGACAGCAGTATCTTTCCAATCCGCGGGCGGCGGTACGGCTGGCCGGGCTTTCGAGCCGACATCCATCGCATGACCTTGCCGTCGGGCAGGACGATCATCGAGGCGCCGCTATCGACCATCACGGTGCTGGGCCGGGCGATGCCGGTCTGCGGCGGCGGTTACCTGCGACACTTTCCCGGCGCGATCACGAACTGGGCGATGCGACGCGTCGGCCGCGTGCGACCGGCGATTCTTTACACGCACCCGTACGAAATCGAGCTGCCGCTGCCGCCGCTGGACACGCGTCACCTGGCCCCAAGGGCCGCGCGGCGCACGCGAATCTTTCACTGGTTGCAGCGCCGCAATCGGCACACGGTTGAATGCAAGATTGTCGAACTGTTGAAGCAGTTTTCCTTCGCGCCGCTTGGCGAGGTCATTCGGCACGCGATTGCTCCGGATGAAGCCGGCGCGCTTGTCGTGTGCGGGGCCTCGTGCGACAATTCTGCCATGAACTCGTCGGCCCCTGCGCTCGTTCGTACCGTAGCCGATCCACTCGCGGAGCAAGTCCCGTGATTACGCACGCCGGGGACGACTCTCACGCAGACGCCCTTCCGACACACGTCGCCGGTTTGGACGACGCCGCGCACGCCGCGGACCCGCGCTTGAGCACCGTGCTCATCACCAACGGCAACCTGCTCTCGATGCTGTCGCTCGGCGACTGGCTGTATCACCACGGGCACCACCTTAAAGCCGTCGTCATCACCACGAAGCTGCCCTCGACGAAGTCAAACCTGACCGGCCTCTGGACGATGTTCCTCCGGAGCGGTTTCAACTATACGTATTTCAAGCTCAACACAAACCGGTTTCTGCCGTCACGGCTGGCGGCGCGCGGGCTGCCGACGACGATCCCGCAACTGATCCGGCTCTATCGGCTTCCGACGGACGTCATCTACGCAGACAACGTCAATGATCCCGACGTGATTCGACGCATACGCTCGTACGAGCCGAGCGTGTTGTTGAGTTTCAGCGCGACGAGCCGGTTCTCCGACGCGTTGATCGAGGTTCCGTCGCGTGTCGCGCTGAACGTCCACTACGCCCTGCTGCCGGGCTACGCCGGTCTCTCGCCTTACTATTGGTACGTGCACCATCGCGAGGCGGTCGCCGGCGTGACGATGCACGTGATTCACTCAAAGCTGGATGCCGGGCCGATCATCTGCCAGGAGCGATTCGAGGCAAAGGGAATCACGTCCGTCACGGACTTGCTCATCCGCCAGATGGAGCTGGTCTCCCCCGTTCTATGTCGCTACTACGACGGCGAACTGCACGAGGATCGCGCCACGCCGCAGGACTTGACCCAGCGCACCTACTACCGCCACCCCACGCGGCAGCAGGTCGCGGACTTCAAGCATCGCCGGTTGCAGTTCACGACGCGACAGGACGTAGATCGTGTCATCGACATGGCACGTAGTTGTCGCGATCGCGCGCCGCAGGCCGTTGCCGAGAACTTCCAGCGCCGGGCACTGCTCTGCACCCCGGCCGATCTGCGACCCAGCCTGACCGAGCAACGCGAGGCCATTGCTCCGGATGCGAAACATGAAATCGAACAGATCGCGCGATCGTGGTTTGTGCCTCCCAAGGCGCCGCGCCGCGATACGTTTCTCGTCTATTCGCTCGATTTCGTGCTCGCGACGCTTCAGGGCTGCATCGCCGAGCCGCAACGGGTCCGCCGCACCGTGCCATGGCTCACCGTCGGCGTCATCGTGCGTTCGCTCATGGCGATTATGCAGATCGTCATCATGGGTCTCGCGTGGGTGCCCATCCTCAACTGGCTTGTTGAGATCGCCGCGCGCACCTTCACGCGAAACGCAGCCGGCTTCTTCCTGCGCAGCTGCTATTGGAAAGCCAGGCTCAAACGCCTCGGGGTGGACACGATTATTGATCAGGGCGTGGAGATCTGGGGACCCGCCAACGTCTGCATCGGCTCGCATGCCCACGTCGACACCAACGTGCGCCTCGCCGCCGGCGAGCGCCGCCACCGCCAGCACGGCTACATCGCCGTCGGCGATCACGTTCACCTGGGCCCCGGCGTTCACATTGCCGGCCGCGGCGGCGTTGAGATTCGCGACTTCGTCGGAATCATGGCCAATGCGCACTTGTACAGCGCCACCGGCGTTATTGAGCGCCCGCAAGACCCCGGCCAGCTCATCAGCATGTCGCACATGGCGCCGCACGATCAACAGCACGTGCACGAAGCGCCGATCCTCATCGACGATTTCGCCTTTGTCGGCATGATGACGCGCATCATGCCCGGCGTGAAGATCGGTTACGGCGCGATCGTTCACGCAAACTGCGAAGTCACGCAGGAAGTTCCGCCGTTCGCCAACATCGGCGCCGTGCCGCGCGGCCGGCAGATCGGCTGGCGACGCCCGCGTCGCCGCAGTCCGCGTCTGAATGGAAACGGTGCGCCCACCACGATGGGCACGATGCCCGCGCCGCGTTCAGCCGAGGCGACCGCGCACGATACTTCGAAGGGTTCCGATCTTGTCCGCTGATACGTCTTCACGCGCCGCGCTCCCGGTGAACGGCGATCCGCGGGTCGCCGCGGCGAGGCTGTTTGACGGTCTGGGCCGCTCACCAGGCATCGCGCTGGTGGCCGCCACGCTGCGGAAGCTCCACTCGGTTCGCGAGGCCATCGCGCCGGTCCGCCAGCGGATCGGCTTGGCGGGCACGTTCACCCTGGATGCACTCCGCGCGGCGCTGGATCTTCAAGCCCTTCGCGCGGGGATTAATGCCGAGTGGTTTCTCGCGCCGTATGGACAGGTAGAGCAGGAACTCATCGACCCGGCGTCGGGGCTAAGCCGATTCAAACCCGACACGGTGATTGTCGCCGCTCGGCTGATGGACGGAGCACCGGCGCTCTACAACGCGTTCAACAGCCTGTCCCCGCACGACGCCGACGCACTGGTTACTGATTACACCACGCGCCTCGTTTCAGCGCTGACGGCGTTCCGAGCGCACAGCGCCGCGCGGCTGCTCATTCAGAACTGGGAACTCCCCGCGCGGCCCGCGCTGGGCATCGCCGACGCGTCGGCCGCGATGTCGCAAATTGCATTGATTCAACGAGCCAATGAACGACTTCGCGCGGCGATCGCGCGGTTGCCGGACGCCTACCTCATGGATTACGACGCGCTCGTCGCGCGCGTCGGGCGGGATGCATGGTCGGACCCGCGCATGGCTTACTTTGCGAGGATCCCCGTCGCCCCGGCTCATTACTGGGTCCTCACGGGTTTTTACGTCGCGCACCTTCGCCCGCTGCTGGGGCTGGCGAAAAAGGTGCTATGTCTTGATGCAGACCATACGCTCTGGGGCGGCGTCGTGGGCGATGTCGGCCTGGAGGGCATCGCCCTTGGGCCGGATTATCCGGGAAACGCCTTCGTCGCGTTTCAGCAGCGCGTGCTGGATCTGCATCGCCGCGGCGTGGTGCTGGCTTTGTGCAGCAAGAACGAGCCGGCGACGGTACTGGATGTGCTCGATCGCCATCCCAACATGGTGCTGCGACGCGAACACTTCGCCGCGCTGCGCATCAATTGGGAGCCGAAGCCCGCCAACCTGCAAGCCATCGCCGCTGAACTGAACCTTGGACTGGACAGCTTTGTCTTTCTCGATGACAGCCCGGTCGAATGCGATCTCGTGCGCACGACGCTGCCGCAGGTGATGGCGATCGCGTTGCCCGCAGAACCGGCCGCCTGTCCCGGTGTGATCGATGCGCTGGATTGTTTCGACCAATGGACCCTGTCGGAGGAGGACCGCCGCCGAGGCGAGTTGTATCGCGCCGAGTCGCAGCGGCGCGAGTTGCAGACCGTCACGATGGACCTGCCGACGTTCTACCGGCAACTCCAGATGACGCTGACGATCGCCGTCGATCAGCCGATGCATGCGGCTCGCGCGGCGCAGCTCGCCGCCCGCACCAACCAGTTCAACATGAACACCGTCCGCTGCTCGGAAGACGACATCCGTCGATGGATGGCTTCGCCGGATCATCACGTGGTCACGGCCGCGCTGGCCGATCGGTTTGGCGACAACGGCATCATCGGGTTGGCCGTGCTCCATCGAGGGCCGACGGAATGGGTGCTTGATATGCTCCTGATGAGCTGCCGAATTCTTGGCCGAACCGTGGAGCAATCGTTTGTGCGCTGGCTGGCCGCGCAGGCGCGCGCCGCCGGCGCGACGTCGCTCGCGGCACGCTTTGTCCCGACCCCGAAGAACCAGCCGTTTACCGGGTTTTACGAATCGTGCGGCTTTACCCGCTGCGACGAGGCCGACGGCGCGATCGGCTGGACCCTCTCGCTGGCATCGGCCGATACTACTACACCCGACTGGATCAACGTGACGCGGGAATCGGGGGACGTAACCGGCGTAGCGACTCCAACCGCGAGAGTGAAGGCATGAGCGAGTCAAATCAGAGCCGCTTTCAACGCGTCGTCGCCGCCGTGCTTGGGGTCGAGCCCGCGGAAATCACCGACGCGCTGACCAACGACCGAATCGACACGTGGGACTCGCTCAACCACATCAACATCATCTCCGCACTCGAGCAGGAATTCAGCATCATGCTCCCGACCGGTAGCATGGCCAGCCACCAATCCGTCCGCGGGCTGAAGGCGCTGCTTCGCGAACACGGCGTCGAGGTCTGACATGCGGCCACCCTCCGACGCCCGCCGAGCCTGGTGCGGCGCGTTTGGCGCGGCGATGCTGCTGTTCGCCTGCACCGCCTCGCCCTACCCGCAATGGCAGGATTCCGGCTGGCAGCAGATTCGAGTTCTTACGCATCAACTCGACCACCCGCTCGGCCTGGCACTGATCCATCCTTTGCATCATTATCTCGGACGAGCGGCGGTCGCCTTCTTGCCGTTCTTCGAGCCGGCGTACGCCATCACGCTGGTCAGCGCCGTCGCCGCAGCCGTCGCCGTCGCCAATGTTGCGACATTAGTGTTGTTGCTAACAGGATCGGGCGGCGCCGCCGTGATGACCGCCGCCTCGCTCGCTCTCGCGCACACGTTCTGGCAGTTCGCCACGCACACGGAGTCGTACACGCTCTTCGCCGCGCTCTTCACAGCCGAGTGGTTGTGCCTCGTACGATTCCTTCGGACCAATCGCGTCGACGCACTCTTTGCCATGAGCGTTTTCAATGGTCTGGGCTTCGCCAATCATGTGCTCGCGGCACTGGCGACGCCCGTGCTCGCGGTCGTGTGCTACCTCGCCCTGCTAGGCCGGCGCGGCGCCGTCCGGGTCTGGTTCACGCTGGCCTGCTGGTGGCTGTTGGGAGCCTTGCCGTACCTCACGATCATCGGCGGTCACGCAGCCCAATCGGGCGATTTCCTCGGCGCGATCCGGTCCGCGTTCGTTGGGGAGTTCCGCGAGCAAGTGCTCAACACACGGGTAAGCGCTTCCTTCCTCGCTCGCTCCGCCGGCTTCGTCGTTTACAACTTCCCGAACCTGGCGCTTCCGCTTGCAGCAATTGCGCTCTTCGCGCGCGGTGGGCCGGCTTCATCCGTGGATCCCGCCGAGCGCCGCACCCTGACGTTCCTCCTCCGATTCCTGACAGCCGAGCTCTTCATTTACGGTGTCTTTGTCTTCCGCTACGCCATTGCCGACCAGTACACGTTTTTTATACCCTTGTATTGCATCATCGCGGCACTGGCCGGGATCGGTTTGACGCAACTCGCTCCTCGCATGCGCCGACGGGCCATGGCATGTGGTCTCTTCCTGCTCGCGATGACACCGGTCGTCTACGCGGGGACGGCGCGGATTATGAAGTCTCGCCACACGCTCGATGCCATGCTCCAGGGCAAGCCGTTTCGCGACGGCTATCGCTCCGTGCTTATTCCATGGGGGATTGGCGATGATCACACATTTCGAATGAATCGCGCGGCCGTTGAGTTGGCCGGTCCGCGCGGCCTCATCCTGACCGTTGATCCCATGATTGCGACCAGCCTTCAATACGAATATCTGCTGGGCAGACTACCGCAGCGTGTTCAACTCGTGGACCTTGCGACGCCCACCGCGGCACGCCGCGCATTTCTGGACGGATTGGTCCGCGCCGCGCACCGGATGGGCCGGCCGGTTGTTCTCGTACCGGCGCACCGTGATCGTCCGGAAACGTGTCTGGCCGACGCGACGTGGCGACGCGTGGGCGACCTGTATGTGCTCAATGCCTTTGCGAGTCCATAGGCACGAGGCGGACCATTCAATACCGGTCCAGGCCTTCTTGACCCGTCCTGTGAATTTGCAATAATGGCGGGCTTCCCGTTCCGATGAGGATTGGGAGTAGTCCATTAGCGGAACGCAGCCGATTCAAGTGGCGCGGAGGGATTCAATGTACATCCTGGGGATATCCGCGTTCTATCATGACAGCGCCGCCGCGCTCGTGAAGGACGGGATGATCGTAGCCGCGGCCCAGGAGGAGCGCTTCACGCGAAAGAAGCATGACTCCGCCTTTCCGGTGAAGGCGATTCAGTTCTGCCTCGACAAGGCCGGAATCACGGCCGATCAACTCGACTTGGTCGGTTTTTATGAGAAACCGCTGATCAAGTTTGAGCGCCTGCTGGAGACGTATCTTAGCTTCGTGCCTGCGGGCTTCGACTCGTTCCGCAAGGCGCTGCCGCTCTGGCTCGGCAAGAAGCTCTTCCTCCCGCGCGAGATCGACAAGGGCCTGAAGCGCAACACGAAGCTGCGCTACATCTTCCCCGAGCATCACGAATCCCACGCTGCCAGCGCGTTCTACCCCTCGCCATTCAAAGAAGCCGCCGTGGTCACGGTCGACGGCGTGGGTGAATGGGCGACGACAACGATCGGCGTCGGCCGCGGCAACGATGTCAGGATTCTCCGCGAGATTCACTTTCCGCACTCGCTGGGCCTGCTCTACTCGGCCTTCACCTACTACACCGGCTTCGAGGTGAATGAAGGCGAGTACAAGCTCATGGGTCTGGCGCCGTATGGTCAGCCGACCTTCAAGGACTTGATCTATCAACATCTGATCGACGTGCGCGACGACGGTTCCTTCTGGATGGACATGTCGTATTTCAATTACTGCCAGGGTCTGACGATGACCTCGGAGAAGTTTCACAAACTCTTCGGTGGTCCGCCGCGGCGAAGCGACGAGCGCATCACGCAGCGGCACATGGACCTGGCCGCCTCGGTTCAGAAAGTGACCGAGGACGTGATGATGAGGATCGCGCGACACGCCCACAAGGAAACCGGATCGAAGAATCTCTGCCTGGCGGGCGGCGTCGCGCTGAACTGCGTCGCCAACGGCAAGATCCTTCGCGAGGGGCCGTTCGAGAACCTCTGGATTCAACCTGCGGCCGGAGACGCCGGCGGCGCGCTCGGCACCGCGCTGCTCATCTGGCACAAGATGCTGAACAAGCCGCGCACGCCGGAGAAGGGCGACTCCCAATTCGGCTCGCTGCTCGGTCCCGAGTTCGACACCGATTATGTCAAGCGGTACCTCGATTCGGTCGGCGCGGCGTACGACCTCATGGACGATGACGCGCTCGACGCGCGCGTGGCGAAGTACATGGCCGAGGGCAAAGTCATCGGCTGGTATCAGGGACGCAGCGAGTACGGCCCGCGCGCCCTGGGCTGCCGCAGCATCATTGGTGACCCGCGCAATCAGCAGATGCAGACGGTGATGAACCTCAAGGTGAAATACCGCGAGTCGTTCCGGCCGTTTGCTCCGTGTGTCCTTCGCGAACACGTCGATCAGTATTTCGACATGCGGTCAGGCGAGGACAGCCCTTACATGCTGCTGGTCGCGCCGGTGAAGGAGCATCGCCGCAAGCCGCTGACGCCAGAGCAGCAGAAGCTCCAGGGCATCGAGCTGTTGAAAGCGCCGCGATCAGAAGTTCCCGCGATTACTCACGTTGACTACTCCGCCCGCGTGCAGACCGTGGACGACACGCGCCACCCGCGCCTTCGCCGGCTGATGTCCAAGTTCCACGAGGTCACCGGCTGCCCCGTCATCGTCAATACCAGTTTCAATTTAAGCTGGGAGCCGATCGTCAACCGGCCGGAAGAAGCCTATCGCACGTTCATGTCGTCCGACATCGACGTGCTCGTGCTGAACAACGCCGTGCTGGTGAAAGAAAACCAGCAGGCCAATCTCGACGCGCGGCGCAACGGCAGCAACGGCGAGTTCACCGATCCGGGGCTGGAAGCCGTCTGGGCCTGCCCGGCCTGCGGCGGCAAACTGAAGGCCGACAACGGCAAGAATGCGGCCTGCGAAAAATGCAGCGCGGCGTTCACCTGCAACGACGGCATCTGGCAGCTCTTCAGCCCGCACGAGAAGGTACAGGGCGACGTGACCGATCTCGTGAAGTCGTTCTACGAGGAGCATCCGTTCCCGAACTACGACGATCACGACTCGTTGAGTTCGCTGATCTCAAAATCGCGCAAGGGGGTCTATGCCCGGCTGCTTGGCGATCAGATTCCCTACAACGCCCGCATTCTCGAGGTCGGTTGCGGCACCGGGCAGCTCTCGAACTTCCTCGGCATCGGCTGCCGCACGGTCATTGGAACCGACCTCTGTCTCAATTCGCTGCGACTTGCCGAGAACTTCCGCCGGCAGCAGGGTCTGTCGCGCGTCCGTTTCCTTCAGATGAACCTCTTCCGGCCCGCCCTTCAGAAGGAGCAATTTGACGTCGTCCTTTGCAACGGCGTGCTGCACCACACCAGCGACCCCTACGGCGGCTTCAAGAGCATCTGCAAGCTGGTCAAGCCCGGCGGCTACATCATCATCGGGTTGTACAACACTTACGGCCGCCTGCTGCTCGACGCGCGCCGCATCTTGTTCCGCATCACCGGCGGTCGCATGAAGTGGATCGATCCTTATATGCGTAAGACGCGCATGAGCGCCGGCAAGCAGGACGCGTGGTTCCACGATCAGTATCGCCACCCGCATGAGTCCAAGCACACGATGGGCGAGTTGATCGGCTGGTACGAAGACAACGGGTTTGAATACATCAACGGCATCCCCAAGCCGCGCGTCTGGGATGCATTCTCCACCAATGAGCGCATGTTCGAGAAGAACCCCAAGGGCACGCTGTTCGAACGCGCCCTCGCCCAGACGAAGATGATCTGGACCGGCTCGCAGGAAGGCGGCTTCTACATCATGGTGGGCAGAAAGGTGGGCGGTCGATGATTACGCCTGATTTCTATCCGACGCACAAACAACTTCGCCAGTTCGCCGTCGCGGCGCTCTTCGGTTTCGCGCTGATCGGATACACGTTTTTCTACCACGGCGCGATAACGACCGGCTTCAACGTCTGTGCGGGGCTGGGTGTGGTGATTTTCGCCCTCGGCATGATCGCCCCCGAGTCGATTCGCATCGTGTACGCGCTGCTGATTCTGATCACGCTGCCGATCGGTTGGTTGATCTCCAACATTTTCCTCCGCGTGATCTTCTACCTTGTCTTCACGCCGATCGGCATGGTGTTCAAGCTGACCGGTCGAGACCCGCTGCGATTGCAGAAACCGTCGGCCGGTAGTTACTGGCTGGAACATCCCGAACGCACTGATCCCAGGAGTTATTTCCGCCAGGCGTAGCGCGACTCGCCGGCGCAGGAGTTTGCCATGAGCCAGACCGATCCATCACACGATTCCAAGAATCGGGACGACTTCACGCGCCATGCGACCGAGGCGAGAACGTCCTTTCTCGCCGAGTACATTTACCTGCTCAAGCACAACAAGAAGTGGTGGATGCTGCCGCTGATTCTGGTACTGCTGGGCTTCGGTGTGTTGATGGTGCTCTCGACCACGGGCGCAGCGCCGTTCATCTACACGCTGTTTTGATGCGCCCGCCGCGTCGTGGCACGGGTTCTCGTTTCGCCTCACAAGCCCCGGGCAATGGCCTGGGGCTTTTTTGCGCCCGCTGGGCGGGAACGGTTCCGTGAGATTCAAAAAAAACATGTCCAAATCAACTCGCAATCCACTTTCGCGATGCTGTCTGCCCACTCCGCAAGGCGTTGAGATTAAGGTCAAAGTCGTGCCCGGGGCATCGCGCAGTCGAATCGCCGGCGTGCTGGGAGATGCCCTGAAGGTTCAAGTCGCCGCGCCGCCGGAGAAAGGCAAGGCCAATGATGCCGTGATCGCGCTGCTCGCCGCGAGGCTTCAGCTCCCACGATCAGGTATTTCGCTCATCGCCGGGGCAACCTCCCCGAGGAAAACGTTTCTTGTGCGAGGCGTGTCGATTGAAGGCATTGTCAGCGCGCTCGCCTCGCCTTGATCCGCGCGCCAAGCGCGAACCGGGGAATCGCCGTCAACAACAAGCGGGCGCCATTCGGCGGTCAGCGAGAAGCGCGAACGTCACTGTATCGATTGCTTGCGCAATCGGCATGTTGGCTCGACGTATCTGCGTTTCTTGCGTTTTGACTTTTTGACGTTTCGACGTTTACTTCTTATCCACCTTCCACACGCCGCCCTTGCTCCGTACGAGGTCCAGCACCTTGCCCCGCGCGCCGGTGATCTGAATCCCCTGCTTATCGATCTGGAGATTCCACGGCCCCTTCTGCGGCGCGCCCTCGGGCAGCTTCGTCAGATCCAGCGTCACGCGCGAGACGTTGTGCGTGAGTACCTCGATGCGATTGGCCCCCGTCCACTTGGCCTCAATCGCCGCGTCGGCCGCGTCGTCGAACGCTGTTCGAAAGACCACCCACGAGTCCTTCGGCCGCTTCGGGGGCGCCGGAGGCTTGGGCGGCTCGACCCGCGCGGCGGGCGGCGTCTGCGGCACGGCGACTCCATCGCCTGACGCAGGTTGCGGCGGAGCAGTTGGCTCCGCAGATTTCGCCGTGGACGGCGCGCTGGTCGACCGACTGCCCTGTTCGCAGCCGATCGGCCCCATCGCCAGCGACGCAAGCAGAAATCCCCACGCCAATATTCCTTCAACGCGACGGTTCCCCTTTGATGCCATAGCCCTTTCCTCGAACGCGCGGTCACGACAGCCCATCCGCGATATGATACCCGCGAACGTTTACAAGGATTCACCATGCCACGCCTGACGCATTCTCGCACTCAATTGACCAGCCGGCGCCTGCCGGCCGCTGCAACCGACCCGATGCGCATCCGATCCACGACGATCTTGAGCGTGCGACGTGACGGCCGCGTCGCGATGGGCGGCGATGGTCAGGTCACGCTGGGCGACAGCATTCTCAAGTCCGACGCGGTGAAGGTCCGCCGACTGCACAAGGACAGCGTTCTGGCGGGGTTCGCCGGGGCGGCGGCCGACGCCTTCGCCTTGATCGAACGCTTCGAGGGCAAACTCGAACAATTCAAGGGCAATACGAAACGCGCCGCGATTGAGCTGGCCAAAGACTGGCGCACCGATCGCGCGCTGCGGCGGCTGGAAAGCCTGCTCGCCGTCGCGGATCGCGAATGCAGCCTCATCATCGGCGGCAACGGCGATGTGATCGAACCGTCCGACGGCATCCTCGCAATCGGCAGCGGCTCGACCTGCGCGCTGGCGGCGGCCCGGGCACTGCTGACCCACACGGCGCTTGCGTCGTCGCAGATTGTCGAAGCCGGCCTGAAGATCGCCGGCGAGATCAACATCTACTCGAATCAACATATCACCGTGGAGTCGCTGTGAAATGCGCGGCGCATCGTCGCCGCACATTCACCCAAGTGAAGGAGTCGCCCGACGTGTCACGACTGGAAAAGCTGCAAGCCCTTCTGGAAAAAGAGCCGAACGATGCGTTCCTGAACTTCGGCCTCGCGATGGAGCTGGCCAAGTCCGGCCGATTCGAGGAAAGCCTGACGCAGTTCGACCGCACGATCGCCAACGATCCCAATTACGTCGCTGCGTGGTTTCAAAAAGGCCGCACGTATGTAAACATGGGCGAGATCGAACTTGCCAAACAGACGCTTCAACAAGGCATCCAGCAGGCGAACGCGTGCGGTGAATCGCACGCTGCCAGCGAGATGACCGAACTGCTGGCGACCCTGTAGTGGAATTCACCAACGCCGGTGCCGGAATTATGGCAGCCAGAAATCAAGAATCGCGTAAGTGATCTCGAAGAGCGCGGTACGCACAGGCAGCGAGACCAGCTCCCAGACTGCATGCACCGCCGCCAGCGGAACGCCGTAGAAGTTCAGCCCGTACAACGTCAGCGCGGCCAGCGGCGTCGCGGTGCCGCCCTCTTGCGGAATGCCGAAAATTACGCGCAGCACGTTTCGCAGGCACGCGCGATCCACAAGCCGGGTCGGACCGATCGGCTGCTGATTCGTACCGGGCTGATTGCTGTCGGTCGCCGGCGGGATCGGCAACGGCGGCGCCGGCTCGCATTCGTCGGGTGTGCCGTTGTTGTTGGAATCCGCGCTCGCGCCGCCCATGATGTCGCAGGAGTCGGGCACGTTGTTGCCGTTGCAGTCGGCAGCCGCCTCGGAGGTGATTTCGCAGGCATCGAGCGCGTCGTTGGCGTTGCAGTCCAGCATGGGGTTCGCAACGATCTCACAGGAATCAAGAATGCCGTTGCCGTTGCAATCCAGCGCCGCGTTCTCGGCAATCTCGCAGGAATCGAGCACGCCATTGGTGTTGCAGTCCAGCGACGCATCAGCGGTGATCTCTTCGCTGTCGGGAGTCTGGTTGCCGTTGCAGTCGACCGGTTCGCCGCCTTCGCCACGCGTGATGACGATGCTGGGCGTGTTCGACTCAATCGGCCAGCCGCTGTTGCCGAGGAGCGGCTCGGCGTCGGCGAACCGAATCACCGGCGGGATGTCGTCCCATGCCGCCCATTCGGCCGGCCCGATACCGGAATAGATAAGAATGTCGTCTTCAACCGGCGGCGTGATCTCCAGCTCGAACTCAAAGAGCGTCGCCTTGCCGGTCAATTCACCGCCGATGGTCATTTCCGTCGCGTTCTCAATCAGCTTGCCGGGTCCGGCCGCCAGCGTCGGTGGGAACTCAATATCAAACGGCGAGAGAAACTCCAGCCAGTTCGCGGCAACATTCGACGCCTCCGGCGCGATCAGATCCATCGAGTATGCAAAGAATGCATCCTCGACCGGCACCAGCACCTTGAGCTGGACCGTGACCAGAATCGGCTCGGTGGTGTCTTCGACGTAAATCGTCAGCCGCTGGCCCGCGGCGCCTTGCTCCACGCTCGCGACGCCTGTGCCCGCGCCGGTCGCGCTGGTCACCTCGTACCACGCGTCGATGTCTGCCCGAACCGGCAGCGGCAACCCGCCGGCCATGGACTTACCGATTAAACAAAGTAGCAGTCCCCGCAGGAAACCAATGGGCGGGCAAGGCATGGATCAACCTCTCTTGGGGGGGAGATGCTGATTCTATGCCTCCAACCTCCGTCGAGTCGAACCAAGAGCGACAGTCGAAACCTGCCCAGTTATGGGATAATCAGTGCTTATCGGGCTCAAGTGTAGTGATTGGCGTCCATTACACCGACGGCAAAGTCAGCGTAAACGTCGTGCCCTGGCCCGGAGCGCTCGCGACGTCGATCGTGCCGCCCATGTCTTCCATCAATCGCTTGCAGACATGCAGCCCGAGACCCAGTCCGCCCTTGTCGGTGCGGCCATCAACGGACGAGTCGGCGTCGGGGCCGCCCTTGGTCGTGAAGAACGGCTCGAAGATGTGACTGATGTGCTCGTGCGCAATGCCCGGCCCCGTGTCGGTCACTTCCACCGCCACGCGCCCGCCCTCTCGCCGGCCACGGATCATCAAGCGTCCGCCCCGATCCAGCATCGCCTGCCGCGCATTGAGAATGATGTTAAACAACACCTGCTGCAGCGCGCCCGAGGCCGCACGAACCGCCAGCCCCGCCGGCGCTTCGATCGACAGCGCGATCCCGTCGCGCGACAGCTCGCGCCCGAGGCACTCCACCGCCTCGCGCGCCGCCTGCTCGACGTTGACAGGTGTCAATTCATCCGGCGAGCCCGACGCCATGCCCATGATCCGGCCGCACAAGCCGCTCATCCGCTGCGCCGAGCGCAGGGTGCGCTCCACGGCCGATCGCAACTCGTCGGGCTTATCACGCGACAGGGCGTACTGCGAGTAGCTCACCAGCGGCGTGAGCAGGTTGTTGAATTCGTGCGCGAGCATGGCCGACATCGTGCCGAGCGAGGCCAGCCGCTGAAGGCTGCCCACCTGTCGACCCAGCAGGGCGAGCTTGTGCTCCAGCTCCGCCAGCACGCGCGGCAGGTCAGCCGGGGACGTTTGCGACAGTTGCTCGATCGGCTCTGCTTCGCTCATGCAGTCGGGGTCCTTCCGATTCTTGTCTTATCGACCGGACGCGCCGTGAATCCTTGACCGCCGCCCGTTTCCCGCGAGAATCGCCGGCACGATGGACCTCCACGATCGGCTTGACGCACTCCTGACCCTGGCCGAGCAACTCGGCCTGTCCATCCGCCGTGAATCGCTCGGCGGCGAGGGCGGCGGATTGTGCAGGATCAAGGGGCAGGCCGTGCTGTTCCTCGATACGGCGGCCGATCTGGAGACGCGCTACGAGCGCACGCTCGCGGCGCTGGCCGCGCATCCCGGAATCGACCAGCACTATCTCCCGCCCGAAGTGCGCGAAGACCTCGACCGCCAGCGCGGCGGATAGCGATTGAAATTCGCTTCCATGACACGGCCCTCCGTCTGCCTGAACAACCGAGCCGCGCCCGTCAGGAAACGCCGGGAGACGCAACGGCAGCGAAGTAACGATTCCGATGCAAACCATTTCCCTTGGCAGGAACATCACACGGCGCTCCCTGACGGTCGCGGCTCGGAGGTGAGGGCGGAGCGTGGGCTTGCAACGAGCGCCCAGTCCTTGACCAGCCACGTCACCGCTGCTAGATTCCCTCGTTGTCTGCGTTACCCAATTGAACCAACGAGACCGACCCCCTGATTTAGAAGGAGTTGCCCCATGGCTTTTTCGCTTGCCCCGCTGCCTTACCCGCACGACGCCCTCGCCCCGCACATCGACGCCAAGACGATGGAGATTCATCACGGCAAGCATCACAACGCCTACGTCACGAACCTGAACAAGGCGCTGGAGGCCCACGCCGATCTCGCCGCCCGGCCGATTGAAGACATTTTGCGAAATATTAGCCAGGTGCCCGAGGCCGTGCGGCAGGCCGTGATCAACAACGGCGGCGGTCACGCCAATCACACCCTGTTCTGGAACATCATGGGGCCCAACTGCGGCGGCACGCCGTCGGGAGATCTCGGCGCGGCCATCAACAGCACCTTCGGCAGCTTTGACGCCTTCAAGGAGAAGGTCGCCACGGCCGGCGCGACGCGCTTCGGCAGCGGCTGGGCCTGGCTCGCCATCAAGGACGGCAAACTCGAAGTCTTCAGCACCGCCAATCAGGACTCGCCCTACATGACCGGCCACACGCCGCTGATGGGCATCGACGTGTGGGAGCATGCGTACTATCTGAACTATCAGAACCGCCGGCCCGATTACATCGCGGCGTGGTGGAACACCGTGAACTGGCGGAAGGTGGACGAGCTGTACAAGGCGGCGAAGAAGTAAAGCCTGTTTCAAATCTGCTCTCCCCCTGGGGGGAGAGGGGGTGTTGGAACAGCATGTAGTCCGCAACGTAGGGTGCGTCCTCGACGCACCAAAGCATCAATCTTTTATCGCACGACGACCACCGTCCCCGGTCCTGCGCGGAGCTGCTCGGCCGCGTGGCCCTGATTAATCGCCACCTCCAGCATGCCGGTCGAGCCGATCAGGGCGACGATCTCGCCCGGGGCGACATCGCCATACGTCCCGCGCAGCGGCCCGACGCGCAGCGGCCCCACGTGCACGTTCAGGCCTTCGAATGCCGGGAACGCGACACTCAATTCCTCCACACTGATGTTGGAGATCAAATTCCCGAACCGGTCGACGTACAGCACCTGCCCCTCGATCCCCCCGCCGGCCAGCGGCGTCGCCTTCTCCAGATTGAGTATCTCCAACTGATCAATCGCCGGGCCGACGGCATCCAGCGACAGACCGCGCGCCAGGTTCCCCGCCACCGGCGCAAGGATGTCCCGTCCGTGAAACGTCGTGCTCACCTCGGGCCGGAACAACCGCGTGTTCTCGATCGATCGCAACTCTTCCAGCACGAAATCGCGCTGCACCAGCGACACCAGCCCGTTGTCCGGCGCAAGGATCACATGCCCCTCGTATCGCGCCGCGATCATTCGCCGCGTCGTGCCGACACCGGGATCCACCACCGCGACGTGGATCGTGCCGGCCGGAAAATGCTCCAACACCTGCCGCAACACGAACGCACCATGCACCACGTCGTGCGGCCCGATCGCGTGCGTCACGTCCACGATCTGCGCGCGCGGCTCAATCTGAAAGATGACGCCCTTCATGCAGGCGACGTAGTGGTCGGCCTGGCCGAAGTCCGTCGTGAGCGTGATCAGCGCCATGGCAATTCCGTGAACGGTCGCAACCGAGCGACGAGCGGGCATCGTGCCACGGCGCGCCCGTTTCGTCCACGGGCCCCCTGAATGGACGCGCGGCCCGCCCGGCCGCTACACTCTCCGGCGACACCATGGCGCAAATCGACGTGCGGCAACTCGGCAAGACCTTTCGCGTGCCCGAGCGGGAGGGGGGATTCCAGGCGGCGATGAGAAGCTTCTTCCGCCGCAAGTACAAGCAGGTCCGCGCCGTCGATGCCGTCAGCTTTTCCGTCGAGCAGGGCGAAATCGTCGGGTTCCTCGGGCCCAACGGCGCTGGCAAGACGACGACGCTCAAAATGCTCTCCGGCCTGCTTCACCCGACCAACGGCGAAGCCCGCGTGATGGGTTTCACACCGTGGGAGCGCCGGACCGACTACCTCCGACAGATCAGCATGCTCATGGGGCAGCGCTCGCAGTTGCAATGGGACCTGCCGGCGATGGACTCGTTCCTCGTCCATCAGGCGATTTACGGCCTCGACCCGCCGCAATACAAAGCCACGCTCGATGAACTGATCGAGCTGCTCGATCTCACGCCGATCCTCAAGAAACAGGTGCGAACGCTCTCGCTCGGAGAGCGCATGAAGTGCGAGATTTGCGTCTCGCTCTTGCATCGGCCGTCGGTCCTCTTTCTCGACGAGCCGACCATCGGCGTGGACATCACGATGCAGGCGCGGATTCGCGAGTTCATTCGCAATTACAATCGCCGCCACGGCGCGACGATCATCCTCACCAGCCACTACATGGCCGACGTCGCCGCCCTGTGCAAACGTATCATCGTCATCGATCACGGGCATATTCTCTTTGACGGCGCGCTGGCTGATCTGTCACGCAAGATGGCGCCCTACAAGGTCATCAGAATCGACCTCGAGCGCGATGCCAATGGCTACGACTTCGCAGCCGTTGGCGAGGTCCTCTCCCTCGAATCGCGCAAGGCGATTGTCAAAGTGCCCAAGGAGCGCGCCGCCGAACTGACCAGCCGCCTGCTCACCGATTTGCCCGTGCAGGACGTGACCATCGAAGACCCGCCCATTGAAGATGTCATCGCCCGCGCATTCGGCCAATCCAAAGATTCGCCCGCGCAAACAACTGTCCCCAAAGAACCGACCGCGCAAGCGGTCGAGAAGCCGTAGGTGTCCTCGCCCGCATGTCCCGCATCCCGCAAACTCTCTGGGCCTTTCTCAAAGTGCACTGCGCCACGATGCTCCAGTATCGCGGCGAGATTTTTCTCTGGGCCGTGTGGGGCCTCGTCAATCCGGCCGTGCTCTACTCTATGTGGTCCGCCGCCGCCGAGAGCCGGCCCGGCGGCATGGTCGCCGGTTTCTCGCAGGGTCAGCTTGCCGCGTACTACCTCGTTGTCATGATGATCGGCCACTTCGCCACCGCCTGGGACGCCTACGACATGGGCTATCAGGTGCGCTCCGGGCGCATGAGCGGGCAGCTCCTGCGGCCGATCCTCCCGATCTGGCAGGCCATCGCGGCGAATCTGTCATACAAGATCACGACGCTGCCTTTTCTCGTGCCGATGTGGTGCTTCTTCGCGTGGTGGGTGAAACCCGGTTTTGAGTCACAAATGTGGCACCTCGCGCTGGGCGTCGTCGCCGTCGCTCTGGGCTGCGCCATCAACTTCATGCTGGGCTACCTGATTGCCCTGATTGCCTTCTGGTCGCCCAAGCTCGACGCGGCCGGGGAGATCTATTTCGGCCTCGGCATGTTTCTCGGCGGGCGATTCAGTCCGTTGGCGGCGCTGCCGCCGGTGATCTTCGCCGTCGCGACGTGGCTGCCGTTTCGCTGGATGTTCGCCTTCCCCGCGGAGCTTCTCATCGGCAAAGTCCCCACGGCCGGCGACGCCCTGACCGGCCTGGCGATTCAGGCGGCATGGCTGACCGGGTTGATTACGGCGTTCCGCATGACCTGGGTGGCCGCGGTCAAACGCTACACGGCGGTGAGCGGATGAATCTGCGACGCGCGATCCATCTCGTTCGTCTCTTCGTTCAGGTCAGCGTCCAGAACCTGTCCGCCTACCGGTTTGATATGTACGTCCGCATCGGCGTGTCCCTGATGCACCTCGTCTCCGAGTTGCTCGTCGTCTGGACCATCTTTCACAACACGCAGTCGATCGGCGGCTGGCGCTGGCAGCACATGCTCGTGCTCATGGGCGTCTATCGCATGATCGCCGGCGGCATCCGCATG
>CAZQCF010000009.1:0-115434 GCA_964592235.1 uncultured Planctomycetaceae bacterium
GAGCAGCGGTTTCCTAAACCGCAGGTCGGAGGTTCGAATCCTCTCGGGCGCGTTTCAACGCGGTTTTTTTTATCGCTATCAGGGGTTGCAGCGCATGCCGCCGTCAGGTCGCGACCTGTTGCGTCACCTGTTCCGGTAAGAAAAAGGGTAAGCGCAGACGTTTGTCGATGCCCGTGCGGCACGGCCTTCGCCGCCGATTCGGGCCTTGCCGCCGATACGTGCCTTGCCGCCGATACGTGCCTTGCCGCCGATACGGGCCTTGGTGCCGGGCTGACGCCGTCTTGAGGTTGCTTCCCGCCCAGTGTTCCCGTTGCCCGCTGCGTGGCTCGCTCCGCAGGCGGGGCGGAGATGTCCGGCAGGGCGGTAAGCGCCTCAGACAAGTCGCCGATCACGGTGTGCGAGTAGCGCGAAAGCGTTAGGTTGATATCGCTGTGGCGGGCGAGGTCTTGGGCGAGCTTAGGATGCACGCCGCCACGGGCCAGGTTGGTAATGAACGTGTGTCGCAAAGCGTGGAAGTCCAGCACGCGGCCCGCTTCGTCCGTCGGCAGCAGGAAGTGCGACTTCATGCGCTTCTGCAATTCCTCGTCCCCCTCGGCTGCGTCGAGCCAGTTCTGCCGGGCCTTGGCGAGGTCCGCCCGCAGCATGTCGGCAGTGTCATACGATTTCGGGATGGCCAGCGCCGCGGCTGACGGCAACTTGGCCGCGAATTGCCTGCGGAGTTCGAGCGCGAGTTGTTGCGGAATGGGCAGCGTATCTTCCCGTCGCCGCTTTGAGTTGACAGCAGCAACGGTGACGGTCGGCGGCTCGCTCGTCAGGTCAAAGCTCCCGACCTTCAGGCTCCGCAGTTCTGACGCCCGCAGGCCGGTCTGGACGGCTGTCTTGAAGATGATGGCGCGCTCCGGGCCAGTGACGCCGCGCCAAACCTCGCCATGCTCGGCGGCATCAATCAGCCAGCGGAGTTCCTCCGGATCAAATGCCCGGCGCTCCCGCTCCTCGGTGACGGTCTGGGCGCGGAGTCCAGCCAGCGGATTGTCCGGTGCCCGGCCGTCCTGAACCATCCAGCGGCAGAACTGCCGGATCGCCTGAATGTGAAAGTTGGCGGTCCGCGTGCTGATACCGTCGCGATCTTTAAGCAGGGCGATGTGCGACTGGACGCGACTGGCGGAGACATCCGGCCAGAAGACAAGCTTGCAGCCATCGATGATCCGTTTTGCGCGGAGGTGGAGTAAGTCCGCGTGACTGTGTGAGCGGCCCTTGTTGAGCAAGTCAGTATGCCACTCGTCGAGATGCTCGGCGAGCGGCCGCTTGCGGTGGTCCTCAAAGCGGTCGCGGAGGCCGGACTGCTGCCGGTCAGCCTTGCGCTCGAGTTCGGCGGCGAACTGGGCCGTGGCGGTTTTGTCCTTGAAGCCGACGGCTTTTCGGAGGATGCCGTCGCCATCGCGGTATTCGATGTACCACTTCGCGGCCTGCCCACGTCGAACCGAACCGTCGGGCATCTTCTTGGTCCAGCTTTGCTTGAAGATTCGTGCCATTCTCAAACCTGCCTTCCATTCCACCGACGGAGCCACAACGCATTTTCTTACGCGTCAGGAGCCGTCTTGATGTGACTCGACGATAGGTTGTCGGGCGGGCCCCAATCCATAGGCTGTAGCACCCCGTGTTTACCGTCAGATTCACGCGGCCTCGTCTTCAGGCTTGGGGCCGCCGCCCGCACGCGGCTTTCCGACGAATTCCATTCCGGCACCTATAGACTCGTAGCTTGCCGGAATCGAATTGAGCCGATACCGAAGCGGGTCCCCCTTCTTGCCGGTTCCCTCCGAAGCAAGCCAACCCGACCGAACACCGTTGCCAAGATCACCCCTTAACGTCCGGATGCCCGGCTTGGGGAGCTCGCCGGACTCCGGCCACGCGGCGAGCGTCTCTTCTGCCGTCAAGCTGGTGGCGGCTCCCCCAAGAATCTCGCGCAGGACAGCCGATCGGTCACCCTGCCTCGCATCGCACTTGCTCCCAACAAACCGATACTGGCCATCAAGTAGCTCGATAACGGCCTCTCTCGGCGTTTCATCGAAGCGCGAATACGCGGTCAGTGTGCGGCGGCAATCCTCAAGGCTTTGGGTGTCATACCGGCGGAACTCAACGATGATGTCCACCCAACCTGGCAGTGCGCCGCTGCCACGAGAGGCCTGGCCTTCCGCGCCGTCACCCTTGCGGGGGTGGTGGACAAGAAGGATGCCCGCACCGGCTTCCGTGATCTCATGAAGGGGCATGAGTGCGGCATTGACTTCAGCAGCGTCATTTTCCGAAACGACCGGCAAGAGGGCGCTGATGGTGTCGAATATGACGACGTCGAACTTTCGTTCCTCAACCAGCCCGGCGATGACTTTGGTGAATTCCCGCCACTCGGCGGCCGTTGGCCTCGCCTTGAACCTTCGACAAATGAACTCGCAGCAATCCGTCCAATCATGCTGATCCCGGCGCATAGCCCACAGCCCGGTGCTTTCTTCAGCTATGACCAGCGCCCGTCCCGGCTTGATTTTCCCTGCGACATCTCCGCCTTGGCAGATCGCAGAGAGCAGATGTCCGATGAGCGTCGATTTGCCAGACTTCCAGACGCCGGTGAAAAGCGTCGCGTGGCCGTGTGCGATGTATCCTTGCCAAACCCAGTCCACGGCGTCCCCGGGGCCAAGCTGCGACGCCGGAATGGGCGACCAATTCGATTCCGGCAAGCTTCCACCCTTATATGCCGGAATCGAATTCGCCGAGCCTCGGGCGATTTTTTTCTCGGCGTCTCGGACTCGCCTGATGATCTCTCGATCGTCGTAGTCCTTGGGGAACGGGTAGATGCTGGAATACAGCCGCACCAAAATGACCGCCTCGGTGTCTGAAATGTCATGTTCCACGCACCGGCACGCCACTGCGTGCAATCGACATGAACCGTCGCTTTCCTTCTTGGTCGGCTTGATGCGCAACATGGCGGCAAGGGCCGCCGCGATTCGGTCATTGGACGGCGAGTCATTTCGCGGTTCAGCCGGCGCTTCGGGCTTTGGCAGTCGAGCGGCGGCGTCATCCACTGGAGGCAGTAGGTGGTGGAGGTCAGCCAGGTCGACGCGCTGGACGTCATCGGACTCCACGATTGTGCAGGGCACCGGCTCATCCGGGAACTTCTGGTTCAAGAAGCCCGGCAGCCGCATGATTCGCGGCGGATCGTGAATCGATTTGTCGCTGTCCACCCGCGCGATTAGCCGTTTCTGAAACTCGGTGAACTTGTCTGGAGCGATGGGGTCTTGCAACCGCAGGTAGATGTGGACCCCGTGCCCGCTCTCGATCACGAGGCTCGGCTTGCCCAGCCCGGCGTCTCGCCAGCGCCGCTGCGCCTCTTCAACGTCGATCCGGTCGAAGTCCGCGAAGAGACAACGGCAGAGCGCCACGTCGGCTGCGCTCTTGCCACCCTTCGTCTTGCGCGGGTTGGCGCCGACGTAGATGTTCTTGCCGATGTTGTTGTTGCGAAGCAGCAGTTCAACTTGATCCACTAGTTCGCGTGCGGCATACCAATAGCTTCGTCCATTAGGCAGCGTCCGAACTTCCACGATGTCATCCGGTTCGAAGACGATCAGCGCGTAAGTTTCAAGTTGACTTCGCGCCTCTTGAACCGCCTCGGGAGCGATGATAGAATTCAGGGGTCTGTAGATAGGGGCCGCGTTTCCTTCGCCGGGGCGCGGCCCTTCAATTGCGCGGATCATGTTGCGCCTCCTTGCAAACGTTGCCGCGCTTCCCATTCGCGCCGATCCGGCGCGCCGGCCGTGAGCCAGGCGCGCACGCCCCCAGGTCCGTCGAGGACGTAGCGCTTGCTCCGGCCGAACCGGGCAGGCCTCGGTCCGATTCTGCCGCTGGTCTCCAGGCGCTCGGCGTGCCGCTTGCTCACGCCGATCATCCGCGCGAGTTCGGCAATGGTGACCGCCAGCGGCGTGCTCTGCGTCAGCGGAGTTGCGGATTCGTGTGCCCTCATGACCGCCCCCCTGCACGTCGCGCGGCTTCATAAGCGGCCATGTCGCAGCCTGCAGCCACAAAGGTCTCGATGTCCGTCCGTCGCCAACGGACGGATCGATTCAGGCGTAAAGGCTGAACCAGCTTACCCATCGCGCACAGTTTCCAGACTTGCCTCGTGCTCACGTTTAGCGTGTGTGCCACGTCCAGTACGTTTAGTAGTGCCATGCCTTCAATCGATTCCGCGTTCATTGTGCTCTGCTCCTGCGGCCGCACCTTTTGGCTCGCGGAATCATTTTGTCAGCAGGAAATAGATTGGAATTGTGAACGCGCAACAATTACAGAATTACGGTGTTTGCCGTTGAATAGAGCGGTTTTTTCTTGCTACGATGTAATTACAAACTGCGAGACAAGCCAGATTTTCTGAGAGTCGAGCCCTTTACATGCTTCGGTTGGCAGTGCTTGAGTGCGTCATCTTCGTGGTATAGTTTCAGGACTCTCTTTCCGTTTTCCGTCGTCACTCCAGATGCAGCCTTTCGAGTTCTTACCCTCTTGTCGCGGGCTGCTTCGGACAGACGCGCAGGCGGAATGGCGTGGTGCAGGTTAAACCAAGCCGCAGGCTTATATTTTGAGGCGTCTTCATCCAACGACACCTCGTGACTTCGATTTGCCGTGCCGTGCACAGTTTTGTCCTGATACGCTACAAGCTCCAATGCCTTGCTCTCATTGCGTGTGTCCGAGGCCGGTTGGTTGAGGATCGCACTGAGTTCAGTCTTGCAGTCCGGACCCGTTACGGCCTTTCGTGATTCCTCAATGATCTTAATGCTGGATGCTATTCGCGAGCGCAGACTCTCGATTGCATGTAGATAACTTTCCCCGGCCGCATCCCCCTCGGGGAGTCTGGCCTCACAGCTCTTGCAATATGCAACCGCATCGTCGATTTGCTTTACGATGTACGAGTATGAAGGACTTAGACGCATCAGAGTTTCGCGTGTCTGGTGGCATGGTAGTATGAAATAACGACTGAACTCATTTGGAAGTTCGTCTCTTTCCAAGAAACCTGCTAAGTTCCTCTCCCAGCCGCGTAATGGGTGCAAATCGTCACTTGGGTGTGTCATGAGCCAGGATGTGGACATACAGAACCTCCAAGAATGGGCCAAGGCAGCGAGCCGTTGTGAGGTGCCGAACACCCTCCCACCCCAGCCGTTCAGACGATTGTGAATCCTACGTCTTGGTTGCGCATTTCAATGAATAATGGTGAATGGAGCAACCCCAAGCAGAAATCCCGTCGTTCGTTACATTTGAGACGGCGACCACCAAAGAACTGGTGCCAAAGTTTTCGGGGCCGGTGTATTTGGGATTTCTTTTTGTCGGCAGAATTTGAGAAGCCGCGGGGTTCGATTTTTCCGGCGGGTGGCGGAGCCGTTCCTTAAGACTGTGAAACGTGCTAATCACACGACTCAATTCAGACATCATGCAAACCTCTATTAAGTACAGCCTCGGCTTCCGGCCGTGGTATTGCGGTGAACAACATGCTGAAGTCGCTTGACCCCACTGGATTCCCCGCGTGCCCGAGCATCCAGCCAGCGCGGGATCATACCGCCGAAACCCCAGTGGCCGCACCAACTTGTGAATTTCTCGCTAAATCCGGTAAGGCGGAAACAAATCTCGCGGGTTTTGGCATCATCCCCCCGACGGCTTGGCCGGGTAGCCTTCCTGTCGCAGGAGATCGACAAGTTTATCGCGGTGGTCGCCCTGGAGTTCGAGACAGCCGTCCTGAATCGTGCCGCCGGTGCCGAGCAAGGCCTTCAGCCGTTTGAGCAACGCGGCTTTGTCCGCGTCGGCCATCACCAGCCCGCTGATCGTCGTCACGATTCGCCCGCTGCTGATACGCTGCCGCGAGACGCGGACCTTCTGGTCTTTCGGCAATACGACGTGGCCATCCGCCCCGCGCGGGCAACGACACTCGGCCAGCGCCTGGCCGCAGTCGTCGCAAGTCACCGGCCGCTCAAGCGGAGTTCCGTCGAATAGGCCGCTCATGGCGATATCATATCCGCGTTCTATGGCAAACGCGGCCGCACTCTCAACGTCGACAGGATGTCACAGGCTGTCACTTCCCGGGGTTTGGCGTACAGGAAATTAGAAGCCCGACCTTTTTCCGTGTAATACCTGTGTTAGAATCGGGCCATGCTCACCATCACCGGCAAGGGCATTGGCCAGCGGCGCAGGCTGTTTGAGGACTTCTCCGTCCCGCCGCCGAGGGAGGTTGGCGACGGCGGGCCGCTAACGCTTCGCGCCCTGATTACTCATGTCGTGACGCAGGAAGTAGCCGCGTTTAAGCAGCGGCGAGAGGCGCGAAAACTCGACCGGGTGCTGTCGCCGCGACAGATCGAGGACGGGCTGGAACGCGGCAAGGTCAGCCCCGAGGGTCGCGACGGCCTTCCGCGGGCGTTCAAGGAGAAGTCCGTCGATGTCGAGTCGGCCATTGCGACGGCACTGGAGGCCTTTGAAGATGGCATGTATCTTGTCATTATTGACGAAATTGAATATCGCGAACTGGATGCGATCGTGAAGCTGGCGGAGGACAGCCGGATCACCTTTCTGCGGCTGACGTTTCTTGCAGGGGCCTGAACATGCTTAGTCCGGACGAGATTCTCAAGAAGCTGGAGGCGCAGTACGACACAAAGACGTGGATCACGGTTCGCGAAAGGGCGCTGCGCGGCCTGCCGCGCGTCGTGCGAGAAGTCGGCCAGGAGCTCATCGATCTCGCAAAGGACTACGAGCCCGGCGAAAGTCGCAATGTCTGGGGAATCCAGACCGCCGCCAAGCTCTTCTTGTTGCGATATGACGACGAAGCGCTCCTTCAGCTCGGGGACGCGCTGTTTCCCAATCTGGCAAAGCCGTTTCGCGCTGCGTGGAAACTGCTCGATCGACTGCCGTATCAATCCGGTACGACTCGCAAGCCGTTTCGCGCACCGGGTCGTGACGACCTTCTGAAAGAAACCCGCGTCGATTTTCTGGTCAACCTGCTGCACAGCCTTGAAGCGCTGGAGATGGATCTGCGGCAACTCGCGGCCTACGCCCCGTATTTGGAGTATGCGTATAACGGCAGCCAGATCGGCCTCCTCCTGGCCGCCGCGATTGACGAAGGCGGCCCGCAGGCAGAAGAAATCAAGCAAATACTCCGCGACAGCGCCGAAGGGCAGCACGAAATCGGCCAGATGGGCCGGCATGTCATCACGGCGTTTCTGTGCAGCGCGGACCGCGAGTGCTGGGAGTACATCGAGAAGCTGCTTCTCGCGGCCCAGCGGCAGGAGGGCTTGCGGCAGCAGATTCTGGAGGCGGTTGACTTCGCCCATCCCGACGCCTTCCGGCACATGCTTCGCGTCATCGCGGACAACAATCTGGCCCGGTTCAGCGCCACCGTCCGTGCGGCCGGCGTATGGATCGGTATGCCGCTCGATGCCCAGAGCAGCCGCTACGCGAGTGACACGCTGGAGAAGGTCGCCTTGCTGCTTGATGACGAGTCGGCTCGCACCAAGGCGCTCGACGGCAGCGATGCCCACGAGGCATATCTCGCGTTGTGGTGCTGTGCGTTTGAGGATGCGGTTTCGAGCGTACCGACGGCCGCCAGGCTGCTCAAGCATCGATCGGTTGAGGTGCGTTACGCGGCCATGTGCGCGCTCCGTGCGATGGAGATTCCCGACGCATACGACGCGATCGTTTCAGCCGTGAGTGATTCCGATGAGCGCGTCGCGTGCCTCGCGGCCAGCGCTGCCGGCAGCGAACTCCATCGCCGTGTTCAGCAGCAGAAGACCAACGAAACGCTGTTTGAGTCGCTCGCGACTGCTGTTCCGATCTGGCACCGAGTGAATATCAAGTGGCGGGGCCAATCCGTCATCGAAGCGGGAGACCTGTTCGAGCGACTGGAACGGTTAATCGAGCGATTCCCCAAGCCGACTGTGCGCGTCAAGCCGTTGATCTGGCCATGGTCGAGTGACTCACTGGAGCGCCAGCAGGTCGCCGATGTCATGATGCTGGCGGTGGCCGACCGGCCGCTGGATCGAATCGTGCCCTATTTCCAATACATGTCGCCGGATGGGCGGCGCGCAGCGACCGGGCTGTTGCAGGGGGCCGGCGCGCTGAAAGGGCCGTATCGCGAGATTCTGCTGCGAATGGTGGGCGACTCATCGTCCTCGGTGCGCGAGGCGGCCATCGAAGCGCTGACCGAGCAAACGCTCAAGCCGAACGATGCGCCGATTCTCGAAGAACTGCTCACACGAAAATCGGAAGACCTCCGCCGGGCGGTGATTAAGTTGCTCTTGACATTGAGCAATGATGACGCGCTGGCCAGCGCCTGTCGCCTGATCTGGGCAAAGCACAAACCCCAACGCCTGGCCGGACTGGACTTGATTCAACAGATGATCAACAACCAGCGGGCGGCCGACGCAGTGCGGCGGGTCGCGCGAACCGCGCTCCAGGACAGCACCGTTCTGGAATTCGATGAGCGGGCGGTGATCGAGAAGTTGCTGGCCGTCGATGCCGCACCGCTCTCCCTGACCAACGCGCTGGGCCTGATGGACCCCGCGAAGCGCACGCCGCCGACGCAGCCCCGGAAGCGCGCGGTGCAACTGGCGACGCCCGCCGCGGCGGCGCTGGCGAAGCTGATCGACGACGCGGTACACGAACATCGGGATGCGCCGGTGAAACGATACGAAAACGCATCCGACACGGACGTGCAACCGCTGGCGGCATCCGATTGGGGCTTGGGAGACGGGTTCACCTGGGACCGTGCGAGCGAGCAGACCCGGCTGCGAAACACGGACGACATCCCTCTTTGGGAAGTCTGGAAGAAGGTCTGGGCCGAGCGACCCAAGGCCGCGCGCGATGCGGACGGCTTGGAAGTGGTCCGCGCCATTCTTGTGACACACTTTGAATCCGAACGGAAGTGGTTCAAACGCGACGGACTTTGGGAAGAAGCAGTCCGGCAGTCCTTCCGCAGCGGCACGAAACTGAAGTATCCGCCCGTGGTGCTCTCGGTGCTGCAGTGGCTGGCCACTTTCGAGTCAAACGTCGACACGGCGGACTTCATCGTCGATGCCTTCGAGACTATTCTGTCGGCAATCCCACGTGAGAGGCTGTCGGAGACTGTCCAGCACGGGGCGCTCGCGTTTCGGCAGCTCGTCTCGGATTGTGACGTTTTGACAAGGAGCCTGCAGAAGATTGCAAAACACAAAGGCCACTGGCAATCGCATCACAGCCGCCGTCTGTATGAACTGCTTCGCTGGGTCGATGAGCCTTTGTCCGTTCCGCCGCAGCCTGTCTCCGGGGTCGCCCGGCTCAAGCAATCCGCTCGCTTGCTCGCCGCGCGCCTTACCGGTGCACAGTCCGTGGATCACATTCCACGCAAGCGCGTCAATTGGGACGACATGGCCGCGGCGTACGACGGTGGTTACGCCAACGAGCACGATGTCTTCGACAGCCTGCTCGGCCCGCGCGAGAAGGAACGATACGCCTCGACGTTCTCATTCAGCGAACTCTCGCAGGCCTCGCGTGCAATGCGCCGGCGCGAACTCTCGCCAGCGCTGACAAGCGTCGTGCAGCGCGCCATGGATCGTGTGCTCGAAATCGAACTGGACCGCGGCGACAGCGAGACGCCGGCCACGCAGCCTGCGACCAACCTCGACTATGCCGGCGGGATTGATGTGCTGGTTCGCATCCTCCAGGCCATTGGCCGCGATGCGAAACTCCGTCGCACGCGCGCCTGGGGCGACGCCGGGTTGAGCAAGTCGGCCGTCTTCAGCCGCCTGATTACCGCCACATCGCCGGGAAAGGACGACACGCCGGAGCGGTTCGCCGAGGTGATGAAGGCGGCGGGCATCGGTGAGGAGATGCTGCTTGCGGTCGGCATGTTCGCCCCACATTGGGCGCGCCACGTTCAGGAGGCCGTCGGCTGGAACTCGCTGATGGAGGCCATCTGGTGGATTCACGCGCACACAAAGGACAACAAGTGGCGCGTCGATGAAGACATCCGCAATACGTGGAACGCCGAGATTCGCAAGCTGACGCCGCTCACGCTCGATGATCTCGTGGACGGTGCGGTCGATGTCGAATGGTTCAATCGCGTCTACAAGGCGCTGGGCGATGTGCGATGGAAAAAGCTCGACGAACTGGCCAAGTACGCAACCGGCGGCGCGGGGCACAAGCGCGCCCAGCTCTTCGCGGATGCCATGCTCGGCCAGGCGAAGCGCGAGACACTTGTGAAAGACATTGAGTCAAAGCGGCATCAGGACGCCGTCCGCGCGCTGGGCCTGCTGCCGCTTGGCAAGTCCTCCAAGGACGAAGTGCTCGCGCGATATCGCATCATGCAGGAGTTCGTCCGCGGCAGCCGCAAGTTCGGCTCGCAGCGGCAGGCCTCCGAGAAGCTCGCCGCCCGTATCGGCATGGACAATCTCGCTCGCACCGCCGGCTATCCCGACGCGACGCGCCTGCAATGGGCGATGGAAGGACTCGCGACGGCCGATCTCGCGAAGGGGCCGGTGACAGCCACGATCGGCGACGTGGTTGTGCAACTGGCTGTCAGCGATGACGGCCTGCCGGAGATTTCAACGCGACGCGGAGACAAGCCGCTCAAGAGCATTCCGCCTGCGGTGAAGAAGTCGCCCGCGGTTCAGGAGCTGACCGATCGCAAGACGGACTTGCGGCGATCCGCCAGCCGCATGCGCCATGCGCTGGAATTGTCGATGTGCCGCGGCGACCGGTTCAGCGGCGAAGAGCTGCGCGATCTGATGGGCAACGTCATGCTGCGCCCGCTGCTGGAGCGACTTGTCTTCGTCGGCGATGACCTGATCGGTTTTCCGGTCGATGGCGGGCAGGGTCTGCGCGATTGCACCGGAAAGATCGAGCCGGTTCGCAAGAACGACATGCTCCGCATGGCGCACCCGGTCGATCTGCTGGCGACGAAACAGTGGAGCCAGTGGCAGCGCGATTGCTTCGCCACCGAGCGCGTGCAGCCGTTCAAGCAGATCTTCCGCGAGTTGTACGTCCTGACGGAGCAGGAACGGAAGGACGGGACGTTCTCCGCGCGATACGCCGGGCATCAGGTGAACCCGCGCCAGGCGGTGGCCCTGCTCGGTTCGCGCGGCTGGATCGTCGCGCCCGAGGCGGGGGTGTTTCGATTGTTCCACGAGGACAAAATCGTCGCGTGGATCGAGTTCATGGAGACGTTCTACACGCCGGCCGACATCGAGGGGCTGACGGTCGAGCGCGTGCGATTCGCGCGGCGCGGCGAGTTTGAGCCGCTGCGGCTGGAGTCACTGCCGCCGAGATTGTTGAGCGAGACGTTCCGCGACGTGGACCTCATGGTGAGCGTGGCGCATCGCGGTGGCGTGGACCCGGAGGCATCGGCCGGCACGGTCGAATTGCGCCAGGCGCTGCTGCGCGAGACGTTGACGCTATTGAAGCTTGACAACGTGAGATTAAAAGAGACATTCGCCGTCATCCGCGGCGAATTGGGCGAGTACACCGTGCACCTCGGCAGCGCCACGACGCACCTCATCCCCGGCGGCGAACTCGTCATCGTCCCCGTCCACAGCCAACACCGCGGCCGACTGTTCCTCCCCTTCGCAGACGACGACCCGAAGACGGCCGAAGTGATGAGCAAAGTGCTGCTCCTCGCGCGCGACCGGGAGATCAAGGATGTGAATCTGTTGGAGCAGATACGGGGGAGGAGGTGAGGGCGAGCGCAGCCTTGAACAGGCCGGTGCCCCCGCGATACGCCGGACTGTTTCGGCAATTCCCCAACCGATAGGTTGTCTCTCGGGGTTGGCCGTGTATGGGCCACACTTTGAGGTTGAAGATTTGTGGCCAATCGACGACAATTACGCTGAAGAGTCTTGAGTGTTGGCGAGCACATGGAGCGTGTGAACGCAACGATTTCGGTCAGCATGATCGCCACCAATACGGTGAAGAGGTTGCATTGCCACAGGAACAACGAGCCGGAGGTCCCAAGTCTCCTCGCGCCGTTCCTGGCCGCGGGCTACACCCAGCCCGGAGAGAAGTAGCTCCAATATGACAAGGGGCCGATTTCCTACTCGAAGCTTGTTTCGTTCGGCGCCCTGAATCCAGACCGGCAAGGCCTTTGTCAACTGCTCGACGTGGCGACGGCGAAGAACGACAAGGCCCGCCCCCGCTGGAGCGTATCCGCCTGGCGGTTTGAACAGCTCAAACCGGACGTAATTGAACGCTACAAGAAGGCGCAGCAGCTTCTGATCGAACTGGGACCGACGATGGTTGAGCTTGGAATGCTTCAACCGTGACGCAGGTTGGGCTGCGTGCGGGAAACCGTGGAAGCCCGTTTGGAACTGGGCAAAGACCGAGTAGAATCAGCCCGGCACTCGTATCGAGGGCTGGACAGACTCAGCGGGATCTTGCCGATAAACTCAGGCTGCACAACACGATGGTCCACCGGTCCGAGATCGGCGACCGCCGCATCGACCCTGTGGAATTCGCTGCATGGTGTCGGGCCTGCGGTGCCGCCCTAGGCGATAAGAATCGGCAGGTCGGGTGATATGCATGGCAGGCGAGGGTGCCGCGCCTTGTTTTCGCCTGGCCCGACCAACTCTTGGGCCTTTACTTAGCTTTGAGACCATTCAATGTCGCTTCAACCAGACCGCCATGCGTACTTCCGATCCCTCGCCGCCGAGCTTACTACCCAGGCTAATCGAGTGCGCTTTCTCATCGGAGACGCTCATTGGTTATCAGACGGGCACCACAAGGAGTATCTACTGACTTCACTTCTCGAACGTCACATCCCTGGAAGCACGCTAATTGGCCGGGGATTTGTAGTTGATCCCTCTTCTCCGGAAGTCAGGAGCAAAGAGCAAGACATCATGGTGATCGATACGACGTCCGAGGCACCGTTGTTTAACCAAGGAGGATTACTTGTCGCACAACCACACACAGTACTCGCCACTATTTCAGTTAAGTCCACCATGCGAGCCGATACGATTGTAGATTCTGTCCAGAATCAGGCATCCGTCCGCCACGTGTTGCGACGCGCTGGCATTCCGCCATTTCAGACTTGGTGTGGAGCCTATTTCTTCCTCGTTGAAGATGCGATTCAAAACTCGCCGCAGCGAATTTATGAAGCATATGAACGTGCTATTTCGTCCCTGGTTTCATCTCTTACGCCAACGTCTCCCGCACCGTGTGGTCCTGATTTGTTGTGCGCAAGCTCGAGCCTGCTTGTGACAGCGCGCGCTGTCGATGTGGAAAAGGAGGGAACGAACATTCACCTATTGGGCTTTGCTGCCGGAGAACTAGCGACCGCTGTATTTCTCGCTCTCATAATCGACCATATCGCCAGAGTTCGGTCCAGTCGGTCTTCCGAATTCCCGGCCTTAGTCGAACACCCCGAGATCTCCCCCTTTTCGCCCAGTAGTCATGACTTTGCGTACTCGACACATACTCCGACAACCTAACTAGATTTAGGGTTCCTTTACCGCCAACGGACCGGCAAACGAAAAACGGACATAGGCATGCTCAGTTTCGCCAGCGCGAGCCCATCGACTCTCGCGATCCAAGAGAAAATCCGTTCTCAGCGTATCCACCTTTAGAAACTGCTTTCCTGCCCCCGCGACAATAAGCCCTTGGACACGGGCCATGCCGCCCTTGTCGTTCATCAGAAAATCGCGCGGTTCATGAAGAAAGTCGCGTGGCATTTGCCTTGTGCGCAAATCATCAAAGAGTGCATGGGCGCCGCTCCAATCCCCCAAGTGCGCTTTGGCTAAAGCAACGATGTAGGCGTAGAAGGGATCTGTCCTGTTACGTATGTCCAGCATGACCTCAGACGCGAGATTACCGATGATCCCCCATTCGATCGCATCTGTCGCTTCCGACATAATCCGCCGCCGAACACGCCAGTGAAAGTAGATATGCAACATTAGTTCGCGAAGATTCGATGTGACAAGGTCGCCCGCACCTTCTATCTTGTCCGCGGCCAATCTGCAATGGTCAAAGGCGATCTTGAAATCGGTTCCCTTATTCGAGCCAAGCGCAATTCCAAAGAGCTTCCTGCCACATAAAACAAACCCATCTTGCCGTCGAGACTTGACCCACATTTCCTCGGCGTCTTTGCGAAGCTGATCCAAGGGCACGCACCTATCGAGTACCTCGGACCGCGCATCCTTCAGCATGTCAAGCTGGCTGCGTCTCTCGCGATCATTCCGAAATTGTGACAGCAGCAGCAACAGCATTCTGTCAATCTCGCTAAGGGCGCTTTCGATAAGTTTGACCGAATCTGGCTCCGTCGACGCCCCAGATACGTCCGCAAGCCCGACAATCATCTTTGCCTGCACATGCACCGCATTCGGATTCAAGAATGTTCCCGATCGAGCGCGGTCAAGATAGCCTAGAACGGTCTCCTTTCCTTCGGAAGGAGATATGGCCTTTGCTTTCAAAGCATCGAGTTGATTTGCGGCGAGCGACGTATATATGTGTTCTAACGCCTCACCACGTGCAGCATACGGATACAGGTGGGTTCTGAGCGCGGCTTCCAGAGTCTTTTTGGCTTCCGCATAGTCATTGCCCTTGTTTTTCTGCCATAGCCCCTTGTGATGCATAAGTGTGCGGTCCTCATGAGGGAGGGCCGCGATAGCACGGTCATAGAGATCAAGCCCCTCCACATACTCTAAACCTTGTAGGCGCTTACGGTCACTCGGGACGAGAAGCCTAACGCAAAACTCGCGATAAGCGGGCGCGCTACCGTTACATGCGTCGATCAGCTTACGCAGGCGCACTAACTCGCCGCTATGACCTAGGACGCCTCCGTTAATTGTCTCAACAATGATGTCTGTGACTATTCGATTGCGCGGCCGATAGAGTACCGATTGGCTTGTGACCGAACCCTCGGCATACAACAAACCCCACAGGAGGCCTTGCGGACGCGATAGAGTCAGCCACGACTCGAAGCTCACACCCAACGCTGTAACCAATACTTCCATTGGAACGGAAGCGCCGTAGTCGGCTCCGACGGCAACTAGTTCATATGCCTCGCGCAGTACATCAGTGGTCCCACGCAGTTCTCCCGCCAGAAGACGAGAAAATGCCAGACGATCACCAAGCCGCAGATGTTCATTGCGGATGGACGACGTAATCCGGTTTCGCGTCTCGGGTAGAAGCCAGAACAGCATGGCAAGCACGTCCTGGGCGGATGCGTGCGGCGCATTGGATACTTGAGTCTCTCCGTCCTTGAGCGACGCGCAGACGCCCAGGTGAACTAGGTACGCTGGCAGACGCTTCCATTCGTCGTCATCAAAGCGATCGGGAACCTGAAGTTCTTCCAGCGCTCGATCCGAAGTCAGTCCAAGATCGTCCGTGAGAGCGTCGGACGTTCGCTGCGCTACAACAAAACATGTGTCGATACCTGTTGAGCGCGCGACTGAAGAGAGGTCATCAATCCGAATCGATCCGAGGCCAATGGGATCATCGACAAAGGTCACCACTGGCCGGCCGCCGTGCGCCTTCGTCTCTTTTATGCACTCGAAGAGCTTCCGCACCGCGGCCTGTCCATCTTGAAAAAAATAAGGCCGCATCCATAGAACCAAATGGTCCTCACAGGCTAAGTCATAGGCAACGCGCTTGAGTATCGTTGTCTTGCCGCATGCGGCTGGTCCCGAAACAACAACTCCTGAAACATGTCGAGACTTGTCGTTGATAGCGCCGTCGACGGCCTTACGCACGGCGCTCGTCGTCGTTCGCGGAAAATCCAATTTGTGATAATAAGGCTCCCAACTCGGGGCGGTGGGCGAAAACAACAAATCTCGAAGACGGTGTACTTCGTCCACACCAACGTGGCTTGTTGTCTGAAAGTTAATGACTACAGCGAGATCAATGAACTGTTCCAAGCGCTCTGCGATGCTGAGATCTGCCTCATGGAGGGGTAAAGGGGCAGTGTAGGCAGCTTTGCGGGAACGTGTTGCGGCGCTGACGACATCCCCTAAGGTTGCGTCTACTCGAAGTACGCGCACGCCCTTGTCCGCTAATTCCCTCACTTGCTCATTACCGACAAGCGGGTCGTCGGAAAGTACGAGAAGCGAGCCAGGTGTGAGATTCGTGTCATATACCATCGACGCGAGTAAATCAAGAACCACCCAAGGACATTCAGCGAGTCCAATGCAAAGCACCGGCGCGCCCTGAACAAACCCACAGAAGTCCTTTAAGACCCGTTGCCAGCTTTGCTGGCGGATGCGATAGTCGTTGGAGGTCACGACGAAATCGTCTCGATGCGCGGAGCCTAGCAGTTTGTACACCGGTACGGATCGTGGTGGGATTGGCTGTCTCAGGTCATCAATCGTCGTTACTGGGGCACGAGTTGGGGCGCGATCACACCAAGTTTGGTGTTCGTGCTCAAAGAATGACCCATAACAAGCAGAAAGTACTGCACTCCATCGTGATTTCGCAAGGACGGAAACACTTCCAGCAGCGCGACCTTGCTTCAATCGAGAACGAACCCGCTCACGTATTTCGTGCGATTTGGTGCCCTTGGCGACAATTGCATCGCACGTGGCAAGAAGGTGAGTCGGGCCTGTTACACTGAAGTGTGAAGCGAGATCCCGGGCCAAGTCAGCGAGGCATCCAGCACCCAGCGTTATGCCAGGCCCGATGATCAGCCCCATGGGTCGTCGCAGCAGCGATTCTAGGGCGTCTGCACCGATGCGCTCATACGCATGCGTCTTCGTCTGAGAGTTCTCGTTTGCCGATTTCATGACCATTACGCCTCGCCGATCCGGGAGTGTATTGTGATCGCTTGAATTGCCTGCGGCAAACTCGCGACCTGTTCGGAATGCTTGCCAACGTCCGGGCCTCTGTGAAATATCTGCGCCTGTTTGGCTTTCAGCTGCGGCATCCGGTCGTCACCGCTTCGCTTCCCGCTTACGAGTCTTGCACGCCTCACGCCGGACCCGCTGCGCGCCTTTCGGGTCCGGTCCGTCATTCGTCCTGCTCCGCTCCGCGGGACTCTCCGGCGGCCTGCCGGCCTTACCGCCGCTCGCTCCTTTGCCACCCCCGCCGGGGTCCCTCTGGCTTTGCGAAGGGACCGCACGTCGCGGGTCCCGGCAAGGAGCAAAATCATGAAAGCCGAACAAGCCAAGAGAGTCGCCGACCAAGCCCTCGAACAACTCAGCCAGGCACTCGCCGCAGGCAGGAGCGAGGAACTTACCCGCTACCTCTCGGTGCTGGCGAAGTTCCACAAGTACAGCTTCGGGAACGTCATGCTGATCCTGTCGCAGAAGCCCGACGCGACGCACGTCGCCGGCTTCAATACGTGGAAGCAGATGGGTCGCTACGTCCGCCAGGGCGAGAAGGGCATCGTCATCATCGCGCCGATGATCTTCCGCAAGCAGGAAGACGTTGAGGAAACCGGCAAGCAATATATCGACAAGTACCGCTCAATCTACTCTGGCCGGGCTTGGCAACCGCTAGTAACCGAGCAATACGTCAACAATGCGCTGGATATCAAGGCCGTCCACATTGCCGTCCCCGTTAACATCTGCGGGCGACGGGCAGCCGCTCGGGCCGGCACAGACAATGAGCGCGGCGGCTCCGCTGGTTGAAGAGCCACACGCGTTTGTCACAACCACGTCGAACGTCCCGATACTCGCGAGATCGGCCGAAGCAATCACGTGGCTACTGGATGTGGCGCCCGGGATCGTTCGTCCGTTACGTCGCCATTGGTAGGCCAGCGGAGAGTCGCCAACTGCCATAACGCTGAAGATCACCGCGTCACCGAGGCACACAACGGCGTTGGACGGATGCTCGTGGATAACGGGAGGCGAGGACGCCGGAAACTCCCAGACTTCGCTCGGCGCGCCGGTAGGCGACCCGCCGTTGTAATACAAGACCGCCTTACCGCGTCCGGAATCAAACGCCATGTCCCATGCAGATGCTTGAGTACCCGGCTGAACAGTTGTCGGTACTTGCACCCAATCTTCGCCGTCCCATTCCCATGTATCAGTAAAGAAAGTGCTGGGATGCGCACGGCCGCCGATGAGTACGGTCTTTCTTCGCAATGAGTCGTATGCTGCCTGGGCCACATACCTCGCAGGAGGGCTGTGCTGCGGAAAGGCCTGATTCCACGTTGTGCCGTCCCACTCCCATGTGTCGTTCAGATTGGTTGGAAAGTTGATGCCGCCAAAAAGAACAACAACATCCCGAACTGTATCATAGGCTAGCGCGAATGAGTCGCCGGTTCGCCACGGAGGATAGTCCGGTTGCGGCAGAGCCGACCAAGTTGCGCCGTTCCATCCGAAAAGATTCGGTGGCAATGTTCCCGCAGGTCCGTCGTATCCGAACCCAATGACCTGCTGGATGGTTGAATGGTAGACAAGTCTATACATGGTTGGGCCGCTGCCTGATTTCTGCGCCCAATTCTCGCCATTCCATTCCCATGTCTTGCCGGATGCGCCATACATGACGGCCACGCCTCGCGCCGCGTCAAATGCGACATCTGTAAAGTCGCTTTGCGTGTTGTACGGCGGCTGCGTTCCTGGGATCATTCGAATCCAACTCTGGCCGCTCCATGACCACGTCTCCATCGCCGGCACGGGCCCTAGCACGCGCTGTACAAAGATATGGTTCCGAACGGAGTCATAGACCACGTGACCGGGCGTACCGTCGTAGCCGGGCGGGAAGTAGGCCGTCGTCCGCTTGACCCATTCCTGACACTGGGCGAGTGCAAGGCTCTGTACAGAAGCGGTGATTGCTGAGAGGACCAATATAAGCAGCATGGGATTTCTGTTCATGGGCGGTCTGCCTCCGTTAATGGAAGTCTCCATCTTAGCGTTCTTCAGGCCCGGATTCGACGTTTCTGGAACCGCCAGGGTGGCCCCCGGTGACAGAATTTGTCACCCCCGCCGGGCCTGTGAATTGTCTCACGCCGTGACTTCTGCGATGATACAGGTTTCTTGTCGGCGGGCCGGGCAGCGAGGCCCGACCACGGTATGGTTTCGGTTCATTAGCCAGTCACTCGGACGCTCGTGTCATGAACGAGGCCTTTGCCCGCATCAAGATCGACCGACTGCTTGAAGCAGTCGGCTGGCGGTTGGGGTGAACAGCGAGATGAAATCAACCGCCAACGCACCCGGGCTGGACAGCATTCTCGCACAATTTCGCGAGGACGCGCGGAATAATCGGGACCTGGGCGACCGGTTTGAACGTTTGATGCAACAGTTCTTTCGCGTCGATCCGCTCTACGCCGGGCTCTTCTCCGAAATCTGGATGTGGAACGAATGGCCGCTCAAGGGCCAGGTGGGCGATGTCGGCATCGATCTTGTCGCCCAACACAGGGCCACCGGCGAATACTTTGCCATCCAGTGCAAGTTCTACTTGCCCGAACACATTCTCAGCAAAGGCGACATCGATTCGTTCTTCACGGCGCTGGGAAAGCCGCTATTCAGCAAGGGCATCATCGTCAGCACGACCGACAACTGGGGCAAGAACGCGCTGGATGCCCTGAACCAGACTAAGACCGTCGCGCGACTCGGCATTCACGACCTTGAGCAAAGCCCCATCGACTGGAGCAAGTTCGACACCAAGAAGCCGGGGCAGTTGAAGCGGACGAAAAAGAATGATATCCGCCCGCACCAGAAAAAGGCGATCGACGATGTAATAGCAGGCTTGGCTGAGGCTGACCGCGGCAAGCTCATCATGGCCTGCGGGACGGGCAAGACGTTCACCGCGCTGAAGATCGCCGAAGCGCTCGCGCCGAAGCTGGCGGGCAAGGGGAAGCCCGGTCATGTGCTGTTCTTAGTGCCGTCCCTGTCACTGCTTTCACAAACGCTAAGAGAGTGGACAGCGCAAACCGCGTTGCCGCTGCAAAGTCTGGCCGTCTGCTCCGACGTGAGCATCGGCAAACGGAAAGTGAAAGACACCGACGACTCCGCCGAAATCACCATCTACGATCTCCCCTACCCCGCGACCACCAACGACAAGCAACTCGTCAAGCAGTACAACGACCTGACCAAGCTCGCGAAGACAACCGACGCCGATCCCGGGCTCGCCGTCGTCTTCTCCACCTACCAATCCCTCGAAGCCGTCAGCAAGGCGCAGAAAGCGGGTCTGCCCGAGTTCGACCTGATTATCTGCGACGAAGCCCACCGCACGACCGGCGTCACGCTCGCCGGCGAAGATGAATCGTCGTTCGTCAAAGTGCACGATGCGAAGTTTCTCAAGGCCCGCAAGCGCCTGTACATGACCGCCACGCCGCGAATCTATGGCGATGCGGCCAAGACCAAAGCCAAGGAAGTCACCGCCGAACTCGCTTCAATGGACGATCCCGCCCTCTTTGGCGAAGAACTCCACCGCCTCGGCTTCGGCGAAGCCGTCAGCAAATCGCTTCTTGCCGATTACAAAGTGCTCGTCCTGGCCGTCGATGAGAAGTACGTCAGCGAAACTTTCCAGAAACAACTCGCTGACGCCAACAACGAACTCAATCTCGATGACGCCGTCAAGATCACCGGCTGCTGGAACGGTCTGGCCAAGCAGTTCGAAGCGGGCACCACCACCACCACCGACTTGCAGGGCGATGTCGATCCTATGCGGCGGGCCGTGGCCTTTTCCCGCTCCATCAAGGACAGCAAGGCCTTCGTCGAAAAGACCCGCCAGATCATCGCCGCCTACAAGGAGACCCACCCCGACGCGGCCGGCCTTCTGGAACTCGAAACCGATCACGTCGATGGCACCTTCGATGCCCTTCGCCGCGGCGCGCTTCTCGACTGGCTCAAGGCTCCGTCACCCGATCGCACTTGCCGCATTCTCTCCAATGCCAAGTGCCTCTCCGAAGGCGTGGACGTTCCCGCCCTTGACTCGGTTCTGTTCCTTAATCCGCGCAACAGCGTGATTGATGTCGTCCAGTCCGTCGGCCGCGTGATGCGGCGGGCCGAGGGCAAGCGCTACGGGTACATCATCCTGCCCATCGGCATCCCCGCCGATGTCAAACCCGAAGACGCTCTCAAGGACAATGAGAAGTACAAGGTCGTCTGGCAGGTGCTCCAGGCCCTTCGCGCCCACGATGACCGCTTCAACGCCACCATCAATCAAATCGAACTCAACCGCAACCGGCCGGACAACATCCAGGTCATCGGCGTCTCCGGGCGAGGCGGCGATGACGGCAGCCCGACAGACGGCAAATCGCCGGGCGACAGCAAACCGACCGTGCGCGAGATTCAAGGCGCCTTCGCCTTCCCGCAACTCGATGAGTGGAAAGATGCCATCTATGCCAAGATGGTCAAGAGAGTCGGCACTCGCGAATACTGGGAAACGTGGGCCGGCGACGTGGCCGCCATCGCCGAGCGGCACATCAGCCGCATCAAGGCGCTGGTCGACAATCCAAACGCGAAGCACGCCCAGGCATTCGAGAGCTTTCTCTCGGGTCTACAGACTAACCTTAACCCGTCTGTTTCTCGTGATGACGCGATTGAAATGCTAGCCCAGCACCTGATAACGGGCCCCGTGTTCAACGCACTTTTCGGTAATTATCAATTCACGAAAGAAAACCCCGTCTCACAGGCGATGCAGCGGATGCTGGAATTGCTCGACGAGCAGGCCATCGGAAAAGAGGCGGAGACACTGGACAAGTTTTACGACGCGGTCCGCAGAAAAGTCGAGGGCGTTGACAATGCGGAGGCCCGTCAGACCGTCATGAAGACGTTGTACGACGAGTTCTTCCGCACCGCCTTCCCCCGCATGGCCGAACGGCTGGGCATCGTCTACACGCCCGTCGAGGTGGTGGACTTCATCATCCACAGCGTGCAGGACGTGCTGCGCGACGAGTTCAAGAGCGGCCTTGGCGAAAAAGATGTCCACATCATCGACCCCTTCACCGGCACGGGCACGTTTCTGGTGCGATTATTGCAATCCGGTCTCATCCCGCCGGACAAGCTGCTATACAAGTACCAGCACGAGCTGCACGCCAATGAAATCGTCCTGCTCGCCTACTACATCGCCGCCATCAACATCGAAGAAACCTTCCACGGCATCCTGTCGGAGGCAGTTGCCAGTGGTCAGTTGTCAGTGTCCAGTAAAGGCGATTCTTCCACTGACCACCGGCCACTGACCACTGACCACTATCTCCCTTTCGACGGCATTGTGCTGACCGACACGTTCCAGCTGTACGAATCGAAACAACAAGCCTTCGAAGGCACCTTCCCCGAAAACACCGCTCGCGTGAAACGCCAGAAGGCGAGCCCGATCCGGGTCGTCATCGCGAACCCGCCGTATTCGGCGCAACAAGAGAGCGAGAACGATGGCAACCGGAATTTGGAGTACGCGCAGTTGGACGATCGAATCTCTTCGACCTACGCGAAGCGTTCCACCGCTACTAACGTCAAGAATCTCTACGACAGCTATATTCGCGCTATTCGCTGGGCAAGTGATCGGATTGAAAAGCGCGGCGTGATCGGCCTCGTCACCAACGGCTCGTTCATCGACGGCAACAACATGGATGGGCTGCGCGGCAGTCTTTGCGAAGAGTTTACAAGCGTTTACGTCTTCAACCTTCGAGGCAATGCCCGCACGCAAGGTGAGCAACGCAGGATGGAAGCTGGGAACGTCTTCGGTGCAGGCACGCGAACGCCCGTCTCGATCACACTCCTTGTGAAGAACCCTGTGAACTCCGGGAAGTGCGAACTCCGATACCACGACATTGGTGACTACCTCGACCGTAACGAGAAGCTTTCGATCATTCGCACCTTTGGAAGTATCGTCGGCATCGAATCGGCGAAGAAATGGTTAACGGTCACGCCCAACGCTGAAAACGATTGGGTCAATCAGCGTGATCCGGCGTTTGAGCGATTCCCCGTTCTTGGAAATAAGCAGGACGAATCCGAGCTTCGCTATTTCGAGAACTACTCGCAAGGAATAATGACGAGCCGAGACGCGTGGGTTTACAACTTCTCGACGACGGCTGTCGCAAAGAACATGAGCGCGACCGTCAGCTTTTACAACGAGCAGGTGGAAGCCTTCGCGGATGTCACCGCGGGCAAGTCGTCAAAGGAAAGGTTAGCGGCAGCCGACGAGTTTGCGGATAGCGATCCGAAGAAGATTAGCTGGTCCAGCAGTCTGAAGGCGGATCTCGCGCGTCTCAACAAGGCGAAGTTTCGCAATGATTCCATCGAGTACGGGATGTATCGCCCGTTCTCGAAACACGCCTTCTATTATGACAATCAATTCATCCATCGCGTCAGCCAGATGAGGTCGATACTTCCAACCGGCAAGGAGCGCAATCCCATCATTATGACATCCGGGACAAGCGCTTCGCGGGATTTCTCCGCGCTGATTGTCGACGGGGCGCCGAATTTCCACATGCACGACACGGGGCAGTGCTTTCCTCTGTACCTCTACGAACTGGAGGAAGAATCAGGAAAGCTCGCCTTGGGAAAAAACGACGGAGAGATCATCGACGGCTATCGCCGTCGGGACGCGATCACGGATGCGATCCTGAAGACGTTCCGGGAGGCGTACGGGCCGAAGGTGGGCAAGGAGGACATTTTCTATTACGTCTACGGCGTGCTGCACTCGCCCGAGTACCGCACCCGCTTCGCGGCGGACCTGAAGAAGATGCTGCCGCGCATCCCGCTGACCAAGGAGGCGGAGGATTTTAAGGCGTTCAGCGACGCAGGCCGGAAGCTGGCGGAATGGCACCTGAACTATGAAACCGTAAAGCCGTGGCCGGTCGAGGAGCACAACGCCCGATTCGAGCAGGCTGAGCCTGATCCGCACCAGTACTACCGCGTGCAGAAGATGACCTTCGCTCGTCCAACCGCCGAACAGAAGGAGTCGGGCCAGAAGTGGGATAAGACAAAGATCATCTACAACGCCGACATTACGATCACGAAGATTCCCCTTGAAGCTTACGAATATGTGGTGAACGGCAAGCCCGCCATCGAATGGATCATGGAGCGGTATCAGTTCACCCGCGACAAGGACAGCGGCATCGTCAACGACCCCAACGACTGGTGCAAAGAGCACAACCAGCCGCGATACATCGTGGACCTCATCGGCCGCGTCGTGCGCGTCAGCATGGAGACGGTGAAGATCGTTAAAGCCCTACCGGCGCTGAACGAGATCGTCAAGACAACGTGAGCCGTCCCTCCCGCCGCTGGAAACCCAGCGGTGGTCGCGAACGGAGATTGAAGCCGAGCAGAGGCTGGTGGAGGCCAACCGCGAGCTGATCGCCCGGATGGAAATCAAAATCGCCGCCACCCTCGCCCGCATCTGGGGTGAGCCTGCTGTCGGAGAGGAAGCCAAATGACCGAGGAGGCCGGGCCAACATCGGTGAAGCATTACTTCGTCGATGAAGCCGGCGACGGCACGCTGTTCGACCGGCACGGGCACGTCATCGTCGGGCGGGAGGGGTGTTCAAGCCATTTCATGCTTGGCGTTCTCGATGTCGCCGACCCGGCGGGGCTTTCGGCGCGAATGTCGGACCTGCATCGGCAGGTTCTGGCCGATCCGTTTTTTGTGGGGTTGGAATCGCTCAATCCCGAGCGCCAGAAGACAGCACTGCTGTTCCATGCGAAGGACGACATTCCCGAGGTGCGCGAGCGCGTCTTTCGCCTGCTCGCGAGCGAAGAGGTTCGATTCTTTGCCGTCGTCCGCGACAAGGCCGGCCTGGCTGTGGATGTGCAGAACCGGAACAGGCAGAGCGTGAGCTACCGCTACCACCCCAACCGTCTCTACGACGAGATGGTCAGCCGATTGTTCAAGAACCTGCTGCACAAAGACGGCGGATACCACGTCTGCTTCGCGCGCCGCGGGAGCAAGGACCGCACCGAGGCGTTCAAACGGGCACTGGAGCGCGCCCGTGAGAACTTCCGCAGGCAATGGAAGATCGAGGGGACCGCGCCGATTGAAGTATCGGCCAGCGCTTCGCACGAGCAGCGCTGCCTTCAGGCCGCCGATTACTTCCTCTGGGCGTTGCAACGGGTTTACACAAGAGGGGAGGACCGATACCTCCGGTTCCTGTGGCCGCGCGTGCGGGTGGTGCATGACGCGGATGACCGCAGGAAGTCGCCGGCGGGGGTGTATTACAACGAGAAGCTGATGTTGACGGCCGAATCGATAAAAAAAGTGCCAGGGATATAGGGCCCTCCGCCCGAAGGCGGCGACCACACGGCATGAAGCCGAATTTCGTCCACTGGCACAATCATTATACGCAAGATCGACCGCAATGTGCAAAGGCGTTGGAAAAGTTGTGGGGACGTCTGAGGCGGGCTGGTTGAGTCCCGTTCCCGCACAGCGATCGATCGTGTCGGAGATCGAAGCCGAGCGGCGGCTGGTGGAGGCCAGGCGAAGCGGTCGTGGCCGGGCGGAATGTAGAGCTTTCGCGCCGAGCGGTCGCAGTGAGGACAGGCGAGATGCCAGCGGTCGGGACTGAATGGCATCGTTTGTCGCCGCATCGTCAAGTGCTTTGTTAGCCCCCGCCCCTATCAATCCACTACCATCCAGTCACGTTCTACCCCTTTTCGAGTGACTCGAGCGCATCGGATTCGCTTCTCGCCTCTGCATGCCCCAAAGACAACCGAGTAGCCGCAGCAGTACGGCGCGGGAGCACACTCGCCGAATGTCTGCAACCACCTACAATCCCACTCCGCCTGGCGATATGACTTCGCCAGCTTCCATTCCAATATGCACAACGGCCAATTCCTGGGCTCGAGCTTCTCGCCCACCTCCGGCACCCGATCCCAACATGTCTTGCCGGGGCGATCCCAGATCACGAGGTCTTTGTTCACGTGCATTTTTGGTTTCTTGCCCCTGCCGATTACTTGCGGCACGGCAACCTCGATGCCGGTTTGAGTCGGATCGAACAGGATCGAAAGCGGCCGACACTGCTTCTGAAGGAACCCGAGGACGTACAGATTCACAGCATCCTTTTCGCGACCAAACCACTTGTGGGCCTTTGTCCATGCGGCGAACTCGCTCAGGCTTGTTCGGACAATATGATCCAGTTCATCGGATTGAGATCTGCTAGCCATATTAGATTTCACCTGACAATCTGTGCTTCATTATCAACGTGAGAGGCTGCACAAACCATGTTTGCCTGAATTGCGGCACGCGCCGCCCGATCAAATTACAAATGGACAGTTACACAAAGTGTCAACCGGCTTGCCCGAAATGAGTTCTCTGGCCCCGCTTGCTAGCGATTTGATTATCGTCACGAAATCAGTCACCCTGGCTCTCCATCTCCCCAACCACGCGCCGCAGTTCATCCATCAGCGCCGCCGGCAGGTTACCCGGGGGGTACGCCTCCACCAGCGAGCGGTAATACCACAGCGTTCCGCTCTGGCCGCCGTTGAACCGCTCAAAGTAGCGCGGCCCGTGCTCACGCAGGCCCGCCACGATGCACCGCCCGTTATGAAGCTTGTCGCACGCCGAGACGAGTTGCACGTCCGCTGGCGCGTGCTTGAGGTGCGAGAGGTACGCCTCCTTCCGCTCGCGCCACGGCGGCCGATGTTCGGGGTCTGCGTCGGTGCATCCTTCGACAATCCGCGCGACCGTCTCGCCGTACTTCCCGCGAATCTCCTCCAGCACCGCACGACCACCCTGATCTTCCATCGCATCGTGCAACAGCGCGGCGATCACCTGATCCTCGGTCCCACCATGTTCGGCCACCAGTGCCGCGACAGCCATCAGGTGAGAGATGTACGGAATCTCGGTCGCCTTGCGCTTCTGGTCGCGATGCAGGCGATGGGCAAAGCCAAACGCTTCGTCTATTCGCGTCGAATAGGACATCGGAGCCTGTAAGGAAAAGATGGCCGCCCCTCTCGGGCCGGAGAGTAGAGAGTTGAATTGGTGCGTCTCTTGGGCGGCCATTCACAGATTACCACTTTGGCGAGAATTGATCAATGCCAAAAGCACCACGAGGCGTAACCTTGCAGGAATTGTTGATCCATCGTCCTCAAACCATGTCGATGCCGGCGCAACACCGGCAGGCTGGGCCGACAAATGGGCTGTGAGCCGGCAAATGGACTGTGGGCCGGCGAAGTTGACTTCCTGTCTCTCTTGCTCAATCGCACTGCGTCCGGTCCCGAATCACTGCCGGATTGCTTCGAATGAATTCCATCAAGTCGCCTGACTCGGACTCCGGCGTAGCCTGAATTCGGCAGCGACTGCTCGGCGTCATGCCGAACTCGACGAGCATCTTCTGCAACTGCTCAATGGACCGGTTGGCGATGGCCAGGTAGGGACTTTGAATCGGGAACTTGTTCTGCGGCGACAGGATCACCGGCCCATACTTTCGCAACTGCTCCTCTGCGTATTGCCAGCGGCTCCACACCTGGCAGTAAGTCGCCAGGGCCGATGCATCCATTTCGGTCAGGACGCCGTAGCGCGCCAGGAGCTTCGATATCCGGCGCCACTCCCGGCGCGCGGCCTCATCAAGATTGGCCGGACACCGCGGAACGCCGGGTTTGATTTGCGGCTCGCAATCGTTCAAGGACCTTCGGCCCGGGTTGCCCCGCGCCCGCTTGATCTCCGTCGGAATCGGCTTGCGGCCGCGCATGGTCAGGCTCCACAACCGCAGCCGATCCATCGCGCGCGGTCCGCTACGAGACCACTCACTTCACCGCCACCCACGCCGCGAAGTTCATCCACCGCCAGAAGCAGTCGATCTGATGGAAGCCCGCCGCGCGGAGCAGGTCTTCGTTCCACTTGGCCGTCACCGGCACGAGCACGCCCTCCAGCGATGCCTTCTTCCGCTCGATCTCCTCGCACGAATACCCGTGCGCTGCTTTCAAGCGGTAATACTCGCTGGTGAATACGTCATCGACCTCGGCCGTGGCGCCCAACACCTTCTCGACGAGGATCACCGCGCCACCCTTGACCGTCCGTGCGTGCATGTCCCGCACCACGCGCTGGCGATGCTCGATCGGCACGAACTGAAGCGTCAGCACGCATAAGGTGAGACTCGCCGCGACCGGCGGGTAACTCTTGCGGAGGTCCAACTCCCGGATGTCCACGACGCCGCAGTCGATCAGCCCCTTGAATCGATGCCGACAGGCCGCCAGCATCGGGGCCGAGACCTCGACGCCGACGAAGCGATTCAGCGCCCCGAACCGGTCGATGAACGGCGCGAGGGCTTCGCCGCGCGAGCAGCCCAGGTCCACGATGGCCGTCTCGGGCTGGACGTAGCGGCAGCCCACGTCAAATACCGCCTTGCGCATCACGTCGTACTGCGGGATCGACCGGGCCAGCATGTCATCAAAGACGCGGGCGACTTCTTCGTTGAACGTCCACTTGCCATCCGCGTGAACGTGGTCCACGGCCTCCGGCATCGTCACGTCGCTGCGCTGCTGCGCTTCGGGGGTCGGTGGTGGACCTGTCATCACGCACGCAGTCTCGCTGGTTGGCATTACTTGAGTTTGCATAGGATTCCATCCCTGATGGTGCGGGCGATGTGAGACATCATCACCGGCGGGACGGCCCGCCCCAGCCGCTCCCACTGCTGGGCGTAGGTGCCGGTGAGTACGAAGTCATCCGGGAAGCCGCAGATGCGTTTGAGTTCGGCGATGCTGAACTTCCGTCGCTCGGTCGGGTGGACCACGCTGGCTGCGCCGGTGATCCCACCGGTCTGCGTGACGGTCGGGCAAGGCCGGTCGATACGCGGCTTGATGAAGTTGAGGTACTTACCCTTCTGGCCTGCGCCGAGGCGGTCCCACTCCTTGCCGATGGCGTAGCCGGTGATGTCGCTCTCGGCCTCGATGTGTGGCGCGGCGGCAGCATCACACGGCGCAGCGGCAGCGCCGCCCTCGCGCGGCGTGACGACTTGATAGTGATAGGAGTTACAGCCCTCGACACCGACCGTGATCGTCGGGCAGGGTTCATCGGTGAAGTCCTTCGCTGGCCGGTTGCCGCGCGTGTCGTGAATGAGCCGCGCGCCGCGCTTCGCCTCGACCAGCTCCAGCCCCTGCGTGTTGTTCGCCGGATTCCGCGCCATCGACGCCGAGACGGTCGGACTCGGCGCATCGGCGGACCTCCAGTTCGCACCGTACTTGCCGCGCACGATCCACGGCAGCGCCTCGCGGACGCTGTAGCGATAGGGCAGCGGCGTCGGGAAGACTGGATCAAGTCCCAGATCGTTCCGCACGCCGATGAAGATCAAACGCTGCCGCGCTTGCGGCACGCCGAGCCACTGGGCATCGAGCAGCCGCGAGGCCACGCGGTAGCCGCAGACCTTCAGCGCTGCCAGCACTTCGAGGAAGTAGCCCTTGGCCACGCCCTTCACCAGGCCGCTGACGTTTTCGGCGACGAAGACCTTGGGGCGAATGCCTTTGAGCAGGCGCGCGTACTCAAAGAACAGGTCATCCGTGCGTTGCTGCGTGTCGGAGTATTTCTTGACCTTGCCCCAGTCCTCCGAGCGATTGCCGGCCGTGCTGAAGGATGCACACGGCGGTGAGCCGTCGAGCAAATCAAACTCGCCCGCGCGAAGTCCGATCGCGTCGAGCACGTCCTGCGGCTGGATCATCCGAATGTCGCGGCCATCGACCATCGTGCCGGGGAAGTTCGCGGCGTAGGTCTCGCGCGCTGCCGGGATGAACTCATTGGCCCAGACGACGCGGATGCCCGCCATGCGGTAGCCAAGGCAACTCCCGCCGCAACCGGCGAAGAGCGAGATGGCGCGATAGCCGCTGTCCGGCAACGCCGCAATCTCCGCCATCGACGGCACGCGGTATGGCGGCTTGGTTGGACCGGAGTCATTTCGCGGGTTCGGCGCAGCGCTGCGGACTGGCTTCCCGCTCCCCGCGTTCTTCATTGACTCGCACGAGGCGCTCCGGCTTCGCCTGTCGCTCCGCTCGGTGCTGGGCGATGCGCGAACACTGCCGAGGGATGGCTTGCCGCTTGACGGAGCGACACGCGCAGCCTTCCCGCCGCGCCGTTTGCTTCGTGCAACGCTCGCCTTCTTCGCAGACTTTCCCGCTCGCGCGACCATTACGCATTTCCCTCCGCATTATCCGCTTCATTCGCGCCTTCCGCGTCGCTCATCCCGCCCGGCGAGCCGCTCCAGCGATACCCGCACTTCGGGCAGCAGTAGGCGGTCTCAATGCTTTCATCCACTTCCTTGAACTCCGCCGGCGCGATTGCCTCGGCCACCTTCGACGTCATGCACTCCCACATCGCCGACAAGGCGGCGCTCTCCGACTTCAACCCGGCGAGCAACGCATCCAATTGCGCCGGGTCACTGCCGGCCATCGCCGAAAGCGGATCGAGCGACGCCAGCAACTTCCCGGCCTCGTCATCATCGAGGTCCACGACCAGCACCGGCACACGCGTGTGCGGCGTCGTCTCGGCGCGGAGGTGGCCATCGAGTAATTGGAAAGACTTGTCGGGCAACTGCCGGGCAATCAGCGCATCGGCGTAGCCGATCTCGCCGAGAATCCCCTGCAAGGCCTCGCGCTGCGCCTGGGTGTGAACCCGCCAGTTCTGCGGATGCGGCCGAAGGTCTCCGGCCTTGATGCGTTTCAGACCCTTGATCCGATCGCGAATCTTCATGTTGAACCTCGCAAGTACGCTTGCTTCTCAATCACTCTATTAGCTAACTCGCAGTAAGTTCAAACAAAAATCTTCCGCGCAGCCCCCCCTCCCCTTAATTTGCGCCTTCGCGCGTGCCTCTACCCGGCACGGTCGCGAATGAAGAAGTTAGGAATTTCTTTACCCCTACCCGTTTGCCATGCACGCGCACGGACGCGACAGCATGCGCACCTGAATGACTACTGACGTCCTTTACGCTTGCGCCACTCTCAACAGAATTGAACAGGGCGGCAGCGAGTCAACCGGCGCATGGGGGCTGATCGGCGGCGACGAATCCAGCAAAAAAATCTTTGGAAATGAGCAGCAATCTGATCGGGCGCGCCGACGCAGCTAGTGAAATAGGCCAGCCGGAGATGTTTTTCAGGGGCCACGCCGCGCTTTGTTGAGATCATTGAATGCGACCGACCGCGTGCGGCGGAGGAAACCAGACTGCTCAATAATGATGGCCGGAATCACCGTAAATGCAGACAAGGCCAATCAGCTACAGCGCGCCCGGAGAGAAGCCCGGTGAAGAATCACGCGAAGCGGTACTCGTATCGACAATACACCTATTGAACTCTCGCTTGCCAGATTCTCGAATGCAGCCTCGCCCAACGAGTTCCAGGCGGACGTTGAATGGCGTGGCGCATGGGCAGGGAAACAAAGCCAGAACCGCTAAGCCATTTGGGCTGGCAAGAGGTCTATTAATGGCCTTCGGATCACCCTGGCGGAGACTTCTCTGCCTTAACGCTGATTTCCAGCTTGCCTGCCTCTCCCGTCTTAAGCGAACAGGCGGGGCCGAACAGTTTGTGGATCGTCTCCTGTGGCAGCTCCTTTGGAACCGTAATGAGGTCGGTTGTTACACTGCCGTCCTTGGTGATTTCGCGCTTCAACTCGATCTTGTTGTTGGTTTCGGTGGGTTTGGCCTTGACCAGCAGGGGACCGGACACAATCGGCTCGCCGCCGGAATCGGAGCCGACAATCTGCAGGAGCACGGGGCCGGCCGCGATCGGCTCGACTTCCTGATAAAGCAAGCCGTTCTCGACCTTGTGTTCCCCGCTCAACTTGAGGATCGCTTCGTCGGTGCTCTTCACCCTAAAGGGCGTGGGGATACTCGCCAAGTTGGAGACGATGAGCGTCACTTTCGCCTTCTTTTCGATGGTGAATTCCGAAGGAATGACGTGCAGTATCCGGGGAGCTCGATCGTTGATGAACAGCTCGATGGGCAGTGCCTGTGAGTTGGTGGAGCCGATCATGTTGAACTTGAGCATTTCGATTCGATCCCGTGCAAAGGCCGCGAGGGAGTCGGTGCGGGCGCAGGCTCGCTCTTTCTCCAGGGCATCAATTCGCTGTTGTAGCAACATATCAATTTGCGGTGACGACCCAATCATGCTCTCTTTCTTGTCCGAGACCTGTGTAACGGTATCATCCAGGGCGAGCAGCTCGTTCCGCAACGCCTGCGATACCTCTCTGCCTTCGACTGCTTCGCGATTGACTAGGCTGTGCACGAGTTTCTGAATAGAAATCAGATCTCTCCAGACGGATGCATCGCTGGAAAGCTCTTTGTTCTGGAGCGATGCCAACGTGTGCCTCGCTCGAATGAGGTCGGCGTGTGCAATGGAACATTCGGATCGCGTCCCTTTGACGATCTGTCGCGCTTCATGAAGCTTGGCGGCCCAGGCGAGTCGTTCGGATTCCCTGATTGACCTGCGGTGCGGGTTGTCCATCTCCGGCGGTTGGGACAACGGCACCCAGCGGAACGTCTGACGGAATTCGAGTTGTGGCTCAACGATCTGGAATCTCCCATCGAAGTATTGAATCTTCAAATCGAGATCGTGCTTGTCGATTCCGATGGCGATGAGCACGGGAAACGTCTGGCGCTGAAGCATCATGCCGGGGCCGGGATAGCGCCGGCCAAGTAACAAGTTGCCAAGCCCGGTGAAGATGGAGTCGCCCCGCCCACCCGGCGCGACGCTGGTCAGCGCGCGAAGGTCCGGCCCGATCTGGTAGCCAAACATGCCGCCAGAGTTGCTGTAGGAGGCGACGTTGTTCAGGGCGGTCCTAGTCGTGACATCCTGTTCGAGCCGGTCGACGTGTTGCATCAGCCCCGCGGCCTCCGCTTTGGCGCCGAATCCAGAAAGAACGAGCGCAAGCCGGATGGCGAAGGCCTGCTGCTGGCGAATGCTGCTGGACAAGTCCAGACTTTGAACTTCGGTCATAGGCGATACAGCCGCCACGAGGGGATTTCGAGCCTGGTCCGGCAGCAGTTCGCCGCGCGAAGAAACCTGGCCGAGAATGCTACCGCCGACTGAATCCGAGCCACCCACGGAACTGCTGAACGATCGCAACAAAGCCGGATCGTTCTTAATCATGTCTTGAGCAGCCTCTTTGTCGGGCACGAACAGGCTGATTTGGGTTGCGACCTCATTGATGCGCCGCAGGGTCATTCGTTGCTGTGCCGACGCTTTGTCGCGAGCTTCCGTCAGCGGCTTGAGTTTCGATTCTCTCTCCTCTAACGTCCTGTTCCGTTCAGCGAGCAAGTACTGCTGTTCACGCAGCTGGCTGCGTCGTTCCATCGTGACGGGTTGAGCCGCTTCGATTTGTGCATTGATTTCGGAAAGCGTCTGCTCGGCGGCCTTAATCCGTTCGCCGTCATCGCCTCGTCGCAGTGTCTTAAGCTCCGACAAGAGCCTTTCCTTTTCCAAGACCAGCTGGTCATGCACATCGATCGGGTTCTTCAGGCCATTGAGAGATTCCTGTGCCGCATCGCGTTGCTTGCGAAGCTTTTCGGCTTCAGCCGTCGCAACGGAGATCTCTTGCTCCTTGGTTCTTAATACTCCGCCGAGGCGCTGTTCGTCGGCCTTGAGCTTGAGTAACTCTTCAGTAAGACGTTTGAGCTTGCCGCCGGTCTTGATATCCAGGAGCTTGTTCCCTTCTTCAGTGACGGGTCGCGTCTTGGACGCGACTTGCAGGAAGGCGATGCGATCTCGTTGCAAAGGGTCCGACGACTCCTCCATCGCCCGGATCAGCTCAATCCGCGCAGGCATGTAGCTGTACTTCGTAAACACGGCAACGTCTGCTGCAAAGCCGGTCGTGGTGTATTCCCCCGGATTGACGGACACCATAGAGACGCCAAAGAGCACCAGCTTGTCTCGAAACTTGTCGGCCAGATCGGGACGGCCCAGGAACCTGAACATCGCCTCCACGGCCTTGTCGCCGGCGGCAGTGATGATGGCCGAGCGATTCTTCTGAACCAGCGAGGGCGGCGTGCCAAAGAGCTTCATGAAGTCCGTGAATTGCTGGCGGACCAGCGTCTTGCGGATTTCCTCCGTCGTGGGAAGGGTGTCCGGGCTTAAGTCAGGCGGGGTATTCTTGGATTCGGGCACGGACGGCCGGCTGTTTGGTCCGGCCAAGCCTTCGCCCGGTGCGGTGAGAAACTTCGATGGCTCGGATGTTGGAGTTTCTCCGGGTTTCGGAAGCACGGATGCGAGCACCGCCGCATCGAGCAATCGATTCTTCATTTGAAATGCATTCAGGTCATCGTGATAGGCCGAGAGGTTGAGCGAATTGGTCAGCATGTCCTGAAGGTTGAACTTGCCTTGCGCGCCGAAGGTTGTGTCCGTTGCCTGTTGATAGAACGCGCCGGCCGCTCCCTGTATTTCATTCTTCGCCTGATTGAAATACGTCTGTGGTTCCACATTCAATTCAAAGGAAAACGTCTTTGTGCTTGGACTGGATAGCAACGGACTCGACACGGAGATGGTTCCATAGCGGTCCATGTCCTTGCCGACCGGATCAAGGCGGCGGCCGACTCGATCGAGCCAACGCGTGTCTTCGGGCGTGAAGCACGGATCCTTGCAGCCGCTGATCAGGATCGTGCAACACAGTAGAAACGAGAGCAAACGGACGCAGGGGTGGAAATGATTCGCTTCCATTGTGAGTCTCTCCAGGCCTGGATCGAGTGGAGCCAGTACGGCCTCGTTAGAATTGAGCGCCGGGTGCGCTTCGAATGAACGCTTCGAACTTATCGAGGCGAACGTATATGCCGCCGTCACCGCAGGGGCGCACGCTTGACTTGGTCGCCCTCGATGTCACCGCCGCCACGGCCCAAGACGCATCGTCCATGGCGTTTTCGCCGACCAGGACGTAGGCCGGCCCGCCGCTGTCACCTCGGCAACTGTCCGCCCCCAGTCCGACGAAGCCGGCGACAAGCTCCAGCTCCTTGTCGCACCCAAGCTTGGCCGGATCACTGTCGCGACAGCAGCAGACCGAGGCCATCGGCACGTCGACCATGCGTTTGAGCCCGAAGCCGATGCTGCCTTCGTAGTTGGTGTTTCCAAAGCCCGCCGCTCGGATGAAACTCGATTGGTTCACTTCCGCGCTCGTCGCGATCCGTCGAGGCGCGACATCCGTCACGGGTTCGTCGAGGATAATGACGGCTATATCGTTATGAAGGCCGTTTTCACCATATTGTGTGTGCCGAATCACTCTCCCTGTCACGCGACGCCCCGGTGCGGACGCATCCAATCCAAAGTGCACAACAGCGGTGTTGGAATCGGCTCCAAGACAAAAGTAGCAGTGACCGGCCGTCACGACGACGTTTTTTCCTACCAGTACCCCCGTGCAGCAAAACTGATCGTTCTCCCCCAGCCGCCGGCCAATGCAGACACAATCCCGGAATAGCGACTCCGGGACAGCCTGCGTTCCCGGGCCGACGATTCGCGCGACATGATTCGGCCCGGTGACTGGATAGAGCCCGGAATTGGGCTTGGCGGCCTGCTCCATCAGGATGCGGTAGTTCTTATGAAGACTTGGCCACTCCCAGACATCTTCCGACGCCGCCCCGGAAGCGGCTGGAGCAACGTTGCGTAGCTCCGATGCCTGGACCTCTTCCAGCAATCCGCGTTTCGAGGCAACCGCCGTTGAAAGCGCCGTGACCGAGAGCGATGTGAACTGTCTGTCATCTGCGCCGGCGACCTGGGACGCATACCCATTTGCCGCGGCAACGAGAGCGTGATACTCCTGCGGCGTGAACGGCTTCAGCAGTCCCTTGGCGCCGCGAGCCGCTCCTGTTTCCAGGCTTCGCAGTTCGGACTTGGCCTCAACAGCCTGGCCGCTGACGCCGGTGTCGCCGGCGAACACCAGGCCGGAAACGAGCAACACCGCACAACTTAGCGAACGACAGAGTGCCATCTGGGTTGTCCTTTCGAGAAATAATGGTGGCTGCCATGACCACAATTGGCATGGCAGCGCACCACCTGCGGCCCGAAGAGGCTAGGGTCCCTTCAAGAGAGCAGGGTCGATTAAAGAGCCGCAGGATGTGATGCCTGTTGCGCGAGAATCCGTCGAAATTATTGGATTGTTTCCGGTGGCAAGGTAAGCTAGGCAAGCATGGAGTCTCACGATCCATCGCTTGCCGGAACCGTGACGCTGCTGCTCCGGCGCGTTCGGAACGGGGAGCCTGCGGCCCTGGATGATCTATTCAGGGAGGTCTACGAAGATCTTCGAAGTCTGGCTCAACGCGTGATCGCTTCTAACCGAAGCGGCGCCAGGGCTTTGGGCGGCACAGAACTGGTAAACAGCGCCTGCGCGAGACTGCTGGGCAACCAACAGCTGGATGCCGAGGATCGACGCCACTTCTACTTCATATTCGGCCGGGCCATGCACGACGTGCTCGTTGAAACCGTACGCCAGGAAATGGCGTTGAAGCGCGGCGGCGGTCAACAGCGTGTGCCCCTGGTTGAGTTTTCCACCGACGGCACAACTATCAATCTCGATGTCATCGAGCTGAATAAAGCCCTTGTCGAATTGGAGGCTCACGATCCCGATGGCGCCCAGATCATCCGGCTTCGGTTTTACAGCGGGCGGACGTTGCAGGAATGCGCCGGGCTGATGGGCTGCACGTTCGCGATCGCCCGGCGCAATTGGGAGTACGCACGCGCCTGGCTATCCGAAAGACTGTCGAGATAAGAAATGTTCTTCAAATCGCCCGCAAACGTGCGCGCCGTTTGCGGCTAGGTACTTGATTGCAGACTCTGTCCGCGGAGAGACTCTTGGACCGGAACCTGGACGAAAAGGCGATTTTCCTCGCCGCCCTGGATATCGCCGCAGAGGATCGCGACGCGTTTCTGCTCGGGGCCTGCCCTGATGAAGCAACTCGTCAACGGATCAGGCTCCTCCTGGACCACCACAAGTGGAATTCGACAGTAGGTTTCGAGTCAGCACCGGACAGCGGCCCGGCCGGCCCCGGCGATCCGCACCAAATTGACGAATTTCGAATCCTTCACAAGCTGGGCGAAGGCGGCATGGGCGTGGTCTACCTTGCGGAAGACACCATTCTCGCCCGGCGCGTCGCCTTGAAGGTCATCGGTACGCATCTGCTCGGCTCGGAGCAGGCCGTCGCTCGATTTCGGGATGAGGCTCGGGCGGCCGCGCTCTTGAATCATCCCGCCATCGTTCCGGTCTACAAGTACGGGTCGGATGGATCGCGCCATTACATCGCATCCGAGTACGTCGATGGTCCAACGCTTTGTGCCGTCATTGAGGAAGAGCGAAGCCGACGCCGCGACTTCTCCCGGACGAGCGCCTTGAATTGGTTCAAGCGCTGCGCGGAGATCGTTGCAACCCTTGCCGATGCCTTGGACGCTTCGCACCGGGTGAACATCATCCATCGCGATGTCAAGCCGTCCAATGTCTTGATCGACAAGCATCGCGGACCACGACTGACGGACTTCGGCGTCGCGAAGAATCTCGCCGTCGCACCGGAGCATACGGTTACCACGATCGTCGGCAGTTGTTTCTACATGAGCCCCGAACAGGCTTCCATCTCCACAACGAGCGTGGATCAGCGCAGCGATATCTTTTCGCTCGGCGTCGTGCTCTACGAGATGCTCACGCTGCAAAAGCCGTTTGTCGGAGCCGATCTGAACCAGGTGCTTCGCGCGGTCATCGAGCACAATCCACCGGCCGTCCGGGCAATCGATTCTCGCATTCCGCGAGACCTTCAGGTCATCTGCCACAAGGCAATGGAGAAGCTGCCGCGTGATCGATACCAGTCGATGGCGCACATGGCGGCGGACCTGCGATGTTACTTGCGCGGCGACCCCATCCTCGCCAGGCCTCCGCACGCGGCGCAAAAGCTGAAGCGCTGGATTCTCGCACATCGCGTCGCGACCTTGTCGAGCCTCGTCATTCTCCTGCTCATGATTACTCTCTTTGTGAGCTATCGCCAGCGCAAAGCATGGGAACGCACGCAGGCATGGGTGCAGGTTCCGTCGCAATGGTCAAGCTGCGGCGTCCTGGTGCAACGGGTCGATCTTGTCACGATGCAGCTTGGACCACCCGTCCCAAAGCCCGGCGATCAGGTTTTTTCACTCGAGCCGGGAAGTTATCGAATTACGCTGGTTTCGCCCGATGGTCGCTTCGCCGAAATCGATCGCCTGTTGTCCAGTGGCGATGTACTCGTTGCGACCGGCCCGACACTCGCGAATGTGCCCGTCGATGACATGGTCAAGTTCGAGGCCGAGCGGTACGAAGTGAGTGCCGTTGACGACCCAACGCGAAATCGCACAGTGCAACTGCCGCCGTTCTTTCTCGATCGACGCGAAGTCAGCAATGCCGAGTACCGCGAATTCATCGACGCGACGCGGAACACGCCGCCTATGCATTGGCAAACATTCGGGTTTGACGAATCGTTGGCAAATCTTCCGGTCATCGGAATCGACGTCGGCATGGCACGAAACTATGCCGAATGGCGGGGCAAGCGGCTGCCAACGGCTGTTGAGTGGGAAGCGGCTGCTCGGTTCCCTGACGGCCGCTTGCTGCCATTCGATCCGAATGATACCGAGCTGCTCCGCGCGCTCGAGCCGGATTGCAATGCGGTACGGCAAAGCTACACCGACGACCTGAACGAAGCTTACGCAGGCTACAAAACCTATGCAAAGCCCGTCAACCTCTCTCTACCCGGCACCGCGAGCGGGCCTTTGCTTCACGTGTTCGGCAATGTTCGAGAATTCACTTCGTCCATTGATGGGCGGCGAGGACAAGCCGTGATCATCAAGGGCCGATGCTGGATCGATGCTCCCAGTCTGGTTTCCCTCGCAACCAAGTGGTCGCACCCAGTTGGAAGCTACTCATTCAAGACTGGCTTCCGATGCGCTCGCAGCGCGAAGCCGCCGATGTAACAGGAGGAAGTACCATGCTGTACGGCGTTTCCATGACACTGGTCATTCAGTGCACTGATTCGAGCTACTTGACGCTGCCTCGCACCGTCCGCGATCTAATTGATCAGTTGCTCAACGAGGCGCTCATGAATGATGTGTCGACATTGGAGAAGCTTCAAATCGCAGTTCCCAAGGTGTATGACGAGCCGGACCGCGCAGGCGCCTCCGCGAGCGGCATCAGTGACGCATCGGCCATTCTCGGCGGCAGCTACTCCTTTGTACCCGTTTCCGGCTCAAGTGACTGGGTCAGTCTTCCCAACGGCGGCCATGAATCCATTCGGCCCGGCCGCCGATCGGACAATTCCAACTGGGTATATACGGTTGACTACGACCATGTCACGTACACCGGTCGCGTTTACCTCAACATGGCGTTTTCCGCTTGAACTTCCATGCGCCTCCGCCCCCACCAAGATAGGGAAATTCAATTTTGATCGAGGAGCGCTTGTATGCAGTCCATTGTCATCAGTGCAAACGGCGTGCCCGACGGCTCGCGCGGCTTGCACTTTTGCTACGAAGGCCCACAGATCACACGCATTAGTTCCCTGAATGGCATGCAGCCCGAGGAGCTTCTGCTGCGCCACGGATCGTGGGCGGGCCTCGTCCTGCCCGAGAAGATTGTCGCAGGAGAATACCGCATCGACATCGAGACGAGATCCGGCGAGCCGGTATCCATCCTTGCGGCCACTTGTGGACTCGTCCCCGATGACTTCAGGAGTACCCGACCGGGCATTTCCCAGGACGCGCCATTTGTTGAAAAGAAATCGAGCGCTTCCGCACGCGGCCTGCTCCTGATCAATCTGCCTATCTGCTCGATCAGGCGCCTGGAGGGACTACCACTCAAGATTGCGACCATGTTCTGGTATCTCGATGCTCACACGGCAGGACCGCTTTATCGAGAATGGCGATTGGGGTTGCGCATCGACAGCCGCGAGCCGATCACCCCCGTGGAAGTCGCATACCGGGATCAACTATCCCTTGCAGTGCTCAAGGGTTTGGGTGGACTTGCGGCGCGTCGTTACGAAAGCAACTCATTACAGCCACCGTTGAATCTGCGTCGCGAAGTCGCCTACCTCTCGGAGATCATGCTTACCGTCTTGCAGGAGCACATGTATCCAGCTCCGCTACACGAGTGGACTCGCGATGGTCTTTTTTCGACGGCACTTCCGCAGGCCTTCTATGAGTTTGCGGGAGGCGTGCATACGATTGTCCGCAGATCCAATTCGATCGAGGCGCGCGCGGATTACTTCGTGACTGACGGGGGACCGAACAGCCCCTTTTACTTGCTCTTTGCGGAGTTCGCCCTGACGGCGTACAAATTGCGCATCAATCCTGAAGCATGGTCGGCCTTGCTGCCGGTCTTGGTTGGTTCACAGCAAACCTATCGCAGCGCTTACCTTTATCCGCCCGAAGGCGCGACGACGAAAGGAAAGTTGACTTACAAACAGGCCCTTGCGAATCATGACACTGGCCCACGCGTAGACGAGGGAATCAAGTCCATCTCACTCGAGCAACTTAAGGAATGCTCAATTCCGAAAATTGAAGAGAGACACTCCCAGAACCTAACCAACTTCTTCTCCGAGAAATTCGGCGGCCAGGTCGAGCGCGATGACGCAAGTTAATCTCACCTCCCCATGAAATCGGGACCAGCCAGAACGTAGCAAGATTGTTAGTGCCCCGTCCCGCGTCCAAGGCCTCTTCCTGGCACCCCGCGCCCTCCGGAAACTCGGATCTTGGTGCCGATCTGAAGCGTATTGGGCTGGGCGTGGCTCGCCGCAACCTCTTGTGCGTCAAGTCGTTGCATATTTCTTCCAGGGCTGCTGTCAGACCGATTGCGGTTGTTCCTATATGGACAATGTCCGGCTGCGGCGTGTGCTTCGTGGCCGGCAAGGAAGGACCTGGCCGGCTGATTTCCGCGTGGGGCGGGTTCACTCGGCCGCCATTATCCACCACACAGGAGCTTGCTCATGAACGCCGCACATAGCCTGACTCACCAACATGGTCCCTCGAACAAGAGCCTTGCCATCGCCGCGATCGCTCTGGCAACGACCGCATGCCTGTCCGCCACGGCCCGTGCCGGCATTGTCGGCGTCGGCGGCGCGATGCAGCAGATCGATGCGCCCGGCAGCGTGGTGACCGGCGAGCTTGAGAGCGACGCGAGCATTTTCGTCTTCGCCGAGCGATCCGGCCTTGTCCTCCCGCAGATTGTCAATGTGAACATCTCGCAGCCGGGCACGTCACCCAATGAGTCCGGCCGCAACCTCTCACCGTCGACGATTCCCGCCGGCACGCGCATCAACACCTATTACATCCACTACGACAAGATCGGCACAGGTCAGGCGCGGAGCGCCACCGGCTCGGTCACGTTCGACGAAGAGATCCTCGGGCTGATCATCGGCGGCGCGGGGCTTCTCGGCACAAACGCGCTGATCGGCTTGCCGGCCACGGCTTATCCGCCCGGACAGGATCATCAATCCACCGAGTTGGGCGACGGCAGCAGCGTCACGTTGAGCGCCGACCGGCGAACTGTCTCGGTCACGCTTCGCGTCACCTGCTGCGCCGACAACATTCGCGTCATCACCGCCGCCTCGGCCGGCGCTGCACAGACCGCTCCAACGACCATCACCAATGGCGGGGGCGGCCCCGGCATCACGCCGATCTTCAATTGCGACACGTCCAATCATCCCGATTGCGGCGGCGCGGGCACGCGATTCTGCGGCGCGTTCGGTGGGAATATCGCCGCCGTACTGCCGGCCGCCCTGGGGGCACATTTGATCGCGGGCCGGTCGATGCGACGGCGGCGGGCCTCGCCGGACAAAGACTGACCAAGTGCCGGCATGTCAGGACCGTGACTCCCGACACTTCCAACCGTTGGGTCAATCTGATACACTTGGCGAAGTCTCTAGGCCCGGGGCCGGTCCCTGACCTGACGGTGGAAGATGGACCCGACTTTCTCGCACGAGTCGCATGCCACCCGCGCGTCGCTGTTGTTGCGACTCAAGTCCGATGCTTCCGCGCGCGAAATGGCCTGGAGCGAATTCGAACACCGCTATGCCCCGATGATCGCCGGATTCGCCCGCAAGATGGGCGCGCGGCCGCACGATGTCGGCGATCTCGTGCAGGATGTCCTGCTCGGTTTCTATGCCGCGCAGCCGCGCTTCTCCTACGACCCATCCAAAGGACGCTTCCGCGGCTATCTCAAGACCTGCACATGGCGTGCCCTGCGCGACCGATTCGGCAAGACCATGCAGCTCAACGGCCGCCCGCTCGACGCGATTGATCCGGCCGACCACGCGGTCGAAGCGGCGTGGAACGACGTGTGGGAGACGGAGAAGCTGCAACGCGCCAAGGAGATCGTTCGCGAGCGCTACCTGGCCGACGAGACCCGCGCGCGGACTTACCACGCATTTGAGAGGTATGTCCTGCAGGAGCAGCCGGCCGAACAGGTCGCGGCGGAGCTGGGCCTTTCGGTGGACAGCGTGCATCAGGCGAGACATCGCATCATCAAGGCCTTGCGAGAGGTAATGCAGGAGATTGAGGAGAGCGAGTAGGGGGGGCAGTGAATAGTGGCCAGTGGTCTGTGGTCAGCGGCCAGGAGCTGAATCCGGCGCGCGGTAAGGGGGCCGCAATCGGCGCTGGCCGTGGGACCATTTAGCCGGTTCGCTTGCGATCCGCGTGTCAGAGATTTCGGCCCGCGCCCTATGAGGGGATGAAAGCCCCGCACGAGCAAGCGGAGCAAGCAGAGGCAACATCGGCATGAGCGACGATCGCTGGAGAAAGATCAAGGAGATTTTCGCCGGCGCGGCCGGTCGAAGCGGCGCGGATCGTGAGGCGTATCTCGCACACGCCTGCGGCGGCGATGCCGATCTGCGATCGCTCGTCGAGTCGCTTCTGACGGGCGAGTTCAGTGATTCACCCCTCGCTGCAAGAGTGGGAGGACACTCAAGCAACATACAGGGCTTGCTAATCAAGGCTACAGAGAACTCATTCTGAAGTGATGAAGTTGGAGAGACGCTATGAAGTCAGCAATGAATGCCCGCGCGACATTTCTCATCGCGATCCTGGTCACAGCAAGCCTTGCCACAACACTTGAGGCAGGTCCCCGCGCTCCCAAGAGCGGGAAAGAGAGGCTGCGCCAACGGGCGACCAATCAACTAACCGCACAGGAAGGACTGGAGTTCGCCACTCCCCTGATCGCAGATTGCATGAGTCGGATTCGCAACGGCCAGGGCGAGGCCTCGCTCGCAGAGCTTGAGAAGGAATGCCAGCGCGCGGTCGGCGCGGAGTCCGCCGAGCTGAAACTCGGGCTGGCCATGACGTACTTTCGCATCGGCCGCCGGGCACAATCCAATACGGTGCTGAAGGGTGTGCTGGCGCTGCGTGATGCAGGCTCACTGGGGCGCCGCGCCGGGATTCTGCAAAGGGCATCGAAGGCAACCGCGCCGAAGCAGAGCGAAGACCTGGTGGCGTCGGAGGCCTGGGCTGCACTGCTCTCCGCCGTCGGGCGCGACTTGGCAAAGGAAATCGACGCGGAGTTTCTGAAGTGCAACTCGGCCTTGCAGAAAAATGACTGGCCAACGCTCAACGCACGGGCGGCCAGCGCCCGCGAGCTTGTCGAGACCGCCCGCGAGATCAAAGTCGCAGGCGTGCCCGAGGAGGCACTGTCCAGACAGATCGAAGGGCTTAGTAAGACGATCCGCGCCTTCAATGCGGGCTTCGACAAGGGTCGCGCTCGGGCACAGGAATTGCGCCAGCAATCGCGGTACTTCAATCGCAGGAAGAAAGGGCTGCCGGGCGGCCGAAATCCCAATGCAAATGCGAAGTTCGAATACAACGCGCTCGTGGATCAACTTCGCGCCGCGTGGGAGGCCGCCCAGCCGCTTGACGAGGAGTTGCAGTCGCTCCTGGCCGAATCGGGCGAGCGGAGGCCGCGCCGGGCCGACCGATTGATTCCTGAATCGCGGTTGCCGCCGCATGAACCATAACCCTGGCTGCACAGCGAGCGACGACGATCAATCGAAGGCATCTTTGCTTGCATCAATTGCCGCGACAGTTCCATAAGGCGGACCGCCACTCGGCGAGCACTGGATAGATTCGGCGCCGTGCACGCCGTTCACACGTCAGCCGTCGGCGGAAGCGGCGCAGCGCGGCGATTCGCACAACGCGCGCCGCGCAGGGCTGCCGCTTGGTTCGTGCCTAACCGAAGATAATCAGTTTGCAAGAGCGCCTAACAGAAAGGGCGGTACGGGCGTCCCGCCCGTCCAATCACCGTGGGCCGCTTTCATTGTGTTAGGTGCTTTTAGTCAATCAGTTTGTCACACCGCCGAAGCCGCCGGCGCGCGCGTCGCGTGTCCAATGGTCTTTCACCGTCGCCATACGCCGCAGTCAATCGTGATGTCGCGCCGCGCGTGTCAGCCGTATGCGCATTCACGCTATTTGTCTCTGGCGGCGCATGAGAACGGGCGCGTGAACGCATGAACGCCGTCGGCTTGGCTGCGGGCCGGATCGTAACGGCTCGCGACTTCGCGGGCCGGGAGCAAGGGCGGGCGGTGCACTCCAGCAGGTCATGTGGCACGGGCACTTCGCCTGTGATCGCATTCCTGCGGCAGAAGGGCGGAGTCCCGCCCGCCTGCCTGGCCGGGCGGCGAACACAAGGGCTTGCTCCGGCGACAGATGCGTCGCGAGGGCGGCACGATTCAGGCAACTTGTGAATAGGTGCAGACACTTACGAGGCGTCGGGCCTTGACCGGGAAAAAAGAAGTGTTACAATGGTCGCTGCCCTTCCTGACATCATCAAGAGGTCTTTTGCGATTGGCTGCGCAGAGTTTGCAGCCTCATTCGGCGCGTTGCATGAAAGCGATCGCTCGCTGCAGGCAGGCAGGTTGAAGCTGTTTGTGTATATAAGGGTAGGCACACACGCAAACTACACAGGCTAAACGGAGGCTAAGTCGATATGGCACGGAGACTGTTTCAAGCGAAATCACACTCGCGGAGCATTGACGACACATTACCCCTTCGGCGATGCATCTTGTTGGGCTTGAGTGCGCTCTTGGGCACCTCAAGTCCTGGGCCGGTCTCCGTCCATGCTCAATGTCAACTTAATTGGTCGACATCTCCCAATTCTGCCGCCGGACATCGGCCCCGGGCGCTGGCTGCGGGCGACTTCAATGGCGACGGAGTCGTGGATCTCGCGTCTGCAAGCTTTAGCAATCACAATGTCAGCATTCTGCTTGGCAACAACAATGGCGGATTTGTTTCTGCTGCGACATACGCAATTGGCACGGGGTCTACAATGCCCACCTCTTTGGTTGTCGATGATTTTAACAACGATGAGAAATCGGATATTGCTGTAGTCTGTATGAATGCAGTCAATGTCTTTGTGCTCTTGGGAAATGGGAACGGCACGTTTACTGTCTTGCCTCCCTATGCGACGTCGTCAGGATCAACTTCAATCGTCAAGGGCGACTTCAATCAGGATGGCCGCACCGACCTCGCCCTGGTAAATCGAAACGCCAACCAGAATAACAATACAGTCTCAATCCTAATTGGGAATAATGACAACCCCAATACACTTTTTTTCAGCCCACAGGTTCAGCCACCTATCTTGGCCCAGGCCCATGCGCTGTCGGTAGGCGATTTCAATAACGATTCCAAGGCGGACCTCGCCGTGCTGCAAACACTGGCCCCCGAGACCTGCTGCAGCCCAACGACAAGCTTCACGATCCTTCTAGGCAACGGCCTCGGCGGGATGTCTTCTGCTGGGGCGCAAACTGTTGCTTCGGGCCGATCAGGGGCCATGGCCGCCGAAGACCTCAATGGTGACGGATACTCGGACTTGATCTTTGCCCACACCGACGGAAATAGCGTCAGGGTCTGGATGAATGCCGGTGGGTCGATGAAAGAGACCGCAGCATATTTCGCAGGTTCTGCGCCGGGGTGGGATACCAGTGCGATGGCCGTCGTGGACGTGGACGACAATGGGACTCAAGACATTCTTGTGGCCAACAACGTCGGCAATTCAGTCCGCGTGCTTCGAGGAACAGGCACCGGCGCTTTTGTGAATGCGGGTACTCCCATGGTTGGATTGGAGCCGACTTCCATCGTCGTGGCAAACCTGAACAGTGACCAAAAGAAGGATATTGTTGTCGCTAACGGTTCGACAAACACAACGGTATCCGTGCTACTCAACGCGTCCGCGAATTCACCTACCATCACACTTCAACCAAGTAGTCAACTCGCCTGGATCGGGCAGTCGCGGTGGCTTAAGGTCGCCGCCACCAACGCCCAGACCTATCAATGGCGTTTCAACGGAATTCCGCTTTCCAACGGCAACGGCATTACTGGCGCGAACACCGCACAACTAACGATCGGCCCTGCCGCGTTTGCCCACGCAGGCCAATACGACTGCATTGTCGGCAACACCTGTGGAATGGTGACGAGTTCGGCCGCCACGCTGGATGTCCTGCAACCGTGCCTGGGCGATTTCAACCACGACGGCGCATTCAACGGCTTGGACATTCAACCCATGATCGAACTCCTGTTGGACAATCAGGAGTGTCTGCCGTGCAAGTAGTCGAACATTAGAGTTAAGAACAAGGCGTCACGGGAGGTTGGGCCGTGAGAGAAAACATGACGAATCAATACAGGCTGTCGATAGCTGCGTGGCTCTTTCTTGCATCGACTCTGCTCGCCCAACCCTCCAACACCCCACGGCCGGAGTTCTGGGTCACGGACGGCCCTGTGCACGCGCTGGCCGAGCATTGCGGAACGCTCTACATCGGCGGAGCATTCAATTACGTCGGCCCGTCGACGGGCGGCGCGGCCGTTCTCGACGTGGGCACGGGCCGGCCGCAATTGCCCTTCCCGCGACTGGAGGTCGGCAGCGTCGACGCGGTCGCGGCGGATGGCGAGGGCGGCTGGTATCTCGGCGGCAACTTCACGCTCGTGAACGGCGCGGCCCATGCGCGATTGGTCCACGTGCGCGCCGATCATTCCGTCGACCCGCTCTGGATGCACAACCCCAACGCGCAAGTGACGGCGATCAAGGTCGCCGGCGACCGGGTCTATGTCGGCGGCGCGTTCCAAAACATTGGCGGCCAGGCCCGCAACCGCCTCGCGGCCATCGACAAGGCGAGCGGTGCATTGCTTGACTGGAACCCGAACGTGTCGTCTGCGGCGAGCTCCGTCTTCTGCATCGACGTGTCGGCGGATTTGCAGACGGTCTACATCGGCGGGACGTTTCAAATGGTTGACAGCGCATCGCGCAATCGGATCGCCGCGCTGAACGCCGGCGCGACGACGGCAGGGACATATATCAAGACATGGAACCCGAATGCAAACGGTGCGGTGCGCGCGATGAAGCTGGCGGGCACGACGCTGTACGTCGGCGGCGATTTCAGTGGCGCGGGATCAATCGGCGGCGCGGCGCGCAATCGAATCGCTGCACTGAATACGCTGCTCGACACCGGCAACGCGACTTCGTGGGACCCGAACACGGGGAGCGGCTCGGTGCGCGCGTTGGACATCGTGGGGAACATCGTCTACGCGGGCGGCACCTTCACGACAATCGGTGGTCAAACGCGCAATGGCCTGGCTGCACTGGACGCGACCCAGAATACCAACAACGTAACCCAGTGGTTCCCGAATCCCTCTCCGGCAGGCTCCGTCTATTCACTGGCCGCCTCGGGAAGCACGGTCTATGTCGGCGGAGATTTTACGTCCATCGGCGGTGCACCGCGGAATCGCATCGCCGCGCTGGATGCCAATGCGACAATGAATCACGCGACGGCGTGGAACCCAAGTGCAACAAATAGAGTTAGCGCATTGGCTACTTGGAACGGTGTCGTTAGCGCAGTTGGCAGCTTTGATTCAGCCGGTGGTCTTCGACGAGGGAACATTGCCGCTATTGACGTCCAAACAGGTGCTGCAAATGAATGGAATCCGAATGTTAGTGGAGTCGTTCAATCAGTGGATGTGTCTGCAAGTTCAATCTTTGTCGGCGGCAACTTCAACGCGATTGGAGGTCAAGGCAGGAGTAATCTTGGGGCAATTGACTTGGAAACGGGTTTGCCTACTGGATGGAACCCAACCGCCAACAACATCGTCAACGTGTTGAGAATATCCGGAGATACAGTTTACATCGCAGGTTACTTTATTACCGTCAACAACCAAGCAAGGAGTCGCTTGGCGTCGATCAGTACAACGACAGGTGTGTTAACCGACTGGAACCCGCAGGCGAGTGATACCGTCCGAGCAATGGCAATTCTCGGATCGACTGTTTATGTGGGAGGCGATTTTCTGCAAGTCTTCAATATGAACCGATTTCGAATTGCGGCAATAGACGCCTTCACCGGAGTGCCAACTAATTGGAATCCTGGTGTGAACAATGGGTTGACCATCAATACGCTCGCCGCTGTCAATGGCGTCGTGTATGCTTGCGGCACTTTTACGTCTATCGGTGGTCAGTTTCGAAACGGCTTGGCAGCCTTGGATGCAACGGTAAATACCAACAATGTATTGCCCTGGAATCCAGACCCTCAGCCGCCGAGTGTGGGCCTAGTGGTCGCCAACGCTCAAACAGCATATGTGGGCGGAGATTTCACTACTATTGGCGGAGTACCGCGTAGTCGAATAGCGGCACTTACTCCTGGAGGAATGACTGCAACAGCATTGCCATGGAATCCAAATGCAAACGTAGGAGCCTCAGCAATATTCGTTTCCGACAATACTATTTACGCCGGTGGCGACTTCACTACCATCGGCGGACTGCCGCGTCGCGGTCTCGCCGCATTTTCCACCACCAACATTGACTGGAACGGCGGCAGCGGTCTCTGGAACGTCGAGGCCAACTGGAGTCCTCCCGAAGTCCCCGACAATTTCGATTGCGAGACTTACGACGTGCGTGTCGCCGGCGCAACGTCCAGCGTCCTCGTCAACATCAACCCGACCATCAATTCGCTCACGTTGGAGAACGGCGCGGCTGTCAACGTCGATCTCGGCAGCCTCACGTTCGTCACGCCGCTGGGCATCATCAACGACGGCAGCATGAACGTCACCAACGGCTTCGAGATCATCGCCGGCTCGCCGATGAAAATCGGCGGCACGATGCCGGTCACGCTCGCCACCGGCGGCCTCGCGTCGAACGACCCGGTCAACGTCATCACGCTCACCACGCCGGTAACCGGCCACGGCCAGATCACGGCGGCGATCAACAACCAGGCGACCATCCACGCCAACACGCCCGAGCAGTCGCTCGATATCACCGGCTCGCTTTCGGCCTTCAGTGACGGGACGATCCGCGCCTCGAACGGCGGCACGGTGCAGATCAACCGCTCCATCGGCGGCGCGGGGGCGTACGTCGCGGCCGACGGCACGATCTCGATCCCCGGCAACGGACCAACGACGGTCGGCGGAAGCAGCGTCAACGTTCACAGCGGCGGGCAGGTCGGGGCATCGGGCGAGGCGCTGCTCGACATCATCGGCCATGTTTCGCTTGACTGTAACGAGGGCTTCCTGCTGGGTTGCAGCCCGCCGATTCTCGTGATGGGCGGCGACTCGACGCTGGACATCGGCGGCGATCTGAATCTGCTCGGCACGGTTGATGTGAACATCGGCAGCAGCACGTTTGTTCGACTCGCCCACCACTTCAACAATCAGTGCATCAGCCCAATGACGTTCCGGTGGGAGAGCGGCCGACTGTCGATGGATGGGATCGGCGTGCAGACGTTTGAATTGGCCGGATTTGATTTCGGCGACAGCAACCCGAACGGATTCGTCAACAATTTTGCGATGGGCGAGTTGCGCGTCGAGCCGGGCCGCACGGTGCATTTCGTGAACTCTTTCGACAACGTCCCCGGTCCCGGCTGCGAAGTGTTGTATGTGGACAGCCTGATCCTCGGGGCCGGCAGCACGATCGTACTGGATGGCTGCAATGTGTACTACCGGCGGCTTGAGAACAACGGGGCGACGATTGATCTGCTCAACGGCGCGGAACTATCCAGTGCGCTCATCGGCGACATGACCTGCGACAATGAAGTGAATGGCGGCGACATCGTGGCGTTTATCCTCGCGATCACCGATCCGGTCGGCTACGAGGCGGCCTACCCCGACTGCCCGATCAACCACGCCGATCTGAACCAGAGCAGGACGGTGGACCTCGCGGATGTCGAAGGATTCGTATCGCTGCTTCTGAACGGAATTTAGCCCGTCGCCGGCCTGCGAGGGAGTTTGGTACGCGTACGAGCCGGTACGCGCTAAGTAGAACCGCAGAAAGTTTCGTTTGTTGTGCAGGAATCCGAAGGTGTGGGACAGGCTAATAGCCGATCCGACACAGGCTATTAGCCTGTGCCACACAACATGAAGGCTTGCTCGGTTCTACTTAGCTTGCGAAGCCCCCGGCGAGATTCTTTCAAACGTCTGCTTGCGCGGGTATGATGGCAGTCACTCGCCTCGCACAGGCTCGCCCACCTCGGCGGGCAGGCCCGCGAGCGCCGCGCGAATCACATGGATGACTGCCTGACCGAAGCCAATCTGCTCGATCTGCTCACGGGTGATGTGCCGGTGGAGCTCGCGGCGCGATGGACCGCCCACGTCGAGTCGTGCTCGCGTTGCCAGAGCCGCAAGATAGCGATTCTCTCCGACCATGACCGCGTCGCGGCCAACTTGCGGCGGATTAATTCCGCAAGCAACACGACGACCGCCGCCGCGGAGCGACTCGACCATGCGCGGATCACGCCGCCGCCAGCGCGACACGGCGAGCCGAATCACGCCGCGCAGGTTGCTCCTTCTGACGCGGCGAGCCAGTCCGACAATCACGACATCGGCCTGCGAATCCCCGGCTATCGCATCAATCGCGAGATCGCGCGCGGCGGCATGGGTGTTGTGTACGAGGCAATCCAGCTTGAGTTGACGCGCTGCGTCGCGCTCAAGGTACTGCCCGGTTCACCGGGGACGGATGGCCGCGAAGCTATCGAGCGATTCCGCCGAGAGGCCAGCGCCGCCGGCAAGCTGCATCACAGCCATATCGTGCCGGTCTATGACTTCGGCCAGATCGGCAACACCTATTACTATGCGATGGAGTTGATCGAGGGCGAGACGCTGGCCGCACTCATCCGGCGGTTCGCGTCGGAACAGGCAACCGCCGCCGCCCCGGCCGCGCTGGCTGAAATCATTCGTGGGGCGCCGCAGCGCGATCGCAGCGATGGTTCGGGCACTGGCAAGTCGCGTGATCCGTCGAGCCGATCGCTTACCGATACAAGCTCGCGCGGCAAGCACTACTTTCGTCAGGCGGCCCAGTGGATCGCGGATGTGGCGGACGCCCTGCACTATGCGCATGGGCACGGCATCATCCATCGCGACATCAAGCCGGCCAACCTGATTCTCTCGAACGACGGGCGGCTGATGATCCTCGACTTCGGCCTCGCCAAGACCGATTCGCAGCGGACGCAGACCATCGTCGGCTCGCTGATGGGCACGCTGCGCTACATGAGCCCCGAGCAGGCGATGGCCAAGCGCATCCCGGTCGATCATCGGACGGACGTCTATTCGCTCGGTGCGACGCTGTACGAATTGCTGACGCTGCAACCGGTCTTTCCCGGCAAGGATGAGAAGGAGATCTTGAGTCACGTCATCCAGCGTGAGCCCACGCTCCCGCGAAAGGTCATGCCGTCGGTGCCGACGGAGTTGCAGACGATCTGCCTCAAGGCGCTGGAAAAGGACCCGAACAAGCGGTACGCGACGGCCGCCGACTTCGCCGACGACCTGCGGCGATACATTCAGAATCTGCCGATCGTCGCCAAGCCGACGGGGCCGGTGGGGCGGTTGGTGAAGTTTGTGCGCCGGCGCAAGGCGTTGTCGATTGCGGTGGTGGCGGTAGCCTTGCTCATACCATCTTTCGCCGTCACGACTCACCTTCTTCGCGAGCTGGCAAGCCGAGAGGAAGAGTCGAAGGATGCATCGTATGTAGAACTGATACGCGAGGTCGGTAAACTTGATACGAAGCAGCCGAAGAATTGGAATATCGCATACAGTATGCTGCATCGTGCCATCGAACTGAGGCCAAGTCGATTTGAAGCATATTTCACGTTTGCGCAGATCTATAAGAACAAATGGACCGCTTTGGGAGAACCCAAGGACACTCGATTGCTTGAAGATGCAGTGGAATGGAACTTGAAGGCGCTGGAGATCAAACGACGTCACCCGGCGATGTGGAATTTGCAAGCTATTTTCCTCCGTAATCTGAATCGACTCGATGAAGCTCGCCGGGCTATCCAGGATGGGCTTTCGTGTTCAGTTGACATTGACTATTGGCCGTTATACATCAACCTTGCAACAGTTGATGCATTAGAGTGCCACTTTGTTGACGCGGAACGCAATACACTGCATGCATTATCGCTTTGTTATTCAGATAGTGCCGGAACCAAACGATGTGCGAAGGATGAGGCCCAAACGCACCTCAACCTTGTTTCTATTCAGATTCGCCTTAAGAAGGGTGAGGCGATTGACGCGACTAGGAAGGTCCCTGATAATTCGAAGCAGCAAGCACTAAAGCTCATCCTCGGTGCGCGATATTACTTGGAAGTGCCGCGGCATCGCGATCTGAAACAGGCACTTATCTTCGCCGAAAGTACCGGTACGCTTACAGATCATGGCATCTACAAGGCACGAGTGCAGCGCGTGCTGGCGCAATGTTATCTCGCCAAGGAACTATGGGTCGAGGCGGAGAAAACCGCCAGCGCGGCGATCGAATTGGGTGACCAGTCGCCCATCGTGTATGCCGTCCGCAGCACGGCACTTGCAAAACAGGAACGGCTTCAAGATGCCCGGTCTGACCTCCAAACCGCCAATGAGCGTTTCAGAAGTCAGTCTCATCCGGACCACGTTCTCGTCGAAGACGGCGGCTACATCTGGATCGACTCCGGCGAAGTCACGCAATCACTGATCGACCAAGCCGCGGCCTTGCTGCCTTGACTTGCACAACGGCTTCACAAAATCCTCGTCGCGTCCCTCCCATCAGCTCGAGCGCCCGCAAGCCACGGTCGCCTCGACCGGCCATCATCGCTGCCGTCTCGCTGCCTGTTTGCGGTGTTCTATTCCTTCGACCCGGTGATAGCCCGGACCATGCCGATGATCCCGGCTCGGACGGCCTCCGGCAGGGACGGCCACGAGCGGCAGATCAGGCCGAGGTCCGGGTCGTCTGGCGAATCCGGTAAGATTGAGGGTAAGCGCTCGTGTAAGTCGTTAGTCGATAAATCTTTCTTCCGGTTTCCTAAACCGCAGGTCGGAGGTTCGAATCCTCTCGGGCGCGTTTCAACGCGGTTTTTTTTATCGCCATCAGGGGTCGCTGCGCATGCCGCCGTCAGGTCGCGACCTGTTGCGTCACCTGCTCCGGTAAGAAGGAGGGTAAAGTCAGACATCTGTCGATGTCTGTGCGAGGCGGGCTTGGCTGGCGGCGCGGGCTTCGCACCTGATTCGACGCTTTGGTTTTATCCTGCCATTCCGTACAGGCCGCTTGCCGGTCCGAGCGCCCACCCTGCTCTGTTTCTGATTTAAACGCGCCAGGAAGCGGTTATAATGGGCCGAAATGGCAAGGCAAGCGGTATCGAAGGGTGTTTCGGCCGAGCAGCTGCGGGATGCGCTGATCGCTCAAGCGCCGCGCCTCTCATCCCTGATTGCTTCGCATCTGCCGCCGCGTCTGCGCAGTCGAGTCGGCGTGGAGGATGTGCTTCAGGAGGTGTGGATCGCGGCATTCCGCAACCGCGAGAATTTTGTTGCCGACCGACCGGATGCTCTGGATCGCTGGCTCACGACCATTGCGCAGTCAAAAGTGTTGAACGCGATCAAGTCGGGCCTGAACCGGCGGCGCGGCGGCAAGGAGCGCCATGAGGACGCCGCGGTTCGATCGCAGTCTTACGTGGATCTGTTCGCGCGCGTGGCGGGTCCGTTGCGCACGCCCAGCAGCCATGTTGCGCTGGGCGAGGCATCGACGACCATTCGCGTTGCATTGGCCGAGCTGCCGGAGGCGCGTCGCCAGGCACTGATTCTGCGGTTCATCGAATGTCAGTCCTGCGATCAGATCGCCGCGTCGATGAACCGAACCAAGGCGTCCGTAAACAGCCTGTTGTTTCACGGGCTTCGTCAGCTTCAACAGAAGCTGGGGGCGGCGTCCAAGTTCTTAAGCGACGCATGATTCAACAGGAAGCCGGTTGCGCCGGTGCCCCATCATGGTCGCCAAGCGGCATGATGGCGGGGGTGGGCCCCTTGGAGAGACGCAATGGTCATGTTTGACTCGCGTAACCACGATCTGATCGAGCCGGGGGCAAGCGGATCGGATTGCGACGTGACGATCGACCCGCCGGCGGGGTCAGACGACCGATCCCGCGCGCCGCAGGAACAGGCCGAGATCCTGTTTCTGAATCAGTTCCTGCCGCAGTACCAAATCCTAGAACGGCTGGGAAGCGGTGGGCAGGGGGTGGTGTATCGGGCCGTGCAGGCGCAGACGGGTCGGCTTGTCGCGCTGAAAGTGATGCACGCCGACGCCAGCGCATCGCCCCGGCGCTGTCAGCGCTTCGAACGGGAAGTGGAGATCGTGGCGCGCCTGCGCCATCAGCACGTCATTACGGTGTTCGAGAGCGGGATGGTGGCGGGCCGTCCCTACCTGTCGATGGAGCTGGTGGAGGGCCTGCCCATCGATGACTACATTTTACTTCATCGCCCGCGCGTGGAAGACGTGATCGTCCTCGTTGAGAAGGTGTGCCGGGCCGTCGCGAGCGTGCATCAGCGGGGCGTGATTCATCGCGACCTGAAGCCCAGCAACATCCTGGTGGATCTGGAGGGGGAGCCGCACATCCTTGACTTCGGCCTAGCCAAGTGCTTCGACGACGATGCGAACGCGCAGTCACTCTCCGCGGCGGGACAGGTGGTGGGAACGCTCGCGTTCTTGAGTCCGGAGCAGGCGGCCGCGGACGAGAACGAGGTGGACTCCCGCACCGATGTTTATTCGCTGGGTGTGATCTTGTATCTCCTGCTGACCGGCGCCATGCCTTACGACGTGACCGGCACGCCGGAAGAGGTCAAACGAGAGATTGAGCGGCAGACACCGATCAAGCCGCATGTTCGCGGCCGATCCGAGCACGTTGCCTCGACTCACAGCGAGATCCCGCAGGACCTTTCTCACGTCGTTCTGAAGGCCCTCGCCAAGGAGCGCGAGCGTCGCTATCAGTCCGCCGATGCGCTGGCGGACGATTTGCGACGATGCCTGACTCATGACATAGTACAGGCCCGCGCCGACAGCCGTTGGTACGTGCTTCGCCGGGCGGCACGCCGCTATCGCGTGCACCTGTCGCTGGCGGCGGCGTTCCTGGTCCTGATCATTGCCGGGTTGATCAGCTCTCTGGTGCTTTGGCAGCGGGCGGAGAACGCAGCGCGCCTGGCCCAGGTCGGCGTGCAGATGGGCGCTTATGCACGGCTTGCGAGCGTGCAGCGGGATGAAGGGCGCGTCGATCAGGCCATGGCGCTTTGTCGCATGACGATTGAGTTCGGGGAGCAGGTACGCAATCCCGATGCGGTCGTCAATCGACTCCTCTATGCGGCACATCACTCGCTTGCATTGGATTATCTCAAACGTCCGGGTGAAATGGAAGAATGTCTCAAGCACACGGCGGCGGCGAGTCGAATTGCGAACGAACTTTCCCAGGCGCATCCCGAAGAGCCGGAGTACCGGCGCATGCTGGCGTTCGCAAAGCGCCTCAACGGCCGAATCGCGGCCAACCGCAGCGATTGGCCTGTTGCCGAAGCGGAACTGAAGGAGTCCGCCGATCTGTTCATGACCCTCACGAAAGACCAGCCGCCCGGGGAGGACGCCGCGCCGATTGTGTTTGAAGCCGCCAAGTCGCAGCAAATTCTCGGCCGCGTGTTGTTGAAGAGCGGCCGGCTGGCCGAAGGGATGCGCTTGCTGGAGAAGGTGCAGGCGATCATGTCGGAGGTCTGTGCCGCATATCCCGACTCGATGGATTTCCTGCTGGACCTGATCAGCACGGAGGACATCATGGTCGAGCACCTGCTGCGGGGGAAGACGCGGGAGCAGAACGATCAGGCGGCGGAGTTGCTGGTCCGAATCGATGCCAGACTGAAAGACGCATTTGACCGCAGGATCGCGGATCGTCGGTTGCGCGCGGTGACCCAACTGGTGGACGCCGTCGAGCAACATAAGGAAGTTGTCAACATGCGCATCGCCGCGCGAAAGAATCACGTTCCGGCGACCCAGAGCGGTTCTTCGTCGCCGTCCGGTGATTCCACCGGTTCCCCTTCGCCTTCGATCGGTCCTTCCTCCATGGATCCCACGAAGGAATAGTCCAGCGTTGCCGTGACGGCGTACGGAATCCACGTTGGCTGACCTTGCAATTCCGCGGCTTCCAGGTAGTAGTCCAATGGCTCTCCTTCCGGTGATGCCGGGTCCGCCTGTCCCTGGATCGCTGGGGGGCGGATGAACTCTTCTCGCCGGGGCTGGTCGGGATCGATGTGCTCAACCGGCCAGAGGCCGTCGAGGGTCAGGAACGCCGGATTCGGATCGAAATAAGTCTCGATGGCCTGTCCCGCCTCGTCGTAGCGTGTGAAATTCATCCAATCCGGCCGCCAGAGCGCAACGCCGTCCACCACGTCCAATTGCGTGAGATGAATTCCAACCGAAAGGGTGACCGCGCTCTGCGGATCACCTGGCACGTCGCGAATGAGGTAGACAATAGTAATTTCCATGGCCGAAAGCGGCTCCGGCGGCGTGGTTAGTCCCATGAGGGGCGCAAGGGTGACGATTCCCCACACGTACATTTTGGGCTGCATGGTGTGACTCCTCGTGCAGGAGTGACGTGGCGCACCGGCACGTGTTGGCAAGAACCATCGTCAAGTCCTCGCTGCGCGAGAAGAAAGAACACCGCGATGATTCTCTGGCGGGAGCACGTACACTCCGGACCGTACTAACCGTGAATCGCGGCGGGGCGCTCGCGCGTGATGCGCTGAAATGACTTCTTTTCTTGTGCAGCCGGAAAATGGGGAAAGGAGTCAGCTGGTCCGGGTGGATGGCGCGGTGTCAAGTTCATTGCGCAGACATTTCGCGATCTTGACGATGGCCTTCGAAAGCGGATCGTTCGAGGGATGGAGCTCCATGGCTACTTTGTCGCCCAGTTTGATAAAGGCAATCGCCTCATCTCTGGAAAGGGCCCCGGCGATTCGATCAAGCGATGGCCCGTCGGGCACAAGGGACTGGCTCGAAAGCGATTCAATCATCGGCGCGATGCGCCGCAGTTCCGCGAGGTCACGAAATAACGTGCGGCGACTCACGCCCAGCCCCCGTGCGATCTGCTCCGATGGTTGAATTAGTCCCGATTCCAGAACGCTTGCCAATCGAACCAGTCGCTCGAGCCTTGATGCGACGCGGCAGCGGGCATTCGACTGCGGAGGGAGGGTGGGCGCGCGCGGCACGTCCTCCGGGGGGGCGTCCCCGCCGTTGTCATGGTGGCCGCCGTATCCATGCGTTGGAGCCATGGAGCACCGGTAACTGTTCCCTTCCGGCCGAGACCGGAAGAGGGCTGTGGCACATCGGGGCTACCCGGCCCGAGCGCCGTTTACCTCGCCATGGGTACTAACCACAAATCCAGGGGCCGCGCTCACGGAGTTTTGCAAATGTTTCCGTGGCGGGGCAAGGCGAGACGGGGCTTGCCGCGGTTGAGGGTCGCAAAGATCCCCGGCGACCGGGCGATGACGCGTGAATCGCCGAGCAAGGATGAATCTCTGAACGAGGGCAGCGTTCGGCCGTTCTTTCCTGCACCTTGGCGGGTCGCGCGGGGTGTGCCTTGATGCGGCCGGTGAAGTGACGAGTGTCAGGAGCAAATGCCGGGCACGTATCCCGGCAGAATGGCCGTCGAAGGATGGTGGGGCTTCCACTGGAAACGCGAATGGGAAGATGAACAGTCCTGCAATTTCGTTGCCGGGATATCAGCGGCGTGCGGTGGAGCGCACCGCGCGGTTCACCTGGAACTGCTGGGCGCGGCAGACGGGCAAGAGTTTCACGTTCAGTCTTCGGCGACTCGTGCGCGGCTTGCAGCGCCGGCGCACGCAAATCTTCCTCTCCGCAGGCGAACGGCAGAGCCGCGAGGTGATGGAGAAGGCGTACCAGCATTGCCAGGCGCTGAAGATCGCGGCGGAGTTTCGCGGCGACGGCTACCTTCACAACACGTCGTATCGCCAGCTTGAGATTCGCCTGCCCGGGGGCGTGCGGATCATCGGGTTGCCGGCCAATCCGCTGACGGCGCGGGGCTTCACGGGGGATGTGTTTCTCGACGAGTTCGCGATGCACCAGGAGGACGAGGCCGTTTGGGCGGCGCTGTATCCGTCGGTGCTGCGCGGGCGCGGCGAACTGGATGTGTGTTCGACGCCGCGCGGGGTGAAGAACCTGTTCGCGCGGCTGCGCGACAACGCGAAATTCGAGCGAACGACCGTGACGCTGGAGCAGGCGATCGCGGAGGGGCTGGAGGCGGATGCGACGGAGCTGCGCGAGGCGATCGGCGATGAGGTGATCTGGCGGCAGGAGATGTGCTGCGAGTTCGTGGACGAAGCGACGAGTTTCATGCCGTATGAATTGATTCGCCGGTGTCAGGACGTGCGGTTGTCGACGTCTGTCGATTGGGAGGCGATGCAGCGGGTGGGGGCGGATGTGTACATCGGGGTGGATGTCGGGCGCGTGCGCGATGTCACGGCGGTGTGGATCGTGGAGCGCGGGGGCGACTTGTTGGAGTCGCGGGGCGTGCTGGTGATGGAGGGCGCATCGTTCGAGGAACAGGAGCGGGTCATCGGCGAGGTGCTGGGTCATCGAAGCGTCCGGCGATGTTGCATCGATGCGACGGGTATGGGCATGCAACTGGCGGAGCGACTGGGGCGGCAGTTCGGGAGCTATCGCGTCGAGGGCCTGACGTTCACGGTGGGATTAAAGGCGGAACTGGCGGGGCGGTTGCGAATGCTGGCGGAGACAGGCCGGATTCGAATTCCGGTGGATGACGCGATCGAGCGGGACTGGCATTCGGTGACGCGAGCGGTGTCACGAAGCGGGCACGTTCGATATGAGGCGGACCGGTCGGCAGGCGGTCATGCCGATCGCTTCTGGGCGGCGGCGCTGGCGGCGCATGCGGCGGCGCGGCACGTCGGGGTCGGCGACGGGGAATTCCTGACGGGCGGCGCGGCGCGGTTCGCGCGCGAGGGCGTCTGGTAGAAAAACGTCGAAGCGTCGAAATGTCGAAACGTCGAATACGTCAACGAGTACTGGTTTCAAATCCTCTCTCCTCCTTGGGGGAGAGGTCGGGTGAGGGGGGAAGCGGCTAAAACAGAACGTTGCACTCTCACCCCAACCCTCTCCCTGGAAGGGAGAGGGGGTTTTGAAACAGCTTGGAGTCAGAAAGTCGAAACGAAGTCACGAGCGGGACAGGGAACAAGGGTCCGCAGGGCGGGCATCGCCCAACACGGCCCGGGGACGGGAGAACTCCATGCGAATTCTGGATCGAATTGTGAACGCGGTGCGGGGCGCGGCAGGGCGGCCGACGGGCGGCGTGATGGTGAGCCGCGGCGGAGACTGGGGAAATCGAACGTATCCGGCGGACGGCCTGACGCCGCAACGACTGCTGGCGATTTTTCGCGAGGCGGACGCGGGGGATCTGGTCGCGCAGCTGGCGCTGTCGGAGCAGATGGAAGAAAAAGACGCGCATCTGTTTAGCGTCGCCAGCACGCGGCGGCTGGCGGTGACCGGGTTGCCGTGGCGGGTGACGGCCACACCGCCGGGCGTGGACCCGGCGCGGAAAGCGGACCGCGCGACGATGGGATCGACCGGGGGCGGCGCGATGGCGGAGGAAACCGCGGCGTACTGTGAGGCCGTGCTTCGTGATTTGCCAGGATTCGAAGAGACGCTGGCGCACCTGTCGCTCGCAACGGGTCGCGGGTTGGCGGTCGCGGAGATCGTGTGGCAGGCCGACGGGAGCGGTGTGCGGCCGGTGGAGATCGTGCCGGTGGCGTTTGATCGGCTGGCGCTGGGCGAGTCGGGCGAGCTTCGCGTGCTGACGGAAGCGGAGAAGTATCGCGGTGAGGCGTTGCCGCCGAACAAGTTTGTCGTCCATGCTCCGCATTCGGCGAGCGGTCATCCGTTGCGTGGCGGGCTGGCGCGGGTGACGGGGCTTGCGTACCTGGCGAAGCGGTTCGCGATCAAGGACTGGCTGATCTTCGCGGAGGCGTTCGGGATGCCGGTGCGGATCGCGCGATACGAGCCAGGTGCCACGGCGGATGAGAAGCGCGAGATGCTGACGATGCTGAAGCAGCTCGGCGCGGACGCGACGGGTGTGTTCTCAAAAGCCATCCAACTCGAGATTGTTCAATCGCGGGTGCCGGGCGAGGTGAATCTGTTTGAGAATCTGTGCCTGTATTTCGATCGCGAGATCAGCAAGGCGTGGCTGGGTCAGACGCTGACGACGGACACGGCGCGCATGCTGGCGAGCGCGGGGGCGGCGAAGGTGCACGACAACGTTCGGCGTGATCTGCGTGATGACGACATCCGTCGAGAAGCGCAAACGCTGCGGCGCGACCTGCTGGGGCCGCTGGTGCGGATGGAATTCGGTGCGGGCGCAGCGGTTCCGTACTTCGGGCGGCACGTGGAGGGTCGGCGCGATCCGCGGCGGCTGGCGGAGGTGCTGGACATCGCGGTGAACCGGCTGGGGGCGCGAGTCCCGGCGATGTGGGCGCACCAGGCGCTGGGGGTTCCGGTCGCATCGGAGGGGGAGCCGGTGCTGGCGGGTGAAGTGAGCGGCGGGGCCCCGGATGCGGGGAGCATTGGGCAAGAGTGAATGAGGCCGGCGTCGGAAAGGCGGCGGGCCGTTCAGGGAGCGGGTGATCGGGCAAGGTGAAGGAGGATCGGTGAAATGGCGACAGATGTCGAATTGACGGAAGGCGTGGCGGCGGCGGAGCGCGGCGGCGTGAGCGAGGTGGTGATGGAGTCGGCGGGGATCGGCCAGGGCGAGCCGCCGGGGGAGGTGCTGATCGCGCCGTGGGGCCAGGTTCGGAGTACGGCGGGGGATTTTGTGCTGGACGAGGAATCGGCGCGTGCCACGATGGAGGCATTCTCGGCGCACGGGACGGACGTGCCCATTGATTACGAGCATCAGACGCTGGGCGGGGCGTACAGTTCGCCGGACGGTCTCGCGCCGGCGGCGGGGTGGATCAAGGCGTTGAAGCTGGTGCGGCCGGAGGACGCAAGCGACGGCCGCGCGGCCGGTCTGTGGGCCGAAGTGCAGTGGACTCCTGACGCGGCGGCCAAGCTGGCGAGTCGGCAATATCGCTATGTGTCTCCGGTGGCCCTGGTGCGACGAAGCGACCGGCGGCTGGTCGGCCTGCACTCGGCGGCGCTGACGAACAAGCCGGCGATCATCGGCATGCAGCCGGTGGTGAATGGTGGAGGCGTTGCGACGTCAACGGGCGATGCGGGGGAACGGCTGCGGCGATTGCTAGTGCTGGACGAGTCGGCGACGCAGGACGTGATGTTGATCGCGGCGGCGGATCGGATCGCGCAGCTGGAGGACGTGGAGGCGCGGCGCATGGCGGCGTCGCTGGTGGCCGAGGCGGCGTCGTCGGGAAAGCTCGCGCCGTCGCAACAGTCGTGGGCGTTTGAGCTGGCTTTACGCGATCCGGAGGAGTTCAAGAAGTGGGCGGATTCGGCGCCGGTCGTTGTGCCGATGGGGCGGTTTGCAACGGCTCAAGTCGCTGCCGCAATCGTGGCACCCGGACGGCCGTCGGCGATTGAGGCGTCGGCGCGGGCGGAGTATCGAGCGAATCGGTCGTTCCTCGAGCGGCTGTGCAGTGAGGAGGCGTATGTGGCGGACTTCGTTCGAATGAAGAATTGAGAATGAAGAATGCAGAAAAGGGGCATCCGAGATCGTGCGAGCGTATGGCCGGAATCGCCCTTGCTTCTTTCTCAAGTTGACATGCAGCAATTTGCAACAAGCAGGCTTGTGTCGGGGATGAGTCGCGCAAGGGAAACAAATGGAAGAGGAGGGATGATACATGGCGATTACGGCGAATCGGGAGTTAAGTCGGTACGTGGATCAGGAACTGCGGAGTTACGCGGTGGCGGCGTCGGCGCATGTCTGGAAGGGAGCATTGCTGGGAATCGACCGGACAACGGGGCACGTTCGCAACCTCGTGGCGGGGGATTCGTTCGCGGGGGTGGCGTACGAAGAGGTGGACAACAGCGGCGGCACGGGCGGCGCGCGAACGGTTCGCGTGTATACGCAAGGCGATTTTGTGCTGCCGGTGGCCGGTGTGGCGGCCGCGCTGGCCGGCGCGACGGTGTACGCGCAGGACAACGAGGCGACGACGGTGAATCCGCTGACGGGCGGGAGTTACTGCGGGGCGCTGGTGTCGATGGTGTCGTCGGGGAAGGGGATCGTGCGGATCGACCCGCTGGGGGGATCGCGCGTGGAGCAACTGATCAGCATTCCGCTGGCGAGTTCGCTGTCGGGCGCGACGGTGAATCCGGTGATGATTACGCAGCGGGCGATTCGCATCCTGACGGGGCAGGTGAGTTTCAACACGGTGCCTGGCGCGGGGGCGCTGGACGTGGGCACGGACAACAGCGATCCGGACGAGGTGATCGACGCGTTCAACCTGACGACGCTGTCGGCCAACACGCCGACGGTGCTGACGCTGGAGACGCGCGACGTGGCGAAGAACCAGCGGATCTGGGCGAAGGTTGGGCAGGCGACGACGACGGCGGGCGTGGGCGGCGTGCTGACGCTGCGGTTTATCGAGCTGCCGTGAGCGGGGAGAAGAGGGAACAGGGAACGGGGAATAGGGAACGGGTACGCGGCTGAGAACGGGGTGTGAATCATGGCGGTGATCAATACGGGGTTGTTGACGAAGGGATTGCGGAGCGGGTTTTTCAATCGGTTTGGCGCGACGCGAACGCATTTCGGTGAGCTGTCGACGCGCATCGTGTCGACGAGCGATCACGAGACCTATCGGTGGCTGGGGACGGTTCCGAAGCTGCGCGAGTGGGGCAGCGGCCGACTGACGCAGGGGCTGCGGAGCGAGAGTTACTCGGTGTCGAACCTGAAATACGAGGCGACGATCGAGGTGGATCGCGACGAGATCGCGGACGATCAGACGGGCCAGATTCGACTGCGCGTGGCGGAGCTGGCGCAGCGCGCGGCGACGCACAAGGATTACCTGATCGCGCAGTTGCTGATCGGCGGCGAAACGAGCGGCAACAACAGCTACGACGGCGTGAGCTTCTTCAACGATGCGCACGCGTCGGGCGATTCGGGCAGCCAGGACAATCTGTTGACGGCGTCGGCGTCGAGCGAGGACGCGCCGACGGTCGCGGAGTTCAAGGAGGCGCTGAAGGTCGCGATCGGCGCGATGCTGGCGTTCAAGGATGACCAGGGCGAGCCGATGCTGATCGACACGACGGGGCTGGTGTGCGTGGTGCCGCCGACGATGCTGTTCACGGCGACAGAGGCAATTAATTCGACGGTCGTCGATAATACCAGCAACGCGCTGGCGGGCATCGCGAAGATCGTCTCGATGCCGTGGCTGACGGATCTGTCGAAGTGGTACCTGTTGAAGACGGATGGCGTGGTGCGGCCGTTCATTTTCCAGGATCGGGAGCCGATCGAGTTCAGCGCGCTGTCGGAGGATTCGGAAGAGGCATTTCGCCGTGAGAAGTTTCTGTACGGCGTTCGGGCGCGGTATCGCATGACCTACGGCTACTGGCAGTACGCGGTGCGGACGGATTTTGTGTGAGAGAAGGCTTGAGGCTTGAGGCTTGGAGCTTGAGGTTTGAGGATTAGGAAGCGAGCGGAGGGGGCGTCGCCGCGGGGGTGTCGGCGACGAGCGTGCGGCCGGAACGGTGTCGGCGAGATCGGGCGCCGTCCGGCCGTTCACGTTGGCCGGGTGCAGGGAGTGCAAGCAAAATGGCATACATTACAAACAGCGATATTGAGTCATGGATCGGGCCGGCGGCCTACGTGCAACTGACGGATGACGCGGGGAGCGGGTCGGCGAACTCGGCGCGGGTGGACGAAGCGCGACTGGGGGCGGAAGGCGAGGCGAACAGTTACCTTGCGGCGCGATACGCGGTGCCGGTTGATTTGACATCAGAGCCGGAGGTTGGGTCGGTGCTGCGCTGTTTTGTGCTCGATCTTGCGGCGTATCGGTTGCATAGCCGCAAGCCGCCGGTGCCGGGGGATGTGGTGCGGCGGCGCGAGGAGGCGGTGATGTGGCTGGCGCGGGTGGCGTCGGGATTGGTTCAGTTGCCGTCGAGCCTGGCGCTACGCAGCAATGCGGCGCTGGGAATCAGTGGAGAGTCGACGCCGGCGGATCGCGCGATGACACGAGAGACGTTGAGCGGGCTGTGAATGACGGGGGTGGTTCATGTCGCGGCTGGGAGATTGGGAGACGGCGATTGTCAGTGAGTTGCAATCGATTAAGGTTGCGGGTGTAACGATTTTCAGGACGGTGCGTGGCGTGAGCGGGGGCGCGCGGCCGGCGCTGCGTGAGGCGCTGCTTCGCGAGGCGCTTCCCGGCGCTTACGTGGGCTTCACGTTCGAGCCGACGGCGCCGGAGACGAACATCCTGCGGATCGGGCCGGTGTATTCGGTACTCGTTGCCGCGCGGACGTTGCGGGTGGGGTCGGATCCTCGCGTCGGGGATGGATCGACGCCAGGCGGGCTGGAATTGATCGATCATGTTCGCGGGGCGCTGGACAATTTCATCCCTGACGGGTTGAGCCAGTTGAACAGTTTGTCGGTAAGCTTTGAGTATGCGGATGAGCGGGCGGTGATTTACGAATTGATGTATCGGGTGTATCCGTTCTTTGAAGCGGCTCCGATTCCGGAGTGATGGGCCGGGGGTGGAAATAATGGCCGGTGACCGCACAATACGTCGGTCGGGTGAGGAATTCACCCGCGAGAGGAGTGTGCGAGCATGAATGGGATTCAGCAGATACTGAATGCGATGCCCTGGTATGCGTGGATTGCGGTGATCGTGCTGGCGGGCGGGATTGTCCGGCAGATCGTGAGCATGAGCCACAAGCATCGCGAGCGAATGGAGATGATTCGACAGGGGATGGATCCGCGGGATTATCCCAGGAAATAGGCCGGTCTCGGCGGGCACGTTCTGTGCGGGCCGGATTGAATTCACCATGCGGTTTTTCGTAGTCTGCTTCGGCAGCGTGATTCTGGCGGTCGGCGCGGGCATCACCGGGTGCTCGGGATCGGCGGATCCGTCATTGAGCGGTGGGCAACGCGACGGCCCACGGACGGGTCAGGTCGCGCCGGGGCGGATCGCGTCGTTTTCCGGAGAGTATCGCTATCTGTCAAATTTCTGGCCGGCGGAGGTGACCTTCGAGGGTCATCGCTATCCGTCGGTGGAGCACGCGTATCAGGCGGCCAAGACGCTGGATGCGGAGGCGCGCGCGCGCATCGCGGCGTTGCCGACGCCATCGGAAGCGAAGCGCGCCGGCCGGGCGCTGACCTATCGGGCTGACTGGGATCGGGTGAAGCTCGATGTGATGGAGCGCTGTGTGCGCGACAAGTTTATAAATTATGCAGTCCTCGGCGCGAAGTTGCTGGCGACGGGGGAGGCCGAGCTGGTCGAGGGCAACGACTGGGGCGATGAGTTCTGGGGTGTCTGCGAGGGCCGCGGGGCGAATCACCTCGGGAAGATCCTGATGAAGGTTCGGGCGGAGCTTCGTCAGAGGGATGCAGGCCCGTGAATTGAGCGTCGATGGCATCGGCCGGATGGGGTCCATACAATCCGCAGTGATGTCATCGTCCAGTTCACATTCGCCGGTCGGTGTTTCGGGCACGATTCAACTGATGCGGGAGATTCGGTTTTCGATCGATCGCGACTGGGCTCGTGCCGCGCACGGGGCGAGCGGGTTCGAGGGCGCGCTGCCGGTGACGAATTCGTGGGGGGGGTGGCCTTCGGCGGTGGGGGTGGCGCCGTACCTGATGCTTCGGATCGTGGTGAGCGGCGAGCCGGATGCGACAACGGGGTATCTTGTCAATATTCAGGTGCTGGATGAATTGCTGCGGCGGTATGCGATTCCTGCGGCGGCGCGGGCGCTGGCGGTGCGCGGGGTGTCGCTGACGATCGAGCGGCTGCTGGCGGATATCTTCGCGGAGGTGGCCGGGCGAATGCCGAAGGGGAGTCAGTTGGAGTCGCTGACGCTGGCGGCGACGCCGTATTTGTCGAGTCGGATCGACGGGAGGCGAGCGGGCATGGTGGAGCTGACGCAGAGTTTTGAGTTTTCCGCGTCGCATCGGCTGCATGTGCCGGCGCTGTCGGACGAGGCGAATCGTCGCGTGTTCGGCAAATGCAATAACCCGAACGGGCACGGGCACAATTATGAAGTGCGCGTGACGGTGGGCGGAGAGTTGACCGCCGAACGGGGCACGGTGGTGGAGCTGCCGCACTTTGAGTCGGTGGTGAAGCGCGAGGTGATCGATCGACTGGACCACAAGCATCTGAACAGCGACGTGGCGGAGTTCGCGGGAATCAACCCTTCGGTGGAGAACATCGCGCGGGTGATCTGGGGGCTGCTGGAGGGACCGCTGAAGCCGGCGCGGCTGCTGCGTGTGCGGGTGTATGAGACGGCGAAGACGTACGCGGAGTATGCGGGGGCGTGAGTGGGGAATATCGGGAGGTTCAAGGGTTCAAAGGTTCAAGGGTTCAAGGGTTCAAAGGTTCAAGGGATGAAGGGGTTCCAAGAGTTGAAGCGTTGAAGAGTCGTACGGGAGGCGCGGCGGGGAGGGATTGGGCTAGTTCGCGGGGGCGAAGGCGCGGTCGGCGATGGCTTCGAAACGGGCGCGGACTCGGCGACGGAAGAAGCCGAAGCGGAGTTGGTCGGCCCAGTCGAGGGCATAGCGCTGAAACAATTCCGGCGAGAGCAGCAGCATGGCGGGTTGTGCGAGTTGGGCATGGTGGGCCGCCTGGTGCATGAGGAGCCGGTCGGTGTAGCTCGCGCCCAGTCGGCGCAACATGGAGGAGAAGAATCGGCGGGGGTTGCGTGCGGCGACGGGCCGGCTGTTTCGCTTGATGATCTTGGCGACGAGAATCAGGGCGGCGAGCACAATTCCGAGGATCAGAAGCAGATTGCCGACGGATGAGAAAACGGAATCCTGCGGGGCCTCGCGGTAGCCGCGAAAGGCCTCCTGAAGCCGGAGCGTGCGTTCGGGGTAGGCGCGCTGGGCGAGGAGGGAGGCTGACAGAACCTGGAGCATCATGAAGTTCATGGGTTGGCCTCGTTGGGCTCTTTAGCGTGTGCGGCGAGCTGGGTGGCAGGGGCGTGTCCGGGCGCCGGGGAGACCTTGAGCAAACGGCGCGCGATGTGGTGGGCGATGCGCTCGATTCGAGAGTCGGGGTCGTTGTGACACATTTCCGACACTCTCGCGCGGAGGGGCGTGAGTTTCAGCAGGTCGATGATCCAGAGCGCGTGACAGCGGTGGTCGGGCCGCGGGTCGCCGAGCATGCGGAGCAATTCGTTGGCGCCGTCCGGCTTATGGAGGCGAAGCAGAACGCGGACGGCCGCGGCTCGGACGGGGGCGTGCAGGCTGTCGCAGTGAGGCGCGACGAGATCGGCACGGCGGCGGTCGTTGATCTGGTCGAGGGCATCGATGGCGGCGGTCTGGACGAGCGGGTTGTCGTCGGCGAGGGCGCGTTCGAGGATGCGGCGGGCGGTTTCGTCGTGCACGCGCGCGACGGCCTCGAGGGTGGCGGCGCGGACTTCGGCGTCCGGGTCGTTGGCCAGATTGAAGAGCGTGCGGGCGAATTCGGAGGCGACGTTGAGGGCGATGATCAGTCGCACGGCGCGGAGGCGATCGGCGGCCTGATTGCTGACGAGGCGGACCTGGACTTGTGTTGCGAAACCGGAGATGTATCGCAGGGCACAGGGCCCGGCTGCACCGGCCTCGCGCGGGTCGAGTTGATCATAGCGATTCCAGAGGCTTTCGAATTCCTCGTCGATGGCGGCGCGGTGGAGCATGCGCGCCCAGGCTTCGGGCCGGTTGAGGCGTGTGGGCACGAGGCGGCCTTCGATGCGGCGGCGGTGTTTGAGTTCGAACTCCGCGATTCGGCGCAGGGCCGGTTCTTCGTGATCCAGGATTTCGCGAAGGGCCAGCGTTGAAGCGGGTACGTTGAGCTGAACGAGCGCCCAGACGGCGGCCTTGTTGGCGGCGGCGTTGTCAATGAGCGTGAACTGTCGGAGGAGCGCGATCTTCTGGTCGGTGGGGATTCCCAGTGTGACGAGCCATCCCGGCGCGAGGGCGGCGGCATCGGCCGGCAAGGAGAAGGCGGCGTGCATCGGGTCGGCAAGCCAGGCGAGTGATCGAATGCAGGCGAGTCCTCGGCGGATTCGCGGTTCGCGCGCGAGCCAGTGGCAACGGATCATGCCGACGAAGAATTCATCGCTTCGGGTGGCGGCGAGCGCGGCGAGGACGCGGCGGCGTGGTTCGGGGTGGCAGAGTGCGATGTAGACAAATGGAGCAAGTTCGGGCGTGACCTGGTCGGTGAACAGCTCCATCATGGCCTGGGTGATCTTGCCGCGCTTGAGGGTGTTGGGGTGGAAGAGACTTGGTTCGAGTTCTTCGGCGAGGAGCATGGCGGCCTGGAGGACCTCGGTGCGATGGTGGGTGTCGAAGTTTCCGACGGCGTCGCGGAGGGCTTCGAGCAAGTGGCCGCGTTCGTCGCGGATCAACTGGAGCGTTTGAACGATGGCATGGGCGAGGTTGCGATCGGCGGCAGCATCGGGACCGGGCGCGTCGGACGAGAGGTCTTGCAGCACCTGTCTTGTTTCGGTGTGGGTTCGCCAGTGGTGCATGGTGAGATGGCGAATGGTGGCGGCAGCTTCGGCGCGGACCTGGGCGGCGCCATCGTTGAGGGCAATAGCCGCGAGATAGGCAAGTCGTGGGTTGAGGCTGCGTTGGATGATCTGGACGCTGTTCAGTCGCGTCTGGGTATCCGAGTGGCGCGACGTGGCGCGCAGGGCGCCGAAGAGATGTGCAGCGTTCGCGATGACATCGGATTGGGCCGCCTTGCCGAGGTGGTGGTAGAGCGCAGGGACGGCTTCCAAGCCCTCGTCGGTTACATGCGAGAAGAGGATGCGCAGGAGATTTCGTTGCCGACCTTCGGAGACATGCGGTAGCGCGTCGACGATCGCCTTGTCCGCGGCGATGTCGCGGCTGGCGAGTACGAGTTGGTCGATGTTGAGCGTCGCGTCCACCGTTCGTCGCACCTCAAGGATCGTTGAGAGTTTCGTGGGGTTTATCGGCGGTCCGGGAGGCGGTGCTTAGTTTGAAAGGGGATGGTCAGATAAGAAAGTCGCAAGGGCGAATTCGCGGGTGGACGGTTGGTTTTCGGAAGGTTCGATGGCGGAGCGATGCGATGAGACGTAGTCTACGGCGACGCGAGACGGGGAGTTGGCCCCCGTTGGATTATCCGTGATCCATGCAAGGCGGCGAATGTGACGCAGAATCCAGACATGTCTGTGCGGATCGGTCCGGTTGAGTTGAAGAACCCGGTGCTGACGGCGTCGGGGACGTGCGGTTATGGCGAGGAGTATGCGCCGTATGTGGACTTGTCACGACTGGGCGGGTTCATTACGAAGAGCGTGACGGCGCAGCCGCGCAAGGGCAACGCGCCGCAGCGTATCGCGGAGACGAGCGGGGGAATGCTGAACGCGATCGGCCTGGCGAATGTCGGTCTGGAGGCGTTCGCGCGGGACAAGTTGCCGTACATCGCGACGATGGGGACGGCGGTGTTCGTGAATGTGGCGGGTCACAGCATCGAGGAGTACGTGACGATCTGCCGTCGGTTGGATGGGGAGCGGGCGCTGGCGGGATTTGAGTTGAATGTGTCGTGCCCGAATGTTTCGGACGGGTTGATGTTCGGGACGGATGCGGGGTTGCTGCGCGAACTGGTGAGCGCGGTGCGGCCGGTGGTGACGCGGGGGGCGTTGATCGTGAAGCTGTCGCCGAACGTGACGGACATCGCGGCGACGGCGCGAGCGGCCGTGGAGGGCGGGGCGGATGCGTTGTCGCTGGTGAATACGTTTGTCGGGATGTCGGTGGACATTGAGTCGTGGCGGCCGAAGCTGGCGAACGGGTCGGGGGGGTTGTCGGGCCCGGCGATCAAGCCGCTGGCGGTGCACCTGGTGCATCGGGTGTATCGGGAGGTGGCGCGGGAGCGGGGCGTGCCGATCATCGGATTGGGGGGAATCAGCCGGTGGGAGGATGCGGTGGAGTTTCTGCTGGCGGGTGCGACGGCGGTGGCGGTGGGGACGGCGCTGTATGTCGATCCGACGACGCCGTTGCAGATCGCGGATGGGTTGAGCGCGTACCTGGCGCGGCGGGGCCTGTCGAGCGTGGGAGAGTTGACTGGACGGTTGATCCGGCCGGGCGAGGGTGGCGCGGTTGCGACGGCGGGGTGAGAAACGTCGAGAAGTCAAAACGTCAAGAAGTCGAAACGAAGAGTACCTAATACAATGAAATCGGTCCACGGTGATTGGACGGGCGGGACGCCCGTACCACCCTTTCTGTTAGGCGCTTTAAGGCTCGGGGGCGGTCTTGGGGATCAAGCCGGGCCGATGATTCGGCGTTTGCGCGGAGCGGGGCGAGGCTTCGGGCCTTCACGGCGCGACGTGTTGCGATTTGCGGCGGAGTTCTTGCCGGCGCCGCGGCGAGAATTGGGGCGACCAGACGAGTTATCAAACACGTTTCGCGGGCCGCGTGGAAGGTCGGATCGGGCCGCGCGCGTTGTGTCGGATCGCGGGCCGCGCGTCGAATCGGAGTTGGAGCGTCGTGAGGGGCCGGTGCGAAGGCCTCGTGACGGCCTGCGGCGCGGGACGGCTTGTTCGTGCGCCGCGTGATCGGGGACTTTGTCCGCGAGGGCGCGGAGGTACTTTATTTCGTCGGGTGTCAATTTTCGGTAGGCGCCGACGCCGAGCTTGTGGATGGAGAGCTTGCCGACGCAGATTCGCACGAGGCGGCGGACGTTGTGGCCGAGCTTGGCGAGCATGCGGCGGATTTCGCGGTTGCGGCCTTCGCGGAGCGTGATTTCGAGGATGGCGTGGTCGCGCTGGCGGTGGACGACGCGGACCTGTGCGGGGGCGGTCTTGCCCTCGGAGAGCCAGACGCCGGTTCGCAGTTTCTGGATGTCGGCCTCGGTGGGGACGCCGGCGATCTCGGCGCGGTAGGTCTTGGGGACGCCGTAGCGCGGGTGGGTGAGTCTTTGTGCCAGAGCGCCGTCGTTGGTCATGATGAGCAGGCCCATCGAATCGGCATCAAGCCGGCCGACGGGAAAGATGCGCTCGCGCACGCCCTGCAGGAGGTCGCAGGCGCGGGTGCGGCCGGATGGGTCGTTGTTGGTGCAGAAGACGCCGGGGGGCTTGTTCAGGATGTAATAGACGGCTTGCTCGGATTGGACGGGCTTGCCATCCACGACGATGCGATCGATGGCGGGGTCCGCGAGGGCGGGGAGTTCGTGGAGCGTCTGCCCGTTGAGGCTGACGCGGCCGTCGAGGACGAGTTGCTCGCAGCTTCGGCGTGAGCCGAATCCGGCGGCGGCGAGAATTTTTTGGATGCGTTCGCGTGACATGTTGGTGTGTTGGTTTCGTCCTTTAAGGAGCATGGCCACCGAAGGCCGCGGCGATGCCATCCGTTGTGCGGACGGCGATGCAGCGCGGCGATTGGTCGATCACGCGACGTGTTGCGTGATGGAAAATGAATTGTAGGGCAGGAGGACTCGGCGTGCGCGGATGGCACGTTCGCATGCGATCAGCCGCCGCCGCCCGTGCCCGAGGTGCCGCCCGGGCTGGTGCTGGGGTTGCTAGGAGAGGAATCGGTGGGTTCGTTGGTCGGCGGGTTGTTGGTGGGGTTGTTGAAGGTACTGCCTGTGCCGGGGAAGAAGATTGGATTCTGCGAGTTGCCCGATCCGGCGGAATTCAGGAACGGATCTCCGCTGCCCGGAGCGCGCGGGGCCTGGGCGAAGTTGATCGAGCCGGGGGGCGAGGCGTAGCCGAAGCCGTCGAAAGCACCACAGCCGGAGAGGGCGACGACCCATGCGAGCGCGGCAAAGGAAGCGGCCATTCGTGCGGTGCGGGTGGTGGTGCTGCGGGTCCGCACGTTTGCAGTGTTCAGTTTCGACACGGCACGCCTCCCGTCGGGAACGACCGAAAACGAGTGATTCCTGATTCACTATAGCATCGGTTCGGGGCGGGCGGCACTGGAGGCAACGATTGCTTGCGCAATCGGCTCTTTGGGGGCGTTATCGGGGCAGTTTGTCAATCTTGGCGGCGAGGATGAAATCGCTTTCGGTGAGGCCGTCGATCTTGTGGGTCCAGATCGTGATGCGGACCATGCCCCACGCGAGGTAGATGTCGGGATGGTGGCCCTGCTGCTCGGCCAGCTCACCGACGCGGTTGACGAATGCCAGGGCCGTGACGAAGTTCGGAAAGGGGAACGAGCGCACGAGGTGGTGGTTGTTCTCGGCGGCCCAGCCATCGAGCTGGGCGAGCATGGCGCGGATGGCATCGGGCTGCATCGGGGGCACGCCGCCCTTGCAGGGGACGCATTCCTGGTTGGCGAGGTCGGACATAGGCCGCTCCTTTTAATCGCGAATTGGGTTCTTTGAAATACTCCATGCATCAGTGCCATTCCGAGCCGCGACCGTCAGGAAGCGCCGCGGAATGATCAATCACAAGCGCTTCGCCACGGATGGAAATCGACTTGATTTACAAGCGTTGCTCGGCGCTCCCTTACGGTCGCGGCTCGGATATTCAGAGATCCACAATTGCCATTCTGACGTACGTGTTGTGGTCGTGCAACAGTCAAGAGCGAGGGGATTCGAACTCCGAGCCGCGCGCTGCAGTCAGACAATCAGCATCGCGTCGCCATAGCTGAAGAAGCGGTATTCGTTATCGATCGCGATGCGATAGGCGTCGAGAATGCGGTCCAGCCCGGCGAAGGCGGCGACGAGGGCCAGCAGCGTGCTGCCGGGCAGGTGGAAGTTCGTGATGAGGGCGTCGATCGCGCGGAACTGCCACGGCGGCTGGATCAGGATGTTTGTCGAGCCGGCCATGGGGCGCAGCAGAGGCGCGTTCTTGCGCAAGGGATCGTTGCCGCACGAGGTGGCCGCGAGCTGACCGGCAGATGTCGCTTGGCCGTCGCCTTGAATTGATGGAGCGATTTGCGCAGCGACGGACTCCAGGACGCGCACGGTCGTCGTTCCGACCGCGACGACGCGCCCGCCGGCGCTGCGCGCGGCGTCGACGAATTGGACCGTCGATTCCGGCAGTTCATACGATTCGGTGTGCATTGGGTGTTGATCGAGATCGTCGGTTTCGACGGGTGCGAACGTACCGAGACCGACGTGGAGGATGACATCGGCCGTGCGAACGCCATCGGCCCGGAGTCGGTCTAACAGTTCGGGGGTGAAGTGCATGCCGGCGGTGGGCGCGGCGACGGAGCCGGTCTCGCGGGCGTAGACGGTTTGATATTCGTCGCGATCGGAGGCATCGCGCGGATCGGCGGCGGCCTTGGCGCGGCGGATGTAGGGCGGCAGCGGGGCGCGACCAATGCGTGACAGGAGCGGCTCGGCGGGTTGTGGAGGAGAGAGTTGTACTCGACAGAGGCCGCGTTCGAGTCGATCCAGGAGCGTGATCCGCGCGTCGCAGCCGACGAGTTCGAGCGATTCGCCGGTGCGGAGTCGACCGGCGCCGGTCAGGAGAACGGTCCACTGATCGGATGCGTCGGCGCGGACGAAGAGGGCGTCGAGATGAGCGCCGGTGGCGCGGCGGGCGGTGAATCGCGCGGGGAGGACCCGCGAGACGTTTCGTACCAGCAGGTCGGCGGGTCGAAGGAATTGCGGCAGGTCCCGGAAGATGCGATGCTGGATTTCGCCGGTCGCGCGGTCGAGAACCATGAGCCGCGCGGCGTCGCGCGGGTGGCAGGGCGCCTGGGCGATTCGATCGGGCGGCAGGTCGAAATGGAGCAGTTCGGTTCGTATCGGAGCACCACGGAACGTCGGCCGATAATGATAATTGGAGGGATTCGGTCGGTAAATTCTTTACCGCGCGGCGTCCGAATCCTACGATGAAATAAGCGTCGCGGGATGGGCAGCCGTGAACGGCGGTTGACGTGCCGTGGCGGGCGTGAATGCGAGGAGCAGCGCGAATGATGGAACAACCAAATCACGAAAGCGCGATTCGCCGGTGGTTCGCCGGATTGGTGGAGGAGTGTTTCCAGACGGAGCTGGGGCTTTGCGACCCCGGCGTGCTGGACTATCTCGTCGACCTGTTGACGCAATACATCCACGTCGAGCGCATCACGACGCTGGAGGACGGCAGCGGTCAGCGTGTGGCCGATCTCGCGGAGATGCTGGCGGCAGCGCTGCCGAGCGATGCGCCGAGCGGCGAAGCGAGACAGCGGCTGATCCACCGGCAGATCGGGGATTACACACTCTTCTGGACAGGTGTCTATCCGGAGAACCTGCGCCGGCTGCACCGGCGGCGTACGCGCGACGATCTCATTTCTTATTTCGAGCAGGGCAAGCGGTCGTACGACATCGCGTCGCGCTTGAGCACAAGCGACACGCGCCCGCCGGCCGGCGTGCTTCGGGCGCTAAGCGAACAGTTCGAGTATTGCGTGTACGGGCTGGGTCTGGTGCGCAAGAACTGGGAGCAGCGCGGTCCGCAATCAGCCGGCGTCATCGGGTTGAGCTAGGCGAAGAGACTTTCTTCCTGGCGGGGCGCCGCGTGATCGGCGGCTTCGCGCTTCATTGACTTAGGCGTTTCTGTACCGCTGCGCGAAGGGTGTCCGCCCGGACGCCCAGATCATGCAACGCCGCCTGGGCGACGCTGCCGTCTTCCCGCGCGAGGGCGAGCAGCAGGTGCTCGCTGCAGACGACCTTACTGGAGAAGTGTCGCGCTTCTTCAATCGCGACGGCCATCACATTTCGAAAATGCGGCGTGCCGGGCAGCCGGCCGAAGACCCAGGTATCTTCAAGGCTGGCCTTGATGAGGCGATCAACGGCGGCCTTTGTTTTGGGCAGGTCGATACCGAGTTCCTTGAGGATTTCCGCGCCGACGCCGGTGCCTTCTTCGAGTACGGCGAGCAGCAGGTGCTCGGTGCCGACGTAGTCCTGCTCGTAGTCGCGCGCGATGCGCTGCGACAGGCGGATGATGGCCTCCATTCGGCTGGTGAGTTTTTCGTGCATCGTGTCCCTGGGTCGTGTCAGTGGTTGGGCGCTGTCGGGTCGCCGTTCTTCGGTGCGACGGATGCGGGCGGGGCATCCTTAGCCGGCCCGGACAGCGTGCGATCCGAGAACCATTTATAGCCGAGCGAGATGGCGGCGACAAGCGCGGAGAAGATGAGCGTGATGCGCAGAATCTTCAGGCGGTTGGCGACTTCGCGGTCGCGCCATTCGGCGAGGCGCTGGTCGATCTCCATCAGCTTCGCGTCGATGCGCTGCTCGATTTCGTCGAGCTTGATCTTGATGTAATCGTCGGCCGCCCCGCGCAGCCGGCTGGCGATGCCGCCGACGAGGCCGTGCTGCTCGATCTGCTGCTTGAGCGAACTGCGCGCGAGGTCGCCGCCCTCTTCCGGCAGGAACTGGTACTCGCCCTCGTCCGGTTCTTCCGTGCCGGTGATCATCTTCGTCATGACGGAGGTGACCCATTGGCGGCGCTTGCGGGCGAAGCGTTTGAGAAGACCTTCGGCCTTCTTGAGGCGGTCGATGACGTCGTGGACGTTCTCGTGCGGCGATGCGGGCAGATCGCGAAGGCGCGCGAGGGCCACGAGACCGCGACGTGACAGACTGTCGTAGTTGGTTCGCTCGATGCGGGCGATTTCGCGGGCCAGTTCCTCCTTGCTCGCGGAACGCCGCACGGGCCGGCGCGCCCAGACGACGATATCCAGCAATGCATCGTGTTCCAGTTCAAGCAGTCGTTCCTGACGGGCGCGGATCGTCGCGACGAGCGAGCCGGTGGGCAGGTCGGGGTCGAGTTCCAGGCCCAGTTGCCGGCCGTACCGGAGCAGTTCATCGCGCGGAAGGTCGCTTAAGCCCTGTGCAGTGGGAAGAGAATCGTGCGTCGGTGCGGGTGGCGTGCTCATTCTCGGCGTTTCCGGGTTGTCGGCGTCGAGCGAATGATACCGCGCTGACGGGCGTGGAAAAGGCGAGCCGCCAGGCGGCGCATCGCCGGGGGACGTTTCGCTGGAATGCGCTTCGCCGATCGGCTTGTCGCCGGTAGTGCGTCTTGCGCAAGAAAGAAGCCGACGGCTTGCAATCCGTCGGCTTCGAGGGGAGACGATCAATGCGTCGCGGAGCGTCCTTCGGAATCGGCGCGACGAATTGCGCGCCGGATGGATGCCGCGCGGGAGTTGCTTAAGAGCAACTAACACAATGAACGCGGTCCACGGTGATTCGACGGGAGGGACGCCCGTACCACCCTTTCTGTTAGACGCTTCAAGTCCGCGGGCGTCGCCGGCGCACACGGGCCATTCCGACGAATCCGGCGACGATGCCCACCAGCGGCAAGGCGCCGGTCGCGCCGCAATTATTAAGCAGCGATGCGAGAAGCTGCGCGAGCGTACCGGCCTGGCCGAAGCCTTCGTCAATGCCGCCGAAGTAAATGTATCCGCAATCGTCGGCGTAGTAGGGCATCTCTTCCTCGGTAAAGAAGTCGGCCACGCCGGCGGACGTGGGTGCATCGCGGTCGGCGATGTTCACCGTCTGGAACGATGCCTGCGAGAGCGCAAAGACGCGGCCGTCGATGACGCCGACGCGTTCGACGCGTCCGCGGTGCTCAAACATGCCGCGCTGAACGAGGGCCGTGTCGGAGAAGTCGACCAGTTGCACGGCGTTCTGGCAGATGGGTTGATTGATCTCGGCGGCAGCGCCGGGGGCTGAACCGTCGGAGCCGTCGCCCGCGCCCGGCGGCGAATCGTCGATCGGCGTCGGCACGCCGGGAACCGGTGTCGGCCCGGCGGGATACTCGACATGGCGGAAGGGAATCGCGATGAGGTTCAACTCGTCCACGACTTTGAAGGCCTTCTCGTCGTAGGTGGCCTCCGACTCGGTGTAGGAGCCGGGCGGGCCGAGGATGACGCGCGAAAGCTGCTGCGGGCTGCTCGGGTCGGATACGTCGTAATAAGCGACGGCGGGCCGCTGACCGTCCGTGTCGTCGATGCCGACGGCGATGAGCCGATCGCCGCGAGGCTCGATGTGCGTCGACCAGCCGGGCACTTCGAGCTCGCCGGTGACGGCCGGATTGGCCGGGTCGGAGAGATCGAGGACGAAGAGCGGATCGACGCGGAAGAAAGTGACGGCGTAGCCTCGCGGGCCGTCGAAGCGCACGGCTTCGAGTGATTCGTTCTGGATAATGTCGACGCTGCCGAGGGGGAGGATGTCGTCGAGATCGGTCACGTCGTAGGTGTAAAGCGTAACCTCGCGGAAGCCGAAGCCCGTGGATTGCGTAACGATGCGCAGGGCGCCGTCGAACTCGTCCATGTAGAAGCGATTGCGGATCATGCCGGGGACGAGCACGTCGCCGCGGACGTTGATCGCGCCGGCCGGATCGGAGATGTCGATCGCGGTGACGCGGGTGGAAACGTCGCCTGTGTCGAAGTCGTATTCGCTGCTGCCGGCGAAGATGGTAGTCGTCGAGACGTGAATGACGGCGTTTTCGCCCTCAAAGGTTTCGCGTTGCACGGGCACGGGGTTGGCCGGGTCGGCGACGTTGACCGAGGCGACAAAGGCATTGGTCGAGACGACGATCGCGCTGTCACTGGAAGATTGCGTGTCGCCGTTCGGCTGTCCGGCGGCGAGGCTGGTTCCAACGACGTAGATGATGTCGCCGACGCGGCGGCTTTGGCTGGCGTAGCCGACGAGGTTGATCTTGCCCTCGGATTCGGGCTGCGTCGGGTCGCTGACATCGACGATGGCGAGCTGGCTGCCTTCGAAGTGGGGCTGACGGTCTTCCGGCACGAGCGGCGGGCTGGCGGCGTTGCCCGGTTCGGCGCCGCCCAGGGCGGGCAGGGCGTCGGCGTAGAAGAAGAAGTCGGCGCTTAGCAGGGCAAAGACGCGATCGCCGACGACGTACATCTCCACGCCGCGGCCGCGCAGGTCAAACGTGCCCAGCACCGCGGGCTGATCGGGATCGGACACGTCGATAATAATAAGTCCTTTGTAGCGATTCAGGACATAGACGCGGTCACCGACGACCTTGACCACGTCGGCCTCTTCGATGTCGCGGGCGACGGATTCGGTCTGGGCGGCCTCGGCCGAAGCGGGCGCCGCGGCATCGTTTCCGAAGCCGAACTGGCCGGGGGGATTGTTGCCGGAGCCGGTAAGGCGGACGGCGTCGCAGGCAGCGGTGAGCAGCACCGCGAGCGCGATGGCGGAGAGGGTGTAACGGACGGATCGAGCAGGCGAGGCGGGGAGTGCGCAATGGTGACGCGGGAGTGGCATAAAAGAGCAATTCCTTTCGCGAGGAGCCGTCGGGCGGGAACTCGGACGAAGGCGCGGCATGGGTGCATCCATGTGTCCGTGCGAGTCATCGGATTATACGATTGAACGACTTGAACGTGCAAGGCGTCGCGGGCGGCGCGCAAATCGCCGCGGGCCTTCGAATGCAGGGAAAAGGGCGGAAAAACGCCCGATCGGGCGGGCGTGCTGGGCAATAGACCCCAAACGTGGGATCAATCGAGGTAGCCCAGGTCGCCGAGGCGGCTGGCGACTTCTTCCAACTGGGACTTGCTAAGAACGGGAGCGGTTTCGTCGATGCGGCGTTCGCGCGGCGGCTCGTAGCGGACATGAACTTGCTTGTCGAACAGCTCCTGAATGACGTGGCCTTCCATGTCATTCGGGACGCGTTCGCCGAGGCCGGCGATGAGGGTCGGAGCGATGTCGGCAATGTGCGCTCGGATCTTCCGCCCGCCGCGAATGCCGGGGCCGTTCGCAACAAAGATGCCGTCGAGCCGGTGCGTGCCTTCGAGCCGGTCGAGCGGAACCCATCGCACGGGCGACGAGCCGCGGATCTTCTTGATGACGGCGAGGCCGTCGGCCGGGGCGAGGAGCAGATCGGGCATCCACGGGTGATCCTGCCGGTTGCAGCCGTAAAGGTCTTCGGTGACGAAGACATCAGTAAAGATTTTCATCGTCTTGCCGTCGCGGTCCTGACAGGTCTCGGCGAGGAGTTTCTCGCGGATTTCGCGGCGCAGGGCTTCGTAATCGCGCGGCTCGACGATGCCGCCGGGCTGACGACCCTTGAGATTGATGTACAGGAAGCCGTAGATGCCTGCGTGCAGGACGCAGGCGCGGGTACGCGACGCGTCAAAGGCGAGATCGTGATCGAGGTTGCTGCTGTTGCCGGCGCCGTTGCGCGAGCCGACGAGCCGCTTCCACCAGATGGCGGCGCGGCTTTGGGCCTTGGCCGCGCCGTTGCGCAGGGCGAGGTAGCCCCATTTGGCGAGCAGGAGATTAGGCTGGGCCTTGCCGTCGAGGCTGCCGTGCCCGTGGTCGGACATGATCAGGACGGTCGCGCCGTGTTCATCGGCCAGCGTTCGGAGCTTGCCCAGCACGCGGTCCAGGGCGACGAAGCAGTCGATCGTGAGCTGTGCGCGCTTCGGGTCGAGGTGGCGCGTGCGGGGGTCGAGGTAGCGCCAGGCCTTGTGCTGGAGGTTGTCCACGAGTTTGAACAGGACCATGAGCACGTCCCAGCCGTACTTGTCGCCGCAGAAGCGGGCGAGTTCGTAGCCGCGTTCGAAGCTGTCGCAGATGTAGCGGAGGTTCTGGGCGAAGACCTTGTCGCCGCCGAGGGCCTTGCGCTCCCACTTTTTCTCGTGTGTGTAGTCGGGGTAGCGCTGGAGGATTTCGGCCTGGAGTTCCTTCGGGTAAGTGAAATCCTGCCCGGTCGGCGTGTCGAAGCCGGAGATCATAAACCCGTTGACTTCCTCGGGCGGGAAGGTCATCGGGACGTTGATCGAGCCGACGCGGTAGTTCTTGTCGCTCAAGATGCTCCAGATGGTTTTCTGGCTGATGCGCTGATTGTTGTTGAAGACGAGCCGGTTGGCCTCCACGTCATATCGAAGAAAGTCGATAATCCCGTGCTTGCCCGGGCCTTTGCCGGTCATGAAGGTCGTCCAGGCGGCCGGCGTGATCGGCGGGCGGGTCGACTCCAGCTCGCCCCAGACGCCGCCGGTGGTGAGCGCCTTCAGATGCGGCATGAGGCCCTGATCCATGAGCGGGCCGAGCACGTCGAAGGTCGCGCCGTCCAGACCGATCAGGAGCACCCGCTCGAAACAGGCGCCGTCACCGTTTGTCGCGTTTCCACCAGGCATGAAGTCGAATGGCACTCCGACTGCCGCAGGCATGGCGCCGGAAACGCCCCGGGAGCATTCCCTGACGGTTGCCCGCGCCAAGATAGGCATCTTACGGCCGGTGGGGAGCCGGGGCAACCGTGGTCGAATGCGTCAGCGGTGACCAGGCCGTTATTTTCTGGAAAACCAGCAGATACGGCGCGCGTCCCCCCGGGCGCGGCGCGGATTGATGGATCAATCGCCATGCGGGGTGGTCGAGAAAATCGGACAGCGGCAGGCGATGATCCTCGCTGGCGGCGAATTGATTTTCCCATGCGAATAAAGCGCCGATCGGCGCGGCGGCGAGGGCCTCGCGCACCGAGGGGCGGTCGGGCGGCAGGTTTCGCCCCGTGACGTAGTCGATCCAGACGTTTGCGGAAATAATCTCGCTTTCGCCATGACCCGCTTCGCGCAGGCGCGCGAGCGTTTCGCGGACGATCGGCGCTTCGGGCGGCGGTCGAATCGGCCCGGTGAGCTTCCACGCCGACAGCGCGATCAGCCCCGTCACGACGATTGCCGGACCGGCGACCACGCGGTTGCCGCGCCGCGCGCTCGGGGCTTCATGAAAAGCGCGTCGCATCCTGTCCCGGTCGGCGACGAGCACTGCCGCGCACGCGGCGACCAGCAGACCGGTCGCCCAGCGCAGCGCGGTTCGCGCCTGGGCGACTTGCGGGAACTCGGCGAGGATGTCGTGCATGCGGTCATGGATTTCAAACTGTCGCTCGAGGGAGGCCCACAGGATGAGCATGCCCGCGGCCAGGGCGACGGCGCCTCGTCGGCGCTCGGCTGCATCGGAATCGAACAGCCGATTCCACCCGGCCAGTGCGGCGATGGCCACGAGCGGCGCGATCGGCACGAGGAAACGCGCGTAACCACCGGAAGCATACAAACCCAGCGCGCGAATCGCGGTGTGCGTGAGGAAGTAGGTCAACGCGACGGCGAGTGTCAATTGCGCGGCGCGATTTCGCCAGAGCGATGCGAGTCCGGCGATGGCCAGCACCATCACGCCGGGGCCGGACGCCTCCAGCGAGCGGCACAGGAACGTCAGCCAGCCGCCACGCCCGTATTGCGTGGACGCGCGCGGGGCGAAGAGCAGCTCAATCGCCGGTTGAACGCCTGCCAGAATCGCCGCGACGTTGATGGCGACCGGCGCCCAGATGAGCGGCCACCCCCGGCGAAGCGGCACGCCCGCGCGCCAGGCGCCCCACGCCCACGGCAGGGCGAGAATCACGGCCTCGTGCCGCGTGATGAATGCCATCGACATGACAGCCGCCGACCAGCCCCATCGCGCGCGCAGCGCCAGGTAGACGGACGCCGTGACGTACAGCGCCATGGGCGATTCGGTGAGCGTCGTCTGGGCGAGATTGAAAAAGAGCGGCTGCACGTAGCAAATTGGAATGACGGCCCATGCATGGCGAATCCCGAGGCGGCCGCCGATGCCATACGCCAGCCATGCGGCCGCGGCATGGATCACCGCCGAAAGAACCCTGCACGCGGGCCAGCCCAGCGCCGCGGGAAGAAAGTAAGGAATGGTGAAGCCCGGCCGCCCCCAGTCGTTGAGCAGGTAGCTTGGCCAGGTCCAGGCCCACTTTGCGAAGAGGTAATGGGTGAGGTCGTCGAAGTGGACCAGGCCGTCGGGGTGGACGCGCCCGCATGCGACCGTCAGGCCGAATCCCAATACGAGCAGGATCGCGGCGAGTCGTCGATCGCGCGGCGCGGCGGGGTCGGTGACAGATTCGCGTGAATCGGCGAGGATCATGTGCGGCATCATCGCGGTTTGACGGGCGGAGTAAAGTCAGCCGGAGCGAAATCGAATGGGGCATCCCGCGACGGGGTTCGTGCGATACGAACGGATCGGTGAGACGATTGCGTTCGAGGTAGCGGACGACTCGGCCATCGAGCCGTTCGACGCGCGGCGGGCGCGGGCGCGGTGCCTGCCGCTGATGGACCGGGTCGCTTCGGCCGCGCTCTACGAGGGTCGTGACATCGACGACATTGAGTGCGAGCGGTGGGTGGAGATCGGCGAATCGACGGGAGGACCGTGGCGGACTCTGCCGCTCGAAACGGTGGCGCGCGAAGTGGATGCGAACCCCAGGCTGGAATCCGCGCGCACGCAGCCGGTGTTTCTCCGCGCGGTGCGCGTGCGCGGGACGATTCAGTTAACGGATCAGTTGTAACGAATCACGCGGCCGATTCGTCGCGGGTGTGATTCACCAATTGGTTTACCGTCTCGCGCAGCAGGGCATTCCCGCCAAAGGTCATTCCCAGCTTCATGATCTTATCGACGGCGATCTGGTTCTTCGGTGATGCGGCGCTGCCGGTGATCGTCGCGTGGCTGCCGCTCATCTCGGCCGCCAATTTGGCCACGGTGTAATCCGCCACGTATTGGTCGTAGCAATTGAACGCCTGCCCGCGGATGTCCTTCTCGGGCGCGGTCAGGAGAATCTCCACGGCCTTCGCCACGTCGGCCGCGTGGACTTCCTTGCCGCCGCGCTCACAAAGGACCGACTCGCCGTGCGTGACGCGCCGCACCAGGTCGTACCATTTGCTCCGTTGCGGCGGGTGCGCGATGCCGTAAATCCCCGTCGGCCGTACGGCGCAGATCGGCCAACCCTCGCCGAGGCCGAAACTGTGAACGAACTTCTCAATCGCTGCTTTGTGCGCGCCGTAGTGCGAAGTCGCCCAAAGCGGATGCGTTTCATCCAGCGGTCGATCGGGGAGGATGACCTCATGCACGGCGCAGGTGGAAATGAATATGAAACGCGGCACGCCGGCCGCCCGCGCCGCGCGCATTAGCATGAGCGAGCCTGTCAGGTTGAGGCGGATGAACTCGTCGAATCCGGCGTCCGCCGCCGCGCGAAAGCCTGTCCCGGCAGCCCGCGCCAGCGCGCCATGGACGACGGCATCGACCCCGCGGCAATAATTCGCGAACCCGTCGACATCGCCCAGCCCGCTGTCAACCCATTCGATCGCGCCGGATGCGTTATCGAATCCGGATGCGTCGGACTCGGCCCGGCGCCAGCAGCGCAGCGCGTGGCCCGACGCGGCGAGGCGTTGAACAATGTAACGGCCGAGAAAGCCCGTCGCACCGGTGACGGCTATGCGCATCGTGTTAGTCCTCGACCTTGATGACTTCGATCTTCAGGCGGCCCATCAGCGGCATGAGCGACATCACCGATTGCGCCAGAGCCTCATCGTTCAGCGGGATCAGCGACAGGGCGATGTGGGTCGGGTCGCAGTCGGTCTGGCGCATGGCGGCGTCGATGTCCACCCATTGACCGCCGATATAGACTTGAGTCCACATGTGATAGCCGAAGGCGCTTTCGGCGCCGTCGGGCATCTCGCTCCACGGAATCTGCACGATGCCGCCGACCCCGCGCGACGGAAGGCCCGCCGCCCGCGCCAGCGCCGCCAGCAGTACCGCGTGTTCGCTGCAATCGCCCGTTCGCGTCTTGGCCACTTCGCTCGCCGTGGCGAACCCCACGTCGAGGCTCTTGTTCTTCACATAGGTCGTGACGTATTTCCGCAGCGCGTCGGCCTGCTCGGCGGGCGACGTCGCATCCTTCACCGCGCGCTTCGCCAGGCGCTTGATTCGAGCGTCGCCTGTGTTCACCATCGCCGAGGCCTGAAGGTACTCGGCCATCGCCTTCTCGGTGGTTGCCTTGCCGGCATCATCGGCGGCTGTCTTGCGAATCTTCTTCCAATCGAGTCGGCGGATCGTCAGCGTTGCCTCATGATCGTTCACGCGCTGGAACGTCTGCATACCCGTGTCCGGCATGTCGGGCAGCGCGTCGCCATCCGCGGGCACGGTCAGTTTCAGCACCACGGATTTCGCCTTGTCCGGGATCTTCTTGTCGGCCGCCACAAACGTGCTGAAGAACATCTCCGGCCCCTTCAAGCCGTCGCCTTTCAGGGCCTCCTCCTTCGTCGATTGAACGATGCGCACTTCCATGAACCCGAGGTTCATGTTGGAGATGATCGGCTTGGCTTCTTCGTCCACCCACATCGTCGTCTGCACCGGCACCTGCATCTGGAGCGTGCTGGTCACGCGAAACAACTCGCGCGGCGTTCCACGCACGTCCACTTTCTCCTTCTTCTCCACGTTGAACGTGACTTCCACCGGGCCGTCCGCGCGGACCGACGGCTCGTACGTCTTCACCGTGAACTTCATCCCCGGCTTGATGCCGCGCTCGCGCTGTTCCAGCAGCAGACCCCATGCGAATTTGCACTCCGGATCGAAGTCGTATGTATTCGTGTGCTTCGCGCCCATCTGATCGGTCACGAGCGTAATTTTGCCGTCGGCCACCGTCCCTACCTGCTTCACTGGCATCTGTCCCATGAGCATTTCGCTCTCGAAGCCCAGCGGCTTGCCGTCCAAGGTCTCCCGATAGCGCTGATCCATCGTGATCTTGATGTTTGCCGGGCCGCGCGAAATCTCCACCGTCATCGCCGTGCGTGTGCGCATCTCGTCGCCAACCCGTTCCTGCGTCGAGTGCATGTGGCCGCAACGCTGCCCCTGCATCTCCACGACGTACCACTCGTCCTCCGCCCGCGGCGGGGCCTCGGAGTCCGACCGGGGACTTGCCTGCAGCGCCGCAGGTGCCAGACACAACCAAGCCAGGATCAGGCGTTGAATGCTCATGAGGATTGAACCCTCCCTTTCCACCGTGACGGCGCACGGCCTGCGAACGCGTATTGGTTGGAGAGTATAACGAGCCGCGTCGGCGGGGTTCCCGCGTGGCTCGGCGCGACTTGACGCCGCACCGAGGCCCGCTAAAGTGACCCGCGTCATGCACCTTCCACGCGGTCGCATCGCTGCTGCCCCCGTCATCCATTCTCGGCCCATCCGTCCCATCGTAATACGAGTCTTCATGCCGGCCCTGTTTGCCGCGGGTTGGGTGGCGAGTCTGGGGCAGACGGGCTGCTCGCGACCGATCCCGCCCGAGACCGCGACGACGAGCGAGATCAACGAGGCCGACCGGGAGTATCTCTGGGACGCGACCTTGAGCGTGCTGCGGAAGATGGATTTCCAGCCCGATCGACAGGACCGCGCGCAGGGCGTCATCACGACGCTACCGACGACGAGCAAGCAATGGCACGAGCCGTGGCGGCAGGACGTGAAGGGCGGTTACGAGCTGGCGCAGGTGTCGCTGCACACGATTCGCCGGCAGGTCATGGTGCGCTTCATCCGCGAGGGGTCTTGGCGCGTCGAAGTGCAGGTCGATGTCTATCGGCTGAACGTGCCGGAGTCGCAGATCACGACCGCGTCGTCGGCGATTCAGTCCTTCAGTGGCGTGTTGCCGACCACCGAGGGCACCTACCTCGGCGGCGAGCAGGCCGCGCGCGACTGGACGTTTCTCTATCGCGACGGCGCGATGGAAGATCACATTCTCAATCGCATTCTTAGTGAATGAGCTGTCCGCGCGCCTCCTCTTGCGCACCGATCAGCCACGATCCTCGTTCACCCGACTTCGACAAGTGACTCAACGCAGCGCGCAAAGAAAGCCCCAGGCAATGGCCCGGGGCTTTCTGGTTTTCGGCAGACACGAGTCTTTCGATCCGTTGGCTACGGCGCTGCCAGGAGCAGATCGACGAACGGCTGAATGTCGGCATCGGTGACGCCGCCGCCGCCCGACGCGTCGCTGGCGCACAGTTCGTGTTGCGTCGCGCCGCCGGGGTTGAGCACCGTGGCCGTGAACAGGGCGACGTCGCCGCCGTTTACGTCGCCGTCATTGTTGACATCGCCCAAAGTCACGCCCACGCACGTATCGGGGACGATGGCCCAGATCTCGATGTCGTCGATGTTCCAGCCCTGGTAGGTGACCGAGGTGTCGGTCGGACCGATGCCCCAGCGCAGATAGACTGTCGGCTGATTGTCCGCGCCGAGCAGGTTGTAGCTCTGCTGCGTCCACGCCTGCTCGCTGAACGACGAGCCCGCGTGCGTCCAGACCGGCGTCCAGGTCGTGCCGTTGGTCGACATCTCGACAAAGGCCTTGTCGTACGTCGCCGACTCGATGCCCAGCCAGCGGCGGAACTTCAGCTTCACGTTCATCAGTCCCGTGCAGTCGATCGCCGTCGTGGTCAGCCAGCGCGTCGGTGACAGGCTGTTCGTGTAGCAGCCGATCAGGTTGTAGCCGTACACGTTCGAGCCGGTGAAGCCGCTCGTCGGATTGAGCCGACCTGTGCCGCAGGTACCGCCGCTGTTGTCCGGCACGCCCCACGCCCAGCCGTTCCCATTCGGTCCGCTTCCGCCCGGCCCGGCATCGGCCGACCAGCCCGGATTGGTATCCAGCGGCCAGCTGTAGACCAGTTGCGGCGGGGCGCAGCTACCTCCGCCCGCGGCGATCTTCAGTTGCCAGCCGTCCAGTGTGCCGACGTCGGCGCCGGCGTTGTCGGAAACGCGCAGCGTCCAGGTGCCCTGCACGTTCTCGCCGATGAAGTCGGCCAGCACGCCCGGGCCGTCGGGGTTGGTGACGCCGTCGTCGTACAGCCGGTGGATGTCATCGGCGCCGCCGCCGGTTCGATTATGCAGGCGCACGATCGTCCCCGCGGGCGAAATCACCTCCACAATCAAATCGCCGATGTAGGTGTGCGTGATATCCACCTGCACGTTCACGTCACCGATGCAGTAGGTGTCGGTGACGTTGACCGTGCTCGTGATCGTCGCATTGTCGTTGATGTTCTGCGGCACGTCGGTGGCCGTGTAGGTATAACGGCCCACGTCGAGCTGCACGGCGCGGGTCGTGTTGCCGTTGTTGCCGCCTGACAGGTTCGTGAAGCTGACCTGGCCGTTGTACAGGCCCGCCGCGAGGCTGTTCGCCGCCGCGGAGTAGCCGATCGTGACGGCCGCGTTGTCGCCGGTGCCGTTCAGGTTGACGTTGACCGGGCCGGCGCCGCCGTTGATCGCGATCCACGGCTGATTGGCCGCGATCTGAATCGTGACGGGCGTGGGCTGGGTGCTGGTCAAAGTATAGACTTGTGTCGCATTAAACGGTCCACCGACCGGTCCGCCCGCCGAAAGCCCGTTGGCCGGCGTCGTGTTGAAGCCGGTCTGGCCGACCTCCAGGGTGTGAATGCGATCCATGGTGAGGTTGTTGGTCGTGTCCTCGAAGCGAACGGTCGTGACATATACGCCGGCCGGAAGTGCCGCCGCCGAGGCATCGAGCGTAACCGCGACGCCGGCGGAAGGCCCGCCCGCGGGCACGGTTCCGTTGAGCGGGCCGGGGCCGCCGTTGAGCAGCAGCGGCGCGGTACCGCCGCCGAGGATGCTCACGGAGTAATTCGCGGCGTTGGCCGTCTGGTTGTTGATCGAGTAATTCGTCGGATTGTTGGTGAACGGCCCGCCGAGAATGCCGATGTGGGTCGTGCCGGTTGTCGGGGAGACGCTCAATCCGCCGCTAAGCAGCGTGTCGGTGTTGAGCGCGCCGGTGTTGGTCGGATCGAGCCAGTCGGACAGGCGCGTCGCCGCCGTGCCGTTGCCGGTCCACGAGCGCCAGATGCGCCCGTAGCAGTCGGAGAGGTTGTCGCCGGTCTGTCCGCAGGCGGAGGCTCCGCCATGGAGCTGACCGATGACGCGCTTGAACTCGTCAAACAACGGCGAGCCGGACGAGCCGGGTTCGGTGACGGCGAGGGACCAGTAGACCTTGATGTGCGTGCCATCGCCAGGACCGGGGAAGGGGGAACAACCCCAGCTCGATCCGTGCGTCGGGCGATCAGGCCGCACGGCGATGTCGTAAAGGGTAATTCTCTTTTCGTCTGTATTCGGGTGGTGGATGCACGATCCGCTGGGCGGGAAGCGATCCTGACGATCCCAACCCGCAAAGCCGACGTTCCAGGCCGGATTGGGATTGGCCGTCAACTGCACTAGCGTGAAATCCGATACCGATGCGGCCGATCGGAACGTCGAACCGCTCTGATTCATCGTGAGGACGCCGTCACCCGGCTGGCCGCTGGCGGGGCTGCCCGGCGGTCGACAGAAGGAGTTCTGGTAATTCCAGAAGACCACGAGCGACGCGGCGTTCCCGGAGTTGATGCCGCAGTGGTTGGCGGTCATGAAGTACGGCACGAGATTGTTGGACGTGTTGTTGACCATGAACCCGGTGCAGAACGTGCTGCCGCCGGTGGAAATGACGCCCACGGCCTGAATCTGATCGCGCCAGGGATCGCCCTGCGGGCACATCACGTCGACGTTGCAGGCGCCGGATCGCGGCGCGGCCAGGTCCTGCAACTCCGGCGGGATCATGAACGGCCGATAGCCGACGTTGACTGATGCAAGCTCCAGTTCGAGCAGCGTGGCGAGCGAAGCCGGCACGGTGACTTCGATCATGATATCGCCGCCGGCGACCGGGGGCGTCCAGAGTTCGCCGTGATCGGCGTTGTCTTCATGCGTGTAGGGGCGCAGCACATGACGCATATCGAATGAATAGAGCATCAGACGCCCGCCCTCGGGCATGACAAAGCGCGAAAATCCGAGGTTGATCGAGACGGCATCCTCGACGGAGATGCGCAGCCGCCAGAGCAGCGTGTCGGCATCGAGCTGCTCCCAGAGGCCGTCGGTCTGTGGGGAGAGATGGACCGGCCGCGGAATGGCGTAACGCGGCGCGCCGCCCTCCTCGGCGAGCTTGTCGTCCTCGGCGAGGACGGCGTTCAGGTCGAGCGCGGGTTGGCGGACCTGCTGCACGATGTCGGCCGGCAGCGCGGTGCGCTCCTCAACGGTAGGGCGATAGGTGTCCGGTTGCGACCAGGGGGCAATTCGATTCTGGGCCGATGCGACTGCGGCACACGCCAGAACGGTCAGCACGGCGGCGCGCCACGGCGCGCGGACTCGGCGATTGCGGGACATGGTCAGGTTCCTTGCAAAAAAAGACAAAGTACTCAACGCGACGCCTTTCAGCGCGACTCGCGATGGACTCGCCGCATTCGGGGGGAAGGGAAGTGCCGAGCGGAAAGCCCACTCCATTGCCTCATTGTATCGAATCGCGGCCGAGACGTGCAATCCCGGCAAGGGAATGGTCGTCGGAATTCCTGCGCACGGAACCGAGCGGGCGACGGCGAGCCAGGCCCCCTGCAGGTTGCTTCAATCCCGCGGATCGTGTTTCTTGCGTACCGGCAGCGGTCTGCGAGCGGCGCGCGATGGAAACGTCAGTCGAACCTGCGGATCATGACGCAGGCCCGCGCGGGGATACTCACCCGCGCGATCCCACAGGTAATAGACTGGCGGCTCACCCAGCACCTGGCGAAACGTCTGCCCCAGTTCGTCGGGGCTTCGGCCGCGCAGGCGAAAGCCCTTGGCGCTGTGCGTGACCTGCGACCAGCCGAGGATGGTGTCGACGACGAGCCGCCGCACGCGGGGATATTTCTCAATCTGTCTTGTAAAGGCGTCGCTGAAGGGGTCCAGCTTCAGCCGGCGCAGGCGTTCGAGGATGGCCAGCCGCCCGCGCGGCAGCGCGCACTGGCCGACGCGGCGCATCCCCGCGCGCTCGAAGACGGGGTTGACCGTGCCCATGGCGGCGAGGCACTCAATGAATCGCACGCCGACCAGCGGCAGCGTGCGCCGCACGAACACGTGCCCCAGCCCGCAGCCGCGCACGTCGGGGTGCATCACCAGCCGCCGCAGGACGCGCAGCTCGCGATTAAGCCGGCGCAGGTTCCGCACGAATCGGCCGCCCGTGGATTGGTTTCGCAGGGCCAATTCCATCGGCCCGTGCGCGAAGACGAGGATGCCCAGCGGCTCGCCGCCGGGCTGCTCGCGCAGGAGAAAGACCTTGTCGACGAAGCCCAGGCCGTCGCGATGGCGATAGTGCATGGCGGAAAAGAGACTGTAGTCGCGCACCGAGCCGGGTTCGACGACCAGCCGCCGGTGCAGCGAAAAGCGTCGCGGGCAGGGCGCTCGGGTCGCCGCGCGGGGCGATCCGTTGCCCAGGCGCACAAGCTGATCGGGTTGCAGATCGTCCAGGAGGTCTTCGTGGGCCGTGGCGACAAAGAGCGTCAGGCTGGTGCGGCTGACCAGCTTGCGCAGGTTGAAAGCCAGCGCCCGGGCGAGGCGGCGGTGCAGGATCGCCGTGAACTCGTCGCAGAGGATCGGCGCGGGTGCGGGGCAGCCGACGGCCCGGCCGATGGCGCGGGCCAGCGCGGCGCGGAACCGTTCGCCGTCGGAGAGATCCTCCGGCGAGCGCACCCACAGGCGCGGCTCGCCCAGGCCGCAGGCCGTGAGGATGCGCATGGCCGTCGCGAGCGGTTGCCGCGGGGCGATGAGATCGATGACGCAGCGACGTCTGTCGAGTTTCTCGCGGTCGACCCAGGCAACCCGCCCCAGCTCCTCGGCGAGGGCGTTCAGAAGGCTGCTCTTGCCCGATCCGCTTGGGCCGACCAGCGCGGTGATCGTGCCGGGCCGGCACGCAATTCGCAGATCGTCGGCGACGGAGTTCGGCGGTTCGTGCGGCGGAATGCCGAAATCCCAGCAGACGGCGCGCTTCCGCGGCGACATCGGTGTGACAGCCGGCTCGCGAATGACGCGCAGGCGCAGTTCGGCAGCGGTGGATTCGGTTCGTTCGTGCATGCGTGGCCCTCCCGTGTGCCCTAACATAAACCGAACCGAGCCTAGCAAAGTCATTGCGCGGAGTCAATAATTTGCAATAATCGGGTGACATGGTTTGTCACCGCGGTTGCAATCTCATGGCTGGTGGGGAATTAGGAACGGGGTGTCCTGGCGGTTTTGGCAATGAGGGGGCAGAAAACAAGAATAAGTTCAAAGGGTGGGCACGGCATGCCCATCGAATCCTAACCGCACAGCAAATTGCCGTGGGCAGTCTCAGGCCACCTTAAATGTCGTATTGAGCTTAGCGCCGCACACTCGCTGGGCGTCGGCGGATGGTCACCCCGTGCTATCAAAAAAATCCATGTCGACTTTTTTGACGACATATGTATCTGCAGCAGCGACGCCAACGTTGTAATCAATCATCAACTCAGCGAGTTCGTCGCCGTCGATGAGTCTTACCTTGACAGCTGCCTCCCTACCTGCGCGTTCCGCTCCGTCTGTGAAGGTGCCGCTTGTAATAAACACACCCTTGGTGGCTTTTTTTCGCATGAGCGAACCCACAAACTTATCGATGTCGCCAGGTCCCACGGTATTTTCCCATTTCTTGGCCTGGACATATATCATGTCTAATCCAAGCCGGTCCTCACGGATGACTCCATCGATACCCTCGTCACCACTTCTTCCCGTGACTTCAGCGCGATCGAGTTGACCGCCACCGTAGCCCATCGCGACAAGAAGCCGAACGACCAATTGTTCGAAGAATCTTGGTGATCCTGCTCGGACTCGCCGCAAGAGGTCATCCGCGAGCGTGTCGCGAAGCTCCTCGTGAGCTGCTTCTAATTGTTCCTCGGGCGTGATATCAGGATTGATGGCCAATGCAGCGTGGTCGCCGCTCCCTCCAACAGCGGCCAGCGTCTTGTTTTTCTTGGATCTGAACGCCTCAAATTCGGGAAATTGCGTGAGGAAGCTGTTGTCTATCCGCGGCGGATCTTGTTCGAGTACCTCCGAACCGCGGGGGGCGATTCTGAACTTCCCACGACCGGTTTTCTCGAGAAGCAAACTCTTGCTCAAGTATGTCATCGCCCAAGCAACACGGTTGTATATCCGTGTTTGGCCACTCGGCAAGAGTGAGTTGCGCTCGTCCTCACTTAACTTCATCTGCTCCGCTAGCGAATCAACAGCTTCGGGCAGCGAATGCTCTTTGCCATCGCCAGCGATTCGCAGAAGCGGAAGCATGAATTCTTGATAGCCGGGAATTGCCACGGATTCTCCAATACTCCGATCAATGCCAGAAACTGGTGTTGTCGTTTGTATAAAGCAGCTTGCTCGGCCAGCGTCTTCGGGAGTACGCGGGCCGATTATATGCGGCGTGGCCGCATTCAGCCGATGTAGGCAACTGAATCGGCGCTGTGTCTGCTTTCTTATCACCGCGTTTTCGTGTCATGTCGGCGGAGTTTAATAAAGACCGGGCGGTGGAGGCAAACGGTCGGTACGGGTAGAGATCGCATCCCGATTTCACAGGCTGTCAGCCTGTGCCACACCAAACTTCACCTGCGCCAAACCGCCGGTACGCTTCGCGAGGGCGGTGCGGTTTGCGCGTGGATTGTCATCGCATCATTCGGTCGGTCGACACGGCCGACCCAATCTACAAGCTGCTTAAAATCCCCCGCTCCCTTTCAGGGAGAGGGTTGGGGTGAGGGTGAATCCTTCCGTCTTAACGGCTTTACCCCCTCACCCGGCCTCTCCCCCAGGGGGGAGAGGTGTCGCAACCGCGCGGCGTTTGTGGTGGGCGGTGCCCACCCTACGGGGCTTTGCGACGCTATTGGATTCCCGCATTTGCGGGAATGACGGCATTGCGCGGCGAGTGTTGGTGGGCAGTGCCCACCCTACAACTTGGGATCGCTTCTACAACTCCCGGCTGACGAGGCACACGGCCACACCTTGAATGGAAAACTCGCGCGAGTCGTCGATGAGCATCGGCGGCACGGTGGGGTTGTCGCCGCGGAGGATGATGACGCGTTTGCGAGTCTGTAGCTCGACGCTGACTCGCTTGAGCGTGGAGCGGCCGTCGAGTCAACAGGGCGCGTGAACATACTCAACCTGTTTCGCGTGCGCGAAAGCACGCAGCGTCGTGGAATGCGGCGAACGGTGAATATGCCTTGCGCTGCGGCCGACCATGTGATGCGGAGCTAGCATTCCTGTGCAAGGTCATCTCGGCCGCGCCGGTCACCTCAAGAGGTTCCTACCGAAGGAGTAGATGCCATGATTGCCAAAATACGATCGATCATGCTGCTCGGCATGTTGGGCAGTGGTTCCGCGATCTGGGCGGTCGGCGACGCCGTCCAGCAGAAACTGAAAAGGGTTAACCCGGCGTCGGAGAACAAGGCGAGCGTGCTCTTTCTTCATCACAGCACGGGTGAGTGCATCTGGAACGGCGGAGTCGAGGCGTGGTTTGATGCCTACAACAAGAGTCATAAGACGAAATACACGATCACCGAGCAGGCCTTCCCCAAGGATGCACCGTATGGGTGGAATAATTATCCGTACGACTACTGGAATATCTGGGTCAAGCATGCCGGAGCAAGGGCCTACAAAGGCGAGCCGACGCTGGAGATGCTTTCCCGGAAGTACGATGTGATCGTCTTCAAGCATTGCTTCCCGGTCTCCGCGATCGAGGAAGACACGGGGCACGGCGACGTCGCGAGTGAAGACAAGCGAATTGAAAACTACAAACTTCAATATGAGGCCCTGAAGATGAAGATGCGGGAGTTTCCGAAGACCCGGTTCATCGTTTGGACGGGACCGGCCCTCGTGAAGTCTGAGACGGACGAGGATGCGGCGGGCCGTGCCAGGGCCTTCTTCGATTGGGTTCGCAAGGAGTGGGATAAGCCCGGCGACAACATCTACCTTTGGGATTTTCGGGAATTAGAGACCGAAGGCGGCCTCTATCTCAACGATTCGTACGCAATGGGGGACTCCCATCCCAATGAAGGATTCTCCAAGAAGGTCGCTCCACATTTCTGTCGGCGGATTGTCGATGTCATTCTGGGGCAGGGCGACCAGGGAAGTCTGACTGGAGGGGAAATAGGTAAGGGCGGCGCAAAGGCCCCTAGCCGCGGAATTTAGTCTCGTAGACGACTCGCTCCACGTGACTCATTGCCCACCGTGGTTTGCTGACATATTGATCGACCGGTGCGACCGGGCAAGCGCGTCTTGCCTAATTGCACGTTTGGCTATGCGGGGTACCGGGGATTCCGGTTTGCCCTTGTGATGATTGTTCGACCGTGCCAGAAATCGTATCACCGTTAAAGGCCGGGTTGTGTTGCCCCGGATCGCCGGCCGTCGCGACCGCTGATCCTCCTGCGCCACCGGCGCCGGCACCGGGACCGCCCGATCCACCTTCTCCTCCATGGCCGCCCCGCGCGATTGCTCCGCCTCCGTTTCCTGCATATCCGCCCGATCCGCCATCACCGCCAAATGCGTTCGCAATCCCGCCTGCGCCGCCGTTGCCGATGCTTGTGCATCCGCTGTTGCCCCAGCCGCCGGCGCCTGCCTGCGCCTCGGCCTGACCCCCTTCTCCGCCGTATTGAAGCAAATCAAAATTGGCGTTCCCTCCATTGCCGCCGTATGCAATCGCCGTCCCGCCGAATCCACCGTCAGGATGGCCGGCTTCACCGTATTGTCCCATCGGTGCGATGACATGAGCGAAACCGCCCGTGCCCGCATGGCCGAGTCGACCGGCAACCGAGTTTCCGTATTTTGGATCCTGTCTTCGAGTCAGGCTTCCGCCGTTGCCTGCGTATGCCTTGATGACCGGTCCATCGCGTTCACCCGGCGGCAGTTGAGTCACCGCGACGACAATGAAACCGCCGACGCCTCCCGCGAAGAACCCGTTGCCGCCGTCGGCGGCGCGAAACGTGCAGGTGTCGGATGCACAGACCGTGCCGATCGTCTGCGCGGTGGGTGAGTCGGGTGATTTAACAAGCCCGTTGGTCGATACGTCCGCCAAGAAGACCAGGCCGCCGCTGCCGCCGAGGCCGCCTGCAAACGACCACGGCCCGACCCCGTTGACCAACGCGATCGAATTCTGGATTGGGTCATAGTCAGGCCAATCCGCGTGTCCGGCATTGACAAACAGGAGGCCCGAGTCGCCTCCGGTTCCGCCAACGTTTTGCCCCGTGAGATTCGCGGCCGATTGCGGCACGCCACCGGTGCCGCCGTTTCCAAAGATGAGCATCCCCTCAACCGTCAGGCCGTTGCCCGCGCCGAGTTTGACATGGCCGCCGCTGCCGCCGGCGCCTCCGATCAATCCGGTTCCGCCTTGGCCGCCGTTACCCGAGCCGACCATGGCGCCGGCGCGGATCATCAGGTTCCCGCCGGCACTCAACTCGACCTCTCCGCCGTTGCCGCCGGGCTGGTCGGTGCTGTTTTGCTGGCTGATGTTAATTTCCTTGCCGGGTGCGCCGGGTGCCGCGCCGCCACCGCCAGCTTGCACGATCCCCATCACTTCAATGTCGCCTGCGGCAATCAGACTCACGGAGATGCCTTTGCCGCCGGGCTGGGAATCTGCGGCGATCAGGGAGCCCTCCACGCGAATGTTCCCCGAAGCGTTGACGGTCAGATCGGACGTGACCAGGGTGGCTTGTCCCGCGGGAACCGTGAAGTTGGAAATTGAGATGTTGCCGCCGATCGTCAGTGGTGCGATGCCGTTGATCAACAGCGTGTCACACGATAGCACCGTCAGTGCGCAAACCATGAGGCCGCCGGGCAGGAAAATTCCAGAAAACCGGGATGGTCGTTGGAGTGTCATTTGTATGTCCTTTTTACTGAAGGCCGGGCGAGGACACGTCTGATGCTGCGCCGGCTTGAGCGCGAGGACGCGCGTTTGGAGAATCGAACACGGCGCAGCTGAACACGCCGGCTTGACGTCGCTTACCGATTCAGCGGCATGATTCGTGCCAGCAGTACGCGACTTCTCAAACGCCGATGTGCGATGTTTCGCTCAAGTGGCGTGGGAAGTCAGATTCTGCTGGATTGCTGATCAGAATGGGCCGTATTGAGCAGCAAACGAACCACCCTGATTCGGACACGAGATGGTCTAATTTAGATGTTGGGATGCCTGCGCAAGCGCGTTAGGGGCCTGCTCGCGGAATAGTCCGCATGAGGTCAATCGGGCACGGCGGATCAAGAAGGCTGACACGACGAGTCGAAGTTCACCGGTTCAAGACCGATGCCACAGTTTGGTTTGGCAACAGAAAGCCCATGCCACAGTTCAGTGCCCACCGAACTCGCGGCTGGACCCCCGCCTTTGCGGGGGTGACGAATTTGAAATGATATCTACAACTCCCGGCTGACGAGGCACACGGCCACGCCTTGTATGGAAAACTCGCGCGAATCGTCGATGAGCATCGGCGGCACGGTGGGGTTGTCGCCGCGGAGGAGGATGACGCGCTTTCGATTCTGCATCTCGACGCTGACGCGCTTGAGGGTGGAGCGCCCGTCGACGAGGCAGGCGCAGATTCGCCCCTGCACGAACTCGGGATCGACGCTTGGGCGATAGTCGACAAGAATAATGTCGCCGCGCTTGAGGGTCGGCTCCATGGAGTCGAACTCGCAGCGCAGGCAGTAGCGGTCGGGCCGCCAGAGATGGCGCAGCACGGGGAAGATCTCGAGCTGCTCCTGTGTATCGGTCGGGGCGCCGTTGGGAATCGTGCCGAAGAGCGGCAGGCCGCGGGTGTCGAGCTGTTGCGGGGCGTCGTGGCCGTCGCCGTCGCCGAGGAGGACGGATTCGGGCACACCGAGTGCGACGGCGATGGCGCGGAGGGTGTCGGGCCGCGGGTTGCGGTCGCCGCGTTCAATGGAGGAGAGATAGCCCTGGTTGACGTTGGCGCGCTCGGCGAGGCCGCACTGGGAGATGCCCTGCTTCGTGCGATGGGCGCGGATTCGCGCGCCGACGCTGTTCGGATCGGGATGCGCATCCCTTTGTGCTCGAGTTCCAGCCATGCTCAATCGTATCCGGTAAGATCCTGGCCCGGGGATTCAATGATGGCAGCGTGTGCGTCGCCGTCGCGGCCGTCGCCCCCGCCGGCCCGATCAGGCACCATGTGCCCCGGCCGCCGAGATCGCCGGCTGCCACGAGGACGCGCAACCTGCATCCGATGCATCATACAATCGACTCGTTGCAGATTGTCAAGTGCCAAGAGGGGGGATAGCCTTCCAAGATGCCGCCTAAGCGTTCTAACCCGGGTTCAGCAGTGTCAGAATCTGTCATCCCCCCCCTTGGCCGGGCGTTTATCGTGTTACTCCTTGTCGGGTTGGGGGGGGCTGTCATGCTTCGGGCGAATGGTTCGCCGTGGCCGGTGGCGTGGCTCGCGCCGCTGCTGCAAGTGCCGGCGTGCGTCATGTGGGGCCGGGCGGCGTTTGGCCAGCATCGGGCGATTGCGAGTGGCCTGGATCGGGGGTTGTTCGCGGTCGTCGGGGTGCTGGGGGCGATTCTGGCGCTGCGTGCCGGGCGAGTTGAATTCCTGCTGCTGGGGCCGACGCTTTTTCTGGCGGGGTGGGCGTCGCTGGGGCGGCTGTCGCGCGTGCTGGCGCGTATCGAGCGCGACGCGGGCGATGCGCGGCGCGTGCTGGGCCATGTGCTGCCGGGATGGGCGCTGCTGGTGATCGCGGCGGCGATCGTGCTGGCGCTGCCGATCTCCACGCGCAGCGGGGTGCCGGATTACCGTCACAATTTCTGGTCGCACGTGTTGAGCAGCGCGGTGACGGCCGTCTCGGCCGGCTGCCTGTCGGGTCAGACGATCTACAGTCTGGGCGAGGATTTTTCGCGCATGGGGCAGGCGGTGGTGTTCGGCGTGACGGTGCTGTCGGGTTTGGCGTGGCTGGCCGTGGGGACGTCGCTGGTGCAGCCGCTGGTCGGTCGGGCGTTGCCGATCGCGACGGTGTTGAAAGCCGCGGCGGCGGTGTTGCTGGCTGGCGCGGCGTTGCTGTTTCCGGTGTGGTCGTCGACGGATGCGCCGGCGGTGGACGTTCGGGCGGGCTGGAGTGTGCTGCACGCCGCGAGCGCGCTGTTCAACGCGGGGTGGACGTTGAAGGCGTCGGGCCTGGCGGCGGAGCTGCGGAACCCGCTGGCGTTCGCGAGTGTCACAATGCTGTCAGTGATGGGGTCGCTGGGCCTGCCCGTCGTGGCGGCGCTGCTGCGACCGTTGCCGGGCGCGGGCGGCGATGCAGGCGCGACGGGCGCGACGCGGAGCGGCGCGTGGGCGATGTGGGAGACGGGCGTGTTCGGAGTGGTGCTTGCGGCCGTGGCGATGATTCTGTTTTTCTGCGAGACGCCGCGGTTTCTGCCCGCGCACCTGACGCCGACGCGGCCGGTCGAGTTCGGCGGCGCGTTGCCGTCGCTGCACGATCAGATGTCGCATGGCGAGCGGTGGTCGTTCTGCGTGTTCGCGGCGGCGACGCGCTCGGCGGGCTTGCAGAGCTTCACGGTGTTGCAGGGCGGTATCTCCTGGCCTGGGTATGCCACCATCATGGCAGCTGCGATGCTGGGCGGGTCGATCGGCGGCGTCACCGGCGGATTTCGGCTCACCGTGCTGCCGCTCATGGCGATGTGCTGGCTGACGCCGGCCATGGCCGCAGGAGGGGCCTCGCCGCGCCGGCGACTTCTCGCGCGACTCGCGATGATTCCGCTTGCATCGCTGGGGTTCACGGCGCTGGCGATCCTCGCGCTGCGCATGTGTTGCGACGGAACGTTGTACGAAATCATGTTCGACGCGGTCGCGGCGGCAAACAACGTCGGCCTGTCGACCGGGCTGATGACGCATCTCCCCTGGGCCGGGCGACTGCTCTTGATCTGCTTCATGATCCTGGGGCGACTGCTTCCGATCTGGCTTTGGGCGTGGGCGCTGTCGCCATGGCCGATGTTGGAAGCGCGCGGGGCGGCGCGGTAGCGTAGGGCCGAGATGGCGGATTCAGGACCTTCAAGATCGATTCTCGCACTGCTACGCGGACTCGTCTGCGCGGGCGCGCTGGGGTGCGCGTCTTGCGGCGGCCCAAGTCCCTCGGGCACGTCCGCGCCGTCGCAGACGGACGTGCCTCGTCTGCGTTTGGAGCGTGAAGGCGCGAACGGCGCGAGGCTGGCGGGTCTGTCGCCGCTGGTCGGTTTCGCGCGCGGCCGGGATTGCTCGCTGATGCACTGCCTGGAGGTCGCGCTGGAGGGGCTGGGCCGGCCGATCTCGTACGACGATCTCATGGGAATGAGCGGGCATGCGTTCCGGCTGCAAGTGCGCGCGGACGGCTGGGACGGCGGCGCGGCCGATCCGGCGGTTGGCGACGGATGTCTTGATACGCTCATGGCGGCGATCGGCTGGAGCTACGACTTCCGCGTTGTGCTGCGCGAGGACCTGACAGCGAGCGACGCGCTGCTGCAGGCCGTGCGCGACAGCATTGACCGGCGCGTGCCGGTGTTGGCGGCGAACATCATGCCGCCGGAGGACTGGGGGCTGATCGTCGGGTATCGGCCGGATCGCACGTGGCTCTGCCGGGCGTACAACGACGGGGCCGAATCGGTGGACCGCGTGGCGAAGGGTTGGCCGACGGGCGTGATCCTGTTGACCGGCGCGCGGACGCGACCGGCGAGTTTGCAGGTGCACGTGGATGGTTTGCGTCGCGGGATCGGGATGTTTGAACAGGTGCGGCAGACGGGGGCGTATGTGACGGGTCGCAAGGCGTTCGAGACGTGGATGGGGCAGCTTCGCGCGCCGCGCGATGGGTCGTACGTGCATGCGAACTTCTGGCTGTACGTGAACCTGATCGATTCGCGGGCGGCGGCGGTGCGGTATCTGCGCGACAAGGCGAGGTCATTCTCCAGCAAGGAGATGCACTGGTCGATGGCGGCCGACTGGTACGATCAGGAAGTTCGCCTGTTGATTCAGAACCTGCCGTATGTTCCGTCGGCGAAGGAAGCGGGCGGGTCGGTGCCGCCGTATCAGACGCGGCAGCAGCAGATCGACGTGCTGGGGCAGGCGTTGAAGCTGGAGGAGAAGGCGGTCGATTCGCTGAAGCGGGCGATATAATCTTCGTGGCTCACGTCGAGCCGGTGAAAATTGTAAGGAGTGCAATCCATGACAACGTCCCCCGCGCCGAGTTCGGCGACCGCGTCTCGCAGGACGGTCTCCAAGCGCGCCGCGCTGATCGGCCTGCCGGTCACGTTGATCGGCATGGCTTCGTACATGCCGCTGATGGACGTGCCGTGGATTCGCTCGACGGCCCTGCCGAACATCGTGGTCGCGCTGATCGGGATGGCGATTTCGGTGTGGGCGATGGCGCGCTGCCGATCGTGGTGGACGGTGCCGACCGGCGCGGCCAGCGTGTTGCTGGGAAGCTTCTTCATGTATTTCATGTTCGTGATGTCGGTCCAGCCCGAGGCGCCCGACGCGCCGGCCGTCGGCGAACAGGTCGCGGACTTCACGTTACCCAATCAGGCGGGGCGACCGGTTTCGCTGGCGTCGTTGCATGCGAACGGTCCGGCGCTGCTGGTCTTCTATCGTGGGCACTGGTGACCGGTGTGCATGTCCGAGCTTCGAGGTCTCGAAGCTGTCAGCAGGAAGCTTGAATCGGTCGGCGGCAAGCTGGTCGCCATTTCGTCGGACACGGTCAAAGAGGCCAAGGGCGTCACGACGCGGCAGAAGTTGAGTTACGACATTCTTAGTGATGAGAAGGTGGCGGTGATCCGGTCGCTGGGGTTGTTCTTCCATGAGTCGACGATGGATAAAGACACGACCATCCCCGCGCATTACCTGCTCGACCGCAACGGGCGAGTCGCGTGGCGCTGGATCGCGCGCAAGACGCACGACCGGCCGGACCCGGCGGACGTGATCGCGATTATTGAGGGGTTGGAGAAGGGGTCGTGACGTTTGTTCAGCTTGGAACGGGTAGCCGCGTCAGTGAGCGCGCCGTTTACCGTTCTCTTTCGCCCTTGGGTTTATTAGAGCATGGCCAACAAGCTCGATCAGTTCTTTTCACTCACACGAGATGAATTCTTGGCCATGGCGCGCGATCACGACTTGATGAGATGCTCGCCGCTGGAATCAGAAGATGAAGTTCGCCCGCGCCTTTCCTGTTTGACTGACGTGCAAGTCGAATACCTTCGGGTTTGCTACCACCTTGCCAGTCGTCCTATTCCGGATGACTTCTTGTTGGTCCTTGTTCGCAGTCCGTCTTACTCCATTCGGATGAACGCACTAGCGGCTCTCACGGATCAGGGATGCGTGTCGCCCGCACTTCGAAGTATTGTCGAACAGATCACGATTGAATCAAGAATGCCAATGGAAAGGTCGCTGGCGATGCAGGTTCTGTCGAATACAATGTCGAAATAGCCATTCAGTCGCTTGGAAGTACCATTGCTGGATTAGAGAAACTCAAAAGTCGCCTCCTTTTGCTCCCTCACTTATTTCCTATTTCTTTCTTCACCTCAAAGTGAATACTAGATTCCCGCTTTCGCGGCAATTACGATAAAGCGACAAAACTTGCGATCTGCGCGCTAATCCACGCGCGCGAGGACGGCCTTTGCATACTCCGCGTCACCCGCAAAGTCGATGGGCAACAGGGGGCGTTTGAGGATGTGCGCGCGGCGGGGCGGGCCGGGGCCGTCGCGCGATTCGGCGGCGGCGTGGAGCTGGGCCTCCATGCGTTTCATTGACATCTGTCGGTAATTAGTCGCGAAGAAGAGATGCCCGCCGGGGGCCAGCAGACTGATCGCACCCGCGAGCAAGCGATCGAGATCGGTGTCCAGCTCAAAGACGCGCGCCGGGCGCCGCGTGCGCGAGAACGTCGGCGGATCGAGCACGATCAGGTCGTACGTCAATCTCTGGCGCGCGGCGCGGGCGAAAAAGTCAAACGTATCTGAAGCGTAGAATCGCGTTGCGGGACCATTACGCGAACCACCTGGGGCCGCTTCGGTCGGCGCGCGGGTATCGAAGCCGTTGAGCGCGAAATTGTCGCGTCCCCATTCGAGGTAGCGGCGCGCAAGGTCCACGCTTGCGACGTGCGCCGCGCCGCCCTGCGCCGCCGCCACCGAGAATCCGCACGTGTAGGCGAAGAGATTCAGCACGCGCCGGCCGGCCGCCAGCTCGCGAGTCAGGCGCCGATTGTCGCGATGTTCGAGGAAGAGGCCGACGGAGAAGCCGTCGTAGGGGCGGATGATGAACCGCAGGCCGTGCTCGTCGATGGTGATCTCGGGCGATGTGGGTTGCCCGATCCACGGCGTCGCGTCGCGATGGCGAGCGTCGAGATCGCGCTCGGCGGCGGCGCGATCCTTCACGAATCGCTTGAGGTAGACGCCGGTCGTGCCGAGGGCTTCGTGGGCGGCTTGTGCGATGGTTTGCAGCCGTTCGAGTGGGAGGTCGGCGCGCCCCTCGTGCCATTGGACGATCAGCGCGGGGCCGAATCGCTCGATGACGACGCCGTCCAGCCCGTCAGCCTTACCATTAAGAACTCGATAAGCGGTGGTCGAGTCGGACTCGATGAGCGGCATTCGGCGTGCGATCGCGGCTTCGAGGAGGCGAGAATCCGCAGGAACGTTCATCGTGGCATGATAGCCTGCGACAGGATGGTGAACCCGTCAGTCGAATGGTCGCGAGCGCGGATGACGAGCGAGGCGAGGCGCATTTACCGGACGCTTGCGATTGTCGATACGGAGTCGTAAGATTAGGTGGTATCGACGGCTAGGGAGCGCTGGCGGCGCGGGCGGAATTGAGGCGCCGCGATCGGGGAGCAACACCCAAGCATCCAGGTTCCCAACAAACGCCGGGATGGAAGTGCATCGTGAACGCTCAATCGACGGGGACAAGCTGCAACGTCCTGGTGCTGAACCGGCACTATCTGGCGATTCGCGTCGTGAACGTGAAGCGGGCGTTCAGCCTGCTCTGTCGCGAGCTGGCGGAGGTGGTGCACCTCGAGAGCGGCCAGTTCCTTTCCTACGATTTCTCCGAGTGGTGCGAGCTAAGTTCGCTGGCGCGCGAGTTTGAGCCGGATGCCCACGACTGGATTCGCACGGTGCGGCTGCATATCGCCGTGCCGCGAATCATTCGGCTGGCGGTGTACGACCGTCTGCCGCGGCAGGCAGTGAAGTTTAACCGGCGGAACATCTACGCGCGGGATGGCAACAGTTGTCAATATTGCGGCCGGCGCTTCCCGACGACCGAGCTCTCGCTGGATCACGTCGTGCCCAAGAGCCTCGGCGGCAAGACAACGTGGGAGAACATCGTCTGCGCCTGTCTGAAGTGCAACATCCGCAAGGGCGGCCGCACCCCCGAGCAGGCCGGCATGCACCTGACGACCGTCCCTAAGAAGCCCAAGCGCAACCCGGTGCTGACCGTGAAGCTGTCGGACGGCCGGTACTCGAGTTGGAAAGCCTTTCTGGACAACGCCTACTGGTCGGTCGAGCTGAAGTAGCGGCGTTGAATTCCTGAACACCCGCGGGCAATTTGGTACTGGTAGCATTTGAACCGAGCCGCGCGCGTAGGCTACGTAGAACCGCAGAAAGTTTCGTTTGTTGCACAGGAATCAGAAAGTGTGGGACCGGCTAATAGCCGGTCCGGCACAGGCTATTAGCCTGTGCCACACAACATGAAGGCTTGCTCGGTTCTGCTTAGCGGGTTCCATCCATTTGGCCGTCCCAAACCCGCTTTCTAGGGGTCGCGGCTCGGATGAACAGGCAAACACTACCTGCACCGGCAATTAGACCGTCCAAACCGGCGGTTGACCCTTGCGCGCGTGTATAATAACGAGGGCACAGGGGAGCCATGCCGTGTCATACACGTTGCAGAGCAAGAGTGTCATCGCGAGCGCGCTGGCCGGCGCGCTAGCCATGGTCGCGTGCGGTCTGGCTCGGGGTGATGAGATTGTCTTCGACAATTTTAGTTCACTCGGCGGCAACTGCTACTTCTGCACCGGGCCAAGTTCGCAGGACGGCTTCTTGTTTCCGTGGGATTCCGGCGCGGCGGACGATTTTGTCCTCATACCGAGCGTGGATCCGTCGGGCAAGTGGAAGCTCACGGCGCTTTCGTGGTCGGGCGCCATTCCGATCGGCGGGGGCACGCCGGTGCCGGTGGGACTGTTCAACATCATCATCTGGCCGCAGGACATGAACGGGCCGAAACCTTCGGGCGGCACACCGATGGGATCGCCGGACTATTCCCAAGCGCTTTACCACTTTGAGGACGTTCCGACGTTGGCCGAGCCGAATGAAAACGGCGAGCGATTCTGGGATTACTCGGCGACGTTGCCGGCCGGCGTGGTGCTCGATCCGAATGTTCCCTACTGGCTGGAGATTCAGGCAGTTGTCGGTTTTCTTCCGTACTGGACCTGGCAGCCGGTCAACAGCGGACAGGGGGCCGTGCCGCACATCGGCGATACGCTTCTGGGCGTGCCGTTCTGGGATGAGAACGGCTCGGTCCTTGATCTGTCGTTCACGCTGTATGGCGAGCCCGCGCCCGAGCCGGGGACGGCGATGCTTCTGCTTGCCGGGGCGGGCGGGTTGGTGCTGCGCCGCCGTCGTCAGGGGTCCATGAGCGGGCCGGGAATGCTCGACAGACGTGCATAAGTGACCGGCACGCCGGCCAGCATCCCCTGCAACGACAGGAAATCCGCCGACAGCGCCGCGTTTTCAAATCCCACCGGATATCCCAGCGTCGTCGTTACGAAATTCACCGTGTTCAAGGTGCGCGTCGGTTCGTTGGCCGTTGCCAGCACGACCGACTGGCCGGGTGCGCCGCGGATCGGCCGGTTGTTGTAGGCCACGTAGAAGTTCCCGTCGCCGGCGATGGTCCGATCGAAAAGAATCGCGCCGATCACTTGCCCGTTGTTGCCGAATCGGATGATCGTGCGCCCGTAGGCGTTGATCGATTCCCACGCGCCGGCCAGAACGGCGACGGTGTTGTCGAGTTGCAGCGGAATGGTGATGTTTTGCGTGACGGGGTGGCAGCCGTCGGCCGCGGCGACGACCGTGACGGACTGATTGGCCGTCAGGTAGCCCGGTGCAGACACTTGCATCGTAAACGTGCCGAGGGTATCGAGCGCGAGGACCATGCCGTTGCACATGCCGTCGGAACAGATGCCGGTGAACGGCCCGACGCTGTTGACGCGGAAGGAGATCGAGGCGATCGGCAGCACCTGCCCCGCGCCGTTGGTGACCTTGAGAACGACGGACGGCACGGGGTCGCCCGGGCATTCGCCGGTGGGAGGGAACGGAAAGCCGCCGCACTGGCCGCCGGACATGCCGAGGGCCGGCAGCAGCAAGGCGAGCAATGCACAGGAGGTTCGAAATCGGTTTGAGCGATTACGGAAAGTTTGAATCATCGTAGTGTGGGTGCGGTAAATCATCTGGGCGAGGGAACGCTCAATTGTAGCGTGGTCGCGGCCGCTCGTCGCGGCGGAGCGAGGACGTCGTTTATTCGGACGGTGGCTCCCCAATCCCGAATGCGACTCGCTGGGCAAGGTTGAAGGATGGCGTGGATGCGCAGGCCGCGGACCGGCCGGTGTTCACGCGGTTCAAGTCAGCCAATGGGGGGAACGAGAGATGAAGAATCGTCGATGGATCGAAGTCTGGTTCGGCATGATGAGCGCGACAACCTTGTGCGCGGGCGGCTGCGGCAGCGCCTTCAATCAGCACGCGCAGATGATGGACGCGATGCGCGGTGTGATGAAGGACGCGGCATCGCGCCTGGGTGAGTCGGGCAACGGGCAGATCGCGGCGGGCGGGCACGTGGTCAACCCCGGGATTCGCGTGAGCGGCGGCGTGGAGTACTTCGCGGTCGCGCGGTACGAGGGCGTCGGCGGGCAGGTGCAGGCGTCGATGTCGGGGCCGCTCGACCGGCCGGTGTCGCCGGAGGTTCAGGCGGCGGCCGACGCGATCTGGCGAGATTCATCGATGTCGGCGAATCAAAGGCTGGACCTGCTGCGCGAGTTGATCCAGGGCCGCGCTTCGACACGGAAGTCCGCCTTCGGCTCGTCGAGCACCGAGGAGTCGATTCGTGAATAGGCGTTGCGCGACTTGGACGCAGTTCTGTCGCGCGAGCGTTCTGATCGCGGTATGCCAGTTGGCGGGGGCGTGCGTGTATCCCGCCGCGGTCGCGGGCGGCGACGCAGATGCCAGTGTTGCGGCACTACGGACGGAGTTGAAGGGCGTCAGCGCGGCGCTGGTGCAGATGCGAACCGATCTGACGGCCGGACGCGACATTCAAACCAACGATCCGTGGACGCTGCGGCTGCTCGGCGTGGGGTTGCTGCTGCTGGGGTTGAGTTATCCCGTTGGGAAGCTTGTCTGGACGACGCTGGGCGGCGATCGGCTTCGGCGAGGCGGGGCGGATGCATGGCCAATGTCGCGGCGGCGCACGATCGGGGACAAGGCGGCTTCAACCGTCGGTGAGGCGACCGAGTTTGTGCCGGGACCGCCGGCGCGAGGCGGCCTGCACACCGAGACGAAAGCGATGGTTGTGATCGACGAGCCGGTTTTGTCGCAAAACAGCCCGGCGGCTATCATGGAGCGTCCCGATTGAGCGGTATGTGCGCCGCCAACGGGGCTTTGTTCCTGCTTGCCGGGAGTGGTGCAACATGTCTCACAAGAGAATCGTGTTTGGGTTCGCCGCGTTGTTGTTTTCATCGTTTCAGGTTGAAGCGCTGAATGCGTTCGAGCCACCGGTCGCCAAGGGACGCAAGGTTAAGGCGAAGGCCTCCGAGGAAGACGAGGGCGGCGGAGCGAAGACCGGCCCTTCGGACAAGGAAAAGGGCGAGACCAAGGGCACGTCGGCAACGGGTCTGAACAAGGGGCCGAACGAGAAGACGCGCTATGAGTTTGACTCGGAATCGGCGCGGAATCAGATTTCGTTCACGTCGAAAGCGCCGGGTGAGACGATCAAGGGCACGGCGAAGAAGATCGAAGGCTGGCTGGAACTGAATCCTCGAAACGTGATGGAAGGCGCGACGGGTGAGATCAAGGTTCCCTGGAGCGACGTATCGACGGGGAACAAGATGCGTGACTCGCACATGCGCGACGCCTCGCAGGGTTGGGTGGATGCCGCGACGCATCCGGAGATTGTGTTCAAAGTGACGGGTGTCGAAGAGAGCAACTTGCAGAAGAAGAACACCAAGGCGACGTTGTTCAAAACCAAGCTGGTCGGCACGATGTCGCTGAACGGGCGGGACGTGGAGATGACCATCCCCGTTACGCTGTCGTACGTGGCGAAGACGGCCAAGACGAAAGAAGCCCTTGGCATCAAGGGATCGTTCAAGATTCCGCTGAAGGATTTCGGGATCGAGGGCAAACCCGGCGCGATCGGCAGCAAAGTGGCGGCGGTGCAGGACATCAAGGTTTCGGTGGTTCTGGCGCGGTCCGGCGGCGAGGAGCCGGCGGATTCGCCGAAGCCGTCGCCGAAGGGCAAACCGAAGCCGCGGCCGAAGGGCATTTGATTGTGAGTAGAGTGGCGTGTGATCGCGGCAGCGTGAAGTGATGGTCCATGAAGTGATTCCAAGACCGTCACCGCGGCGAAAACCGGGGTCCGGATCATTCGGGAATTCACGGGATTCCCGCTTTCGCGGGAAGGGCGGTATCGAGCGCAATGAGTATTGGGCCGGCGTCCCAGTGAGGTCGTGAATTGCTCGGCGCTTATGATCACGCCGCGAGGTTTTCATCCGATCGGACGGGTTGAGACAAAACGGACATCGAGAGACAAGGTCAACGCATGCAAGAGATTCTCAAGCGTTTGGGCATCGAGTCGGTCAATCCCGGCGGGTTCTGCGGGACGTGGCTGGGAAGCGATTCGAAGCTGGAGAGCACGTCACCGATCGACGGCAAAGTTATCGGGGCGGTGTCGCAGGTCAACTCGGCCGAGTACGAACAGATCATGCAGGCGGCCGCGAAGGCATTTGAGTCGTGGCGGGTGACGCCGGCGCCGGTTCGCGGCGAGGTGGTGCGTCAGTTGGGCAATGCGCTGCGCGAGGTGAAGGCGGATCTTGGCGCGCTGGTGACGCTGGAGATGGGGAAGATTCGCGCCGAGGGCGAGGGCGAAGTGCAGGAGATGATCGACATCTGCGATTTCGCGTGCGGATTGTCGCGACAGTTGTATGGATTGAGCATGCACAGCGAGCGGCCGGGGCATCGGATGTATGAACAGTGGCATCCGCTGGGCATCGTGGGCGTGATCAGCGCGTTTAATTTTCCGGTGGCGGTGTGGGCGTGGAACTCGGCGCTGGCGGCGGTGTGCGGCAATGCGACGCTGTGGAAGCCCAGCAGCAAGACGCCGCTGACGGCTGTCGCGGTGACGAAGATCGCGGAGCGCGTCTGCCGGGCGAACAAGGTTGATCCGGCGATTTTCAGCCTCGTGATCGGCAAGGGATCGACGATCGGCGAGCAGTTGATCAACGACCGGCGGATCCCGCAGATCTCGGCGACGGGTTCATGCCGGATGGGCTATCGGATCGGCGAGGTGGTGGGCAAGCGGCTGGGGCGGACGATTTTGGAGCTGGGCGGGAATAATGCCATCATTGTGACACCCGAGGCCGATCTGGACCTGGCATTGCGGGCGATCGTGTTCGGGTCGGTCGGCACGGCCGGGCAGCGCTGCACGAGCACGCGGCGGTTGATTGTGCATGAAAGCGTACGGAAGGACCTGACGGATCGGCTGGTGGCGGCGTACGAGCAGGTCGAAATAGGAAATCCGCTTGATGAGGAAACGCTTATGGGGCCACTCATCGACTTAGACGCCATGGGAAATATGTTATCAGCCATGTTGCAACTAAAAGCAGAGGGCGGCCGGATACTCATCGGAGGTAAGCCGTTACCTCCCGAACATAACCCAAGCGGATGCTATGTCGAACCGTGTCTTGCACTTGCAGAAAACCACTACAAGATTGTGCAAGAGGAGACGTTCGCGCCGATTTTGTACATCATCGGTTACGGCAAAGCGGCTTCGTCGGGCGGCAAACCTCACGGATCGGGACTGAACGATCTGGATGAAGCCATTCGTCTGCATAACGACGTGCCGCAGGGGTTGAGCAGTGCGATCTTCACGCGCAATCTGCTGGAGGCCGAGCGGTTTCTGTCGGCCGTCGGCAGCGATTGCGGCATTGCGAATGTGAACATCGGCACGAGCGGGGCGGAGATCGGCGGGGCGTTCGGCGGCGAGAAGGAGACCGGCGGCGGGCGCGAGAGCGGGTCGGACAGCTGGAAGGCGTACATGCGGCGGCAGACGAATACGATTAATTACACGACGGAGCTGCCGCTGGCGCAGGGGATTCGGTTTGGGGAGTGAGGCTTATTGACTTCGCTTACCATTCAACCGGAATCTGTCGTCGGACCCTTGTAAGTGACTTCGCAGCCACAAAGCCGCGGTATCGATCGACACTCTATCTATCCGCTTCCCATACATGGCAGGCACCGACGTTTGATCGTGCGCGACATAAGGCGACGAACACTTGAATCGTGCTATGGCCGAGGGCCGATTATTCGAGTCAGGTCGGCGATCAAGGTTGGAAGCTGGACTTCCAGGATGTCCCACAGAATGTCCCGGTCAATACTCGCATATCCGTGAACGAGTAGATTTCGCGTGCCGATGATTTTGCGCCAGGGAATTTCGGGATGCGCATCGCAGAAACTGGTCGAGACATGCTTCGCGGCTTCTCCAATGATCTGAATAAAGCGTTCGCAGGCCGCGCCATACACGAGGTCTTTATCGAGATCCGCACGCGACCGACCGCGCGAAGCCACTACCGCCAGCTCGGCGTGCTCCAACATGTCTCGCAGATAGGCTTTGTCATCATGCTGCGACATAGAGGTCTCGCGCCGATTGCAGAATCGCGTCTCGAAACGCCGGTCGCAGCGAGCCCGGCGTTACCAGATCAACGTGCCGACCCAGGAAGTCGGTCAATTCATCTTGAATTCTTACAAAGTCCCATCCAATCCGTGCTCCCGGCACAAACTCAACGATGACATCGATATCGCTGTCATCGTTGAAGTCGTCGCGCAGCACGGAACCGAAAACGGCTAATCGTCGAATATGATTCTTTCGACAAAAGGCAGCGAGTGCGTCTGCGTCAATCGTGAACGGGGTTGGTGTCATTACCCTATTTTATCCCAAATTCTTTAGTCAAGTACGCCGCCTGACTACTGCGTCATCAAAGAGATTTGACCATTACTCTTCCAGCCGGCGTATGAACCTGCCTTCCAATCAATAATAATTCTTTGCCTATCAATCCTAGGTCAGCCTCAAGCCAGTCTTCCAACCGCTTCTCACGCTCCAGCTTCTTTCGAGGTATCTGAACGAGATCATTTCGCTTTACCTTCCAAACTGCCGTCGTAAAGGCCATGTATCACCCCATGTGCTTAATCACCGCATCGGCGAACTCGCTGCACTTCAGCTCCTTCGCAGTGGTGTCGCCTTCGGCCGACATCAACCGATGGAAGTCGTAGGTCACGGTCTTGGCTGAAATCGCGCCGTCCATTCCCTTGATGATCATGTCCGCCGCTTCGGTCCAACCGAGGTAGCGCAGCATCATCTCGCCGGAGAGGATGACGCTGCCGGGGTTGACCTTGTCGAGGCCGGCGTACTTGGGGGCGGTGCCGTGGGTGGCTTCGAAGACGGCGTGGCCGGTGAGGTAGTTGATGTTTCCGCCGGGGGCGATGCCGATGCCGCCGACCTGTGCGGCGAGGGCGTCAGAGAGGTAGTCGCCGTTAAGGTTGAGCGTGGCGACGACATCAAAATCGCGCGGGCGCGTGAGCACCTGTTGCAGGACGATGTCGGCGATGGCGTCCTTCACGAGCAGCATCTTCTTCCATTTGCCGTCGCCGTGGGTGGGCCAGAGTCTCAGGGCGGCTTCGACCTCGGCGACGATCTTCTGCTGCTTGTCGGCGTCCATCATGTCGTAGCCGGGGTCGATCATTTTCGCGTTGCCCTGCGGCGTGAGGTCGGGGTTGGCTTCCTTGTTGCCGAGAATCCAGGACTCGCGCTCGGTGACAATCTGCCCGCGATAGAACTGCGTGGCGACCTGGTAGCCCCAGTCTCGGAAGCCGCCCTCGGTGAACTTCATGATGTTGCCCTTGTGGACAAGCGTGACGGATTTGCGGCCGAACTTGAGGGCGTAGCCGATGGCGGAGTGGACAAGGCGCTCGGTGCCGAGGTAGCTGACAGGCTTGATGCCGAGGCCGACGAAGACGCCGCCGCAGGGTCCGCCGGTGATGTCGCGCTTGGGTGCGCCGATGGATTCGAGCAGGGCCTGCCACTCGACGGCCTTGGCCGCGGTGCCGAAGCGGATTTTCTCGTGGTCCTTGGGGAACTCGGCGGCGAGGAAGTCGAGGAATTTCTTTGCTTCGGGCGATCCGGCGGCGTATTCGATGCCGGCGTAAATGTCCTCGGTGTTCTCGCGGAAGATGACCATGTCGCAGTCGCCGGGTCGTTTGACGGGGCTGGGGACGCCCTTGAACCAGCGGACGGGTCTTAGACAAACGTATAGGTCGAGCATCTGGCGCAGGGCGACGTTCAGCGAGCGGATGCCGCCGCCGACGGGCGTCGTGAGCGGGCCCTTGATGCCGACGAGGTAGGTGCGGAAGGCGTCGACGGTTTCGTCGGGCAGCCAGGCCTTCTTGTCGCCGAGGGTCTTGCGGAACAGGTTGAAGGCCTTCTCGCCGGCGAAGACTTCCTTCCAGGCGATCTTGCGCTTCTGGCCGTAGGCCTTCGCGACGGCTGCATCGAAGACGCGGACGGAGGCGCGCCAGATGTCGGGTCCGGTGCCGTCGCCTTCGATAAAGGGGATGATCGGTTCATCGGGGACGTTCAGTCGTCCGCCGGTCATGGTGATGGATTGGGCGGTCATGGTGTGACTCCTTCAGGTGATGGCGACGGTACCGATGCGATTGAGGCGCAAGGGCGTCTGCGTTGAAGGGGAAAATGGTAGACGGGCCAAACGCTCGTTGCAATGACGCAATGCCAATGAAGTCCCCCAAAACTCTGGAACCAACACGGATAGTTCGGACGCGCGGACCCGAGGCTGCATCGTTACCGCATTCTAAACAGTTCCGCTTCGGCGGCGATGTGCCCGAATGCGGGCCAGTAGGGGCCGTCGACGACGCGCTGGAAGATTGCGCGGGCTTTCTCGGTGTCACCGTTATAGAGATACCAGTTACCCACGCCGTAGCCCTGGGTCGCGACGTCGAGCGGCCGGGCGTCGCGCTCGCTCAACAGGTCGTCGGGCTTCAACTCGCCCTTGTACATCAGCACGCGGCGGAGGTAGGCGTGATTCTCGATGATGTTCATCTTCGCGTGGATCGGCGCGATGGCGGCGGCTGCCTCGGCCGTGCGCCCCAGGCGGCGCTGGGTCATGTACTCCCAGTCTGCGAGTGCCACTTTGTTGTCATCAAAGCCGCGGCCGAAGTCCTTCGCCCGCCGCCAGCCGGCCAGCGCTCCTTCGAAGTCGCCCTTCAGGTATCGCGCCAGGGCAAGGTGATACCACACGTTGAAGCCGGTGGTCGTCAGGGGGATGTTCTTCTCGTTGGGCATGCCGTCCGGCTCGATGGCATCGGCGCGGCCGTCGATCAGCTTCGCGGCGGCTTCAAGATCGGCGATGGCGTCATCAAAACGACGGATGGCGATATATCGGTGGCCCCGATGGCGCAGGAACCGGGCATCGTCGGGCCAACGGCGGGCGCCCTCGGTGAAGACCGCGATGGCATCGTTCATGCGCCAGAGGTAGCCGAGCCGTCGGCCGATCCAGATTCGGCCGTCTGGGTTGTCGGGTTGTCGGGCGGCGAAGGATTCGGCGTCGGCGAGATCGCTAAGGAGGTGATCCATGTTGCCCGGGGGGTTGGCGAAGAGGGGCTTGCCGAGCAGCGAGGTGCATTCGGGCTTGGCGGGCTGCTGCGAGCGGTTGAGCGACGAGATGCCATGCGATTGCGGCTCGGTGCAGGAACCGGCGACGAACCACAGGGAAAAGAGGCCGATAGAGCGAAGGATCTTGATCATGATGGGGTGTATTGTCCGCGAAAGACGGCGCGGTGTTAAGGCGACCATGCAGGGGCAAGTCGAGCGGGAAGCGGGGGAACCAATAAGCGCCGATCCGTTTCGCTGCCTGCGATTCGGCGGCATAATAGGGAGAGGCAATTATCCAGCAGGAGCACACGCATGCCACGAATCGTACGAGGCGGACTCATTCAGGCGACGCTGTCCGAACCGGGAACCAGCCCGATCGAGAAGATCAAGAAGTCGATGATCGATAAGCACGTCGGCCTGATTGAGAGCGCCGCCACGCAGGGCGCGCAGGTCGTCTGTTTGCAGGAGTTGTTCTACGGGCCGTACTTCTGCTGCGATCAGGACACCAAGTGGTACAGCCTTGTGGAAAAGATTCCCGATGGGCCGACGGTGAAGCTGATGTGCGAGCTGGCGAAGCGGTTGAAGATCGTGCTGGTCGTGCCGATGTACGAGGAGGACCTGCCCGGCGTGTATTACAACTCGGCCGCGGTGATCGATGCCGACGGCAAGTACCTCGGCAAATATCGCAAGATGCACATTCCGCATGTCGCACCGGGTTTCTGGGAGAAGTTCTTTTTCCGGCCGGGCAATCTGGGCTATCCGGTGTTTGATACGGCCGTCGGCAAGGTGGGCGTGTATATCTGCTACGATCGTCATTTTCCTGATGGGGCGCGATGCCTGGGGTTGAACGGGGCGGAGATCGTGTTCAATCCGTCGGCGACGGTGGCGGGGTTGAGCGAGTATCTGTGGAAGCTGGAGCAGCCGGCTCACGCGGTGGCGAATCAGTATTTTGTCGGGGCGATCAATCGGCCGGGCGTGGAAGAGCCGTGGCGGATTGGGGAGTTCTACGGGCAGAGTTACTTCTGCGACCCGCGCGGGCAGATGCTGGCGGTGGGCAAGCGGGTGGAGGACGACGTGGTGGTAGCGGATTTGAATCTCGATTTGATTCGCGAGGTGCGGAACACGTGGCAGTTCTTCCGCGACCGCCGGCCGGAGAGTTATGGGGAGATTGTGCGGTTGTAGACTCCCTGAGGTCATGGCATGGTCGGACCGTAAACCGAAGCCGCGTGAAACGATTGATGCGGCCGGATCGACTTGGCGGAATCGGCTTGGCGTTGCTGGGTATGCTCGTCGCATTTCTGGCGGGGGCGTCGGTGGCCGATGGAGAGGAGTCTGAACCCGGCATTCGCACGAGAAAGGGCAGTCCTCGCGCGGCGGGTTGAACTGGTTTTATGCAATCGGTATAATTGTGACTCAAACGCGTCTCTTACGGGCCGAGGATTAGCGTTGAAAATCGGGTCGCCCGAAATGCTGAAACTCAATTCGAGTTGGTATCGCGGAGGGCCGGAATCGTGCAATCAAAGATGTCGTATGCCACGACGACGCGCGTTTTCGTGTTGGTGATGCTCGCAGTGGCGTGCCTGCCTGTGGGGCCGGCCACCGGTGAACCTCCATGCGAACCGCGATGGGCCGGAGGGTTTGCACAGCCAGGTGTAAGCAACATTGTTCATGCTATGACCGTCTTTGACGACGGCAGCGGTCCGGCACTCTACGCGGGCGGGGAGTTTACTACTGCCGGTGGCGTGGCGGCCAACCGAATCGCCAAGTGGAGCGGCAGCAACTGGTCGCTGCTGGGCAGCGGAATGAGCATGAATAGCGATACAGTCCGCACATTAGCAGTATTTGATGATGGTGGGGGGCCAGCCTTGTACGCGGGCGGCGACTTCACTTCCGCCGGTGGCGTGGCGGCGAACCGGATTGCCAAATGGAATGGCAACGGTTGGTCACCGCTAGGAAGCGGGGCCAACAGTTCGGTCTATGCTCTCGCTGTCTTCGATGATGGCAGCGGCCCGGCGCTGTACGCGGGAGGGCGGTTCAATACCGCTGGCGGCGTGGCCGCTGACCGGATCGCGAAGTGGGATGGCAGTAACTGGTCGCCGCTGGGCAGCGGAATAAGCGGGACGGACAGAAGTGTCCTTGCCTTGGCCGTCTGCGACGACGGAAGTGGCCCCGCACTCTATGCGGGTGGAGATTTCACCACTGCCGGCGGCGTGGCTGCTAACCGGATCGCGAAGTGGGATGGCAATAACTGGTCGCCGCTTAGCAGCGGGATGAATAGTAGTAACGTTTACGCCTTGGCCGTCTTCGACGATGGAGGTGGCGCGGCCCTTTACGCTGGGGGTGATTTCACTATCGCTGGCGGCACGGCGGCCAACCGGATCGCCAAGTGGAACGGCAGGGCGTGGTTGCCTTTAGGCACTGGAATGAACAGTTGGGTCCGCACGCTGTTTGTCTTTGACAATGACAGCGGCCCCGCGCTCTACGTAGGGGGTAACTTTAGCACTGCCGGTGGCGTGGGAGCCCTTCGAATGGCTAGTTGGAACGGCAGCAATTGGTCGTCGCTGGGCAGCGGTATGGATAGTAGTGTCTGGACTATGGCCGTCCTCGACGAGGGCAGTGGTCCGGCGCTGTATGCGGGTGGTCAGTTTCTTAGCTCCAGCGGCGTGGAGACGAATAACATCGCCAAGTGGAACGGCAGCAACTGGTCCCCGCTGGGCAATGGGATGAACGATCGGGTCAGAGACCTGACTGTGTTCGACGACGGCGGTGTTCCGGCACTGTACGCGGGCGGCGAGTTCACCACCGCCGGCGGCGTGGCGGCCAACCGGATCGCCAAGTGG
>CAZQCF010000009.1:115534-129286 GCA_964592235.1 uncultured Planctomycetaceae bacterium
GGCGTGGCGGCCAACCGGATCGCCAAGTGGAACGGCAGCAATTGGTCGTCGCTGGGCAGCGGGATGAACAGCTCGGTTGGGGCCTTGACCGTCTTCAATGATGGCAGTGGCCCAGCGCTTTACGCGGGCGGCACTTTCTTCACGGCCGGCGGCACGGCGGCAAGCCGGATCGCCAAGTGGGACGGCAGCAACTGGATGCCGCTTGGCTCTGGCTTTGGTGCGTCTTTGAATACGGTGGTCGACCTGGCGGTCTTCGACGACGGCAGCGGGCAGGCGCTGTATGCGGGCGGGGAGTTTACTACTGCCGGTGGGGTGGCGGCCAACCGAATCGCCAAGTGGAATGGGATTAGTTGGTCACCTTTGGGGAGCGGGTTGAACAGCGAAGTTTTTTCCCTGACTGTATTCGATGATGGCAGCGGTCCGGCACTGTATGCCGGCGGACAATTCACGACCGCAGGCAGCACGGTTGTGAACTTCATTGCCAAGTGGGATGGCAGCATTTGGGCCCCTCTTGGCAGCGGGATGAATGGCTGGGTCTTGGCTTTGACCGTCTTCGATGACGGGAGCGGCTCGTCGCTTTATGCGGGCGGCAGTTTCACCACTGCCGGCGGCATAGCAGCCAATCGAATCGCAAAGTGGAACGGGAAGAACTGGTCGCCGCTAGGTGGCGGGATGAACAATGGGGTCTACACTCTGGCAGTTTTCGACGATGTCAGTGGCCCAGCGCTGTTCGCAGGCGGCGACTTCACCTCAGCCGGTGGCATGCCCGCGTACAAGATCGCCGTCTGGCGCGGATGTCCCGCGTTACTGGGCGACGTGAACTGTGACGGGGCCGTGGACATGCAGGACGTGGACCCGTTTGTTCTGGCATTGATCGACGCGCAGGAATACGCCAATGCACACCCGAATTGCAATCTTGGTCGTGCGGACATGAACGCCGATCGCGCGATCGACGGGCTAGATATTCAAGGCTTCGTGGATGCACAACTCGCGCCGCCGTAGAGAATGATTCGGTCAAAGGCCGTTGGTCCGCATGACGGCGAATAAGGCGATGGGCCGGCGGATTGCCGAGTCTCGATTCAATGTCGGCTCCCGATGGAGTGAGTGAGAATGTCCGCCACTGCTTGAAGCAGTGGCACCCGACAGGTTTCACTGATTCCGGAACTGCTCCAATCGAATGCCCGGCGCGTGCAACTGGCAGGGGAATTTCGTTTTCTTAACTAATGCGAGCTTTCTTCCGCTGGGTTTACGACGATTTTCTTGATGACACATCCGTCAGCGCGATGATCGTATTGGGCGGGGTCCTTGTGCTTTATCTGTTCGGCGCGTTTGGCGGCGGCGGGATAGGGCACTTTCGAGCATCACGTTACCTGATCACGCCGATCATGTGCATCCTGCTTGCGTCCTACCTTGAAGGTTACCGAGGCTGGGCCGGGCACAGCATCGTCACCGAGGCGACTCCGGCGGTGCTGATTCGCGGAATGGGCTGGTTTCTGCTTTTACTTCCGATGATGGTCTGGCTGTTTCGCAGAATCGCATAGAGCAATTTGAGTTGCTGCGTCACGTCGTCGGTGTGCTGGAGCGGTTGAGCAGCAAGGCGATGCCGGGCGAGTTCAACGGCTTACCCTCACCCCGCCCTCTCCCTGGAAGGGAGAGGGGGTGGTTGAGGTTGCGACGTTTTCGTGGGTCTCCGCCATCAGTTTTGAGATTTGCTCGCGACTTCGGCAGTCACGTTAGCGCTGGAGGCGGGAACGCGCGACGCGTCTTCGCTTCGACTTTGGGCCTCGCGCACGTCGCCATCCCGCGCCGAGCGCGCCATGCGCACGAACCGATCGGGCTGGTACATGTTGCTTGGCTCGGCCTTGCGCCAGAGGTACTGATCGAAGAACTGCACCGTGCGGCGGGCATACTCGGCCGGGGCCATGTCCACCGACTGGTTGTGTTTCGCGCCCTGGACGATCCATAGGTATTTCGGCTGCGGGGCGAGAGCGTAGAGCATGCGCGATTGTTCTACCGGGATATAGCTGTCGCGCTGACCGTGCACGAACAGGAGCGGGCGGGGCGGCATGCGCTTGAGGGCTTTCTTCACCGAGGGATAGGTGCAGCCGAACTTGAAACGACAGGTGACGAAAAGGCACCATCGCAGGAACCGCCAGAATTCCGGCGGGTGGTTCTCATAGACAAACTTCACTTTCGCGAAGATCTTGGCCCATCGTTTCATCAGGTGTTCAAGCGTGTGGTCAGAGGAGAAGGCCCCGTCGACCACAATGGCCTTCACGACCGGATTCTGCGCGGCGACGAGGATCGACGTGCAGGCTCCGCGCGAGATTCCGAAAAGGCCGATCTCAACGGGGTAGCCCATCTTCTCCAGCCACTGTTCGGCGAAGCTGATGACGCCGGTCATGTCGGAGATTTCGCGGTCGCTGGCCCATTGGCGCGGGCTAAAGCCTTCTTCTTTCGCGCTCTCGCCGTGCCCGCGGAAGTCGAACGAGAAGACGTCGTAGCCGGCCTCGATCAACGGGCGGCAGTAGCGGGCGCAGCTGTTGCGATCGCTCATGAACTCGGGCGCGAAGATGACCAGACCGCGGCGCGAGACACCGGGCGGAGGATGCATGAACATTCCGCGCAGGCGGATGCCGTCGGCCGCGAAAACATCGCGCTCTTCGCCGGGGATGCGGTCGAAACAGAGCTGCGGCACCGAGAGCGGCGGCACCGTGTCCTTCATGATGTTGAGACTGATGCGTACGTACTTGGCGAGGACCAGGGCCGGCACGATGACCAGCAGAAGCAGCGTGAGGAGAATGGAGAACAGCGCCCAGTTGTGGGAGATGGCTGTCCAGATTCCGCCAAGCATGAAGTGCGAGGTTGCGAGCATGGCTGTCGGTGTGGCGCAGTGTATCGGGGCAGCGGCCGAGGGCAAGCAGGCTGCTTTGGGATTGCCGGCTCGGCGTGAAATCAGATTATCGGATGCCCTGATTGGCGCTTTCGCTACGGGGCGAAGGGGGAGGAGGTTCGGGCCGATCAAGCTGTTCGATCGGCCGCAGGGACAAAGGCCCCGCCTCGCTTGTCGGGTCATGCGGCAGCGCTTCTAATGTTCCGTTCGGTCGGCCTTGCCGGTTACGAGCGGGGCGGCGGATAGCAGAGAATTCACAGGAGACAACTTCCTTGAACAGCAAGGACCTTGAGAAGCGAATCGACTCGCGCCGCGCGCTGGTCGGTGTCATGGGCATGGGGTACGTCGGGCTGCCGCTGGTGCGGACGTTCGGGGCGGCCGGGTACACGTGCCTGGGGTTTGATATCGACGCGTCGAAGGTGAAGCAGCTCAACGCGGGCAAGAGTTACATCAAGCACATCCCGTCGTCGACCATCAGCTCGCTGGTTCGTGCCGGTCGGTTTCGCGCGACGGCGGATTTTCGGGAATTGAGCAAGCCCGACGCGATCATCATCTGCGTGCCGACGCCGCTGTCGAAGAGCCGCGACCCGGACATGAGTTACATCGAATCGACGTCGCGGGCGATTGCTGCGCAGCTTCGCAAGGGGCAGCTCGTCGTGCTGGAGTCGACGACCTACCCCGGCACGACGCGCGAGCTGGTCAAGCCGATCCTGGAGAAGGGCAGCGGCTTGAAGGCGGGGCGGGATTTTTTTCTCGCGTTCAGCCCCGAGCGTGAAGACCCCGGGCGCAAGGATTACAGCACCGAGACGATACCGAAGGTGGTCGGCGGGTACGATCCGACGAGCAAGCGGCTGGCGGTGAAGTTGTACGCCGGGGCGATTTCGCAGGTTGTGCCGGTCTCGAGCTGCGAAGTGGCCGAGGCGGCGAAGATCGTGGAGAACGTGTATCGCTGCGTGAACATCGCGATGGTCAACGAATTGAAGATGCTGTTTGATCGGATGGGCATCGACGTGTGGGATGTGATCAACGCGGCGAAGACCAAGCCGTTCGGGTTTTCGGCGTTTTATCCCGGGCCGGGTCTGGGCGGGCACTGCATTCCGATCGACCCGTTCTACCTGACGTGGAAGGCGCGGCAGTACGGCGAGCCGACGCGGTTCATCGAGCTGGCGGGCGAAATCAACACGCACATGCCGCGCTATGTTATTAACCGTCTGTCCGATGCGTTGAATGACCGCGGCAAGCCGCTGCGCGGTTCGCGGATTCTTGTGCTGGGGCTGGCGTACAAGAAAGATGTCGATGATCTGCGCGAAAGCCCGAGCATCGAGTTGATCGAGCACCTGCGACATGCGGGGGCGAAGGTCGATTACAACGATCCGCACATTCCGCGCACGCATCGCGGTCGCGAACACGACCTGCGCATGAAGTCGGTATCGCTGACGCCGGCGAATCTGAAGCGCTACGACGCGGTGCTGATTTCCACCGATCACTCGGCGTACGACTACGACGCGATCGTGCGGCACTCCAAGCTCGTGATTGACAGTCGCAACGCCACGGCGAAGGTGCGCAAGGGCCGCGAGAAGATCGTGAAAGCGTAGGGTCAGTGGTCAGTGACCAGTGACCAGTGGCCGGAGATATCAAGGAGCCGCTCGCGCGGATTACCCGGTTGAGTGTTCTCACCGTATCGCAACTTGTCAAATCGTACGGATCGAACCGCGCGGTCGATGGCTTGTCGTTTGAAATCGCCGCGGGCGAAATCGTCGGCCTGCTCGGTCCCAACGGCGCCGGGAAATCGACAACCATCAACATCATCGCCGGCCTGCTCCGGCCCGACGGCGGCACGGTGTCGCTCGGCGGCGCGTCGACGCAGGATCGCGTCCAGCTCGGCGGCGCAGCCTACAAACGCCGCATCGGCTACGTGCCGCAGGAAATCAGCCTCGCCGATCGCATGACCGGCCGCGAGAATCTCTGGTTTGTCGGCCGGTTGTACGACTTGCACGGCGCGGCGCTGGCGCGGCGGATTGATGAATTGCTGAACGCGGTGGACCTGACGGATCGCGGGGATGATCTGGTCGGCACATGGTCGGGGGGCATGAAGCGGCGGCTGAACATCGCGGCCGCCCTGTTGCACGATCCGGGGCTGGTGCTGCTCGACGAGCCGACGGCGGGCGTCGATCCGCAGGCGCGGGCGTATATCTTTGAGATCGTGGAGCGTCTGGCGGCGTCGGGCCGGGCGGTGCTGTACACGACGCATTACATGGAGGAGGCGCAGCGCCTGTGTCATCGCACGGCGATCATCGACCACGGAAAGCTGCTCGCGCAGGGGACGCTGGCCGAATTGACGCGCAGCAGTCGGATTCAGCGCGACCTGGTGCTATGCGCGCCGGGTCTGACCGAAGCGCGGATCGGCGAACTGGCCCGGCGGCTTGGCGACGTGGCCTGGACCCTGGAGTCAGACACGGCGCACATTGTGATTCGCGACGCGGGCCAAACGATCGCGCTGGCGGCGCGGTGTGCGGATGAACTGGATATTCACCCGACGTCGATCAGCCTTCGCGAGCCGAACCTTGAGACGGTGTTCCTGGAACTGACCGGTCGCGCGCTGCGCGAGTAACCCATGTCACATACACGGATCATCGGGACGATCGCCTGGAAGCATTTTCGCATTCTGTCGCGCTCGCGCTCGACGCTGGCGGTGATCTTCCTTCCCGGCATCGTGCTATACACGATTTTCACGCAGATCTTCGCCGGTCCGGCGGGTCGCCCGTTCAAGGTGGCTGTGATTGACAACGACCGCACGCCGCAGTCGCAGGTGCTCGTCGATACGCTCAAGGAAGAGCGCGTGAAGGTGATCACCACGCGCAACGAAGCGCCCGACGGCGAGCCGCTCACGGAGCAGAGCGTGCAGGAGGCCGTCCGCCGCGAGGGCAAGTTTCGCGTCGCGCTGGTCATCCCCAAGGGCTACGGCCTCGCGCCGAACGTGCTGTCCGGTCCGGCGCATCGCGGCATTGTGATGTACTACGACGAGACGCAGGACACCGAAGCGGACATTGTCATCGGCCTTGTTCAGATGGCGGCGGGGCGGAACGTCTTCGAGCAGTTGTTCGGCATCCGTCGCAAAGAAGGCGACACCACGACAACGGGGCCGGCCCAGCCGCAGGCGCTGATTCAGGTCGATCGGCGCGGCGTGGCGATTCAGCGGATGGTCGTCGCGTCGAAGCACACGTTTCTCGCGGGCATCGTGCCGATGTTTCTGCTGTTTCTCTCGACCGGGGCGGGGCGCGGGCTGCTGGAGGAGATCACCAGCGGCACGATCCGCCGACAACTGGCCGCGCCGATTCATCCCGTGCACATCGTGATGGGGCAGCAGCTTTTCGCGGTCACGCTGGGCCTTGTGCATTGCTACGTGATGTATCTCTATGCGTGGGCGGTGTTCGGCGTCGCCATCTGGGACATGACCGGAGGGCTGTTTGTGCTGACACTGGCGACGTGCATGTCGACGACGGCGTTCGGGCTTCTGCTCGGCGCGATCTCGCGCAACTACGAACAGCTCGACTCAATCGGCACGATGGTGAACCTCGCTATGAGCGCCATTGGCGGCAGCATGGTCCCGCGATGGATCATGCCCGACTTCATGCAGAAGCTCGGCCTGCTTACGATCAACGGCTGGTCGTACGACGGCTTCATCGCGTTGATTCGCAACGAGGGATTCGCAGGCACGCTGCCGAAAGCCGCGGTGCTGGTTGGCATGGCGGTCGCGTTTGCGTCGGTCGGGTGCACGGTGCTGACGCGGCGGCTTCGCGCGGCGTGACGGCGGAATGGGGCGCGGGTAGACTGGCACATCACGAGGTGCGACATGGATGCGCGCGAGCAGTGGCGGCGTTTTGATCGGTGGTTGTGTCGCGTTCCCGAACTTGATATCACACTCGATGTCAGCCGGATGCCGCTGGATGATTCATTTGTGCGGTGCATGGCGCCGGCGATGACGCGCGCGTTCGACGAAATGGCGGCGTTGGAGGCCGGCGCGATCGCCAACCGCGATGAGAATCGCATGGTGGGCCATTACTGGCTGCGTGCGCCGGACCTCGCGCCGTCGGCGGAAATCGCCCGCGTCATTCGCGCGTCAATCGTCGCGGTGCAGAAGTTCGCCGAAGACGTTCATGCGGGGCGCGTTCGACCACCCGGCGCGCCGCGATTCACGCAATTGCTTTGCGTCGGGATCGGCGGGTCAGCGCTGGGGCCGATGTTTGTCGCCGATGCGCTGGGCCATCCTTCGCGCGACCAGCTCGCGCCGCACTTTCTGGACAACACCGACCCCGACGGCATCGCGCGCCTGCTGGCCGGTTTGAATGGCCGCCTCGGCGAAACGCTTTGCATCGTCACGTCCAAGAGCGGCGGCACCCCCGAAACGCGCAACTCGATGCTGCTGGTCGAAGCGGCCTATCGCGAGGCGGGACTGGAGTTTTCGCGTCACGCGGTCGCCATCACGATGCCCGGCTCGGCAATGGATAAGCACGCCGAGCAACAGAAATGGCTCGCACGATTTGAAATGTTCGACTGGGTCGGCGGTCGCACCAGCGTCACGTCGGTCGTCGGCCTGTTGCCCGCGGCGCTTCAGGGGCTGGACATCGCGGCGATGCTGGAAGGCGCGAAGCTTTGCGATGCCGCGACGCGCGTCAGCGACCCGATGAAGAACCCCGCCTCGCTCATGGCGCTGGCCTGGCACGCGGCAACAGACGGCCGCGGCGCGCGCGACATGGTCGTGTTGCCGTACAAGGATCGGCTGTTGCTATTGGGGCGATACTTGCAGCAACTCATCATGGAGTCGCTGGGCAAGCGACTGGACCGCGACGGGAAGACAGTCGAGCAGGGGCTGACGGTCTATGGCAACAAAGGCTCGACCGATCAGCACGCGTACGTGCAGCAGCTTCGCGACGGCGTGGCGAATTTCTTCGTGACGTTTGTGCGCGTGCTGGATGGCGGCGACGATGCGCTGGAGGTGCAGCCTGGCGCGACCAGCGGCGATTTTCTGCACGGCTTTCTGCTCGGCACGCGCGAAGCGCTGTCGGAGAGCGGGCGAGCGTCGATGATGCTGACGCTGCCGCGCGTGGATGGGCGCAGCCTCGGCGCATTGATTGCGTTGTTCGAGCGCGCGGTGGGGCTGTATGCAAGCCTTCTGAACATCAACGCGTACGATCAGCCGGGCGTTGAAGCGGGCAAGAAGGCGGCGGCCTCGGTGCTGGCGTTGCAGCGGCGTTTGCTCGCGACGCTGAATTCCTCGCCGCAATCAGTGGAGGAACTGGCCGCGAAGCTGGACCCCTCGGCCGGCGCCGGCGCGATCGAGACGATTTACTTGTTGCTGGAGCACCTCGCCGCGCGCGGCCTGGCGCGGCGCGCTTCGGGCGATACGCCGGAATCGGTACGATACTCCCTGTCCGGCATCCGGGTGGAATAGCCGGAGTGGATGGGTTTCCTCACGGCGGCCCATAGCGACCGGGTGGCGCCGATGCGTCGGTTCTTCGCGTTCCGTTAATCATCCGCCCCCGGGCCTTCGCCGCTGCCGATCCGCGCGAGCAGTTCCCTCGCGTTTTGATCGAGGGCGGGGTGGACCCAGTCGGGGGCGATCTCGGCGAGGGGTTCCATGACAAACCGCCGCTCGTGCATCAGCGGATGGGGGATCATCAGCTCGGGCGAAGAATGAATCTCATCGTCGAACGCGAGGATGTCCAGGTCCATCGTGCGCGGGCCGTGATGCACGGTGCGCTGTCGCTGGAGCGAGTCCTCGATCCGTCGGCAGACGTGCAGCAGCCGCTGGGCCGTCAGCGTCGTGCGGACCTGCGCAACGGCGTTGAGGTACTTGGGCTGGCCGTCGGGGCCGCCGACCGGGTCGGTCTCGTACAGGGCGGATGTTTTTAATACGTCTATTTCGCGCGTGGCTTCCAGCGCATTCAGCGCCGCCGAGATGTTCTTCTCGCGGTTGCCCAGGTTCGATCCCAGGCCGATGAACGCGATGTGCTGCGCCGGTCCGCTCACCACTTCATCTCCGCCAGCCGTCGGCCTGCCGCCTGAATCCGATCCACTTCGACCGTCAGCGCGAAGCGCACGAATCCTTCGCCGGCCGGGCCGAACCCTACGCCGGGGATCGCGACGATCGCCGCCTCTTCCAGCAGCCGCGACGCGCAGCCCATCGCGTCGTAGCCCGCCGGGCATTTTGCCCAAACGAAAAATGTCGCCCGCGGCATGTCCACCTTGAACCCCGCGCGGTTCAGCGCCGGCACCAGTGCATCGCGCCGCGCCTTGTACGTCTCGCGGATCGCCGCAACCTCCGGCCGGTCGATCTGCTCCAGCGCCATTGCGCCGGCCTGCTGGATCGCGCCGAATGCGCCGCTGTCCATGTTGCCCTTGACCTTCGCCAGCGCCGCCAGCACATCGGGGTTCCCCACGGCGAAGGCGATGCGCCATCCGGTCATGTTGAACGTCTTGCTCAACGAGTGCATCTCGATGCAGACATCCTTCGCGCCGGGCACTTGTAGGATCGACGGCGGCCGATCGGCGGGGTCGAAGAACGTTTCGCTGTACGGCGCGTCGGAGCAGATGAGAAAATCGTGCTTGCGAGCCAGCGCGACGGCCCGCTCGTAGAACGACAGCGGCGCGACGGCGCCGGTCGGGTTATTCGGATAATTCACGAACATCAGTTTCGTCTTCGCGAGCACGTCGGCGGGGATCGCATCGAGGTCGGGCAGAAATCCGCGCGATTCAGCGAGCGGCATCAGGTGCGGCACGCCGCCGGCGAAGATCGTCGCGGCGTTGTAAACGGGATAGGCGGGCGTCGGCACGAGCGCGACATCGCCGGGGTTGAGCACGGCCAGCGGCAAGTGGCCCAGGCCCTCCTTGCTGCCGATGAGCGCGAGGATTTCGGCGGCCGGATCGAGAGTGACGCCGAAGCGGTTTTTGAACCATGCGGCGGCGGCGTTCTTGAATTCGGGGAAACCGGCGTCGTAGGGGTAGCGATGGTTCTTGGGGTCGTAGATCGTCTTCGCCATGCGGTCGATGATGAAGGTCGGCGTGGGGCGGTCGGGGTCGCCGACGCCGAAGTCGATCACGTCCTTGCCGGCGGCGATTGCGGCCCGTTTCTTACGGTCGATCTCGATGAAGAGATAGGGCGGAAGCTGATCAAGGCGGCTGGCGCGAGTAAAGGGCATGGGGGGTTCCATATCGGTTGCGGTGGTCTTGATCGGCGGATTTTCGTTCAGGCCGCGGCGGGAGTCAAAGGGAGTCAATGGAGGTAGAATGGAGAATGAAGAGTGGCTGTCGCGGAGTTTGAGCGAGAATCGTTCGCGAAGGCCGCATCTGCGTTTTCAATTCTTCACTCTCCATTCGCTCGCGTGTTCTCCTGGGATGTTGGAAGCATCAACTCGATTTCGCGGTTCATCGCCGGGAAGGAGAGCTTGATGGTGTCGGTCTCGCGCGGGGGGCAATCGGGATAGGCATACACGCGCAGCTCCACGTCGCGCCACGCCGGATCGTTGCAACCAAGCGGCTGCCGCGCGATGAGTTTGAAGCGAGGATTGGTCGCGAGCAGCTCGCGCAGCATCCGCCGCGGCGGCGGGTCGGCGTCGCGATAGGGCGTGTCGGGCAATTGCGACTCGATGACGACGTAGCGGATGCCGTAGCGGTCGAAGAGGTCAACCAGCTCGCCGGGGTTGTTTACGAATTGCTGATAATTGTATTTTTCGCGCGCGGCGCGGGCATAGAGCACCTTGCTCGCGCGTAGTGGGATGATCCGCTCGCGCGTCGATGGGTTGCGATACGCGTCGAGGATGAACTGCCCGTCGCGCACGGCGTCGACCAGCACCACGTCGGCGTCGGGCCGCTCGGCCAGCGCGGCGACCGCGCTCGTGTAATCCGGCAGCGGGCCGGTGTCCTTCTGGAGGCTCAAGCCGGCCTGGATGACGACGAGCAGCGTGAGCAGGACAAGTCGTGGGCCGTCGGTGCGCCACGCCAGCGGGCGATCGCTCGAAGCGTCGTCGTTGCGCCGGGCGCGCAGGAGGAATCGCGGCGCGGCGAGGCACAGCGGGGCGATCGAGAAAAAGAAATAGCGCGGCTCCTTCGCGGCGATACAGAGCGAAAAGCCGGTCCACACGACGAACCACAGCAGGATCAGACCGCGCGGCCCGCGCCACGAGCCGATCAGCAGCGTGACAAGCCCCAGCAAGGCAATCGGCAGCAGCGGCCAACCGAGGATTTCCGCGGGCCAGTGCGCCATGCCGGAGAAGTCAAGATCGGGCCGGAGCAATTGCGCGGGCAGGGCGGTGTAGGGCCGCGCGAAAGCCGTGTATGCCGCGATGATGGCGCCGGTGACGCACAGCGATACCCACAGCGCGGGGCGAGCGAAATACGATCGCGCTGGAAGCCGACGGATTGCAATCCGTCGGCTTGGAGAATCCGACGATTCCGATATTCGCACGCCATTCAGCAATTCTCGGCTCGCGCGAGCATCTTCAATCAATGCATGCAGCAGGATCACCGGCAGAATGAACCCCGCCGTCTGCTTTGTCATGAACGCCATGACGACGGCTGCGCCCATCGCCAGCGCCCACCACGACCGCAGCGTGTCGCGATCTTTTTGATACGCGTACAGCGCCGCGAGAATCCAGAACGTCGCGGGCCACTCCAGCATCACGTCGGCCAGCCACAGCCGCCCGTGCGGACAGGTCACGAGGAGAAGGGCTGCGAACAGGCCGGTGGCGCGATCGAACCACCGCCGGCCCAGTGAATAAACTAGCTGCGTCGCGCCGAGGGCAAACAGCAGCACGGTCAGTCTTGCCGCGAAGACGCTGACGCCGAGGATTGAGAAGATTCCCGCTTCGATCAGTGCAAAGCCGGGAGGGTAATACACGATGATGCCGAGGATCGGATGTCGCAGATAGAACTGCTCGGCCCATTGGCGTGCGGCTTCCTGCGGCTGCGCGCGGAAGAACTCCAGCAGAAACACGCCGTCGAACAGGTGATTCGGCGCGTCAGACCAACCCAGTCCGCCCTGCGCGATGCGCGGGAGGCCGATGGCGAGCGTCGCGAGGAACACGATCGCTTTGCAGGCGCGATCGATGCGCCGCGCGGAATTTCCCGCGCTGTGTGACAGTTCCACATTGGGCAATTCGGCCGCCAAGCCGCTCTCCTGTGTCTCTCGCCTTCATAGAGTATCGGCTTAGCAGGAGAATACCGCCGTTGGCCCGATGCGACGCGCACATCGGGCTCGACGATCATCGCGATACGCCCGACAATGCCCGCGTGCTTGCCCTGCTGTCAGTCTGGATCGCGCTGGGTTGCCTCGTCACGGCCGGGGTGCTGTGCTTTTGGCGCGGACCCGATCTCGAGGCCGTGCTGACGATCATGCCGTATACCGTCGCCTTGAGCGTGACGCTGGCGGCGGCCGTGCTGTGGGACTTGCGGAAAGACCGGAGCGGCGAGGCGGCCGTCGCGGGCCGGCGGCTTCAGGCGGTCGCGGCCATCCTGCTGAACAGCCTGACGTTTGCGATCCTGCTGGTGCTCTTGCACGGGGTGGTCGATGCGGCCATCGGGATCGTGGTGGAGTTCGCGTTTCTGGCGTTTGTGTACTGGTTCTACACGCGCGTGTTGGTGCGGGAGACATGAGGGGTAGGCCGTCGGATCGAACGGGAATCTCGGCTACAATTCCGCGTCGTGTGATGTAGCCGGCGAGCTTGCTCGCCGTCGATGGCCGCAACGTCATGATCGAAGCAACACTCGAAATCATTGTGAACGGCGAATCGGTCGCGCTCGATGCGCCGGCTACCGTGGCGACGCTGATCGCGAAGCGCCAGCCGCGCCCGCCGTTCGCCGTGGAGGTGAACAAGAAACTCGTTCGCCGCGGGGCGTATGAGGCGACCCCGCTGGCGAACCGCGACACCGTGGAGATTGTAACCCTGGTCGGCGGCGGGTAGACCGGCTATTGGGGAAAGAGGTTTGAAGCAATGGATCCGCAAGCATTGAAGATCGGCGAGCTGTCCTTCCGCTCGCGGTTGTTCGTCGGCACGGGCAAGTACGCGACGTACGAACTGATGCGCGAATGCCTCGCCGCCAGCGGTTGTGAGGTCGTCACCGTCGCCGTGCGCCGCGAGCGGCTGTTCGACGCGCAGAACCGCAGCCTGCTTGATTTCATCGACACGAAGAAGTATACGATCCTGCCGAATACGGCCGGCTGTTTCACGGCGGACGATGCCATTCGGGTGGCGCGACTGGGCCGCGAACTGCTTGAACAGATCAACAACCCCGGCGCGAACTGGGTGAAGGTCGAAGTGCTGCACGACAAGAAGACGCTCCTGCCCGACCCGCTCGGCACGCTCGAAGCCACGCGCGAGCTGCTCAAGGACGGCTTCAAGGTGATGGTCTACACCAGTGACGATGTCGCCGCGGCGTGTCGACTCAAGGAGGCCGGCGCCACCAGCGTCATGCCCGCCGGCAGCCCGATCGGCAGCGGCCAGGGGATCCTCAACCCCAACAACATCCGCATCATCCTGGAAATGCTCAAGGACGGCGACCCGGAATACCCCGTCATCGTCGATGCCGGCGTCGGAACTGCCAGCGATGTGTCGCTGGCCATGGAACTCGGCGCCGACGGCGTGCTGCTCAACACCGGCATCGCCTCGGCGAAAGACCCCGTCGCCATGGCCGTCGCCATGAAACACGCCATGACCGCGGGGTACTTCGCCGCCCGCGCCGGCCGTATCCCGCGCAAGCTTTACGCCAGCGCGAGCTCGCCTGTCGAGGGAACGATCGTCTATTAGCAGTGGCTAGTGGTCAGTGGGCAGTGGGTAGTACCAGTTTCACCACTCCTCTCCCCC
>CAZQCF010000010.1:0-126451 GCA_964592235.1 uncultured Planctomycetaceae bacterium
TAGGCACCTCTGTATTATTGATAAGGCTGTTCGAGCATATCAAAGTGCGATTGATTTAGACCCGGAGAACTTGAAATATAAGAGTTCAATTGCGATCGTTACGCAGGAGCAGCACCGTGGAGATAAAGCGTTGGATGGCGATGCCAGTTGACCGGAGCAATATCACGCGCGCGGGTTCGGCAGAGCGAGCGTACAGGTCCTCCAGTGCGGGTCCAGAATGCCGAAGAGCTCCCGTTTCAGCTTCGGAGGAAGATTTTGACTGATGAGTTTGCGGGTGAGGCGTTGCAATCGCGGGCTAAGCCAATGCGATGTGCCGTCTGCGCGCAGGAGTACTCTACCCGAAATGGCTCGGGTTGAAATGAGCGACTTCACTCGGATCAATTCGATGACCGCGCGAAGTGGGTTCTATTCATCGACTCGGTCACGCCGCGCGGCGGTAGTAGTGCCGCAGCAGCCCGACGAGGAATCGACGGCAGCGAACGTCGCTCGGCTCGAACGAATCGGCAACTTTCAAGGCCGGATTCGGAGCATCCGGCCCCGCGCAAAGCACCTCGATATTTTGGCCCCCCGCTCAACGGCCTGCCAACCATTTCAGCCGCCGCTGTGAGATTCAAAAACACGCCCAATTGAGAGGGTTGCGAACAAAAAGTCTCGGGTTATGAGGCGCCGACACCCAAAAAGTGTCTCGCGCTGCAAATCGCGGTTTGCTTGAAGAGCGTTGGGCTCCCGCTATGCCGGCCGTCCCCATAGCTTCGGCTGTCAGGACGGAACCGGTTCATTTGAGTCGGCGTCACCGTCCGCGAGACGGAGGCCGAGGCCGTGGCGGTGGGAGAGGATCTAGAACCAGTAGGCTTTGTAGGCAATATCGGACGAAGGAACCGGGCGGATAATAAGGTGCCCCAATCGAATTGGAGACAGGTGTCACATGCCATCCCCGAAATGGCCGCCTGGCGTCGATTTCACAGCCGTGATCCGCCGTCAGGATAATCAGACGAGCTGTCCCAACGTCCCAAAGATTAACAAGTTATTCGCTTTGTTCGCTCTGCAAATCTTGACTGGCCATAAGGTTTCGTTTATAAAAGGAGAGTAATTTAGGGAGAGGCTTCAGGCATGCCCCGCGCCGGAACCACCGCGCTGCGGATGTGCCTCAAGGCGCAAGCGAACACAACTGCGTACACATTCTTCTGGGGAGGACGGAAAGTATGAACAGGACGAAGGCAACTTTTGCATCGTTTGGGTTGCTCGCGACGGCGCTGGCCGTATTTGTCGCGTGCAATTCCATCACCAGCTTGAACAGCAACCCGACGGGCGGGACGAACAATGAAGTCCTTCCTGCCTCCGAGGGTCGCCAGAACGCCGCGCTGATGATTGACAACGGTCCCGGTAAGCTGGTCTTCGTCGACCTGCTCCAGTACGACCCGGCCGACCTGCTTCAGCAGCGCTGTGCGCCGCTCGGTGCGCCGGGCGTCAACCCGTGGCGCAGCCGCTTCGGCGGACCGGTTGTTCTGAACCTGTTCAAGAACAACGTCATCGGTTCGAGCATCCAGGGCATCGCCAGCGAATACGATGAACTGGTCAACATCAATGAGACCGGCTTCTGCCTCGGCGTTCGCTCGCCGGCCGCGTCGGTCATCGACCCGAACTTCTCGCATGTCGAGTTCAACATCCGCGCGGTCAACCCGTTCGCGTTTGGTCACGCCCCCGGCTTTGACTATGTGAACACGGTTGATGGCAATCAGGCGTTCTATCCCTCGAACGACGAGAACCCCGGTCCGGTGCCCGGCTTCCCGGACAATCGCACGCTGATCAACGTTGCCGGTGGCGACGTGGCGATCGCGATCCGCGGTCTGGACTTCTTCGGAATCGGCCCCAAGCAGACGTTTGCCACGATGAACTTCCTCGGCCCCACCGGCTGGGTGCTGTTCTTCCGCGACAACGCCTTCCAGAGCGGCCGCTTCTACAACCTGCAGGGCGCTCGCAAGGGCGGCCCGCGAGCCTTTGAAGACACTCCGCCTGCCGGCGACGAAGGCTTCTTCGAGTCGGCCCAGGTCAACGGCGACGGCTTCGATGCGAATAGCACGAATGCGGTCACGTTCCCGCCGCCGGCCTTCTTCTTCGGTGCTTGCCCCGGCCCGCTTCATCCGGCCGACTACGCCAAGGCCTATTCGTTCGCCGACTGGTCGAACATCAACGAGGCGGGCGCTCCGGCCGTCGGCCAGGGTGGTTTCATTCTCGTGATTCGCCGCCAGGCCTTCTTCGGCAAGGGCGTCGTCGTGAATCCGAACGTTCCGGGTCCGGCCTCGGCGCCGATCGATCCGCTGAACGACACGATCACGCCTCCTGGCTCGGGTTACAACGAGCCGGCGATTCCGGCCATCACGGGTCCGGATGAGGACGCCCTCCTGCCGACCACGCCGGGCGTGCACGAGATCGGCTTCTCGGTGTTCTTCATCCACTCGGCTGCTCCGTAATAACCGGCCCGCCGAGTCGTTTGTGCAGTCATTACGGGGCGTGTCGGAGAAATCCGGCACGCCCCGACACTTTTTTGACGGTCGCCCCTCGCCTACAATAGTCAGAGGAGCACAAGGGGAGAGAGAGCATTCTCATGAGAGGCAACCGCATCATCATCGGCGCACTTGGGCTGTGCGCGCTGGGCCTGCCGCTGGCCGGCAGTTGCAACACCACCGTGGAACAGGTAACCAACGACCTGCCGGCGGCCGACCCGTTGCCGCCTGAACCGCTGCCCGCGTCGGAATCGCGCCAGAATGCGGCGCGACTCGTCGACAGCAGCTTCGGAAAACAGATAACCGTCGAATTACTGCAATTCACCGGCGCCGGCACGCAGCAGCGCTGCCGCCCCCTCGGCGGCCCAGGCGTCCAACCGTGGCCCAGCACCTGGGGTGGGCCGGTCACGCTGCAAGCCATGAAGAACAACGTCATCGGCTCCAGCGTGCAGGGCATCGCCAGCGAATACGACCACTTGCGCGTCGTGAACGAGACCGGCTACTGCCTCGGAATGCGCTCACCGGCTCTTTCGGCGGGTGATCCGCACTTTTCACTCGTGGAGTTCAATCTTCGTGCGGTCAATCCCTGGGCCTACGGCCACGCCCCGCCTTTCGACTATGTTAACACCGTCGATGGCAATCAGGCGTTCTATCCGTCGAACGACAACCTGGTCGATCGGCGAAGCCTCATCAATGTGAACGGCGGCGACGTCGCAATCCTTGTCGCCGGCGTGGACTTTGTCGGTAATCCGACGAACACAACAGCCTTTATGAACTTTCTCGGCCCCACCGGATGGGTGCTCTTCTTCCGCGACAACGCGATGCAAAGCGGTCGATTCTATAACCTGCTCGGCGCGCTCAAAGGCGGTCCGCGAGCCTTTGAAGACACGCCGCCGTCAGGCGATGAGGGATTCTTCGAGTCGGCCCAGGTCAACGGTGACCTGTTTGACGCGAACAGCGCGCCCGCCAGCGACGTGCTTGGCCCGCCGGACTTCGTCGTCGGCCCCTGTCCCGGCCCGGCCGATCCGAATCCTTATCCGAAGGCCTATGCCTTCATGGATCTATCAAACTTCAGCGAATTCCTCGGTGCCGGCCCCGGTCAGGGCGGCTTCCTGCTTGTGATTCGCCGGCAGGCGTTCAACAACAAGGGCGTGGTGATCAATCCAAACGTCCCGGGTCCGGCGCCCATGGCCATCAACCCGCTTGCCGACACAATGACACCGCCCGGGTCGGGCTACAACGAACCGGCGATCCCGGCGATCACCGCTCCGGCAGAAGACAACTTCCTGCCTGCGCAGCCCGGCGTTCATGAGATCGGCTTCTCGGTCTTCTTTACTCACGGATTCTGATGCCCATGAGTCGGGGGACTCTCTACTCGCAGCACGCGGTGCGACGCCGATTCGTTCTTGGCGCGGCGCTCGTCGCAGCGATTGCGTCGGGCTGCAACCTGCTCGGCAACCTGCCGGGCGGTTCAGGTAACAACAACTCCAATCCCCCGGTCATCGACGCCGACAACAACCCGCAACAGGCCGCCAACCCGCCTGCGACCGACATCAACGGCGTCTGGCAATTCGCCGGGAGCGGCGCGCTCTCCGGCGCGTGCGTCACCATTGTCGATCGCAAGATCTCGATCTATGACGTGGACTGCGACAACTCCCCGGCGACAATTCTCAACACCCCGGTCGGCTACATCGGCGGTTCGGATGTCACGCAGGGGCTCGCGATCTCGCTCGCGGCCGACGGCAGCGCCAGCCGCTATGCCATTCTCACGTTCTACCTCGTTGTCACCGACGATAACACACTCACCGGAACCGCTGCGCAGAGCGTGTATCCCGACGACGTGACCACGTCGCACAACGTCGTCTGGCAGCGGCAATAGCTCGGCACGGGTGTTGCTCGCTGCATGAGCCGGCGCGTGATAGCATGGCGCGCATGCCCCCCACTGATCCAACGGATATTCAACTTCGGCCGTTTCAGCGGCCGGTGGACCGAACGGTTCACCTGCCGGGCAGCAAGAGCCTGACCAATCGGGCCCTGCTTGCGGCGGCGCTGGCGCGGGGCGAATCGACCCTTCACGGCATCCTGCTCGCTGACGATACCCGGCTGATGATCGGCGCGCTGGAGACGCTCGGATTGGCCGTGGCGATTGATTCGCCCGTCGGCGACGAGCGCCCGCGCGCGCGCATCGTGGGTCAGGGCGGCTTCTTTCCCAACACGGAAGCCAGTATCCATTGCGGCAACGCCGGAACGGTGATTCGCTTTCTGGCGGCGGCCTGCGCCGCGGCACAGGGCGATTATCGACTCGACGGCAGCGCGCGCATGCGTCAGCGCCCGCTCGGCGATCTGGTCAGCGCCCTGATTGACCTCGGCGCGGCGATCACGTTTGAGCAGCAAACCGGATACTGCCCCCTGCACATTCGCGGCCGCGGCCTGCGCGGCGGACCGGTGACGCTGCGCGATCCGCAGTCCAGCCAGTTTGTTTCGGCGATTCTGCTGGCGGCGCCACGGGCCGTTCGAGATGTTCTGATCGAAATCACGGGCGAGCTGCCCAGCCGACCCTATGTCGCGATGACCTTGCACGTCATGGAGGCGTACGGCATCAGCGTCTTCTCGGAGGGGTATCAGCGATTCATCGTGCCGGAAGGCCAGACCTACCGCGCCTGCGACTGCACGATCGAGCCGGACGCCAGCGCGGCGACGTACTTCTTCGCGGCAGCCGCCCTGACCGGCGGACGGATCCGTGTGGACGGCCTGGGCCGGAGCAGTCGGCAGGGCGATACCCAATTCGCCCGCGTGTTGGAAACGATGGGCTGCCGCGTGGAGCAGGATGAGAATCAGACAACCGTATTCGGACCGTCCGATGGACGGCTTCGCGGCATCGACATCGACCTGGGTGACATGCCCGATACGGCGCCGACCTTGGCCGTGCTGGCGGCCTTCGCCGATGGTCCGACGCGCATTCGAAACGTGTCGAACCTGCGGATCAAGGAATCGGATCGCCTTTCGGCGCTGTCCGCGGAGTTGAGCCGTATGAACGTCGCGACCGAATTACTGCCTGATGGAATTGTGATTCGGCCGTCGGCAGCGCTCCGCCCCGCGAGGATCCAAACCTACGACGACCATCGAATCGCGATGAGTTTCGCGCTGGCGGGGCTGCGGCTGGATGGGATGGTGATCGCCGACCCCGACTGCGTCGCGAAGACCTACCCGGGGTTCTTCGACGAGTGGGCGAAGCTGTAAATACAGCGACGCATCGAGCAACGAGCGGCTACCCTACCGGTATGGTTTCGGACGGTTTTTCGACCCGCCCTGCGCACACAAGGGTGCTCGAGTCGGGCTGCCGGCTGTTCCCGCAGGCGACCGGCTAAGCGCATCGTCGCTCAATGCGTCCAATGAAACATAGCCTACGAAAAGACTGTCGGCAAGAGAAATCGACGATTCAATTTAGCCTCGTTAAATCTGTCCGGGAATGATACAGGCGGCACGCAGGTTACATCCGATCCGCCGGTGCCCTGCCGTCCTCCGATTGATGTGCCAGCGATCGCAGTTCATTCAGCGCAGCGGCGCGCTGCGCCTCGTCGGTCGCTGCATCCAGTCCTTGCCATGCCGGGACAAGTTTTCGAGCGAGATGAACGAGCCGTTGCTCGCCCTGGGCAGTCGGAACGCGCAATACCGGTCGGTCCGTCGAGCCGGCCCCACGTGGTTCAAGAAGCGAGGCGAGCGGCGGAACGACTGGTTCCGGACCAAAAGCGATGATTCGCGCTTCGCCTTCTCCATCCAGGAGATAGTCCGCAAGAAGCTCTTGGATGATCTGACCACGACGCGTCATGGCCCGCGAGCGAATCGCGGCGGCATTCGCTTCGCGACCGGCTTCCTTCAGAAGCGCCGCCGCGGAATCGAGCAGGCTGATGATCGCGCTGAATGCCTGTGCGTCGGCCGCCTGATCGGCACGCTTCCCGGCTTCCTTCAGAACGACCTCTGCAAAGGCGGCCAGTGCCTGCGTCGCAGCACCTCCCACGCGCCGGGAAAGCTGCATCGATTTTTCAATGGCAGCACCGTCCTCCAGGGCGGCCAGCCTCGCGGACAAGGCGCGGGCCAGCAAGCTGATGGCGCCGGCCGCATCCGTCGATTCGCGTAGCGCGGCAGCCTGTTCGAGACTGGTCGCTGCTCCGACGTGGTCACCAAGAATCGCCAGGCCATCCGCCAGCTGCGACAGAAGTTCGAATCGCTGTACCGCGGGCAGGCTCTCGAATCGCGCCTCGACCACTCGAATGGATCGCAACAAATCTACGCTGCGCTGCTGATCCGCCTTGTCGCCCGTCCGGCCAAACTCCGTTGCCATTCGAAACACGTCCGACGCGGGAATCCGCTCGCTGATTGCCAGATAAGCTCGCCAGGCTTGCTCGCGTACGGCCGCATCCGCCTCGCTTCGCGCGTACAAGTGAGGCGTGAGCGCTGCCAGATCTTCCAATCGGCGTCCGCACTTGCCCAGCGTGTCGACCGCTGCCTGCCGAATCTCCATTTCCTGTGATTTCAGGAGTCCTCGCGCATCGTCGGCCGATGCCACATCTCCGAACGCGGCCAACGCCGAAATCGCCGCGCGGCGGATGCGAAGGCTCTCCGACGGTGCGGTTGCGCGGCGAAACTCCAGGCGAAACGTCTCCTCGCCGATTCGCGCCATCGCCTGAATGAACTTCTCCCGCACGTCTTCATCGATCGGGCGCAACCGACCGTAGCGCTCCAACATCGCCGTTACGATCGCGTCAGGTGCGGACACCGCGTCGGGCCGTTTGCGTGCCAGGTTTCCCAGCGCCAGCGCCGCCTCGCCCACAACCACCAGCGCGTCATCCGTCAGCCTCGCAATCAACGCCGGCACCGCGGCGGGATCGTCAAGACGCCCCAATGCCGCGACCTGCGCCATGCGCACATCGGGCACCGACTCCACCGCCAGGGCATCCAGCAAGCGGTTCAGCGCACCGGCCAAACGCAATTCGCCTGCGATCGTCGCGGCCTGCTGACGCACCTGCGGGTCGGCATCGCTTAACAATTCTACAATGCGCGATTTTGCATCCCCATCGATGTCTTTGCGATCCGTGATCAGATCGTTGATCAGTCCCAGCCCGAGACTGCGAACCGCGGGCAGGTCGTCCCGAAGAAACGACAACAACCGCTCGGCGCGATTCCCTTCGCTCGTTGAAAGGTACGCCTCGCGCGAGAGTTGCACCACACGGCGGTTCAGGTCGGCTCGAACGGTTTGCAAACGCCGCACCTGCTCGCGGCGGGCCTCGTTCACACGCCAAAGCCATTGCGTACCGGTCAGCGTGGAATGACGGCTCCACCAGCTCAACGCCGCAGAAGCCGAGTCGTGCTTGATCCCGGTGGCCGTGGAAAATGCAATCAACGCCGCTGCCTGAATTGTCGGGCTCGTGCCGTCCAGCAGCGTGGCCAGCGCCGCCACCGCGCGAATATCGTCCCCCGATTCACCCAGCGCCGCGATCGCCGCCAGCCGCCGTTCCAAGGCCGCCTCGGAATCACTCGCCAGGGGGCGCAACCGCTCCACCGCCAAGGCTGTGTCGAACCGCCGCAGTGCCCGTGAAAGCGCCTCCGCCATTCCCGGAGACTTGTCGCCCAGACATGCGATTAAGGCATCCAGCAATACCGATGGGGGATTCTCGCGACCGGCGATGGCCTCGCAGACGGCCGTGCGCGCGGGCAGCCGCGCCGGGCTGTTCGTCCGCAGTACGTCTGCAAGCCGCGCGACGGCGTCGGTCGTGCCCAGTTCGAGCAACTTGGTTGCACCAAGTCGACGGGCTTGAGCCGTGTTATCGCCGATGACCAGTTCGTAGTGATCGGCGATGTCCTGCTGAAGCGAAGTGGACGTCGCCGCGGAATCGACCGGACGGCTCGCCGTCGGCGGAGTCACTGCCTGATTTGCGATGGCGGCGGAGCTCGTGCCGCCAAGACAAGCGAGGACCGTCAAGGCGGCGGCATAAGAGGAACTGCAGGCCGGCATCCGTAACGGGGTCTGATTGGGTATTGCCCTATTGCTCATCGTTTTCAAATCGCTCTATTAAGTGCGAGAGAGGATGCCTTGCCCGCGTCCTGCAGGTTGTCTGGTCCCAGATCGGGGCGAAACCACTCGACTGGGCGCGCGGATCTCCTTTGAATCTTAGCGGAATGGACACAGCTTGAACTTCATCATTTGTGAAGGTTTACCATTTTTTTCCACTGGCTCCGTTTGCCGAGGTGCAGCAAGAGTGCGAGCCGGATCTCACCGGATGCCGGTCCGTCCAATCCGAACCTTCAACCAGACTATGCCACGTGGGAAGCCCCTATCATCGACTGGGACATCGAGAAGGGCATGGCCGATGAAATTCCATGCGACGACGCCCGAAAACGAGGCGAAAATCACCGTTCAGCCGCCTCTTTCTTGAACGCGGCCTAACGGCACTAAAGCCTTGCCCGGCCATAACCTATACAATCCCCGCCAGTGCAACCCTGGTGATCCCGGCCCGTAGAATGGTAGGATTCCGCCCGGAGCCGCCTTATCCTTGCATGCGGCCCGGCACTTCGAGAACACACAACATGACAGACCAATTTCCCCAATCTCCAATTACATCGAATCGCCCTTCCGACGTTTGCGCGAATTCGCACGTTCGACGGCTTCGTGCGACGGCGTTGAGCCTGGCCGTGTTGTTGGCCGCCGCGACCGCCGCGGTCGCGCAGAATCCCGATCACCCGGACAACGACGGCAAACCGACGGCCCAGTCGCATCCGAACAACCCCGAGTTGTGGGATGTCCAGGCGATGATGGAAGACGCCGTCAAGCAGATCGCCCGGCGATATAACCTGAACGACGCACAGGAGAATTACACGCGCTTGCTGTTGGTCAAGAAGACCACGGCGTTCCTGGAGGTCTACGAGAAAGACATACGCGAACTGTTGAAGGAGTCCATCGACCTGCGATTGGGGATCCTTAAGGGTGACGCCGACATCTACAAACGCTGGGCCGAGCGCGCAGCCCCAATCTACGAGGCGGCCAAGCACGCCATCCTCGACGGGAACATGGAATGGCGCAATGTCCTGAACGACGAACAGAAGAAGACGCACGATCTCGACCTGTCCCTGATGAAGACGCAGTTTGAGCAGGTCTCGCGCACGCTGGACACCTGGAAGGGCGGCGGCGGGCCGACCGGCGCCCTGGCCAAGGCCGCCGGCGACGCGGCAAGAAAAGAACTGGGCCAGCCTCAAACGGCCGTGCACCTGAACCCCGAGGATCAGTGGCTGGCGTATGTGAACAAGTTCATTGCGACTTACCAATTGGACGAGAAGCAGTCCATCGCGGCGCGGGAAAAGATTCATAAGGAGATGCGGGCAGAGGCCGAAAAGTACCGCGATAAGCAGAAGAAGGAGTTCGACAAGATCAACGACGTGCTGAAGACCGACGCACGGAAGATCAAGCCGCGCGAATTGATGCAGCGGCGGCAGGAATTGGAGCAGCCCATTCGGGACCTGTTTGTCGAAATGCACAAGCGCCTGATGCAACTCGCCAACACCAAGCAAATCGCCGCGGCCGATGCGCAGATGAAGCAGCAGCTGGAAGCGCTCTATCGAACGCTGGCCGGTCCGATCCAGCCCAATCGCGACCCGAAAAAGCAGGACGAGACGAAGTCAGGACTGGGTCAGTCGCACCCCGAGTCCCCGACCGAAAACAAGAGCAAGGATCAGGCGGAAAAGAAGGGCACGGCCGGCCAGCCCGAGTTGAAGGCAACCCCGGTCGGTGCTGCTGACACGCCCAAGCCCGCGCCGGCCGATGCGAAGCCTTCGCCCGAGCCGACTTCCCAGGCCAACGACTGAATCGGATTCTCCGCAGCCCCCGCCCGTCGTGTCAACCGCGCGGCAGTTCTCCGCGCCATGTCAATCGTCGGAGCCGCTCCCCCGCGCGGCGACCTGGAACGCTGTCACCAATCCGAGACCGAACCAAAGCAAGTCATGCAGCCCGAACATCGCTTTGAAGAAAATAGCAAAGATGCTCGGAGGCTCCTCTGCCGAGGGCGGCTCGGCGCCGGTTGAATCAGCCGCCGCCTGTGCTTCGCGCTCAACCCGTTCCGCTTCATCGTCCTCGGCCTCTTGACTGTATCGCTCCCAAAGTTCGTCGATCTGTTCCTGCGACATGCCGGAGACTTTCGCCTCGGCTTCTTCGTATGCTTTGTCCCATGCCGAATCGCGCTCGTCGCCCGGCTTCAATCCTTTCTTGTCGAGCATCTCGTTCGTCAGGTAGGACTTCACCAGTTCGGTCCTGGACGGGGCATCGGGGATCGTCCGTTCAATGTGAGCGCCGATGAGGGCCACGAAAATCGCCGCCTTCGCGGCGGTGATGGCCAGCGCCGCGATTGCCGACGCGATCAACCCGCCGAATCGATTGGGCTGACCATTCCCCAACAACATGCCGAAACCGCACAGGGCGCCAATGCCCCAAGCCACATACCCGATCTCAAGGCTCATGTACCAACCCACGACAAACCAGACCACGCCGCCAATCACCGCGCCGACGCTGCAATACGTGACTCCAAGCACGAACCTCCCGGCGGCTTTCGTTGCGATCTCGGCCTTGCCGGGACCGACTTGCGTCTTCGACGCCTTTCCCTTCCGCGTATCAAACCCGCATTGCGTGCAAACAACCGAGCCGGTTGCCATGACGCCGCCGCAGCCGGGGCAAGGGGCGCCGACGGTCGGGAGCGCCTCCATCGGCTCCGCCACCGAAGCCGTCTCGTGCCCGGCCAGACCGGTCAAGAAGTCATCGCCTTCATCCAATGCAACCGGCGCGGGCACAACCGCCGCGCTCGCCTTCGGTGCTTTACCCGTCGATTTCTGCCGGAGCGAACCCAGCGGCGCCAGGGTCTCCGCCGGCTTGCGAACCTCACTGGGCTTTTGCTTTGTCGGGGCACCGCTCGAACTGCTGACGCCTGACTTCTGACCCGGAACAAGTATCGGGGAGGCGCACTTGGGGCACTTCACGCGTTTGCCAGCCAACGTGGTCGGCGCGCGAAGCTTCGCCCCACAAGTGCAGGCCACCACCACGCGATCCGAATCCGATGTCGCCATTTGCCCGACCCCAGCAGAAAGCAGATTGGCCCGACCCGATCTGAAGCATCAACTTACCGGCTTTATCGTACCGGATCGGCACGGCCGGATTCAACGGGAAATGATCACGTTCGTAAAAATAATTGCGCCCCGGTCAGAGGACCCGCTGCACCGTCCAGAACAGGCCGGTCGCGGCAATCACGCAGGAAGCGGGCAAGACCACGCGGCGGCGGTACCAGTCGGCCCGGCGGCACCACCCGACAACGATGAAGGCCAGCGTAATGACAGCGAGCTGGCCCAACTCAACCCCGACGTTGAAACTCACCAGGGCCGTTGCAAAGCGCCCATCGGGGAGGCCCAGTTCCGACAAGACGCCCGCAAACCCCAGGCCGTGCAACAACCCGAAACCGAAGACAATCGCAGGACGCCAGACGTGCAGCCGCGTCGTGCAGAGGTTCTCGATCGCGACGTAGGCGATTGAGAGCGCGATCAGCGGCTCCACAATGTTGGACGATAGGCGAACCACGTCGAGCATCGACAGCGCCAGTGTCAGCGTGTGCGCCACGGTGAATGCCGACACCTGCCAGAGCAACGGCCGCCAGCGCGTACTCAAGAGAAACAATCCCACGACAAACAGAATGTGATCCAATCCCAGCGGCAGGATGTGCTCAAACCCCAGCACGAGATACTGCCATGCGATTGCACCGCGTGAAGTTGGCATTGGTGCCGCGCGGAGGTCAATCGGCTTGCTGCCGGCGCCCGGCTCGATGATTTCGTGTGACCGGCCGCCCGTTTCGCGCCCCGCCATAAGGACAATCGTGCCGAAGGATCGCGAGGCCCAGAAGTCGAAGATCCCGGCGTGGGGCGGGATCGCGCCCGTCAGCGCAATGATCGTCTCGACGCGCGATGCGTGGCCCGCATCGTCCGCGGATCGGCTCGATTGGGTCGCGGCCTGACTCGTCGGGCGCGCGATTGGAAGCCCGGAGGGCACGAACGCGACCTGCGGCTCGACGCGCATCCCATCGAAGCGAATGCGAACGCGCCGACCCAGCAGGTCGCGCAAGTTCTTCTCGCGCGCGGCGCGCTGTGCAGGGGGCATTTCGCGCAAGGCCTTCAGGTCCGCCTCGGTGATGTGCTCCGGCCGCACACCGATGAGGTAGGCGTCCACGTCGTAGCGCATGCGGACTTCGTAGGTCCCGTCGGCGAGAAACGTCGCCTCGACCTCGGTGAGGTTCACGTCGTGCGCCCGAACGGACTCCGCCGCGATCGCGGCCCCCAGCGCGGCGGCAACGATGATGCCAAGCCGAAGCGAAACACGACGCGATTTCGGTGGCCGAACAGACGCCATGTCGAGCGCTTCTCGAATTCAGAAGGAAGAACCGCGCCCGGAGGGAGTCGAACCCCCAACCGCCGGATCCGAAGTCCGGTGCTCTATCCAATTGAGCTACAGGCGCATGGATACACCGCCAGGCGATGCGCCTGCAAGTTAATGGAAAACAACGGCCGCTGCAAGGCAGCAGCCGCCCCGCCGCGGATTCGCCAGCGCCCGACGGGCATCGCCTAATTGCGCTGCGCCGTGGCGATCGGCTTACCGTCCAGGTAGGCGATCTTGCAGAAAAAGCACGAGTCATCCGCGAGAATCGCCAGTGCACAAGTCTCACACCGACGCGAAGCTTCGTCTGCCGCGAGCATCAGATCAAATCCGCGCCGCGCTCCGAGAAAATCCGCACGATTGTCAAATACGGTGTTCCCGACCACGCCGCGCTTGCAGGCATCGCACCAATGGGTCGGCCCCGGCGCGGCGCGGCAGGCGCCGCACCGACGATCGGCTGCGGTCGCGACGCGGCCGCGCGCGAGGTGATAAGTCAACCGCGAGAAGTAGGCCATTCCGCCGACCCAGCCAATTCGACACTTGTCGCAGAAACCCCCGGCCCGGATGGCCTCGACGCATCCGGTGCAGGTAAATGCCTTGGGGTTCAGCTCATGGCCGTGGGCGTCGAGGGCGTCAAACAGCAGATGGGACTGAATCGGCACACCGGCAACGAAGCCGACGTTGCGCGCCTCGCACCAGAGGTTCTTCACTTCGGCTTCATCGCAGACGTCCGCCTCACGCGGCTCGTGCTCTTCACATCCCCAAAAAGACGACGCCGCCACGAAAACACCAAACAGCGCGGAACGACGGTACCATCTCGCGTTCATCGGATTATGATATTCCTGTCTAATTTAGAGAAGGTCGTTGACAAATGCTGTGATGTCACCGGCCAGCGTGCCCGTGCAATACTCGGCGCAGGTGACGTTGTCGCCGCCGATCGGTGTTCCGGTCTTGACGCGGACAAATCCGGCGATGTCGCCGCCGTCGACGCCACCGCTGCCGTCCACATCGCCCAGCGTGGAGCAACCGAGATTGATGGAGCCGGTCGTGCCGGCGTAGTTCGTCGGTGTGTTGCAGGCCACGACCAGCCCGGCATTCAGCGAGTGGACGCCATTGGTCGGCACGCTCGCGAAGGTCAGCGTGTCATACACCGCGTATTTCACGAAATCACCGCCGGTGTTGAAGAAGGGAACGCTACCGGCCGGGATGATGTAGTTCGGCGTTGGAAAACCCGGCAGCGCCGCGCAATCCGGCGTGGCGATGAGCAGGTGCTTGTTGGCAGTCGTCGGCGGAATGCTGAACCCGGAGAACGTGTATGAGCGCGTGCCGCTGGTCAGCATTTGGCCGTTGACGCCGGTTTCGAAGTTCCCACCGCAACACTCGCGCAGCTCGATGAACTGAATATTCCCCGCTGCGTTGCTGAAGACTTCGTTGACGCGCCAGGTGTGCGCCCCCGCAAGCACCGGGAGCGTCAACGCCAGCGTCAGGATGACCGTCACGACAAACAGACGTGAAAGGCGGATTCCGCGACTCATGCCCAAACCTCCCATTCAATTGACTTTCGTCGATTATATCCGCATCGATGGTTACCGTTCCCGCACTTTCACTGTACCGAAATCTGCTGGGAAGTACCAAGCTTCAAGGCCGTAGCTCCATGAGAAATTCAAGAATCGTCGAAAGTTGTCTTATCTCGGCTTCAATACGATCTGTGCCCGATCGCACGCAACCGCGTGTTAAGCCACATTGAATTTCTCACGATAGGGGATTCACCCTACCCCGAAGACGAGCGACGGAATCTCACAGGGTCTACCCGATGCGGCGGGCCCCATGCCGCTTCTTGGGTCTCTGCCAGGCAAACTCATCCCGTCAGCCGAGTGACTGGCGGACTATGCTTATAATACTTGGTCCCAGCACGAGTTAAGAGCGGAATCACACAATCAGGACCAGCGAATTGTGCTAATTGATCATGGGGAACCCCGCCGGGCCGATGAACGTAACATCGGTGCTTACAATGAGGTAAGATGTCCGGAGTATCGGCCGCCAGAAGGGCCGCCGAGCCGACCTTGCGAGGGAGCCTGACCAAGAATGTGCGGAATTGTCGCCTATACCGGTTATCGCGAAGCACGGCCCATCATCATGGAGGGGCTCAAGCGGCTGGAATATCGGGGGTATGACTCGGCCGGGATCGTCGTCTTGAACGACAAGGGCCTGGTCGTCAGGAAGTCCGCCGGCCGCATCAAAGTCTTGGAGTCTTTGCTGGCTCCGGATCAACTGGTCGGCACCTGCGGGATGGCGCACACCCGCTGGGCGACGCACGGCGCGCCGACCGATCTGAACGCCCACCCGCATGTTGATTCGTCGGGACGCATCGCGCTGATCCACAACGGCGTCATCGAGAATTTTCAGGCGCTGCGCACCTATCTCGAAACGCGCGGCGTGCAGTTCCGCAGCGATACCGACACCGAAGTGCTGGTGCAACTAGTCGGTCACTTCTACGACGGCGATCTGGAGATCGCGGTGCGCACGGCCCTGCGCGAAGTGCGCGGCACGTACGGCATCGCCGTGATGAGCAGCCAGGAGCCGGGAAAGATCGTCGCGGCGCGCAAAGGCAGCCCACTGATCATCGGCATCGGCGACGGCGAGTTTGTCGTCGCATCGGACGCGGCGGCCATCGTCCAGCACATGACACAGGTTGTCTATTTGTCGGACGGCGAAATGGCCGTTGTCACCGATGACGGCTTCCGCACCACCACGCTCGACAACGTGCCGGTCACCAAGGAAGTCAGCGAGCTGGAACTTTCGCTCGAGGACATCGAGCTGGGCGGCCACGAGCATTTCATGCTCAAGGAGATATTCGAGCAGCCCAGCGCCCTGGAAGACTGCATGCGCGGGCGCGTCAGCACATCGGATGAGCGGCTGCATCTGGGCGGCCTGGCAGGCCTGACGCGAGACCTGGCGAGCGTTCGCCGGATCGTTCTGACGGGCTGCGGCACGGCGTGGCATGCGGGATTGGTGGGCGAATTCCTTTTTGAGGACATGTCGCGCATCCCGACCGAGGTCGAATACGCCTCGGAGTTTCGTTATCGCAACCCGGTCGTCGAACCCGGAACGGTGGTCATCGCCATCAGCCAATCGGGCGAGACGGCCGACACGCTCGCGGCCCTTCGCGAGGCGAAGGAGAAGGGCGCGATCGCGCTGGGGGTCGTAAACACCGTCGGCTCGACGATCGCGCGCGAGACCGATGCGGGCGTTTACCTGCACGTCGGCCCGGAAATCGGCGTAGCCAGCACGAAGGCGTATCTCGGCCAAGTCATGGTGCTGACGATGATGGCGCTGATGCTCGGGCGACGGCGGCATCTGTCGCAGCCAATGCTCATGGACTATCTGCGAGCACTGGAATCGCTGCCGGGCAAGATTCGCCGCATCACCGAGCAGAGCGATGCGATCCGCGATGTCGTGGATCGATTCAAGACCAAGGAAAACTGGCTCTTCCTCGGTCGCGGCTGCAACTATCCGACGGCCCTCGAAGGCGCGCTGAAACTCAAAGAAATCTCCTATATCCACGCCGAGGGCATGCCCGCCGCCGAAATGAAGCACGGCCCCATCGCCCTCATCACCGAGGACATGCCCGTCGTGTTCATCGCGACGAAAAACAGCCAGTATGAAAAGGTCATCACGAACATCGAGGAAGTACGGGCGCGGAAGGGCCGCGTCATCGCCGTCGCCACCGAGGGCGATACCGAGATCACGCGCCTCGCGGAGCACGTCTTCTATGTGCCCGACGTGCCGGAGCTGCTCCAGCCGATCGTCTGCGTCGTACCGCTGCAACTGCTGGCCTATCACGCAGCCGTTCTGCGCGGCTGCGACGTGGACAAGCCGCGCAACCTCGCCAAGAGCGTGACGGTGGAGTAGCCCTCGGCGCGACCTCGTCCGCCGCGTCAGATGAACAGGTTCACATTCGCGGAGGCGGCCGCATCGAGGTACGCTCCGACGCCGCCGACCTCCACACCGTCGATCAGTTCCTCGCGGCGGATACCCATCACGTCCATCGACATGCTGCACGCAACGAAGCGCACCCCCTGTCGCTGGGCCGTTCTCATTAACTCGTGAAGCGGCGCGACGTGCTTGCGCTGCATGGTGTGGCGCATCATCGCCGTGCCAAGACCGCCCATGTGCATTTTCGACAGGGCCAGTTTCTCCGGTCCGCGCGGCATCATCCAGCCGAACATTCGATCCATCAGCGTCTTGGCCGTGAAGGGCGCATCGCTTCGCCGCAGCACATTCAGCCCCCAGAAGGTGAAAAAGAGCGTCACCGATTGGCCCATCGACGCCGCGCCGTTGGCGATGATGAACGCCGCCATCACGCGATCCAGGTCACCCGAGAATACAACAATCGACTTATCCCGGGGAACGGATGATGGGCGAACGGCTTGCTGCGGCGAATCAACCGCCGCCGGCGCCGGTCCCGAAGCGTGCTTGCGAATCAATGCGACGTAGTGGCCGTTCTCCCGGTGTACGTCGATCAACTCGTGTCCGGACTGGCGGCACCACGCCGGTACATCGGAAGCAAAGCCCGGATCGCTGGCTCGCACCTTGATCACGGCCCCCTCATCAAGCGATGCGAGTTGATCGCAGATCGCCACGATCGGCCCGGGGCATTGCTGGCCGCGCACATCCAGTTCCACCGCGGCGGCGGTCGGGCCGTCACCCTTCGAAGCAGAGGCAGCCAAGCCCACGCCGCCACCGCGCTCGGAATTAAGCGCGCCCGCGCCACACGGCGACGCATCCCCACACGAACCCGGTGACGTCGTTCCACGCGGTGCAACATTCCCTTCAACCGGCTGGAACATGGACCAGGTTCGATACCCGCCGGAGAGATTGCGAACGTCGAGGCCGTTTTGCTTCAGGATTCGCGCGGCGGTGTAACCGCGCTGCCCCACGGCGCAGTACGTGATGATCGGACGATCGTTGGGCAACTCGCCCAATCGCCCGCGCAGCTCATCAATGGGCACGAGGATCGAGCCGGGGATGGCACCCGCGGCGTGCTCGGCGGCCGTGCGTACGTCAAGCCAGATCGCTCCATCTTGCGGTGCATCGTCGACATGGCACGTCGCCACGTCCCCGCGCAACCCATTCGCCGCGACAAACCCGGCCATGTTGATCGGGTCTTTCGCAGCCCCGAACTGCGGCGCGTAGGCCAATTCCATTTCCTCCAGATCATACACGGTCATCCGCGCCTGCAACGCGGCAGCCAGAACGTCAATCCGCTTGTCCACGCCCTCACCGCCGACGATCTGCGCCCCCAGAACGCGGCCGTCGTCCGGCGCGAACAGGAGCTTGATTGCCATCTGCTGCGCGCCGGGGAAATACCCGACGTGATGCGCCGGGTGCAAATATACTTTCTGATAATTCCGTCCCGCCCGCTTCAGCACCTTCTCGCTCGCGCCGGTCATCGCCGCGACGCGATCGAACACCCGCACGATGCTTGTTCCCTGTGAGCCTCGATACCTGCTCCCGCGACCGAAGATGTGATCCGCCGCGATGCGCCCCTGACGATTCGCGGGACCGGCCAGCGGAATGAGTGTGTCGGCGCCCGTGACCCAGTCCTTCACAACGGCGGAATCGCCGACGGCGTAGATGTCCGGGTCGCTAGTCTGCATGTGTTCATTGACCGCGACGCCGCCTCGCTCGCCGATGGCAAGTCCGGCGTCTTTCGCCAGGGCTGATTCCGGTCGCACGCCAATCGCCAGCACGACGAAGTCGGCCGTGAGCGACTGCCCGCTCTTCAGGGATGCCACGACGCGACCCTGGGCATCGGCAAACGATTCCACCGCATCCGAGAGATGCAGGCGGACGCCGTTCTGCACGAGGGCCTGGGCGATGGAGTGCGTCATCTCGCGATCGAGCGGAGGCATGACCTGATCGAGCATCTCGACGAGATCAACCTGGAGGCCGCGACGGCGCAGGTTTTCTGCCATCTCGAGTCCGATGAAGCCGCCACCGATGACGAGGGCGGCCGCGGCGCCTTGTGCGACGGCGACGATGCGGTCCATATCGGGAATGTTTCGCAAAGTGAGAATGCGCGGATGATCGACCCCGGGCAACGGCGGGCGCAGCGGTGCGGCCCCGGTGGAGAGAATAAGTTTGTCGTACGGCTCGTCGTATGTGCGGTTTTCATCCAGCGCGCGGACGGTTACCGACTTCGCCGCCCGGTTGATCGCGACCACCTCCGACTGGACGCGCACATCAAGCTTGTGACGAGCGCGGAGGGATTCGGGCGTCTGGAGAACGAGCTTGCCACGCTCGGTGATTTCTCCACCGACGTGATAAGGCAGACCGCAATTCGCAAATGATACAAAGGGACCTCGCTCGAAGACGACAATCTCCGCAGATTCGCTCAAGCGCCGCGCCCGCGCCACGGCTGTGGCGCCGCCGGCCACGCCTCCGACGATGACGATTTTCATGGGTGCAATCATGGCTCGACCTCCCAGATCGAAACGTTCAACTGGCGATGCGACGTCGCGGCGAGCTAAGTGGAACCGAACAAACCTCCATTTGTGTGGCACAGGCTAATAGCGTGTTTCGGACCGGCTATTAGCCGGTCCCACACTTGTTGATTCTTGTGCATCCTACGAAACGATCTGCCGTTCTACTTAGCTCGCCGACTAAATGGTGCCTCTCGACATTCGTTCATTCCAGCGACTTGGCGTTTCTCATCCCATTTCGTGTTCGCGGATGCACTGGATGACGTTCCGCGCACTGGGGTTGGCAATCTCGTAGAACACCTCGCGCCCCGTCCGCCTTGCTCGCAGCAATCCGTGGACCCGCATCAAATTCAGGTGTTGACTGCACGCAGCCTGCGGAATCTTCAGCCGATCGGCCAGTTCCCCAACCGCCAGCTCGTGTCCGTCGAGCAATTCGACGATCTTGAGGCGATGGGGATGCGCCAGAACCCGCAAGGCCGCGGCGACCCGCTCCAGCGTCTCCATCGGAATCCCTTGTCGAAGAGCCGTTTTGGATCTCATAGTATCATTATATCACCATTTTATGATATGTCAAGCGCCGCTCGCCGCCTGCCTCGGCCCCCTTGCCAAAAATTCCCCCGCCCTGCCATCCCGCGTATCATCCTGGTGGGTAGTGGGGTGCGTAAAACTCCGCGAACGTGCGGTAGTGGCTTTGACGCTTACATGTCAAACTCGCACCGATTGAAACGGACGGACCTTGCGAATTGAGCATTCAGGAGTCCTGCTGCAACATGTCCCTTCTCGTCACCGGTACCATCGGCATCGACACCGTTGAAACCCCGCACGGCAAAGCCGCGGACGTGCTCGGCGGATCAGCCGTTTACTTCTCCTTCGCGGCGAGCCTGCTTTCGCCTGTTCGGCTGGTTGGCGCGGTCGGCGATGACTTTCCCGAATCTTTTCGGGCGATGTTCGCGGGCAAGCCGATCGACACATCGGGCCTCGAGATGCGGGCCGGGTCGAAGACCTTTCGCTGGGCCGGGAAATACGTCGGCGACATGAACAGCGCCCAGACGCTGCGCACCGACCTGAACATCGTCGCCGAGGCGCCGCCGAAGATCCCCGAGGCCTTTCGCGACTCAAAGTTCGTCTTTCTCGCCAACACGCACCCGGCCGTCCAGCGCGAGTTCGTCTCGCAGCTTCGCAAGCCGGAGCTGATCGTCTGCGACACGATGAACCTGTGGATTGACACGGCGCGCGATGATCTTCTCAAGACGTTTCAGTGCGTGCACGGCGTGATCTTCAACGACGGCGAGGCGCGGCTGCTGACCGGCAAGACCAGCCTGCTCGACGCCGGGCGCGAAGTTCTCGCCATGGGGCCGAAGCTCGTGGTGATTAAGAAGGGCGAGCACGGCGCCGTCGCCATGACGCGCGACGATCTCATCGTGCTGCCGGCCTATCCGACCGACCGCGTGAAGGACCCGACCGGCGCGGGCGACAGTTTCGCCGGCGGACTCATGGGCTACCTCGCCTCCACTGGTCGCACCGATCACGCAGCGCTGAAGGCCGCCATGGCGCACGGCGCCTGTGCCGCATCAATCACCATCGAGGCGTTTTCGCTTGACGCGATTCGCGCCGCCACGCCGGCCGAGCTGAAGCAGCGGCTGGAGCGCCTGCGGAGGATGCTCACGATCGAGTAGCTCGACCCGTCCACGCGCTGCACGGTCGCGTTGCGCGGCGAGCTTTTTGCAAACGGCTCGTCCATGCGCGCCTTCATTGCCATTGATTTCGACGAACCGATCCGCCGCAAGCTGGCCGCGTTGCAGGATACGCTGCGCCGCCGCGCGGGGAAGCTCTCCTGGGTCGCACCGGGCAATCTGCACCTGACGATCAAGTTCCTCGGTGAGATTGAGGCAGACCGCGTAGCGACGATTTCCACTGCGCTGGATCACATCGCGGCGCGGGTCGAGCCGTTTGAGATCATGCTGCGCGGGGTCGGGATATTTCCGCCGCGCGGGCTGGCGCGGGTCCTCTGGGTAGGAGTCGAGCCGATCGTTCTCCGCAGTCACGATCCGCTGCAGGCGCTTCATCATGTGTGCGAGGATGAACTCGCAGACTTGGGCTTCGCACGGGAGGATCGGCCTTTCAGCCCGCACCTGACGCTTGCCCGGAACAAGTCATCGATGGATCGAGACCTGCGTCGCAGCCTCGAACACGGCGCGGAATTTGCCGCCGGGCCACAGCGTGTCCACGCGATCGCCTTCTACGAATCACAGCTGGGGGCGAATGGGCCGACTTATCGCGTGATTTCGACGCATCGACTGGCGACGGCCGAAGACAATCTGCACTGATCCGCTCCCCGAATTCAGGAGCAACCCGGCGCTGCCTGACGGTCGCCCTTGACATCGAAAAGCGAAGTCAAGGGTCGCGGCGCGGGCTCCTGCGTGCCCAGCGCGCCGGTTCATTGGCGGCGAACACGTGTCTAACTCCGAATGCTACTCCTGATCCGGCTCATCGGGCGGCGGGGTCTCGACCGCGGGCGGCGCCGGCTCGATCACGACGGTTCGCGCGAGCAAGTCCCCGACGCGCTGCCGATTGCGCGAGACGATAACGATCGTCATCAGCGTGATCATCAATCCCGGCACGCCCATGGCCACCATCAGCGATCGCACCGCATTGCGCACGACGCATGCCCCGAGGCTCGGCCGGCCGCCGTCCGACGCGGCGACGCGACAGCCGAAGATCGCCTTGCCCGGCGTCGTCGCGATCGTGGCTTCGAAGATCAGGCACCACAGGCCATACAGTCCGATCGCGACATATTGCTCGATTCGAATGGCCGCCCACATTTCCGCCAGTTGCTCGTTCGTCACCTGCGGGTACATTTGCAGAAACTGCGGGTCCAGCTTCGAGTACCACCACGGCAGCGTAATCAAATAGGCCGGAAGCAGATCAAACACCGTCGCAAACACCCGCCGCCAAACCGCCGCCAGCACGAAGCCCGGCGGCAGAATCACCGGCAGCGCCACCTCGGCCCGGCGCCACCACATCACGATCGTCAGAAACGCCAGCAGGCCGGCCATCACCAGCGAATCGCGCCATTGCTGCTCCAGCGCGGGGCTCCCGCTGACCAGCGTCAGCGGCGCAAATCGCACCAGCGGCGTCTGGCCCAGCTCGCCGAGTCCGAACTCCACGACTCCATCCGGCCGAACGCGCGCGACGCCGATCTGCTTTCTCACGATCGCCGCGCTGCAGCGCTCGACGTCAACGCGCAGCACGTCGTCTCCGGCTCGCAACGGACCGGCATCCACCCAATCCGAACCCCGCCGCATGAACAGATTCAGGCTCGCGCGCTCCCCTGAATCTCCTCGGGCGACGATCACCACGGGCCCTTCGGCCGTCGCACCGCCCCACGCCTGAAGAAAATCAGCCGCTTCCACGACAACGACCGGCTTGCTCCACTGGTTTCGAACCCGCTCGGAATGCAGCAGCTGCGTCCCGTCACGCCAATACAGATGGATTCGACCGCCGTTGCCCGCGATCCAGACCCGTCGCGCGACGGCCGCTCCGTCAGGGCCTTGCATCCGACGCCATCGACCGCGCCGTAACTCCAACACGGCCAATCCATCCACGGCCACCTGCTCCGCCGCGGACAACTCCGGTGTTCGATGGGCTTCATCGTCGTCGTCTTCGGCTTCGCCGGCCGGCGCCGTGGTCGGTGTCAGCAGGTCTTCACCGCGAATCGCGGCATAGACGGCCGGTTCCGTCGCGTCGGCGCCCCAGGCCGATGGGCTGATCATCGATTGCTCTTTCCAGCTTGCTCCGGGAGACCAGGCGCGGTTGACGTAGTAATCGCCCGTGGTCAAGTCGGAGAACATGACGCGAAGCGCCCGCGCGTCGGCCGACGCATGAAGCACGCTTCCAACCACCGGCTGGAGATATGAGTTCTGCGCCGGCCGTGCGTCCGCCGACGCTGTGCCGCCAACGTGCCACATCTGAACCGTCGGGAGTTTCTCCCCTTGCACGCGGCCTTCGCCGACGACCCACGTCGAGTCGTCTCCGCCCGCGACCCAGACGCGCGTGCCTTTCCACGGCTCCTGGGCGACCGCCGTGCCGACGCCGCACAACGCCCCGCCGCAAGCCAACGCGAGGGCCACCGCACAAAGCCGGCGAATCTCTCCGGAAGGTCGATTCATAGCAGGATTCTTGGGGGGATTGGCCATGGGTCAATCCGCCGGACCGGAAGTTGGCGAGCTGGACATGGGCTCACACGACGAATCGATCTGCTCGACGGCTGTCACGCCGGCCGGAAGCGTTTCGCTCGTGGGGCGCTCAAACGCGCGCGCGTGGACTTTCTCGCCCGCCATCGGCCGCCACCCGTCCACGCGCAACGTGAAGTGCGCATTCTCCCGCGGCCAAAGGACGTTCACCTGATGCGGAAGCAGCGGCCCGCTCTCCCACGCGGCGCGGTAATCGTCCAGCCGCGCGCTGACGGCAATACGCCCCATCGCATCGCGAAAGACCACTTGCCGAACCATGAACGGCTCGACGCGCTCGACCCAGTATTCACGATCCACCAGCCACGGCTCGCCAACCGGGCCGTCACCCATGCCACGCCGAATATATTGCAATTTGTCGTAGTTCGGGCCCCACGTCCGGATCGGGCCGAGCAGCTTCTTGTCATCCGGCAGCCCCGGCCGCAGCACCGCCGCCAGCTGGTCGGGCCGCACGGGCAGCTCGCCCGCGCAGGGCATCCCCGCATACACATGCCGCCCCCAGCGCATCCGATGCAGCTCGGGTTCGATCCAAAGCCAGTAGTCCTCGGTGTTTGATCCGATGCCCATCACGGGATCGCCCAGCGTCGGACGCAGGTCAATGCGCAAATCGCGCTGCGGACGGAACAGCAGCGTCCCTTCAAGGTTGTAACTTCGGCGCACCGCGCGTTCATCCGGGAACTCCGCGTACACACTGATCGAAGGCGACCACAGCGCCCCGTCCAGCTTGGCCCCGTTCGCGCGAATCACTCGCTCGATCTCACCCGTCTCGCGCGCGATCGGCTCGGCGGCCGTCCCCGATAGCCCCGGCCCGGCCCGCGGCGGACAGCCTGCCGCGACCAGCGCAGCCAAGGTCAGCGTGGCAGCGCAAAGGCCGCGTCTACCTGTTCGCAGGATTCGATGTCGGGCGAGTCTGTTCAAAGGATCGGCACGGGTTAAGGGTTTGCTGCGTCGATCGCATTGAGTTCCGCCGCAGCCGCGCCGTCCGTCGGCGAGCCGTCCGCGGCGCTGTCTTCACCGGTGAGCGATTCGGCATGGCCCGCAAGGATGACGCTCAACTCGGCCGTCAGTTCGGAGATCTGCGCGTCGTCGAGCGAGGGATTCAGCACGCGATGCAGCGAGCGATCGCGCATCAGCCGCATCTCCCAGTACTCGTCGCCGCCCTCGCGGATCGTTCGCTCGTACTTCAGCACGCGCTTGCGAAGCAGCATCAGCGCCAGAACAAACCGGAACCGTCGGCGCAGGGGATCCTCCGTGCCGGCCAGGCGCTCGAAGAACGTCACAAGCGCTTCAGTATCAACAAACGTCTTTTTCGGAGTTTCCTTCGACGGCAGCCGCGTCTTGAAATGGCAGAGCGTGCCTTCCGGCGGTCCGCTCCACGCGTCGGCGCTGTAGTCGCGCCGCTCCAGACCCTGTACACCGTCCAACAGCGCGGAATAGAACACTTCGCCGGGCTGAAGCTCCCGCCCCGTCACGAAACACCGTCCGCCCGCCCTGGCTACTTCAAACTCCGTCATGCGCCCTCGCTCGGTCTGGCCTTCTGATTCATCAGCTTTTCCTGCATCCGCTTCACGACCGTCGGCGGCACCAGCCGATCGAGATGCCCGCGATCCAGCCCGCCCATCTCCCAGATCTGACGAATCAACGTGCTGCTGATCAGCGCCGTCTGGTCGGTCGTGAACAAGAAAACCGTCTCTACGTCGCCGGCGATCATGTTCACGTTCGCCTGACGCAGTTCACTTCGCAGGTCATCGCCGTCGCGGATGCCCTTTACGATGAAATCCGCCCCGCGACGACGAACGAAGTCCATCGTCAACCCCGGATAAGCATCGACCTCCACGTCTTTCCACTCCGCCAGCAACTCGCGCAGCATCGCCACGCGCTCCTGCTCGTTGAACAACGGCTCCTTTTCGGGATTGCGCCCCACCATCACGATCGTCTTCTCAAATATCCGGCGGCTGCGACGAATGATGTCGATGTGCCCGTACGTCGGCGGGTCGAACGTGCCGGCAAAGACCGCGGTTTTTCCTTTTTCCTGTTTCATGAAAGAGCCATCAGCCGTGAGCCGAAAACAGGGAGCCAGGGCTGGGCGACGATGAAGCCGATTCGAGTTGCCCAGCATGTCCTTGCACGGCTCGATCTATCCACACCCTTTCTGCATTCCTCATTCTACATCCACGATTCGGCATTCGCTATTCAGCATTCGACCTTCACTACTCGTACCGCAACGCTTCCACCGGGTCCAGACGCGACGCTTTCCACGCCGGATAGATGCCGCTGATGATCCCCACCACCGTCGCCATGCCCAGCGCCAGCAGCACCGCTCCGCTTGTCGTGATCGTCTCCATCACGCGCGTGATTTTCTCAATCGTTCGAGCCAGACCCCAGCCGGTCAGCACACCGGCCGCACCGCCCAGCAACGACACAATGCTCGCTTCCACGAGAAACTGGTTCAGCACATCGCTGCGCTGGGCTCCCATCGCCATGCGTACGCCGATCTCGCGCGTCCGCTCGGTCACCGCCACCAGCATGATGTTCATGATGCCGATGCCGCCCACGACGAGACTGATCCCCGCGATCGACCACAGCACGACGCCGGCGATGATCTGAAACTGCGCGAACTGCGTCACGAACTCACGCTGCGCCTGCACCTGGAAATCGTCCTGCTGCCCGGCGCGGATCTTGTGCCGCTGACGAAGCACCTTCTTGATTTGATCCTTGGCCCGCTCGATGTCCTCGTCCGACGGCGACAACGCCTCGGCCAGAATCGCGTGGACCGACTTCAGCCCGTACAGCTTCTCCATCGCAGCCGTAATCGGCACAATCACTTGCTGATCCACGTCGGTAAACGCGACGTTGCCCTTTTCCTCCATCACGCCGACCACGGTGAAGGTCCGCGTCCCCAGCAGTCCGGAGATCTTGACTTTCTCATCAATCGCCGGACGACCGCCGAACAACTCCTTCTTGACCTTCGCGCCCAGCACCACGACGGCCGCGCCGCCCTGCACATCCGTCCGGGTAAAAAAAGTTCCTTCGGTCACCTTATGGTTGTTGATGTCGGGATAAATCTCGCTGGCGCCCAGGACGGACGCCGTCGTGTTCTTCGAGAGAAACTTGATCGTGGAGCTGCTCGACACCTGCGGCATGACCATGCGGACCGCGCCGCACTCCTTGTCGATGGCGAGGGCGTCTTCGTACTTGATGGAGTCAAACGTGCCGACCATCCGCCCGGAGCGCCGCTGCACCGCCGCGCCGACAAAAATCTTGTTCGACCCCATTGAGGCGAAGCCGCTCTCCATCCGCGCGCCCATGCCCTTGAGGATCGCCATCGCCGCGACGACCGCAGCCACGCCGATGATAACACCGAGCGTCGCGAGGATGCTGCGCAGCGGATGAATCCAGAGACTGCGCAAGGCCATCATCACGATGCGGAAGAAAAACATCGCCCGTCACACTCCAATCGGTCGCGCCGTCGGCGGCGAGCGCTCCGGCTCGCGCGGGTCCACAGACAGCAACTCACTGCGAAACGTCGAATCCACTTCGCGGTCTTCGACCTTCTTGCCGTCCTTCATGCGCACGACGCGCTGGGCCTGCACGGCCACAGACATTTCGTGCGTCACGAGGATGATCGTCACGCCGGAGCGGTTCAGCTCGTGAAAGATATCCATGATCTGTCGGCCGGTGTGGCTGTCGAGATTCCCCGTCGGCTCGTCGGCAAGCAGAATCTTCGGCTCGTTTACGATCGCCCGCGCGATCGCCACGCGCTGGCGCTCGCCGCCCGAGAGCTCCGCGGGCGTGTGATGCGCGCGACCAGCCAGTCCGACGCGCTCGAGGGCCTTCAGAGAAGGCTCGCGCGTCCGCGTGCGCCGGGCGTAAAACAACGGGACCGCCACGTTGTCCACCGCGCTGGTCCGCTGAATGAGATTGAACGTCTGAAACACGAAGCCGATCTTGCTGTTGCGCACAATCGCCAGTTGCCGATCGGTCATGTGGCTGACCAGGTCTCCATCAAGCCAGTATTCCCCCGCGCTGGGGCGATCAAGGCAGCCCAGCAGGTGCATCAGCGTGCTCTTGCCGCTGCCCGAGGCGCCGGTAATGGAGATCATTTCGCCGGAGTAAACGTCAAGATCAACGCCGTCCAGCGCGCGGACGACCGTCGTGCCCATTTCATAGTGCTTGGCCAGCGCGCGTATCTGAATCAGCGGTTTGCTCATGCCCTGCCGTCACCCCTGCTGCTGGGCTTTTTCGCGCTCCGTCTTCACCGGGCGCTTCACCCAGACCGGGTCGCCGGCCTTGATGCCCGAGACGATCTCCGTAAACGTGCCGTCCGTCTTGCCGATCTTCACCGGCACTTTCTTTTCGTCCCACCGGGCGCGCGAGCTGGGTCGCCACGGGATGTACACAAAGCACTCCCGGCCTTCGCTTACCAGCGCTTCGTTCTTCACCAGCACCACGTCTTCCAACTTGTCCGTCGTAAACGACAAGTCCGCCTGAAGCCCTTGCAATTTCTCGAGGTCCTTCCCCACCAAGCGCACGCGCACATTGAACGCCAGCGCGTTGTTGACTTTCTGCGTCTCGGGGTCGATCAGCTCGATCACGCCCTTAAACTCCTCCGAGCGATACGCCTCCACCGAGACCGACACAATGCGGTTCTGCATCGTGTCGACGACCTCCTGGGCCTTGGACTCGTACTGTTCCGCCGTCAACTTGGTGGTCGTCCCAGGCCGGGCGTAATCCGGCGCGATATCGCGGATCGCCCCGATGTCCGCCTCGTCCACCTGCGCGATCACAAACATCGCGCTCACGTCAGCCAGGACCATCAGCGGCGTGCCGCCCGTAAAGCTCTGCGTGCCGCTCTGGATCGCCTCCCCTTCCTTCACATGGATCGAATAGACCATGCCGGGGGATTTGGCCTTCACGACGGTCTCATCGAGCCGAAGCTTGGCTTCATCCAGCGCCTTCTCCGCTGCACGGAGCGTCGCTTCAGCCTGCACCACATCCTGCAACGCGCTTTCGAGAATAATCCGCTCGTTGTTCTTCGCCTGTTGCAGGCGCGTCTTGGCCATCTCCAGCGCGGCCTTGGCCTTATCAAACGAGGACTTCGTCTGCACGACCTCCACATCACCGGCGACGTTTTCCTTCTGGTACCCCTGCATCTTCTGCCACTGGAACTCGGCCTGATCGTACGTCGCCTGCGCGTCGACGACTTGCGCCTGGGCCAGCATCGTCTGAAGCGGCAAGTCGAGTTTCTGATTCTCATAGGCAATCTTGGCCTTCTCGTGGGCCGACTTCGCCCGATCCTGATCGGCCTGACGCGCTTCGACGTTGCGCTTCTCATCCACGGGATCAAGGCGAATCAACACGTCGCCTTCCTGCACCAACTGACCCTCCACGACAGGGATGTCTTCGACGATTCCGCCGGCTTTGCTCTTGATCGTAATCAGCCGCTTTGCCTCGACCGTGCCCGTCGCGGTGACGGGAATCACGAGGCTGCCCTTGGATGCCGGTTCCTGGAGACCGTCCAGCGCCGAGATCGAAAGCGACATGTTTGAAAGGCTCACCGCGCCCACGATCATCACAATGACCGCGACCGCGATTGCTACAATCGTCCACTTTTTGGCATTCATTCTCGTTTAGCCTTGAGCGGGGAGCTGCAAGCATCTGGCCGGCGAGGTTGCCCGCCGAATTCACACAATCGTCAAACATTCCGAGCGCCAGGGCCCATACCCCACGCCGATCTCACGCCTTGTACGGCCGATGCTCCATCTCGAACATCCTTGCAACCGCCTCGTTCGTCACATAGCCGCGATAAACGTCCACACCGTCGGCCAGGCCGGGGTCCGCGGCCGTCGCCGCCTTATATCCCATATTAGCCAGCCGCAGCGCGTACGGCAGCGTCGCGTTGGTCAGCGCCAGCGTGCTGGTGCGACCGACCGCGCCGGGCATGTTCGCCACGCCGTAATGCACCACGCCGTCGACGATGTACGTCGGCTCGGCGTGCGTGGTCGGGTGAATCGTCTCGCAGCAGCCGCCCTGATCGACGCCAACATCCACGATGACCGCGCCGGGCTTCATCAACTTGAGATAGTCTCGCGGCACCAGCACCGGGCACTTCGCTCCGGGAATCAATACTGCGCCGATGACGAGATCCGCCTGCGCGATATGCTCCCGAATCCTCGCCGCATCGCTGAAAACCAGTTGCACATTCGCCGGCATCACGTCCGACAGATAGCGCAATCGCTCCAGGTTCACATCCATCAGCACGACGTGTGCCCCCAGGCCGGCAGCTACTTTCGCCGCGTTCGTGCCGACGATGCCCGCGCCGAGGATCAACACCGTCGCAGGTTCCACACCCGGCACACCGCCCAGGAGAATCCCTCGGCCCATCATCGGCCGCTCAAGGTACTTCGCGCCTTCCTGAACGCTCATCTTGCCGGCGACTTCGCTCATCGGTGTCAGCAGAGGCAGGCGACCTTGTCGATCGCGCACCGTCTCATACGCGATGGCCACGCATTTACTTGCGACGATCCCTTCTGTGAGCTTGCGATCCGCGGCAAAATGGAAATACGTGAAACAGACCTGGCCATCGCGGAGCATTTTGCATTCGATCGGCTGCGGTTCCTTCACCTTGATGATCATGTCCGCTTTCGCGAACACGTCCGCAGCGGTCTTGACCATCTTCGCTCCGGCCGATTCGTATTCACTGTCCAGAAACCCCGAGCCGGTCCCCGCGTCGTGCTCGACCAATACCGTGTGGCCCGCTCGAACCAGGTCCGCCGCCCCGGCAGGGATCAGCCCCACCCGATATTCGTCCGGCTTTATTTCCTTCACCGTTCCAACAATCATGTGCCATGCTCCAACTGGGACCGTCCCCCGCGCCAGACACCTTGACGGGCGCGCGGGCACTCCTAACCGGTCCAACGCCGTTTTTGGGCGTTTTCCGGCCTGCCATGCTAGGGCCGGCAGGCCTCCCCCGCAACGCGGCGAAACCAGCCTTGGGCCGTCGCAACGTCCGATATCTATGCTACAACCCCTGAACGTTGCAGAAACTCAACATCAATCCTGAAGCCGAATCGCACCATGCCGATACTCAAAAGGCCGTTGTAGAACGACGCCGATACACCCGCGCACTTGACATGTTGCCTGCCGGCATCGCACGGGTTGCCCGACAAGGCCAGGTCAATCCCCATGCCGCGAACCCAGACCAATCCGACCTCTTCTGCATCCGCCCGCGAATTGACAGCCTTGCTCGCGATTGATGCACTTTCCACGGGGGTCGTCGTCTTTGATCGCTCGCTGCAAGTAGTCCATCGAAACGACTCGGCGCGCCGGCTTCTGCCCGATGTCGCGGACGTTCCCGACCTGCTCGCACGCATCGGCAACCAAAGTAACTACGAGGAATGGCGCACCGAGCTGCGCCGCGTCGTCGATCAGCGCCGGCCGCGCCGGCTGGACATCACGGTAACCGGAGAAGACGGCTCCCAGTCCGTCTACCAGCTCGATCTGCTGGCGCTGCGGCCGATCGATCGCGCCGGGCTGGGGACGGGCGGCGTGTTATGCGTCGAGGATGTCACGTCGCGCGCGACGCTGGAGCGGCGGCTCGCGGTGTCGGAGCGATTGGCGGCCGTCGGGAAGCTGGCGGCACGGGTGGCGCACGAACTGAACAATCCGCTCGACGGCGTGATGCGCTATATCAATCTGGCGATTCGCCGATTGGAGCAGATGGCGCCGGCGCGGGGTGAGCCGCTCGACGCGTCGTTGCTGCGCTATCTGGAGAATGCGCAGACGGGCGCCACGCGCATGAGCGAGATCATCGTCGGGCTGCTGGAGTTTTATCGCAGTTCCCCGCCGGCCTTCGAGCAGGCAACGGTCAACAAGATCGTCGAAGACGCCGTCACCGCCATGGAGGCCCGCGCCCACGATTGCAAAGTGACTGTTGTCTGTCACTTCCATCAGACTGACACGCCCGTCGTCCGCGGAAGCAGCATCTTTCAGGTGTTCTGCAACCTCATCAAGAACGCGATCGACGCCATGCCCGACGGCGGCACGCTCACCATCACCACGCGCATCGACGGCCGCGAAGACGCCGCCCGTTGCATCGTCACGTTCTGCGATACGGGAACAGGCCTTCCCGATGACGTGCAGCGGATTTTCGAGCCGTTCTTTACGACGAAAGCACCGGGCAAGGGCACGGGGCTGGGGTTGGCCGTCTGTCGCGAACTGATCGAGAAAATCGGCGGCTCGATCGAGGCGCGGCGCGGCAACCCGCGCGGGACGGAGATGGTTGTTTCCTTACCGGTCCACGACCCGCGGCGCGCAAACCGGAACTCGCCACCCCGGTCAACTTAGTTTGATCCCGGCCGCTCGTGCGGTCGATTGAGCAAGTACCGCCCCGATTGCTCGCGCAATCGGGAAACGAAACGACACTTCGATTGCTCGCGCAATCGGCTCTTAAAGGCACGGAGAACCACGCCATGACCAAGGCACCGGCGACCACGAAGCCCGGTACAACCGCCGTATCGGATACCCAATCGGCTGTGCCGAGCACCGGAGATCGCGTGCTGATCGTCGATGACGACCGGCTGATCGGCGAATCGTTGAGCGATTTTCTCCAGCTCGAGTCTTACAAGGTCGACGCGGTCAATTCGGTGGATGCCGCCGTCCTGAAGCTTGCCGCCCTGCCCTACAGCGTCGTCATCACCGACGTGAACATGCCTAAGGCCGACGGTTTTGAGCTGCTCCGCATTATTCGCGACCGCTACCCCGACATCGTGACCATCGTCATCACCGGCTACGGCACGATCGAATCGGCCGTCGAGGCGATCAAGATGGGCGCGTACGACTACCTCACCAAGCCGCTCTCGGACGACGAGATTCGACTGGTGGTACAGCGGGCCGTGCGGCAGCAGTCGCTTCTGCGCGAGAATCGCACGTTAAAGCAGCAACTCGAACTGCGCTATGGATTGGAGAACGTCGTCGGCCACGATTACAAGATGCTCAAGCTGTTCGATCTCATCGAGAGCGTTGCCGAGAGTCGCACAACGGTTCTCATCTCCGGCGAATCGGGCACGGGCAAGAGCCTGATCGCGCGGGCGATTCACCATCGTTCCGATCGGCGCGACAAGCCGTTCATTGAGGTCTCCTGCGGCGCGATTCCCGAGGGCCTGCTTGAATCCGAACTATTCGGCCATGCCAAGGGCGCCTTTACCGGCGCGGTGGCGGACAAAGAGGGCAAGTTCAAGGCGGCCGAGGGCGGCACGATCTTTCTGGACGAGATCAATTCGGCCTCGCCGGCGCTTCAGGTGAAGCTGCTCCGCGTCTTGCAGGAACGGCGCTACGAGCCGGTCGGGTCGAACAAGACGATCAATGCGGACGTGCGCGTGATCCTCGCGTCCAACGTCGATCTCAAGCGCGAAGTCGAGGCGGGCCGATTCCGCCAGGACCTGTACTACCGCGTCAACGTATTGTCGTTGCACGTTCCGCCGCTGGTGGAAAGGCTAGGCGACATTGAATTGCTCGCGCAGCATTTCCTCGCCAAACATCGCGCGGAGTTGAAGAAAGAGATCGTCGGCCTTTCGCCTGAAGCACTCACCACGCTGCAGCGCTACCACTGGCCGGGCAATGTGCGCGAGCTGGAAAACGCGCTGGAGCGGGCCGTCGTGCTGTGTCGCGGTAAATTCATCCAACCCGAGGACCTGCCGCCGGCCATCGTTGAAGAGGCGTCGTTGAAGGCATCAGCCTCTGCTGACGGTTGCTCCGCCGGTGCCAACGTGTCTGGATCGGCTGCACCGTCCGGCAAGTGGTTCACAATCCACCAGTTCGCGCCGATGTCGCTTAAGGACGCAATGGAAGAACCGGAGCGGCAGATTCTCGAAGCCGCACTCAAGCTCAACCGCTGGAACCGGCAGACGACCGCCGAGATGCTCCAGATCAACCGCACGACGCTGTACAAGAAGATGAAGCACTATGGCTTGGAGTACGACCCGGATCAGCACAGCTAGGCGGGTCCGTCGCGCAATTCTCGCTGCGCACCGGCGCGGCGGTGTCGGTTCGTTTCGCGTGCCGTCAAGTCGGCGCTGGACGGGGTCGATAAATCCTGATGCCGCGCGTGCGCGGGGCGACGAGCCAGGTCGGCGAAATCTGCGCTCGCGCGACGTGTGAACGAGAAGGCGGGCCGCGGCGGAACCCATGCTTAGTCAAACAGAACTGGACACAGCCCTGAACGACGCCCAGGCAGCGGTGGAAACCCTCGCCAACGACGTGTCGTCGACGCTGGAGCCGGCGCTGAAGCCACAAACCACCGCGCCGACTACGGCGGAAGCACCCGCTTCCGTTCCTTCCACGGCATCGCCGACCCCGGGACCTGCAAACGCCCCTGGCGTCTCCTCGCCGAAGGCTCCCTCTACCGATATGCCCGCATCAAAAGTTCCGCCCTCCACGGTCGCTGGGACAACGCCTCGCCCCGGCCCCCCCGCGCTGGTGTTGTCGCCCAAGCTCAAACGCGTTTTGAAACTTCGCGTCCCCGTGGTCGTGCGACTGGCGCAGCGTCCGATTCGCCTGGCCGAGATTCTGAAGTTGACGCCAGGAAACATTCTGGAGTTCGAGCGCACCGTGGACAGCTCGCTGGATCTGATGGTGAACAATCAGGAGATCGGCTCGGGCAAAGCCGTGAAGGTCAATGAGCGTTTCGGCCTTCGCATTGAGAAAATCGGCGATGCCCGCCAGCGCCTGGAGCAACTCACAAGCAGCTAAGTAATACCGCAGAAAGCTCGTATGATGCACAAGAATCAATAAGTGCAGGGCCGGCTATTGGCCGATCCGACCCAGGCTGGTAGCCAGTGCCCCACAAGTTACAAAGGTTTGTTCGGTTCTACAATAACGGGATCGTCGCGGGCGTGCCGTGCAGCGCGGCACCTGTCGATCACCGTGAGGCAATGAGTCGATTCGCATGCAAATCCTCATCACCGGGGCGGCTGGATTCATCGGCTTTCACCTTTCACGCCGCTTCGCGCTCGCGGGGCACCGCGTCCTCGGCGTCGACAACCTGGTGACTGGCAGCGATGCAAACGTGCGAGCGCTTCAAGCCCTGCCCGGATTTGAGTTCATCCGCCACGATATCGAGCAGCCGCTAAACCTGCCCGGCCCCATCGATCGCGTCTTCAATTTCGCCTGCCCGGCCAGTCCGGCCGATTTCGACACGAAGGCCATCGAGATCATGCTCACGTGCAGCATCGGCGTGAAGAATCTTCTCGATCTCGCCTGCGCCAAGAACGCGCTCTTTCTCCAGGCATCGACCAGCGAGTGCTATGGCGACCCGCCCCCGGAGCACCACCCGCAGAAAGAAACTTATCGCGGCAACGTCAATACGCTCGGGCCGCGCGCCCCCTACGACGAGGGCAAGCGCTTCGCCGAAGCCATGACCATGACCTATCACCGCCAGTACGGCCTGCACACGCGCATCGTGCGGATCTTCAACACCTACGGGCCGCACATGCGCGCCGACGACGGCCGCGCCCTGCCGAACTTCATCTCCCAGGCGCTGTCCGGCAAACCCCTGACGATCCACGGCGACGGCTCCCAGACGCGTTCGTTCTGCTACGTCGATGATCTCGTGGAGGCGATCTGTCGCACGGCGGACAGTGACGTGATCGACCCGATCAACATCGGGAACGATTCAGAGATCACGATCAAGGAGGCGGCGCAGGCCGTGATTGAGTTGAGCGGCAGCAAAAGCCCGCTGATCTTCACGGATCGGCCCGTCAACGACCCGGAGCGCCGCCGGCCCGACTTGAGCCGCGCGCGCGAGGCGCTGGGCTGGCAGCCGACGATGCCCTGGCGCGAGGGCTTCAAACATACTATTGACTACTTTCGCTCGATCATGCCGACAGGCGGTTGAGCGTCGATCTGCTCCGCAATCATCTCGATCAGATGAACGGGCCGGTGGTCCGTGTGATGCGCGATCTGCTCGCGGCAAGAAAAGCCCGAGACCGCCACCCGCGCCACGCCGCGCGCCCGCACCGCCGGGAACAAGCGCTGCTCGCCGATCGCGCGGGCGACGTCGTAGTGCTCGACCTCGTGGCCGAACGATCCGGCCATGCCGCAACAGCCGCTGGGAATCTCCGCTGCATCGCAGACCGCGCCGAGCGCCGCCATCGCATCGGCCGAGCCGGGCATCGCCTTCTGGTGGCAGTGCGCGTGATACAGGACGCGCCGTCGCCCGTGCAAGGTAAGCCGACGTAATGCGTCCGTGTGCGCTGCCAGAAATGACTCGATCATCATGGCCTGTCGCGCCACCTGACGTGCCTCGTTTGAGCGCACGAGCTGCGGCACTTCGTCGTTGAACGTCAGAATGCAGCTTGGCTCGGTCCCGACAATCGGCACGTCCGCTTCGGCAAATGGCGCGAGCAGGGCGATGTTGCGCTCCGCAAGCTGCGCCGCTTCGTGCAGCAGCCCCTTGCTGATCGCCGGCCGCCCGCAGCAGACGTTTTCGATGACATGAACGCGGCAGCCCAGCGCTTCCAGCACGCACACCGCCGCGATGCCGACCTGCGGGGCGTAGCAATTCGTCCACGTATCGACGAAGTAGACCACTTCACCGCCCTTCTCGCTGCCTCCATTGGGCGCGCCAGCAGGGAAGCTGCTTCGCGATGCCCGCCGCCACCAGGCGCGAAACGTCTGCTTCGCAAGCCTTGGCGGCGCAATACGCCGATCCAGGCCAATCAACCGCTCCATCGCCGCACGCGTCCATCGCGATTGCATCATGGCGTTGGCCACGCCGGGCGCGAAGCGCATCCATTTCGCCAGAGCCGGCATCGACGCCACGACCCGGCTGCGCCACGGCACACCGACTTTCTCATTTCGCCGGCAGAGCCATTCGGCTTTGAGCTTCGCCATGTCGACGCCTGTCGGACATTCCGTCTTGCACGCCTTGCACGAAAGACACAAGTCCATCACCTCGTCCAGCGCGGGGTCGTCCAGCCCATGCAGCAATCCATGATCGCCCAGCGCCAGCCGCAACGCATTGGCCCGGCCGCGCGTCGTGTCGCGCTCGTCGCCGGTCGCCATGTACGACGGGCACATCGTGCCGACCAGGCGCGAGCGACACTGACCGACGCCGCTGCACATCTCGACGAGCCCCGCCATGCCGCCATACGCCGAGAAGTCCAGCACGGTCAATTCAGCCGGCGCGCGCGCAGCGGACTCGCGCGCGGGTTGAGCCGCGCTGCTTCGGAGGGGCTCGTCATCAGCCGGCCGCCAGCGCAGATTGTCCGCCATTCCCAGCGGCGAAACGATTTTTCCGGGATTGAAAATGTTGTGCGGATCGAACGCCGCCTTGACCCGCGCGAACGCGCCGACCAGCGCCGGACCGAACATCCGCTCCAGCCAGCAGCTTCGCACCAGTCCGTCGCCGTGCTCCCCCGTGAATGCGCCGCCGAACTCCAGCGTCAGCGCGCTGATCCGATCGGCCACGCGAACCATGCGCCGCACGTCGGACAACCGACGCAGGTTGAGCACGGGCTTGACGTGCAGACAGCCGACGCTGGCGTGCGCGTAGTAGCTGCACTCGTCGACGCCTTCTTCGTTGAGAACCGCCATGAACCGCGCGATGAAGTCCCGCAGTCGTGCCGGATCGACGGCACAATCGTCCACAAAATCGTACGGCTGCCGTTCGCCGGGCCGCGACATCAGCAGCCCCAGCCCCGCTTTGCGAAGATTCCACACGCCCGTCTGCTGCGCCACGTCGGTGACGACCGGCCACGCGTAGCCCATGCCACGCTGACAAAGATCGGCCGCAACGTGCTGCAGGCGCTCGTTCAGGCGCGCCGGCGATTCGTCGTACAATTCGATCACCAGAATGCCGCACGGATCGCCCTCGATCAGTCGATCGCGCGCCGCGCCGTGCCTGCTCTCCCTCGCGGCGTCGAGGATCAGCTTGTCGATCAATTCGACCGCCGCCGGGCTGTGCGCGAGACAAGCCGGCGTCGCTGCCAGGGCATCCAGCAAATCAGCAAAATGCGCGACCACCAAGCCCCGGCACGCCGGCAACGGGGTCAGCTTCAGCACGGCCGCCGTCACCACTGCCAGCGTCCCCTCGCTGCCGCAGAGGATCGTCTCGACGTTGACTGCCCCCCCGTCGGCTCGCACGCGATCCAGCGCGTAGCCCCCGTTGCGACGCATCACCTTCGGGAACCGCTCGGCAATTTCTGATTCGAACTCGCTTGCGATGCCGGCCAGCGCCTGCTCCACGTCGCCCGCCAGTTGCGACGGGCGAATCGGCCCGCGCGCCCGCGCCAACTCCGCCAGCGCCGCGCCTTCGCCCCACCGCGCCACCGATCCATCAGACAACACCACCTCCAGCGCGAGCACATGATCCACCGTGCGGCCGACCAGCACCGAATGCGCCCCGCAGGAATTGTTCGCGATCATTCCGCCAAGCGTCGCCCGGCTGCTCGTCGCCACGTCCGGCGCGAAGTGAAGCGCCATCGGCGCCAGCGACGCGTTCAACTCATCGAGCACCACGCCCGGCTCAACGACGGCCATCCGCCGATTCGCATCCACCGCGACGATCCGATTCAAGTACCGCGAACAATCAAGCTGGACGCCGATGTTCACCGCCCCACCAGCCAGGCCCGTCCCCGCGCCGCGCGCGGTGAGCGGCGCGGCGAGCCGCGCGCAGACGCGAACCGTCTCGCAGACATCGTCCACAGCCCGGGGGAAAACAACGCCCGCCGGAGTCATCTGATAGATGCTCGCGTCGGTCGAATACAGTGCGCGAGAGAGGCGATCGGCCCGCGCCTCGCCCCGGATGCGCCCGCGGAGGTCGGCCAGCGCCGCCATGCTTCGGCGCTCGATGGCATCGGCCCCGTCGCTCATCGGTCGGCCTCTGCGATGATCTCATCGGAGCGTGACCCGCGACCGTGAAGCGCGGACATCCAGCTCGCAATCAGTCGCGATTGCGCGATCCGTTCGTTCAGCCGGCTTCCGCGCTGCGCTCGGAGCAGCGCGTTCGCCGAATGCCGCCAGCGCGACGATCGCCGCCGCCAGAAGAGACGCACACGCTGAAACCCGGCGCGATCCAGCAACGCGATCATCGTCTCCGGCGTCAGGTGCGTGTAGTGACGAGGCAAATCCCATCCCTGCCAGTACGGCCCGAACCGCGCGGCCGCGGCCGACGCAGCGTTATGCTCGGAAACTATGAGCCGCCCGCTCGGCACGAGCAATTCTCGAACCGCGCGAAGCGTCGCCAGTGGATCGGGCAGACATCCCACGACGCCAAGCATCACGGCGACTTCGAACGGGCCGGTGAGGTTCGCACCGGGCAGAACGCCCTGCACGACTTCCAGGCCGGCCGATCGCGCGGCCGCCACCGCCGCGGGCGAAGGCTCGACGCCGACGCATTTCCAGCCGCGGTCGCGCATGCGCGCCAGGTAGCCACCGCTTCCGCAACCGACATCGAGCAGTCGCCGCTCGCCAAACGGCGCAACGCGATCCCACGGATCGCGCAAGCGTCGGCGGCGGTGCGCCCCGGCGGCGGCGTGCGCCGAATAGGAGCTTGGATAGTGCCGCCGCACTTCGTCAATCGGAGCTGCCGGATGCGTGAAGAGAAGCGTGCAGGAGGAACACCGGACCACATCCCATTGACCAGGCGTTTCATACACGGTGTCGTGTCCGGTGAACACCGTCGACGTCCCGCTCGCCCCACAAAGCGGGCATGCGCGGGGAGGATCCGCCGGGTGGATCGTGGAATCCGCCGTGGCAGCCAGCGCGGGCGCGGACGATGTGTGCACCATGCGGCGCTATTGTGTCGCTGGCGGCGGGCGCGGTCTACAATTCGCTTACGATTGAAATCATGGCGCCGGAGAGGGCCGCGGCGCGGTGCGAGGAAGGGGCTTCGGTTTGGGCATCGTTTCTCACTGGATTGAAAAACGCCGACGACGCCTTACGGCCTTTGTCAGGTCGCGGCTGCACAGTCTGCCCGCCCCGACCGAGCCGACCTGCTGCCTTTTCTGTGATTTCGAGGGGCATTTCGCGGGCGAGGCCGGAGCCGCGTTCGCCGATCAGGGTACGGAACGCCTGCTCTCGTTGCTGGACTCGCTCGGGCTGCGGATCACCTTCAACGTCGTCGCCGAGCTTTGCCGCTCGCATCCACATCGCGTCACGCGGATTCGCGATGCCGGCCACGAGATCGCCTGCCACGGCTATCGCCACGAACGCCCGCGCGATCTGCCTCGAGCGAACCTCGACAGCGTACTGCATGCCGCACGGGCATGCTTCGACGAACTTGGCGTTCGGCCGATCGGATTCCGTTCGCCGGAATCAGCCTGGAGTGTGCCCTTGCTCCCAGCTCTGGTACGGAATGATTTCTGCTGGAACGCGGAGCGCGACTCGTCGATGCGGCCCTATCAAATCACACACGACTTAATTCGGCTCCCCGTTCGAACCGACGACTGGGATCTCACGGATCGCGCCGTTTCAGGCGACCCGGCGCGCGCGATTCGCCTGCTGCTGAACAAATGGACCACCCACGCGCAAGCTGGCCCTCACCGGAGCGGGTTGGTGTTGCTCGGCGTGCATGAATGGATCTTCGGTTTGCGACCGGGATATAACGCCGCGCTGGGAGACTGGATCGAACAACGCCGGCGCGACGGCTGGCATTTTCAAATGATCGGTGATGTTGCCGAGAGATTGGCACGCACTCGGTAAAAAGAAAACCGGCCCCCGAAATCGGGAGCCGGTTTGATTGTTCTCTTCAACTATGCAGCAAGTCTTACTTGCGGCGGCGGGCGATCAGGCCCATCGCGCCGAGGCCAAGAAGCGCCAGCGTGGTCGGCTCAGGAACCGGAGTACCCTCGATCTCAATCATGAACGAAGCCGGCGGACTCGGCGGATTGGCCGTACTGAATAGGAACGCCGCCTCGGGATTCGGCTGCCCCGTAACATTCGGGTCATGCTGCCAGAATACGTTGGCATTGGCGGACAGCCCACTCGTAATGCGCCAACCGTTGAGCGCATCACCACTGCTGAATCGCATGCCAAGCAGGAAGGTCTGGAATCCAGCGATCAGCGTACCGTTCATCGGCACATTGGACATGCCGGCAATCGGATTGACGCCATCACCGCACGTGACCAACGTCGTCACGGACGCCGCACCATTCGCCGGCAGGTTCACCGTGCAGACGTTGTTGTACGGAATATCGAGCTCCGTATCCGGCGGGGTCACGGTTGTCGTCGCGGTCGCCCAATACAAGTCAACCGTTACAGCCGGTGCATTCGCGAGACGGCGAACGCCTACCGTCACGCGGCTGACCGAAAGGGCCGTGTTGGCGCCCATGGTGGCGTTGGGCACTGGAATATCATCAAACGCCACACGAAGCGGATCAGCCGGGGTCAACGTGCCAGCCGATGCCGGGTTATAGCGAAAACCCGTCTCCACCATTCGGCTGTAGACAACCGACGCACCCTCTGGTGTCCCCGTCGCCGGCATGAGCGCGAACGGCGAATTCGCCGACTGAATCGTGTCGGGCACAACATCTGCGCCAGCCACGGAAACCATCGCGAATACCGCCACCGCTACGAAGCATTTGCTAACAGTATTGGAAGCCACGTTTCCTCTCCCTTGCGCCCCTCGGGCACAAACTCTATTCGTTGTCGGCGAAGCTACAGCTTCCCCGGAGCGAACACTTACTTAATCTAATCGAAACAGACCAATTTTGTCAAGATCGAGCGAATGTAAGCACGAGGATTTTTTCAGCGTTATCGCCCGTTCACAGGGCCGCAGCCTTCGAGAGCCACCTTTACACTACCCGGCCGACTTGACCCATTTCTCTTCGTACAGGCGGGATCGCACAGCATCACCCTTCTCTAAATACAGCACTGACAGGTGTTTACATCCAGCCCGATAATAACTTACTCCTTCAGGCCCCAGCAGCTTTACACGCCTGGGTTCTCCGACGCGCGCTTCCACCTTCTCAATCCCACGACTGAAACTATCTCCCGCGGCCAGGCGATGACCGGCGCGTGCTTCGGTAAAGGCCTGTGCAAAATGGGCGAAGGGGTCATCCGGCTGCGCTGCGACGAGCGACGTGGCGAGGGACTGTGCGGTGGGCAGGTCATTCAGATCGAGGAGCCGCAAAACCAGGGCGCATTGAATCGAGACATCTTTAGAATCTGGGGCGACCGCTTCGCGCAAGACCTTCAGCGCATCGTCGGGCCGTCCAAGGCGAACGAGACTGTTGGCCAGATTCATGGTACATCGGGCGTTGCCCGGTAATCGGTGCAGTGCCTGCCGAAAGTGGTCGGCTGCCGCCAGATCGTTCCCCCTCTGCATGTTGAGCGCGCCCAGATTGTTGTGGGCATTCCATGAAGTCGGATCGATCTGCAACGCTCGCTGCCAGAGCGAATCGGACGATCGCCAGAATCCGCATTGTCGCCACGTCAATCCGGCGAGCAGCACGACCCCAATCAGCGGTGCGGCGCGAAGAAAGCCAGGGACCGGCCGATGACTGCTCCAGCCGATCCAGCCCGCCCCGATCAGAACAGCCAGCGGAATCGTCGCGACATAAGTGTAGCGATCCGCTGCCAGCGCCAGGCTGGACGAGACCAGCCCCAGTGTTGGCGACACAATGATGGCATATAGAATCAGCGCGACCGCGACGGCCGGCCTGCGCCACATCAGAATCATCGCCCCGAAAGCCAGGAGCAGGACGGCAGCCATCGCAAAGACAAATCGCGGCGCCATCACATTGAACGGAATCGGCACTTCGTACACCGGTCCGAGGCCAAGAGGCCAGATCGACTTCTCGAGGTAGAACCAGAGCGCGTAGCAGGATTTCGCCAATCGCTCGATTGGGGGTTGTGGTTCGGAAGAAATGATCCCATACGCTGACTGAAGCTGATACGAATAACGCCCCAGGACATACGCTACGGCCGCGAATGGAATCTTCTCCACGATACGGACCGCGAGCGCGGCGAATCGGGTTTGCGCTCTGTTTTCCGTTGCCGTCAAACGTCGCAACGGGTACGCGTCCAAAACGAGCAGCACCAGCGGCCAGGTCAGCCCCCAGACTTTTGAGAGCATCGAGACGATATAAAAACCCAGCGCGGCCACATACCAAACGGCGCGGTTCTCCCGGTTGGTTGCAAATTGCAAATAGGCGCCGGTGCCGACCAGCAGGAAGAAAAGCGAAACAACGTCCCGCCGCTCCGTGATCCAGGCAACGGATTCCACGCGGAGCGGATGAACCGCGAAAATGAGCGCAGCCAAGGCCGCACTTTGCGTCAATCGCTTTCTCATGGCTTGCGAATCGTGCGTGACAGGATTCGGCGACCCGGGCAACGCCAGTCGCAGGAGGCGCAAGACGAGGTAGAAAAGCACGATGGCGTTTCCCGCATGCCACAGGATGCTCGTCAAGTGATAACCCAGCGGATTCATTCCCCAGAGGCAGTAATCCAAACCATGCGTCATCCATGTGACGGGTTGGTAATGCGCGAGCACCGCATGCGTAAACATCCACTTCAATTGTGCGACACCCAAGCCCCGATAGCTCGGGTTCTCGGTGAACAGAACGTTGTCATCCCAATTGAGGAATTCGCCGCGCAGGGCAGGCAGAAACGCCAGCACCGTTACAACGGCGATGCCTATTGCGAACTTCGCGCGCTGGAGTCGCGCACGCCCAGCCACGCCGCCGGAACCGTCGATCGTTTCAGGAGATGCCATCCCGCACGGCTCCATCGCTCGATCATACAGAGCCAGCCCGCCCACTCAATGCCCGACCATTTCGCCCTCGCGTGGAGACGGTATCCGCGTGCCTCGCGCGCAGCCTTTGGTCGGGTAAGCTATCATCATGGCGTTGGGTACGCTGCGAGTACGCCTTTGTGAGCAAATTCCAGATCGTCTCTCCATTCCAGCCCGCCGGCGATCAGCCCCGGGCGATTGAGCAGATTGTCAGCGGTTTCGCCGCCGGCAAGCGCTTTCAGACCCTCATGGGTGTCACCGGCTCGGGCAAGACCTTCACCATGGCCCATGTCATCGCCGCGCTGGGCAAACCGGCGCTGGTCATCTCGCACAACAAGACGCTGGCGGCCCAACTCTACGAGGAGTTCGCCGAACTGTTCCCCCAGAATGCCGTCGAGTACTTCGTCAGCTTCTACGACTACTACCAGCCCGAGGCCTACATCCCCGCGCGGGACATTTACATCGAGAAGGATTCGTCGCGCAACGACGAACTGGACCGCCTGCGGCTCTCCGCTACCAGCGCCGTCGTCAGCCGGCGCGACACGGCCATCGTCGCCAGCGTCTCGTGCATCTTCGGCCTCGGCTCGCCCGACGAATACAAGGCCAGCGTCATCAACATCGCCGTCGGCCAGTCCTTCCCGCGCGACGAGTTGCTCAAGAAGTTCGTCAACCTGCAATACGAGCGCAATGACATCGAGCTGAAGCGCAAGGCCTTTCGCGTACGCGGCGACGTGATCGAACTGCACCCGGCCTACGAGGAGATCGCCTACCGCATCGAGATGTTCGGCGACGACATCGAGCGGCTCGCTACGATCAACCCGCTCACCGGCAAGGTGCTCCAGACGCACGATCAGCTCTACATTTATCCCGCCGTGCATTACGTCATGCCGCAGGACCGGATCGAGGCGGCGGTCGCGGGCATTCGCCAGGAACTCGACGAGCGGCTGAATTACTTTCGCCAGCAGGGCAAGCTGTTGGAGGCGCAGCGCCTGGCGGCGCGCACGAAATACGACCTTGAGATGATTCAGGAGGTCGGCTACTGCTCGGGCATCGAGAACTACTCGCGGCACCTTGTCGGCAGTCCGCCCGGCGCGAAGCCCTACACGCTCGTGGACTACTTCCCCGGCGATTTCCTGCTGATTGTGGACGAATCGCATGCGACGATTCCGCAGATCGGCGCGATGTACAACGGCGACCGGGCGCGGAAGGAAGTGCTCGTGGAGCACGGTTTCCGCCTGCCCAGCGCGCTGGACAATCGCCCGATGCGCTTCGAGGAATTCGAGAACATGTGGGGCCAGGTGCTGTTCGTGTCGGCCACGCCTGGGCCGTATGAACTCAAGAAGTGCGTCGGCGAGGTCGTGGAGCAGGTCATCCGCCCGACCGGGTTGCTCGATCCGCAGATTACGGTCAAACCGGCCCGCGGCCAAGTGCCGGACCTGTTGCACCAGATTCAGGCGCGGGCCGCGCGCGGCGAGCGCACGCTGGTGACGACGCTCACCAAGCGGCTCGCCGAAGACCTCGCGGGCTACGTGCAGCAGTCGGGAATCAAGGGCGCGTACCTGCACAGCGAGATCGACACGATCGAGCGACTGGTCATCCTGCGCGAACTGCGCGACGGCAAGTACGACGTGCTGATCGGCGTGAATCTGCTGCGCGAGGGGTTGGACCTGCCCGAAGTGTCGCTCGTGGCGATTCTCGACGCTGACAAGGAGGGCTTCCTGCGCAGCGCGACGAGCCTGATCCAGACGATCGGCCGTGCGGCCCGCAACGTGAACGCGGAAGTGTTCCTGTATGCCGACAAGGTCACGGCCGCGATGCAGCAGGCGATGGACGAGACGACGCGACGGCGAGCGCTGCAGGAAGAATACAATCGTCAACACGGCATCACGCCGGAGACGATCAGGAAGGCCATCCGCCGCGGGCTGGAGGACCAGATCGCCGCGCGGAAGCGAGCCCGCGACGCCATCCACGCGCCGGAGGACGAATTCGAATTGACCGAGAGCATCGTGGAGCTGGAGCGGCAGATGCTGGAAGCGGCCGAAGCGCTGGAGTTCGAGCGGGCGGCGTCACTGCGCGATCGGATTAGGAAACTCCGCGAGGGGCCGACGCTTACGATTCCAAATCGCTAAGAGCCGAGCCTTCGCCGGTCCATGGGATCTCCGTCGGAATCACAACATTAGCGACTCAAAATACTTATAGCTGCCTGCGCGGTAATTCGGGGAGTTTCATTTCTGCGCTTGCAATGCAGCAAAGAGCTTCTAGAATGCCGAGCTTATTGAGATTGAGTCTCAAGTTCGCCTGGCGTGCCGTACCTGGAGCCACTAGGATGCCGTTAAGCATGACCCGCCCCGCGCCAAACAAATCGGCCGTCACCTCCCCTGCCCACTCCGGGTACTGGGGGCGCGCCCGGCGCTGGACCGCTCGATTCGGAGTGGCCGGGTTCCTGTTCTTTCTCGTCAAGGGTCTGCTCTGGCTGGCCATTCCGGCCATCCTTGCGAAGAAGGCCCTGGAGAACTGAATCGCCCTCGACGGCCTATGCGGCGGGTCGAGCCATTTGTATTTTTAAGAGAGGACCGAACGCCCATGCAGCTTGAAGAATCGACCGTCGCCCCGTCCGCCGACATCATGGACGCCCTGCGCACCGGCACCCAGAAGCTTCACGATCAGACCGAATCCGGCGCGTTCAATGACGCGCTGCTCAAAGGCAAGCTGCCGCTCGACTCCTACGTGGATATGCTCGGCCAGCTCCTGCTGGTGCATCGCGCGCTGGAGCGCCGACTGCGCGACCATCGCGTCGCGCACTCCGCGATCGACCGCGTCCTGCGCGAACATTACCTTCAGGAGCCTTATCTGCTGGATGATCTCGCGTACTTTGGCCGCAACCCGGAGCAGATCGACCCGTTGCCTTCTGTTCGCGCGTTTGAGATGCAACTGGATGCCGCCGCACGGAACAACCCCGCGTCATTGCTCGGCTACCTGTACGTTCTGGAAGGCAGCAACAACGGTGGACGGTTCATCGCGCGGGCCGTTCGCCGTGTTTACAACCTCCCCGACACCCACGGCACGCGCTACCTCGATCCTTACGGCGAGCAGCAGAAGGACTACTGGCAGGAGTTCAAGGCGGACATGCGATCCGTGGAGTTCTCCGACGCCGACCGCGCCGCGATCCTTGAAGCCGCGAACCAGATGTTCATCGCCGTCATGCGGCTGCACGTCGAGATGTATGCCCCGATTGCCGCGACGAAGCCCTCCAGCGGCAAGTGCCCGTTTCACCATGGGTGAGTCGGAAGTCGTGGGGTTTGAGTCCTCCGAATTGAGACAGGACGTTGCACGGCTGAAATCGCCGTGAATTTTTCGTCGCGCCTGCTTCGCTTACAGGCTGCCCGGTGCCCGCTCGCTCGCGCTCGGGGCCAGGTCGCTCAACCCCCTGCCAGCTTGCCCAATTCCTGGCTGCGCTGATACGCCGACAAGACCGCTTCCGTGACGTGCTCGGCGACGTTGCAATCCGTGAGTTTATTCATCGCGGCCTGGGTCGTGCCGCCGGGGCTGGTCACGGCAGCGCGCAAGTCGCTCGGCGATGCAGCGGCTTGCAACAGCATCGCGCCCGCGCCGACGCAGGCATGCGCCGCCAGCACCTGGGCTGCCTCCGGCTTCAGCCCCGCCGCGACGCCGCCCTTCATCATCATCTCGACAAAGTAATAAAAATACGCCGGACCGCTCCCCGCGACGGCCGTGACGGCGTTCATCAGATCCTCGCGCTCCACCTCGACGCAGACGCCGCCGGCGTTGAAGAAGTGCCGCGCTTCCTCCATGTCATCGTCAGTCGCCGCTTCGCCGCGGAACAGGCCCGTCACCCCGCGGCCCAGCTCAAAAGGCAGGTTCGGCATCGCCCGGATCACGCGCACCTGCGGCCCACCGAGCGCCGCCGCGATCCGAGCCGTCGATTGCCCCGCCATCACGCTGATGAACAACTGGTCAGCCGACGCGATCGGCCGAATCGACGCCGCCGCTTCGGCGAAGCGCTGCGGCGTGACGCTCAACATGACCAGCCGCGAATCCTTCACGGCGGCCGCGTTGTCCGGCGCGATAGCGACCCCCTCCGGCATCGGATGCGCCGCGAGATTCTTGGACGGCGTTACGATGATGCGATCCGATTGAAGGTAGCCCGACTCGACGAGCCGGCGCACGATCACTCCGGCGATGTGACCGGACCCGACGACCCCCAATGCGTACTTGTGGGACGATCCCGACACATCTATCTCCACGCCCGTGCCGTGCCAGGCCGGCCGACGCGACCGCCGCCGCGCGCCGGAACGCGCCCGCGCACCGGACCGGAACTCGCCGGCGTCGCGCGAGTCCGCCTGGAAGGTGAGGCGCCCGGCTTGGCCGCGCGGTTCGCAGGGACATCGCCGCGCTTCGAGCGAGCGGCTTTGCGTTTTTGTTTGGCGATTCGCGATGAATCCCGCATGCCGCGCGACTTTTCGCCGGTCGGCGTTTCCGCGGTAGCCGCAGATTTGACCAATTTGTCCAGCGCCGCACGCAGCACGTCGTCCACCGTCTTGACCGCCACGAAGCGAATGTGCTTGCGGATCTCGGCGGGAATCTCCACGAGATCGCGCTTGTTTCGCTCGGGGATGATCACCGACTTGATGCCCGCCTGATGGGCCGCGAGTGCCTTTTCCTTCAATCCGCCGATCGGCAACACCAGCCCGCGCAGCGTCACCTCGCCTGTCATGGCGACGTCACTTCGACACGGTCGCTGGGTCAGCAGCGAGACCAGCGCCGTGAACATCGCCACGCCGGCCGAGGGGCCGTCCTTTGGAATAGCACCGGCCGGCACGTGCACATGCAGGTCGATCTTGGTGAGCCGCTCCGGCGAGATGCCGTACTTCCGAGCGCTGGCGCGCACGATGCTGTAGGCGGCCTGCACGCTTTCCTTCATCACATCGCCGATCTGCCCGGTCAACTGAAAAGCGCCTTTGCCGGGCATGGCGGTGGCTTCGACAAAGAGAATCTCGCCGCCCAGCGGCGTCCACGCGAGGCCGGTCACGACGCCGGGGGTACTCGTGCGTAGCGCCACATCGCGTTCGAACTTGATTGGGCCGAGGTACTCCTCCAATGCCTTGGGCGTAATCTTGAAGGGGCCTCTCGCTTTTCGGGCGATCTTCGCCGCCACGCCACGGCAGACCGTGCCGATCTCGCGCTCGAGGTTGCGCACGCCCGCCTCGGCCGTGTACGACTCGATGATGGTGCGCAGGCTGTCGGCGCTGAAGCGAATCTGCTTCGTGGTCAGGCCGTTTTCATCGCGGCGCCGCGGGACGAGGTACTTTGTCGCGATGTGCAGCTTGTCGAGCTGGGTGTAGCCGGGGATCGCGATGACTTCCATACGATCGCGCAGCGGCGGCGGCACGGCGTCGATGTAATTCGCCGTGCAAATGAACATCACACGCGACAGGTCGAACGGCACGCCGAGGTAATGATCCTGAAACGTCGAGTTCTGGGCCGGGTCGAGCACCTCCAACAGGGCTGACGACGGATCGCCGCGGAAATCGCTGCCGATCTTGTCCACCTCGTCGATCATGAAGACCGGGTTGTTCGAGCCGGCCTTGCGAATCTCCTGGATGATGCGCCCGGGTATCGAACCGATGTAGGTGCGGCGATGCCCGCGGATGTCGGCTTCGTCGCGCACGCCACCGACCGACATGCGAATGAATTTTCGGCCGACCGAGCGAGCGATGGATTGGCCGAGCGAGGTCTTTCCTACGCCGGGCGGCCCGATGAAACAGAGAATCGGCCCGCGCCCATCGGGCTTGAGCTTGCGCACCGCCAGGAACTCGAGGATGCGCCGCTTGACCTTCTCCAGGCCGTAATGATCTTCGTTCAGGACGTGCTCGGCCTTGGCGATGTCGAGGCGGTCCGTCGTCGAAACGGCCCAGGGCATTTCGCAGAGCCAGTGCAGGTAATCCACGCCGCCGCTGTATTCCGGCGAGCCTTGCGGCATGCGCTCGAGGCGCGACAGCTCGCGCTGCGCTTCCTTCTCGACCTCGGGCGGCATCTTGGCCTCGCTGATCGCCTTGCGCAGCTCGACCAGTTCGGCCTCGCGTCCGTCGGATTCGCCCAGTTCCTTGCGGATCGCGCGGAGTTGCTCCTGGAGGAAGTACTCGCGCTGGGTCTTGTCGATCTCGCTCTTGACCTGCGTCTGAATCTTGGCGGACAGCTCCAGGATTTCGAGCTGGTTCGCGAGGGCCTGGTTGATCTTGCGCAGCCGCATGCGCACATCGAACGTCTCGAGCAGCTCCTGCTTTTCAATCAAGCCGAGCGAGAGATTCGCGGCGAGGAAATCCGCCAGCGAGCTGGGCTTCTCGATGTTGTTCAGGATCGCAATCGCGTCATCGGGCACGCCGGGCGTCATCTCGATCACCCGGGCCGCCTGCTTGCGGGCCGTCTCGATCAGTGCGCCCAGCTCGGTGGACTGCGCGAAGGTGTCTTCACGCGTATGCGTGACGGCCTTGAGATACGGCTCCGTCTGCACCATCCGCTCGATGCCGAAGCGCATGAGCGCATGCACGATGATGGACTGATTTCCCTCGCTTAGGTTGAGCACCTTGAGAATCGAGACGACCGTGCCGACGCGGTAGAGGTCGTCCAGGCCCGGGTCCTCCACCGAGGCGTCGCGCTGCGCGACGACCCCCAGCACCTTTCCGGCTTCCAGCACGTCGGCCACGAGCTTTTTTGATTTTGGCCGGCCGATCGTCAGGGGCGCGATGGTTCCTGGGAAGACAACCGTATCGCGGATCGGCAGGATCGGAATCGTATCGGGGATGACGATTTCGGCGTCGGGCCCGAGGCTGTCCGAAGTGGACGGATGCGCCACGATCGCGGGGGGCGCGCCAAGCGGCGATGGCGGGGATGTGGGATCTTCATCGAGGTCGGCATCGTCGATGGCGTCGTCGGGGTTCACGATGGGATCCTCGCGAATGACCGGCCCGCAGCGCCATTTATCCCAACAGCGAGCGCTGTACGTCCCCCATATCGGTTATTCCCGAGTCTAGTCCCCTCAAAATGGAGGGTCAAATAACCTGTGCGAAATGCGTGTCCCACTCGGTCCGAGCCGGTGGTTTCGCGGGCGATCGAACGAGGAGCGTCCCATCAAAGCGCGCGTCGATCAGCGCCTTGAGGAGTGAACCAACTTCACCACTGATGGCCGAGCCGCGCCAGATCAATACCCGGGCTCGGTGTGCCAGCGCGCCGAGATGTTCCGCCGCAGCCGCACCCGTCGCTTCGTCCGCTTCGATGCCTGCACCGATCCAGGGCGAGTTCACCTGATCAAAGAACCACCGGGCTTCGGTCGGCGAATGACAAACTCCGCACGGTGAGACCATCACAACAACCTCTATGGCGCGGCGCTGGGCCTCGAATCGCGCGTTCGCGAGCGATTCGAGTGCAGCACGAATCGCGTCGTCGCTTGTCGGAACGGACGTACCCAGACCAGTCGGACCGACAGCGGGTAATACCACCTGCCGCGCATCAAGCCACGCGGCGCGTTGCAGAACAGCCGAAATTCGACCAAACGTCTGCCCCGCCTGATGGATCTGCCCGCCCGGATCGATGCGAGGCGGGGATAGCCATTCGAGCGCGCTCGCTCCAGGCAGGATCAGGGCGGCGATGCTAACGCCTTTCGCCAGCGCCCTCTTCGCAAGCTCAACGCAATCCGATTCACTCGCTTCAACCGAAAGCGCCGCGCCGGCGCTTTCCACGGGATGAAGTTGAATTGCAATAGACTCATAGCCAAACTGGGCAGCCCGATCGATTGATTGATCGAACGTTTCAGCCGGCACGTCGAGCGCAATGATGGGTGTCGCCACGGCGTGGAATCCTCGCAACGCCAGCTACCCTATCGACGGCAAAGCGCGGAGGCAACGGCGCTACACAAGGCCAATCAATGATTGATGTTCACGCGGGCTTGCGGAAATTAACGCCCTCACGCTCGACCTGCTGCGGTTGAGGATGATTGAAATGGGCCGATTCCGCCTCGTACACAGCTGCGCATTGGCGGCAGCGATAGCGGCGGCCCTTCATGGATCGCGGCAGGACGGCGGGGTGATTGCATTGCGGACAGGTCACATAGAGCGGCACGGCTCGATCTCCCTTCGGCTCGGCAGAAATGACGGCAGCTTCTTTCACGGCAGCGGCATCCGTGCGCCCGGCCGCCTCGCCTCGACCCGGCGTGATTCACAACAGTTGAGACCTTCCAGACCACCCCGACCCTGTCAGAATGGTTAACGTTGACATTCAAGGAGTATTTCGCCTTTTCCGGCTGGATATTTTGAATCGGCTTCATTTGCCGCGCGATTCTCGGACGCCGGATATCGCTATGGTTTCAGGTCGCACGCCCCTATAATCCGCCCTGCCTCCGACCGCGCCGGGCGATTTCAGGTGCGGCCTGGTCTCATGCAATGAGATGTCGTGGACAACGGGTCAGGCTGGAAACAGAGCAGCCCATCTGCTACAGCCATGTGCCGTGAGTCGCTGGGCCGCACCTGAACTCGCTCGAAACGCGCGGGGGATCGCGCACGAATCGCTCCGGTAGCCAGGGAAGGACGCATGTCTTACACGGTGCTGGCGAGAAAGTTCCGCAGCCAGACCTTTGACGAGGTCGTCGGGCAGGAGTCCGTCGTCCAGACGCTCCGAAATGCGATCTCGCAGGGGCGCGTTCACCACGGGTATCTCTTCACCGGCACACGCGGCGTCGGCAAGACGTCGATGGCGCGCATCCTCGCCAAGAACCTGAACTGCCTGACGGCCGACGGGCCGACGGTGACACCGTGCGGCACCTGTGACTCGTGCGAGAACATTGCCCGCGGCGAGGACGTCGACGTGGTCGAAATCGACGCCGCCAGCCACACCGGCGTCGAGAATATTCGCGAGCTTCGGTCCAACACGGTGTATCGCCCGGCGCGCAGTCGATTCAAAATCTACATCATCGACGAGGTTCACATGCTTAGCGCGGGCGCGTTCAACGCCCTGCTCAAGACACTGGAAGAACCGCCCAGCCATGTGAAGTTCATCCTCGCCACGACCGAGGTACAGAAAGTCCCCGCGACGATCCTTAGCCGCGTGCAGCGATTCGATTTCCGCCCGATCGCGCCGGCCGACATCGCCGCGCAGCTCAAGCACATTTGCGACGCCGAGGGCGTCACCGTCGAAGACGCGGCGCTCCGCCGTCTCGCGCGACTGGCCAATGGTTCGATGCGCGACGCCCTGTCGCTGCTCGATCAGGCGCTCTCGATGACGACCGGCTCGCTGACGGCCGAGGGGCTGGCCGAATTGTTCCCGGCGGCGCATGACGAGCTGGCGGCCGAGTTGATCGACAAGCTGGCCGATGGCGACGCGGCGGGCGCGTTGAACGTGCTGGATCGCTCGCTAAGCGGCGGGCAGGCGCTGGATACATGGTGCTCGATGCTGATCGGGCAGTTGCGCGATCTGATGATCGTGCGTGTGTGCGGCCCGGAGACGGATCTCGCGGATGTGCCGCAGGTGTTGAGCGAGCGGATTGCGAAACAATCGGCGCGGTTCGACGCCGGGGCATTCGTGTACATGATCACCGTGCTGGAGGAACTGCGCCGCAGCGTGAAATCCAGCGGGAGCGGCCGAGCGCTGGTTGAAGCCGCGGTGGTTCGGCTCTGTGATGCGGCGAAGTTTTCGACCATCGAATCGCTGCTCGAGCGCGCCGAGGCCGCCGCAGGGGGCAACGCGTCTTCTTCCTCCTCGCCACCGCGCGCCGCATCCGCCGCGCCGACATCAGCGCGACCTGCTCCGGCCGTGCCGAGCGCTGGTTCGTCGGCCGTTGCTCCGCGCACGGCGCCATCGGCGCGACCCGCGCCGACTTCCAAGTCGCCCTCGAAACCCACGGCCGCGGCGTCGCAGCCGGTCGCGCCGCCGCGACGCTTGACGCAGGCGGAGCTTCGCGCCGCGCAATCCGACCCGACGGTTCGCAGCGCGCTGGAGCTGTTCGGCGGGCAGGTCGTGGATGTGAAGCAAGGTCCGGTGACGGAGACCGCCGACGGGGAACAAACCTCGCAGGAACCCTGATGAGCGACTCGATCCGAGCCGCGACCGTCAGGGAGCGCCGCGCGACGCATGCAACCGGGCGGCGTTCGGTGCGCGAAATGAAAAAAACGCGCGGTCGGAGTTGAGCAGAGGAATTCGGCACGCACGAAGTAGTCGTAATTGCACAAGAGGGAGACTCGATGTTCGGACAACTCGGAAACATCGCCGGCATGATGAAGCAGGCGAAGGAACTTCAGGGCAAGATGAAGGAGATGCAGGAGTCCATCGCCGCCTCGCGCTATACGGCCGACAGCGGCGCGGGCGCGGTCACAGCGACCGTGACCGGCAAGCTGGAGCTGGTCGACGTGAAGATCAACGCCGAGGCGGCCAAGTCCGGCGATGTCGAGATGCTGGAAGACCTCGTGAAGTCCGCCGTCGCGGCTGCGCAGCGCAAGGCGGCCGAAGGCGTCCGCGCGGAGATGGCGAAGATCACCGGCGGATTGAACCTGCCGGGGCTGGATGGACTGCTTGGCGGGGCCTAATCCAAGGAAGCTGATTCCCCGTGCCCGATCCACTTCCATCATCCCTTGCCCGCCTGATGGCCGAGTTTGAGAAGCTCCCCGGCATCGGGCCGCGCAGCGCCGAGCGGCTGGCGTTTCATATTCTCAAATCGGAGAAAGACGCGGCCCTGGAGCTCGCGTCGGCCATTCGCGAGGTAAAGGAGAATGTCCGGCACTGTCGCATCTGCTACAACCTGACCGAGTCCGACCCCTGTCCGATCTGCACCGATGCGAAGCGCGACGCGTCCATCGTGTTTGTCGTCGAGCAGCCGAAGGACGTGCTGCTGCTGGAGGCGACGGGACTGGTGCGCGGGGTGTATCACGTGCTGCTAGGGCATATCTCGGCGCTGGACGGCATCGAGCCGGGCGATCTGACGATTGACGCATTGGTGGCACGCGTGAAGAAAGGCGGCGTGAAGGAAATCGTCCTCGCCACAAATCCGACGATGGAGGGCGAAGGCACAGGCCTGCACATCAAGAGCGTGCTGGCTGCGACGGGCGTGCCAATCACGCGCCTGGCGCGCGGCCTGCCCCGCGGCTCGCAGATCGAGTACGCCAACCGCGCGATCCTTCAGGACGCGATCGAGGGCCGAAGCGCGTTCTAACACTGCCTGGCCGGCATTCCAATTCATCACGGTTGAGTGCCCTGTTGCAGACCGGTACGATTTCGGACTATCCAAGGTTCACCGAACTGGATTCGGTTATGGCATTCTCAATTGAAGTTCTGCGCACGAAGCTTGCGGCGGGCGAAGTCGATTTCACCGTCCATGCCTTGTTTGAGGCAGCATCCGACTTGATTTTCGTAGACGAAGTTGAGCGAGCGATGCACAGCGGCGAAGTCATTGAGTATGTAACCGATCGACATCGATGTGTGGTTTCATGCTACATTTCCCGAAATGAACCCATACACGTCGTAATCGAATACGAAGACTGGTTGGCAAACTCCGACAATTCGGTTGTCATCATTACGGTTTATCGCCCTGATCCGGCCAAGTGGATTGACTCCCGCGTGCGCCGCGGATAGAATGCCAGCGTGACTAAGCACTGTACCAAATGCAGCCAGCCGATGACGCTGGGTGTTGCTGACCTAGATGAAACAATCCGCGGCATTCACGTCCGAATGGAAAACGTTTCTGCGTGGGTTTGTCCCAACTGCGGGGAAAAGCAGGTAAGCCTTCCAGTCGCGCGCTATCTTTCGGAATATCTCAAGCGCCTCTTGACCGACCTGCCAACGCCGCCCGATGGCGTTCAACACCCGCTGACACCTACAGTAATCGTCTTTTCCGCAGCCTGACTGCTAAGGATTCCCGATGCCCGCCCCGCCGCGCGGCTACTGGTTCAACTCATTCATCCTGTATGGATGGAATACGTGGAACGTCTACCGTTTCTTTCGCCTTCGCAGGGGACGGCCGACTGCATCCATAACCATCAGAAATTCAGATAATGAGCCGTTCATTATTCCTACTCCAGATGGAATGATGATCCTGTGCGAACTGATGTTGGCACTTGATAAGAATCCCGACTTGCGCGAGGCCACGTTAGGCCGCGAGCAAGTCAACGCACTGGTTTCGAAATGCACAATGGCTGCCGATTCGCGGGAGCCGCTTGAAGTCGTGAACGAGCTTGCGGTTGCTCGCTGCGATTACTACTCCCCCGGCTCATTCTAAATCGTAATCAAGGGGTTCCTCAATCGGTTGCCCACTGCCGTCATCATCACCAGCCAAGGCCGCGGTCGCGCTCCCATATGCATCCGCGTGATGTCACCAATACGATATCGATTTCATCAGATGCTACGAGCACTGCCCCGATGGCCTTCAGCAGATCGCCATGATCACCCGCAATAATACTCAAGCCCCAAGTCTCAAATCTCAAATCTCAAATCTCAAATCCCCCCTCACACCATCACCCGCCGGTTGTAAACCCACCACTCCAGCAGCAAGAAGGCCATCGCCGCCGCCACGGCGTAGGGCCAGAGCGGCTGATTGATTTTGATCTCGTCGCTGATCGATGCGACCTTCTCGCTTCCCACTTCAAACGCATCGTTCGGGGCAATGTTGGACTCCACCGCGTCGAGCAGATTCACCGCGAACGGCTCCGATGTCTTAGCCGAATCGTCATACGTCACTCGATACAGGCCCGTGTCGCTGGTTCGTGCGTAGCTGGCGGTGCCGCGGTCGGCGACGGGCACTTCGTCGGTCTGGCCATCGGGCCGCAGCACCCGCGCGGTGGTCGCGCCGGGTGGCACGGTCAAGGTGATGGTCGCGCCCGGTTGAATCATTCGACTGGTCTCAACCATGCCACCGCCGGCCAGATAGCCCAGCGAGTTGAATACAAACACCGGGAATGCGTACGAAATGAGAAAATCCGACTCGAGCACATCAAACGTCGTGATGACGTAACGATGGCCCGGATCGGTCAGCATGACCATGATCGGTGATGATTCGCCTTCGATCAGCGATTGCGCATGGCCGGGCAGCTTCAACTTGTGCCATTTCGAGACGAACATGGCTTCGTAGTTGACATTTCGAATCAGCGGGTGCGCTTCGTTGCCGTAGACGATGGGCGTGCCGGGAACTTCCTCTCCGCGAGCGACGCCGTCCATCTTCGGCAATCCGCCGAGGAAGAGATAATTTCCCGGCGGCAGACGGTCGGTGTCGTGGTTGTCGAGGATGACAAGATCGTACGACGATCGCCCCTCTGCGGTGAGCCTGGCCACGTCGATCGATTCGTATTGACCGGGCGGCAGGGTGTCGACCTGCTGGATGTCGAAGCTGCGAATGGCCCGCGTCACGTAATACTCGACCGGCCCGCGATCGGTCACCAGCAACACGCGCAACTCGCGCGGCGGGTCGATCGGCGCGACGACCCGGTTGTCGACCATGAGGGCGTCGTCGCGATGAATTTTCACTTCAATCGTGCCGGCTTGTTCGTGCCCCATCTCGAAGATCACGTTGCGCGCGTCAGGCAGCCCCTCCTCGGGCGATGCCGCGGCGTCTCCCGCGCCGCCACCCGGGGCCGACGTGCCCTTCCGGCTCGACTCGGCCGGCCCGAGCGCGACTTCCTGCACGGCTCCCGTCCCCGTCAGCAGCTTGCCGTCCAGGCTTAATGAGACATCCGTCGTCACAGGCGCCGGGCCGAAATTCTGGATCCGTGCAAAAACCGACAGCACGCCCGGCCGGTCGATCTCCCGGCGGATATCGAACGCCACGATGCCGACGTTGTCGACCGCCGCGCCGATTCGATAGAACCGCATCTTCCCACGCGTTACGAACTGCTCCTGTGCGTCGGCGATCCGTCCGTCGCTGAACAGCTCCAGATCGGCCGCCTCGGCCTGTGCTGCTTCGGGAGCGGCCACGCCCGGCACATCGATCAGGTTGCTGGAGTAGGCCACAGCCAATTGCAGGGCTTCGCCGATGCGGCTGGGACCGTCGGCCGGCTCGATGCGCTCGATGGATCGCGCGAGGCGGCGTTTGTCGTCGGTGAAACTGCACGCGATTTCGGGTTTGTCGGAAAAGGCAATGACCATCGCGCGCGACTCGCGCGGCAGGTCGTTCACGAAGTTCAGCGCCGCGCGGCGGGCGGCCTCCATGCGCGACGCGTCGCCCGATTCCCGCGCCTTCATGCTGGCCGACCGGTCGAGGAGCAGCACGATGTTCTTCTCCGGCCGGCGCATGAATCGGGCAACCGGGTCGGCGATGGCGAAGAGCAATGCCGCCAGCACGATCAGTTGCAGCAGCAGAAGAAGATTGCGGCGGAGTTTCTGAAACGGCGCGTTGACCTGAAGGTCCTGTACGGCCTTCTTCCATAGCAGCGTGGACGATACTTTGCGCTCCTGCCGGCGTAACTTGAGAAAATACAGCAGCAGCAGCAACGGTACCGCGATGCCGCCGACGATAGCCGCCGTCATCCCGGATAGCAGGCTCACTTGACCAGCCCCCGATGCCGCAGATAAGTGAGCACCAGCGTTTCGAGGGAACTGTCGGACCGCGCGAGGTAATAAACGACGCCGCGCTGGCTGCAATACGTGCGGATCGATTCGCAGTATGCCTGAAGATTGGCCTTGTAGCGATCCATTAGCGGCTTGCTCACAGTGATTTCCGCCACGTCGTCGTCTTCGCAATCGACGAGCTTCAGATCGCCCGCGAGATCAGGCTGCACTTCCTGTGGGCTAAGCACCTGCAAAGCATAAATGTCCATCTGCCGACCGACGAGATAGCGCAGCGCTTCTTCAAATCCGCCCTTGTCGAAGAAATCCGAAATCAGCACGCAAACCCCCTTGGTGGTATGGCGCAAGGCGAACTGCTTCGCTGCCATCGCCATATGGCTTTTTCCCCCTACCGGCGCGTCTTCCAGGAATCGCATCATCTGGCCAACCATCCGCCGGCCGCGCTGCCCCGCCAGCCGCCCGAAGACGGAGTCGTTGTACAGATAGAGATTGACGCGGTTGTAATTACAGAGGCCGATGTAGGCGAGCGCGGCGGCGACGCGCTTGGCGTAGCGGGCCTTGGTCGGGTCACCGGTCTCCATCGAGCCGGACAGGTCAAGCAGGACCGAGACGGAAAGCTCCTCTTCTTCGAGAAAAAGCTTAAGAAACAGCCGGTCGAGCCGCGCGTAAATGTTCCAGTCGATGTGGCGGATGTCATCGCCGATGACGTAATTGCGGTAGTCGGCGAACTCGGCGGACTCGCCTTTGCGTTTGCTGCGACGCTCACCCTTCATGCGGCTTGCATGAATGCGGCGCGAGACGATCTCAAGCTGTTCAAGGCGCGCCATGAAATCCGGCGTCAGCAGTTGTCGATCGCTGGACGCGGGTTGTGCCGCCGGCCTGGGGGATACCGCCATGGGGATTTTTTCCTATGCGTACGCCGCCAAACTCATCATACGGTCGAGGTCGAAGTGCTCCAACAAGCGGCCGTCGCAAGCCGCGCAATGGGCTTGGCTCGCGCGCCAGCGCGGAAGCCCCTCCAAACGCTTGCAGAGCTGGCCCGTTTTCCGATATAATGGGGGTTGTTCTGTGGTCGCATGTGAAGGAGCACGGCGTATGTCGCAGAAAGACTCTTTTGCGGATGACACGATGAATCAGGGAACCGTCGCCACCGCCCCGGTCCAGGCGCCCGCCAAACAGGTGGCCAAGCTGCTTCCGCCCTACCGGGTTCTGCTGCACAACGACGACGAAAACACCATCGAGGATGTTGTTGAAACCATCCTCATGCTGACGCCGCTGCGCCACGCCGATGCCGTGATGAAGACACTCGAGGCGCATGAGACGGGCGTGGCATTGCTTCTCGTCACTCATCGTGAGCGCGCGGAGCTGTACGTCGAGCAATTCCATTCGCGCCACCTTTCGGTCAGCATCGAGCCGGCAGAGTAGAAGACGACTCCGGTCTTTCAAGCATGGCCGCCATGCCACCCGCGCTCTGCGGCCATACCCATCGTTGCTGCCAATCATCAGCGAGCGCGATACCGCTCCTTATTTCTCCGCGATGCAGTACAGGTGCGAGCGGCCGCGGAGGAATAGCTCGTTTCCGACGGCCACCGGCGATGCATCAAAGCCGTCGTCCAGCTTGTTCGTCGCCAGGACGTTCATCTCCGGGCCGTCCTCCAGCACGATCGTCGTACCGTTTCGACCGGCCACATAGACGCGACCATCGGCCGCCAGCAGCGACGCGTAGACGCCGTCGATGCCGGTCAGCCGCTGCTTCTCGAACACGGGTTCGCTCGACTTCTTGTCGATGCAGGAGATCAATGGGCGGTTGTTGTCAATAAAGTACAGATTCTTGCCGCAGATGACCGCCGACGGCACATACGGCGTGTCGCGTTCGTATTTCCACGCGATGGCCGGCGAGTCGGTGATGTCGCCCTTGGCGCTGGCGTAGCGAATGGCCAGGGCAGCCGCCCCGCGGAAGCCGCTGATGCAATAGAGCAACTCGCCGTCGATCATCGGCGAGGGGATGGTGTTGGCGGTCATACCGCCGCAGCGCCAGATTTCCTTGCCGGTCTTCAGATCGTAGGCACAGATGTGATTCTGCGCGACGGCGACGACCTGGGCCTTGCCGCCGACGTCGATCACCAGGGGGGTACACCACGAGGTATGTTCGTCTCGCTCGACGCGCCAAATTTCGTCACCCGTCTTCTTATTAAACGCCGCGATGAAATCTTCGCCCTCATGATCCCACTGCACCACGATCGTGTCGCCGTGCAGCGCCGGCGAGCTGCCCTCGCCGAACTGGTTGCGCGTCTGCATCTTGCCAAAGTCCTTGCTCCATTTCAGCTTGCCGTCCATCGTCAGACAGTGCAACCCGCGCGAGCCAAAGTACGCATAAACATGCTCGCCGTCCGTCACCGGCGAACTTGACGCCTGCGTTGAATCCGTGTGGCCGGCTTCGTGCGGCTTCTCTTCCTTCACGGTCGTCGTCCAGACCGTTTTACCGGTCTTGCGATCCAGCGCGATGACTTCAAACCGGAAAGTACTCTTCGGCGCCTCCTGCCCGCGACCAAAGCCGCCGCCGCGCCGGCCGCCCGGCCGTCTAGGCCGCGGCTCGTCGGGCTGGGCGTCCAGATTCTCCATCGACGAGTCATGACGCGGCGCGGGCATCGGCGACATGCCGCCGTCGGCATCGCCGCCATCCGACGCGCCGCCCCCACCCTCCTTGATTTCAATTGCGGTCTGAACATAGACGCGGTCGCCCCAGACGATCGGCGTCGCATGGCCCTTGCCGGGAATCTCCACCTTCCACTTGACGTTTTTCTGCTCGCTCCACTCGACCGGAGGTTTCGCCGTCGGCGCGACGCCGCTGTTGTGTGGTCCGCGCCACGCCGGCCAGTTCTTCTCCGCCTCGGCCGACGGTCCGGCACCTTTGGCCGGGATCGCGACCGCAACCATCACCAGCCCCGCGACCGATGCTTTCAACAAATCGAAACGGATGAATTGCATGGCACACCTCCAATGCGGAATGTACCCGCATTTTCCGGCCCTTGCCAGCGGGATTAGAATGCGGCGCGATCATCAACGAAGCGCAGACCGAAACCACGAATCGCCATGCAGAACGACCCAACCGCCGGAAACTCGAAGCACGATTCCAGAATCGAGCAACTTGCGCTCATGCTCGCCCTGGCGGCGCTGATTGGATGCGGGGGCGTCTTGTATCGCCACATGGCGCCGCGGAAGCACGCATCGCCGGATGGAAAATACGTCCTAACCACTTTTGTTGAGCGCGATCCAGCCCGCGCGCTGCACTACCTTTGCGTCGGCCTGCGCGTAACCAATTCAAACGGCGCGATGGTGTGGGAGCACCGCACGCGCATTCCCGCGCGGGAGCCGTATGACAGCGGCTGGACTGAATCGGGGCGCCGCGTGTGGTTGATAAGCGGCGATGCGCACGAAGAGTTCGATCCGTTCCCTGATGCGGATTGAACGGAATATCGCCTTGATCACTTGGGCCAAATGAGAAAGCCCCCGGCAGGCTTGCCGAGGGCTTTCGGTGGCGATTCCGTTCGATAGGGATTCAACATCTCTGAATCGCGCCGCGTGTCGATGCATCCGATCCATCGCGCCGCACTTTTTTTACCGCCTCCAGCGAAGCGGCGTGATGGGCAGTCGCGCCGGCGTGCTGCGCGAGAACGTGTTCGCGCGAACCGTGCCGAACCGATCGGTGCTGCCTCCGGCCGTCGAACCGGCCGTCGCGTTGAACCGATTGTTCGATGCGAACCCGCCGGCCGACGCGGTCCGCTGGACCGGTCCCTGCGCCACGCTGATGCCGCCGCTGCTGGCGACCTGGCCGTTGAAGCCGATCGTGATGTTCAGGTTGCTGGCCACGGCCGCAGGCAGGAACCGCGAGGCGACTGCGTTGCTCGCCGAGAACGTGATGCCGTTCTGGTCAACGCCGACCGCCACACCGCGGGCCACGTTCACGTTTCCGGTCCGAGTCTGGGTCTGCACATATCCGCGGCCGTCGCCGTTGTAGCCCGCCGTCGCCGCGGCGGTGCCGAGGTTGGAGGCCGTCGCGCTGGAGGAGGCCTCGCCGGCGCGAACCGTCGAAGCGAGCAGCATCAGGCTCATCGCCGAAGCCGCGCCCATCGCGAGCAACTTGTGAAGTCGGCTGGTTTCGAGTTTCAGGGTGGCGGTTGCAAGGGTCATGGCACATTTTCCTTTCGGGGTCGGCCCGATGGCACTCATCGGGCGTCATTTGTTAGATGTCTGAACTACGTCATGGTTAGTGAGAACTCCTCGGTTTTGATCGCTCGACCCGGGCGAGATGCCCCGACCACGATCTTGAGCCTTGTCCCGGCCGGCCGCCGTCGCAACACCCCCGCGGCGACGACCGGCCCGGAATCATTGCTCATTGTCATCGACCGCGTGCGTCAACCTTGACCGCTTCCGACATGTTGCGGCCGAAGTTGGTCGCCCGGCTGATCGCCGTCACGTTCGCCCGGCTGGCCCGGCCGCGGCCGCTCATGCTGACGCCGAGGCTGTTGGACTGGGCCGAGCTGAAGAACCGCGAGCCGGCCACAGCGCGAACGTTGCTGTCGGCGCGACCACCGAACGTATCGGCGACCGAATCGCTGACCGCCGTTGCCCGGCCGCCGAAGGCACCATCGCTCTCGGCATGGCTGTCACTCGTGGCGACGCCAAACCGGCTTAACGAAAGCGAACTGCTGCGGCTATCGGCAACCGCGTTGAACCGCGAATCGGCATCGGCACGGCTGTTGCTGATCGACACGCCGCGGATCGCCGCCGCGTTTGAGTCGCTGTAGGCGACGGCGCGACCGCCGAAGACTCCCCGCGCTGTGGCGGCGGAGTTCGACACCGCCAGGCCGCCGTCGGCAATCGCGTTGGCATTGCTGACCGCCAGTCCCCGGCCGATTCCAACAGCCCGCGAGTCGGCGATGGCGCGGCCGCCGTTGGTGGCCGCGGCGGTGGCGTAAGCGTTGCCGTTTCCGACGCCGACGGCGGTCGCGCTGGCGGATCCGCCGTTCGAGGAGATGCTGGTGGCGACGACCTCTCCGGCACGGGCCATGGAGACCATCGCGAGGCAGGTGACGATTGAGAGCAGCTTCGTTCGCATCATGGGACTCGCTCCTTTCGTATCAGAGCCTTGTGGAGACACCGTGTTCGGACCCGCTCGATCGAAGCTTCGTGTGGGTTCCATCGCTAGACACCTGTCGGGCCGCCGGGTTGGCGCAGTTGCCGGGAAACCGGCGTGCGGCGACAATGCGCCGTCGAGCCAATCAGAAACTTGTTACGAGGAAATTCACCATGCGTACCTATCGTTTGGGATTGAGCGGTGTCGTCGCGGCTTGGGTCATTTACAACAGCCTGGTCGGCGCGGGGTTATCGGTGCGGGCCGAGGAGCGCGCGGGCAAGTCGGACGTTGCCCGGCGCGAGGTCGGCGAAGTCATTCTCGAAAATGTGCCCGAGATTCCGGCCGCCCTGCGCGATCGCATGAATCAGTATCTGAACATGCGCGCCGCGGGAATTCTCGATTTCGAGGAATCGACCGGCGCGATTCTCATCTCCACGCGCTTCGGCAACACCGACCAACTGCACATCGTCGATGCACCGATGGGCGCGCGGCGGCAGATCACCTTTTTCGATGAGCCGGTGCGAAGCGGCGCCTTCGTGCCGGGCAGCAAGGGCCGCAAGCTGTTCTACATGATGGACAAGGGCGGCTCGGAATATAACCAGATTTACCTGCTCAACCTCGACGACGGCACCAGCCGCATGCTGACCGACGGCAAGAGCCGCAACGAAGCGCTCACTGTCTCGCACGACGGCTCGCGCATCGCCTTTGCCAGCTCCCTCCGGAACGGAAAAGATACGGACATCTATCTCGCCGACTCGCCCGATTACAAACCGCGCCTGGCCATCGAAGCCGCCGGCGCGTACTACCCCATCACGTTCAGCCCCGACGCCAAGCAGATCTCCTTCATCGAATACATCTCCGAGAAGGTCGCCTACATCCACGTCATGGACACGGCCACCGGCAAGGCCAGGACGATCAGCAGCCGGGATGAGAAGTTCGCCTATGGCGGCGGCGCGTTCTCGGCCGACGGCAAGCATCTGTACTTCACATCCGATCGCGGCGGACAGTTCCACGTGCTTTATCGCCGCGACCTCGCATCGGGCGCCGACACCGCCATCACGACGAATCTGCCCTGGGATGTTGAGGGAATCGAAGTCTCTCCGGCCGGTGATTACGTCGCCTTCTCCGCCAACGAGGACGGCCAGTCGCGACTTTACCTGATACGTCCGGATTCGGCGGGCTATGAGCCGGTCTCGGCGCTGCCGATGGGCGTGCTGGGCGGACTGAAGTTTTCCAATGACGGCAAACGGCTGGGTTTGAGCCTTCAAACGCCGACCGGGCCGTCGGATGTTCACGTCTATACGCCGGCCGACGGAAAGCTGACCCGCTGGACGCAGAGCGAGTTGGGCGGGCTGAACACCGACCGATTCATCACGCCGCAGCGCATCGCGTTCCCCACGTTTGACCAGGTCGACGGCAAGCCGCGCATGATCCCCGCGTATTACTACCGCCCGCGCGGCAAGGGACCTTTCCCGGTCATCATCAACATCCACGGCGGGCCGGAGGCACAGGAGCGGGCGACGTTCAAGGGCATCGCGCAGTATTGGGCGAGCGAGTCGAACATCGCCGTGATCGTGCCGAACGTGCGCGGATCGACGGGCTACGGGCGCGACTATCACATGCTGGATGACGGCTTCAACCGTGAAGACAGCGTGAAGGACATCGGCGCGTTGCTGGACTGGATCGGTAAGCAGGACGAGCTGGATGCGAAGCGCGTGGCGGTGTACGGCGGGTCGTACGGCGGGTACATGGTGCTGGCGTGCCTGACGCACTACGCCGATCGGATTAAGGCCGGCGTCGATATCGTCGGCATCGCGAACTTCGTGACGTTCCTCGAGAAGACGGCCCCCTACCGGCGCGACCTGCGCCGGGTGGAGTACGGCGACGAGAGCGATCCGAAGATGCGCGAGTTCCTGACGAAGATCAGTCCGCTCAACAGCGCCGACAAGATCACCAGCGCGTTGTATGTGCAGCACGGGGCCAACGACCCGCGTGTGCCGGCCTACGAAGCCGAGCAGATCGTCAAGACCATGCGCGAGAAGGGCCGCACCGTCTGGTACATGCTGGCGAAGGACGAGGGGCACGGCTTCGCCAAGAAGGCCAATCGGGACCTGGCGCTGCTCTCGGCGGTGATGTTTCTGGATGACCAGTTGAAAAAGTAAGAAATGGCGTTCACGAGCGAGCTTCGTGGCATCGGATCGATCAGGATCAGTGAGCCGCGAGCTTCAGCTCGCGCGGCGCTGAAGTGCGCATAAACGCTTCACGAACCAATGATGTGCCGCGCGGGCTGAAGCCCGCGGCTCATTGCGTCGACAGTTGTCTCGGCATTCGTCATTGCCGTTAGTCGAAACTTAGGAGCTGGTTACATGCAGAGCAAAGCCAAAACGGCGAAGGACTACCTCGCCGAACTTCCCCCCGATCGCCGCGCCGCCATCGAGGCGGTGCGACAAGTGATTCTCAAGAACCTCAAGGGCGGCTACGAAGAGGGTATGACTTACGGCATGATCGGCTATTACGTGCCGCACAGCCTCTACCCCGCGGGGTATCACTGCGATCCGAAGATGCCGCTTCCGTTTGCGGGCCTTGCTTCGCAGAAGCAGCACATGTCGCTCTACCTGATGAGCATGTATGACTGCGCTGACGGCATTGGCGAATTCCGAAAGGCTTGGGCCAAGACCGGCAAGAAGCTGGACATGGGCAAATGTTGCATCCGCTTCAAGAAGCTCGACGATCTCGCGCTCGATCTGATCGGCAAGTCGATCGCGAACATGCCGGTCAAGAAGTGGATCGAGTACTACGAAACGTCGCTGCGCGATCATCGCAAGAAGAAGCCGGCGAAAAAGAAGCCCGCCAAGCCCGCGCCCGCTGCCAAACCCAGGAAGGCGGCAGCTTCGAAAGCACAAAGCCGATCCAAAGCGAAGTAGTCTGGCGGCCGAATGCCGTGCACGCCATTCAGAGCCGGCTCGCATCGAGCCGGAAGATGAGAGATTCTCGCCCGCTCACCGGGGCGACACGCCCCGGCTCTGAATGAGCGCGATTCATGTGCATCGCGATTCATCTGGAGCGCGAATCTTTCGGTCGTTCAGGAAGCACCGTGGCGGCGAATCAATTCATCCGCCACACGGCGCGTTTCATCGGGCGATGCGCTGCCCGCGGTTTGATACGAAGTAGTCGCGGCGAGCGGGTCGAGTTTCGTCGCGCCGCCGGATTCCGGCCGCGCCCCGCCTTGCGCCCGCGCCGCCACGGCGTGGTGCGCCTCGCGCAGCGGAACCCCCTCGCGCACAAGCTGCTCCATGCGAAGCGTCGCGAAAATGTCCCCCTCCTGCATCGATGCCGCCAGCCGGGTCGCGTCGAAATCCAGCGATCCGACAAATGCTTGAAGCAATTCGCAGAGGTACAGCGTCTTGGCCGTCGCATCGCGCACGATCGGCTTGATGCATTGCAAATCCCGGTTGTATCCCGAAGGCAACCCCTTGAGCAGCAGCATCGCGTGATGGTGCGCCGCCGGCAGCGCCGCCGCCTCGCCGCGAAGCAATTCCATCGCGTCGGGATTGAGCTTGTTCGGCATCATCGACGAACCGGTCGCAAACGCCGCGGGGTAGCGCGTCCAGCGCAGCGGCGACTGCGAAAAAAGAATGATGTCGGCCGCGAAGGATTGAAGATGCAGTGCGCACTGCGCCGCCAGCGCCAGCCACTCCACGCACTCATCGCGCATCGACGTGTCGTACAGCGCATTGAGCGACGGCTGCTCGAAGCCCAGCTCGCGCGCGAGGATCGCCCGGTCAAGCGCGATCGAAGAACCCGCCACGGCCCCCGCCCCCAGCGGACAGTGCCGCCGCCATTGCGACACGTGGAACGCCGCGGCCTCCGCAATACGATCCAGCGCCACGGCGTACCGCAGCGCCCAGAACCCCGCGCTGCCCGGCGCGGCGAACTGCGTGTGCGTCATCATCGGCATCGGCAGATCGGCCCAATCCTTCGCGCGGCGCGCCAGGAGCGCGACCAGCGACCCGAGCTTCGCGCCGAAGCGCTCGCCCGCATCAATCACGAACATCCGCAGCAGCGTCGCCACCTGGTCATTGCGCGATCGCGCCGTGTGAATCTTTCGGCCCGCCTCGCCGGCGGCTTCGATCAACTTCGCCTCGACCCACGTGTGGAGGTCCTCGGCGGGCGAGTCGGGGCAGGGCGCGCCGACCCATTGCGTCTCCATCGCATTCAGCGCGCGCAACAGCGCCGCCGATTCGTCGGCCGTCAGGATCGCCGCAGCGGCAAGGGCCTTCGCGCTGGCCCGCTGCAAACGAAGCTCAAACGGCAGCAGGAACCAGTCGTCGCGCAGGCTGGTGTTCACCTGTGCGAAGATCGGATGCAGCGGTGTGTCTTGTTGCCAAAGCGTGGACATTCCCCGCCTCCGGTGCGGACCGCCCGACGGCCGTGAGCCAGGCCAGCCGGATGAATCCGTCGGCATCTTTATGGGAAAAGGTGCTTTCTTCAAACGTGGCGAGGCGCTGGCTGAAGATGGCCTGCGGCGCGTCGATCTTCGCGACGTATGGCGAATGCGACAGATCAAGGGTGACCGCGCCGCTCAAGTGCACCATGACCGCGTCGGCCGCGCGCTCCAGCACGACGCGCTGGTCGGAGAAATACTCCCCGCGGTAGATCGTCGCGCCGTAGTCGCGGCCCAGCGCGGCGTAATGATCGTACAGCGGCTTGTTGAGGCAGGTGCGCGCGAGGGCATCGGCCGCGGTGTGCAGCAGCCTGGCCGCGGGGTTGATGTACAGCCCGCGCGACTTGATTCCCGTGAAGCGGTTCTCAATCACGAGGTCCCACGCCCACGGCGCCGCGCGATAACGATGATTCAACGTCGAGATCAATTCGCCCATTTCCATCGCGGCGCCGTCCAGCGCGACGGGAACGCCGCGATCGAATTGAATCGTTGTTTTCTTCGCGGCATGCGGCACGGAGCAAGCGGTCGATACGCCGCCGGCGAAGCGTGTCGCAACCGCCGCCAGCACCTCGTTCACGTCCACGTCGGCCGCCGGGTCCTCCAGCGCGCCGCCCTCGACCGACAGGTGCCAGAGGTTCTCATCCATGCTGTAGGTTTTGGTCAGTTCGAAATCGTCCTCGATGCCGTGCGCGCGGATGTAGTCGATCAGGTCCTTGCGGCCGGACAGATCCCAGATTTTCCACGGGGCCACAACGGGCATCTCCGGCGCGAGCGAGCGATAGGCGAACTCGAAGCGAATCTGATCGTTACCCTTGCCGGTCGCGCCGTGAGCCAGCGTCGCCCCGCCCAGCTCGCGCGCGCGGCGGACCTGCTCCAGCGCGATGAACGGCCGAGCTAGCGCCGTGCCGAGACGGTACGTGCCTTCATACGTCGCCGCCAACCCGGCCGCGTACGGCAGGATCGCGTTGCACATCAGCGGTCGGGCGTCGCGCGCGACGGCGGTCTTCGCGCCGAGGCGCAGGGCCTTCTCACAAAGGGCCGTGACGTCTTCCTCCTGGCCGACATCGACCAGCACGGCATGGACGTCGTAGCCCTGCTCGCGCAGCCAGACAACGATGGCGGTGGTGTCCAGCCCGCCGGAGTAAGCAAGGACGCAGTTCTTACGTTCGCTCATTCTTGTCTCCAAACCACTTTTCCAAACGGCGCAAGGCGACGGTCTGCGACCGCCGATTCGCCGTAGCAAGAAAAATCGTGTCATCCCCCGCGACGCTTGCGACGATCGCCGGCTCACGGGCCTGATCAATCGCGACGCCGACCGCCTGGGCCATGCCCGTCGTTGTGCGCAGGACGATCAGGTGCGGCCCGCAGACGGTGAACCGTTGCACGGCCGCCGCCATGGACGGCGGGTTCCCGCGCGTCGGCTCCAGCACCGGGCGGCGATGCGCGGCGACGGTCTCGGGGAGCGGCAGTTCGTACCGACCGGACACCTTACGCACTCCCAGCTCGCGCAGGTCGCGGCTCAAGGTCGATTGATCGACCGCCAGCCCGCGGCCGCGCAGGGCCTTGCGCAGGTCGGCCTGGGTCCGGGCCTGCCCGGCCCGCACGAGCCGCCGTAATTCCGCGTGTCGCTGCGTCTTGGTCGCATCCATCCCGGGATTATACATATTATGTCACAGTTTGCAACATAATATGTGGAACGATTTCTTGGGGTCGCTGCTGACCGAAGCCGCCGGGTGACGGCCGGTTACGTCAGGACAACTCAAACAACTCATCGTGACATGGGCCGTGTGGTAGGAACATAATCGCACGGTAAATTGAGGTGACCCGGCGCTCCCTGACGGTCGCGGCTCGGACCAAGCCGCGGTGGAGCGGCCCGGTCTGCATGTTGGCAGGATGCTTTCGCTATTCGCAATTCGCTCTTCGGCCTTCAACCTCAATCACCTGCCCGTCATACGCCAGCGCCATGCCGGCCGGGAGCGAGCGATTGGTTTCTTCGTGCCCCAGTTCGTGGGCGATGTGCGTGAAGAACGTCTGCCGCGCGCCGATCTTCCGCGCGTGATCCACCGCCTGTTCCAGGTTGAAGTGCGTCGGGTGCGGTCGATGCCGCAGCGCATCGAGAATCAGCACGTCCAGCCCTTCCAGCAGCGGCCACGACGCCGCCGGAATCTCACTCACGTCCGTGCAATAGGCGAAGCCGCCGACGCGAAAGCCCAGCACCGGCAGCTTCCCGTGCAGAAGCGGAATCGGCGTCACCGGCACGCCGGCCGCCTCGAACGGCCCGTCGATCGCGTGCAGCGTCAGTCGCGGCTTGGCGCTGGGGTAGTCCGGCTCGTCTTCGAAGACGTAGGCGAACATCGCGCGCAATCGTTCGAGCGTCGCCGACTGGCCGAAGCACGGCAGCTCGGCCTGTTGCATCCAGTTAAATCGACGGATGTCGTCCAACCCGGCGAGGTGGTCGATGTGATGATGCGTGAACAGCACGGCGTCCACGCGCCGGACATCGTTGGCCAGACATTGCAGGCGCAGCTCCGGCGACGTGTCGACCAGCAAGCGTGCATCGCCGCGGCGGATCAGGACGCTTGGTCGCGTCCGCTTGTCACGCGGATCGGCCGACGTGCAGACGGCGCAGTCGCAGGCGATCATCGGGACGCCGTGCGACGTGCCGGAGCCGAGTACATAGACCGTGAGGGCGGATTGGCTCATTTCGGAGCGATTATAGCGGGCCTTCGCAGTCCGACTGGGCAACTCAACCGGCCGCAGGAGGCCGCCGCGCAGGACTGCCGATAGACCATCATGCCGGGAACGCGCGTCAAACAGGTAACCTGCCTTGCGCTCGCGGTGGCAATTGCGGCGTCGCCTGCGATGGCGTCTCAAAAGGCGAAGCGCGGCCGACCCGCGCAACCAGCCCGCTCGACCGCGCCGGAACGCCTGGCATCTCCGGGCGCGAAAGTAGCAGTCGACGACGAAGCCGTGTTAGCGCTTCAAGTCGCGCTGGACCGCTCCGGGTTTTCGCCTGGCGTGATCGACGGGTCGTTTGGCGGCAAGACGAGAATTGCAATTGAAGCCTTCCAGCGCTTCGCCGGACTGCCCCCGACCGGCTCGCCCGACGCCGCCACGCTGGAGAAGCTGCGCGTCGCCGACCGCCCCGCGTTGCAGACCTATGAAGTCACCGCGTGGGACCTGTCGCAGGTCAAGCCCCCGCCCCGCCGCTGGGAGGACAAATCCAAAGCCGCCCTGCTCGGTTACGCGTCGGCACTGGAAATGCTCGCCGAGCGCGGCCATTGCTCGCAGGCGCTCGTCCGGCGATTGAATCCCAGTGTGCGATTCGAAAAGCTCGCGCCCGGGGCACGCGTCATGCTGCCAAACGTCATTGAGCCGGCCGAGGTGCGCCGGGCGGCAGCCGTCGAAATCGACCTCGCGCGGAAAATCGTCTTCGCGCTCGATGCGCGTGGCAACGTCGTCGGCCTGTTTCATTGTTCCATCGCCAAGGACAAAGCCAAACGCCCGCGCGGCCATGCCAGGGTTGTCACAGTCAATCGCAATCCGGAGTATCTGTTCGATCCCGCGATGTGGCCCGAAGTCAAGGACGTGAAACGCAAGCTGCTCATCCCCGCCGGGCCGAACAACCCCGTCGGGCTTTGCTGGATCGGCCTGTCGCTCCGCGGTTACGGCATGCACGGTACGCCCGAGCCGGAGCTGATCGGCAAGACCGGTTCGCACGGCTGCTTCCGCCTCGCAAACTGGGACGCGGTTCGGCTCGGGAAGATGGTGCGAGTCGGTGCGCCGGTGCGATTCAGCACGCAATCCGACTTGATGACCGCATCACGTTAGAATCCCGGGCCGGTGACAAGCTCCGAAATACAACTCGATCGCAAAAGGGGCCGTTGGGCATACCTGATTGTTGTCGCGTGCGCGCTCTGGCACATCTGGGCCGCCGGGCACTACACCGTCTTTGACGACGAGGCCTTCAGTTGCCGGCGGTACACACTGCCAATGCGCGAGATGTTTGCCGCACTTTGGCATGGCGCAGAACCAGATCCGCCGCTGTATTACGTTGCGCAGAACTTGAGCGTGCGGCTGCTGGGCGTCGGGCCGCTCGAGCTTCGCGCCCTTTCAATCGCGCTCTTCGCGGCGGGCCTGTTGATGATCCGCGCGGCCACGCAAGCGTGGTTTGATCGACCGACCGCGCTGGCGGCCATGGTAATTTGCGCGCTGCACCCGGCGCATCTCATGCTGGGGTTCGCGGCACGGTGGTACAGCGCGATGTTTCTCGCGGTCGCGTGGCTGATGTGGGCCACGGCGAAGCTGCGGTCCAGCATCGCCGATGCAAACCAGGCAAACTGGACGCACGCGATGCGTCGGCTTGTGGCGTGGCGAGTCATGCTTTGGGGGCTGGCAGCAGCGACGGTCTGCTATATCAATTACTTCGGACCCGTCCTGGTTGGCTTGTTCTGGCTGATCGGGCTCGCCGCGAATCCTCGGAAATGGATTCACTGGTTCATCGCAATCCTCATAACTGGGTTGTTGTACGCACCGTGGGCGACGGCCTTCTGGCGGCAGCTAACGAGTTTCCCGGACATTTCCGGCGGTTGGCGCAGCGCCGGCGCGACCGCCGCGCGGACACTCATGGCGCTCTGCGGCGGAAGCCTCGCTTCGGTGCAGGCCTGGTGGGTCTGGGGGCCGATGGCGATGTTCGCAGCGTGCGCGGCCGCCCTGCTCGTGAGGTATCGCCATTCAGTTGGCGGAATCGCGCTGGTCGTTCTCGGCTGCATCGCCGCCGGCGCGGCGTCGCGCACCATGCTTGACAAGTACGTCCTTTCCTTCAGCGGGATCGTCTGTGTTCTGATCGCGGCACTGCTTCGTCGGGGCTTTGCCGAATCCACGCGCGACCGGCGGCTTGCCGCAACCGTCGCCACGAGTGCCCTGGCGATCGCTTGGATCGGCTGCGGTGTGAACCTCGCGCGAGGACAATCGCTCGCCAGCCTGCGCTGGCACGATCCCTATGCAAGAGTCATTCAAGACCTGCTCCTTGACCGGGTCGCGCCGCCCGCGGACCAGTGGGTGATGGGCCATCCGTCGGCGTGGTACTATTTCGGCCTCGAATCGCTGCGATTGCGCACAGACGCGAGCCATGCACTGCGCGTAGACCCGGCCTCATGGCGGGGGCTCGCAGTCCCGGGAGCAAGCACGGGCAACAATGCAAGCGTGCCCCTGACGGTCGAAGCGATCTTGCCGCGCCTGGCACTGGAATCGCTCGATCAAGTTGTGACCATTGAATCGTCCGATTTCTCGGATTCACCGGCGTGGAAGGGCCTCATCAAGAAACTGGAAGCCGGCTACTTCGTCGAGCAGGAACGGACCTGGCTCGAAGACCCTGACAGCGCACTCAAAGACCGGATCGACCCCCTTTTTCACCATCCCCGATGGCGAATCACGGTCCGATTCTGGCGGCGAATTCCGTCCAGCTGATTGGCCGGCCAGCGTCTACGGGGTCCGTGCTGCGGATTGAGTTCATAAGGGGAACTCCGATATAATCCAGAATCCGACGGATCGAACACACCTGCCCACCGGTCCAGCCGGTCCGGCGAGAGGGGACATCACGTGACGACGTATCGAGCGGCGACTTATACGCTGGTATTTTTCTGCGCGCTGGCGACGGTTGCCCCCGCCACCGCGCAGATGTTTGTTGAGTCAAGCACGACGCGCTTCCCGCAGCCGGACCCGAATGAGTACACGAACCAGTGTACACTCGGCGACCTCGACGGCGACACGGATTTGGACATCATCTGGGCCAATGGCGGCAACTTCACCTCCGCCGGGACGAACCAGCTGGCCCGCATCTACATCAATGACGGCACGGGCGTCTTCACCGATCAGAGCGTCGCCCGGGGCGCGGCGAGCGGGCTCTTTCGCGGCGTTGAACTGGGAGATGTCGACAGCGACGGCGACCTCGACATGGTTCTCGCCGAAGACTTCAACCGGCAGCCGAACCTGCTCATCAACAACGGCAGCGGCTTCTTCACCGACGAATCCGCCACGCGATTGCCCGCCACAACCCTCGGCAGCAGCCGGGCACAGTTTGCTGATATCGACAACGACGGCGATCTTGACCTGTACTTTACCAACGGCGGGGCCAGCCGCTGGGGATCGGGCCAGAATCGTATCTATGTTAACAACGGCGCCGGCGTCTTCACCGACGAAACCGCGACACGCCATCCCGTGGCCGTGCTCGCCGAGCCACAGGACGCCATCTTTGCGGACATCGACGGCGATTACGACCTCGACGTGCGCACGGCCAGCACCGGCAGCGGGGTCAGCCGGCTCTATCGCAATACCGGCGCGGGAGTTTACAGCACCGTCGCGGGCGTCCCGGCCGACGCGAACTGCTACTCATACGATTTCGGCGACATCGACGGCGACAACGATCTCGACCTGCTCGGCGCGAACGCCTCCGGGTCCGGCAACAATGCCGAACTGATGCTGCGAAACGACGCAGGCGGCACCGTCTTTACCAACGTCAGCGCCAACCTTGTCCCCAACCCGACCGTCGATGACAACGACAGCAAGTTCTTCGATTACGACAACGACGGCGATCTCGACCTCATCGTTGCCCGACTGCTCGGCACGGCCGAACGAATCTACAACAACAATGGCAGCGGTGTCTTCACCGAAGTCACCGGGCTCATCACCGCCATCAGCGACGCAACGCTTGACATCAAGGTTGGCGACGTGAACGGCGATGGTCGATTGGACATCGTCACGGCGCAGGGCGAGTCGGGTAGCTTCCGCAATCGCCTTTACATCAACACGACCGGCGCAGTGGACACACGCGCCCCGCGCATCGTCGCCACCGAGTCCATTGCAAACAACAGCAACGTCACGTCGCCGTTCGTCGTGCGCGCTGCGATCCTTGATGGCATGTCCTCGGATCGAAACTTCTTCGACCGGGGCATCACGCTGAATTATGCCATCGACGCCGGTCCGGTGCTGCAAGTCGCAGCGCGGCATAGCGGCGGGCAGATCTATCGCGCGGTGATCCCGCCGGTCGGCTGCGGCGGCGTGGTATCGTATTTCTTCACGGCGCGCGACTTTGCCAACAACCTCGGCACAGGCCCCACCCAGATGTTTACCGTGACCCCCACCCTGTTGCCCGGCGATCTCGACGCCGATGGCGACCTCGATCACCTCGACGGCCAAATCCTCGCAAACGTTCTGATCGGGTCCGACACCGACTCCGGACACATCTGCCGGGCCGATCTCAATGGAGACACCTTGCGCGATGGGCAGGACGTCATCTCATTCGTCGCGCTGATCCCCTGACAGCTGGGTGGTGGCCGGCTGACTCGCAGCTTTGACCTCCATGCGCTTCTCGGCCGTGTCCGCAATCAGCGGTTGAATCGACTTGATCCCCTCAATCAGCGCGGACCGCATCGGCGGGGCCGAGCCACTGTGCCCGGCGGCCTCGACCAGCACAAGCCGCGCGCCCGGTATCGACTTCATGACGCGCCACGCCGCGATCGGCGGGCAGATCACGTCGTATCGTCCGTGGCAAATGACCGTGGGGATGCCTGACAGCTTCGGCGCATCCGCGAGCAGTTGCCCCTCCTTGAGGAAACAGTTATTCGCCATGTAGTGATTCTCGATGAGCGAGAAGGCGTACACATCTTCGGCATCGAGAATCTCCTGCACTTCCGCATCGCTCGTGACGAGCGCCGCAAGTTTCGTCTCATACGCCGCCCAGGCGCGGGCAAACTTGTCGCGCGTCGCCTTGTCCTTGCTTTGCAGCAATTCGAGGAACTGGGCCGGGTAGTTCTTTTCCTCCGGTCTAGGCATGATAGATTTGAGCTGCTCAAATACTTCGGGGTAATACTGCGCGACGCCGCCGTGATAGAAGTGATCGATCTCTTCGCGCGTAGCGGTGAAGATGCCGCGCAACACGAGGGAACTGACGTGCCGCGGATACTTCTCGGCGTAGGCCAGCGCGAGCGTCGAACCCCATGAGCCGCCAAAAAGCTGCACCTTCGGCAATCGCAGCGCGATGCGCAAGCGCTCGATGTCATGGACGAGTTCTTGTGTGTTGTTGTCGCGCAGTTCGGCATGCGGTTTGCTTTTTCCCGCGCCGCGCTGATCGTGCAGGATGATGAAGTACCGCTTCGGGTCGTGGAAACGGCGCATGTTCGGCCCGCATCCGCCTCCGGGACCGCCGTGCAGAATCATCACCGGAATGCCACGCGGATTGCCGCACAACTCGTAATAGATTTCGTGAATGTCCGAGACTTTCAGGTATCCCGTCTGAAACGGCTCGATCGGCGGGTAGTAATCCTGCAAGGTCTCGCCGGGAACCTGGGCCGCTGCACGCGGCGATGCGGCCGCAAAGCCGCCTAATGCAGCGGCAAACAGCCAAAGGGCGACAATCGGATTCGAAGAGAGTCGACGATGGGAGTGGTGCGTCCAAGTCATGCGACGCATGTTGCGCGGAATGCGGCGATCCTGCAACGGTGCGAGCTGGCACGCTGCGGCTTAATTGCTTCGCTTTATCAATACGCCCCGCGGGCACTCAACACGGCGGGTAGCGTCTTGAATAGAATCTGAAGATCCAGCGCCAGCGAGCGATTGCGGATGTACCAGACATCCAGCGCCAGCCATTCCTCGTAGGGGATTTCCGTCCGCCCGCTGACCTGCCACAGACAGGTGATGCCCGGCTTGATGCTCAACCGCAGCCGCTGGTCGGCCGTATCGGTGCGGACCTCATCCAGGGGGAGGGGCCGCGGGCCGACCAGGCTCATATCGCCCCGCAAGACGTTGAGAAACTGCGGAAGCTCGTCGATGCTCGTCCGACGGAGCCATCGGCCGACGGTTGTCACGCGCGGGTCGTTCCTCATTTTGAAGCACGGCCCGGTCGGCAGGCTGTTCAGCCGGCGAAACAGCTCTTTGTCGTCGTCCGCGCCGTTGTACATGGTGCGGAGCTTGAACATGGTGAAGGGCACGTGCCCCCGGCCCGCGCGCGGCTGCTTGAAGAAGACCGGCCCGCGCGAGGTGAGCTTGATCGCCACGGCCGCCGCGAGAATGATCGGCGCCGCCAGCACCAGGGCGACGCACGAGACCGCCACGTCGAGCATGCGCGAGACGACGGCGTAACCGCGGCGCTCGCGCGACGCGGACGGCGCCAGGATCGACGGCAAGACCGCGCGCCCGTCGGCTCGTTCGAGCACGGAAATCGCGACGGCGGTAGACTTGATCGCGGACATGCTTCCCCTTCCCCGAACCGCGCCGACGCTGGGCCGACGCAGTCATGCAGTGCGATCGAATATCAACGGCGGCCATCGCACGCCGCCTCCGCGACGCGCGTCTCCCATTATCATACCATTTGACCCGTTCGGATTCCTACCCCCCCATCCTTAACCGAGCGCCGGCCAAAGGCCCATTTCAACGTCCGAAACACAAAAACGGGGTTCCCCACAAGGTAGCGCCGCCATTTCCCAACCGGGTCCATCAGAAGCCGGTAAACCCATTCACAGCCCATGCGACACAACAAGTCTGGCCCGCGCCGCTCTACCCCAGCGTAATAGTCGAATAACGCCCCCACGCACCACTTCACCGGGGCTGTAAGCTTGTGTCCGTGTTCGGCCAACCACAACTCCTGCCGCGGGCTGGACATCCCCACAAACACAATATCGGGCCTTGTCGAATTGATGTACTCGATCACCGTATCCGACTGGGCCAGGTCAAAATGGCCATGGTGCGTCCCCGCGATGCGAAGGGTGGGATGCTGACGGGCGAGAACTTCGGCAGCCTTGTTCGCCACTCCGGGTTGGTTCCCCAGCAGAAAAATCGAGACGCCTGCATCCGCGCACGCCGCAGCCATCAGGGGGAAATAATCCGCCGCCGTCATGCGTTCGGGCAGGCGCGCACAGCTCCATCGACTCGCCCAGACGAGCGATGCGCCGTCGGCATAGAGCAGATCGCATTCGGAAAGCACGCGGCGGAATCGTTCGTCGCGCCAAGCGAGGTTCATCGTGTGCGCGTTCGCATAACAAGCCGTAGTCGGCACGCCAGCCTTGGCGCGCGCGGCAGCCGTCGCCGCAAGCGACGCCTTGTCCAGCGGCAAGAGCGGCATTTCCAGTACGTCCACCGCCGCCGGCAACTCAATGTACCGCGACCAATCGGTCACTCGCTTTCCTCCACGGCTTCAGAAGCCGTGTGTACAGCGCTTCGTAACGGCCCACGACATCCCTTGCATGAAAACGCCGCTGCATCGTCGCCTGCGCCGCGCGACCCATCCGCGCTGCGAACGTCGTGTCATGCAGGACGCGGCCCAGCGCGTGGGCCAGCAGATGCGGACGATTGGGCTCGACCAGCAAGCCGTCGTGTTCATCCGTCAGGGCTTCGGGGATTCCTCCGACGCGCGTCGCAACGATGGGGCGAGCCATCGCCATTGCCTCCAGCAGCACGTTCGGCAACCCCTCGGACTTGCTCGGCAGGCAAACCACGTCGGCCCCGGCAATGGCCGACCAGACATCGCGCGTGAACCCGGCCAGCTTTACAACGTCTTCAACCTGGCGTTCGAGAATGCGACTTTGCAGCGCCTCGTGATCGGGGCCTTCGCCCAGCACGATGATGCGCACTTCGGGGTGGGTATCGCGCAGCACCGACGCTGCGTCGATCAGCGTGTCGATGCCCTTCTCATAGCTAAGCCGGGCAAGCGTGAGGATGACCTTCTCCTCGCCGCAGCAACCCCAGCTCGCGCGGGCCAGCCCAGCGGCGCGGGCGTCAACCGTTGCCGGCGGCTCGACACCCGTATGAATGACCGTCACGCGATCGGCGTTCATGCCGTGCCGCGCCACGCAATCGTTCTTGACAGCCTCCGACACGGCGATGGCGTGCGTGGGAAGTCGCGCGCACGCCGCGTCGATCAGCCAATCGCTGCTGCGCCGTTTTTCGCGGCGGTAATCCCCCATCGCGTAAACGGTTGACAGCACGACCGGCACGCCGGCGAGTCGAGCGCCGATCGCGCCGTAAATGTCGGCGCGAAGCAGATGGGTATGAACGATCTCCGGCTGGAGCCGGGCAATCAGCCGCTGGGCGCGAAACATGGCGCGGGGGTCCAGCTCTCTAGGAACGCCGAGATCAAACGTCCGGACGCCCAGCGCCTCAAGCTGCGCCTGCACCGGGCCGCCGCCATAGAAACATGCGGCCGACATTTGATACTTGCGACGATCCAGATGCCGCGCGATCTGGAGCAGCCATTTCGTGTCGGTTTTGATCGCGAACGTCGAGACGAGATGGAGCAGGCGGCACGGCTCGTCGGCCGAGGCCAGCGCGGTCGCAGAATATGCGTTTGTATGCCTTCCAAGCATGGGAGAACCATCCAGACCGCGAGGCTGCCTGATTCGAAGCGGACCCTCGGCGCACGTTGCGCCGCATCCGCTGGTATCAACCTACGATGCAACGCTTCACCGTGCGCGCATCCGTCCGCACAACGGCTAAACAGATGGGATTATCGTAACCTGTGATCGGACGTCGGCCCATGAGGCAATTCGCAGGTCATCCGGCGGTCGCCGCGACATGGTATGGCCGAATTGCCGCTGATCTCTTCCGGGGCCCGCGCGCCGCGACGACGGCGAACAAGTCCGAAAAGGCGCCCGCCATGTGCTCGACGCCGAACTCGTGAACCGCGCGCCGCCGCGCTGTCTCGACGATCCGATGGCGAAGCGCTGCATCGGTCGCCAATCGCTCCACCGACAGCGCCAATCCCTCCGGATCGGCCGCACGCGTCATCAACCCCGTCTGCTCGTGAATCAGAAACTCACCGAGGCAGCCCACGTCGGGCGCGACGAACGGCACGCCGCTCACCGCTGCCTCCAACATGCTGACGCTGAAGCACTCAACCTCGCTGCACAGACATGCCACGTCCAGCCCCGGCAGCAGGTCGGGCACGTCGTGCCGCGCGCCCAGCAATCGCAATCGTTCGTGATCCAGGCCCGACGCCTCGGCGGCCGCCTGCACCGCGTCGCGATTCGGCCCGTCCCCGATGACGAGGAATCGCATGTTTGGGAACCGGCTGGCCAGGGTGCGCGCCGCGCGAATGAAAGCATCGTGTCGTTTCTCTTCGCGCAGGTTCGCGACGATCCCCACGGCGAATTGATCGTCCGTGAGGCGCAGTGCGCGCCGGGCCGCGCTGCGCGACCGGCCGATGAAGGCGTCCAATTCGATTGCGTTGCGAATCACGGCGATGCGCCCGGCAGGGACTTGTTCGTGCCGGATCATCGCCTGCCGCTGTCGCTCGCCCAGCGCCACAAACACATCCACAAACCGGTACAACGCGCGGTTGGCTGTCTCGAAGTGCTGATGCCCCGCGCGAGGGAACCAATGCGACCAGACGACCACAGGAGTGCGGCGCGTCGCAGCAGCGAGCGTTGACCAGAACATCCGGTCGCCCCCGCTGTGCGCCACGGTGACGACGTCCATGGCTTCTTCGCGCAACAGCCGTCGAAGCCGGGCGATCACCGCGACATCCGTCTTGTGATGGAGCAGGCGATCGTAAATGGCAATGCCGTGCGCTCTCAAATCTGCGGCGAGCGGGCCGGCATCCTTCAGGCAGGCAATCACGGGTTGAGCACCGCGCGCAGGCAGGTGCTTCGCCAGCGAAGCCAGCATCAGCTCCGCCCCGCCCGGCTCAAGACGATTGGTGACAAACAGCACGTGCAACGGCCGAGCGCTCGCCACCGTGCGCTTCGAGACCCCAATCGCGGCGCGCGGTGTACGCAGGGAACGCGTTGCGTGCTGCGAATCGTCTTCAACGCGCTCCGCGTAGCGCACTCCTCGCGGTGCCGAGCGAGTCCGGATTCGCTCGCTAACGAAGGCCCGTACGCCCTCGATCATGCCGCACAGTTCAAGCCAATGGTCGCGCCGCACCAGCCCCCACGCCGCGTGCATGAGACCGATCAACAGCAAACTCCACCCGATCAGCGCCCAGCGCCCCGGCGACATGCGGCACGACTTCGTGAGGATGTACAGGTAATTGCGGCTGGTCATGAAGCCGAACCGGCGCGGGTCGCCGCGTCCGCCGATCTCGCGCCGATGAACAACGCTTGTATTTCGTGCTTCGAGCATCCAATGGCTCGGCGCGAGACGGTAGCCCATCTCGCGGTCCTCGCCCAGCGCGTACTGAGTGAGCGTTTCATCAAAGGGATTCGCCAGCACCACGTCGCGCCGCAAAGCCATCGCCGCACCGGACAGATGCATCAACGGGCAAACGCGCTGCGGCTCCCATGTGAGCATGGCCGGCGGCGCGCCGCGCACGGCGGCATCCACGCCCGGCCGCACACGCCACCAACCTGCAATGCGATAACCAAGCTGCCATAGCTGCGCCGTGCGACCGCCCAGTCGTGGTTCCTCGATGACCGGCGACACGGCGGCGACGCGCGAGTCCGCCATGATCGCCGCGATTTCATCCACCAGGTTCGCCGCGCACGTCACGTCGTCGTCGAGGTAGATCAACACGTCAGCCGACGCCTGCTGCGCGGCCACGTTGCGCGAGCGAGTCAGGCCGGGCTCGTACTTTCGATGATAGATAAAGCGGGTGTTGGAGTGCGCGGCGTCCCGCGCGATGTCACCTTGCGCGGCGTCGTCCATGCGGCCATCGTCGATGATGAGCAATTCATCCGGCACGCGCGATTGCGCCCAGACCGATCGCAATGTCTCGCGAAGCGCTCCGAGCCGATCCTTCGTGCAGATAACAATTGCGATTCGCACAACGCCGCCCCCTGCCCCCTCGCGGCCTCGATTCAGGTTCGTCCATTTCGCCATCGCCCCAGCGCCCGCAACGGCGGAACATGGCGAAGCGATTCGAGAATGTAGCCGTTGATCCGGCGTCGCTCGTCCGCGGAGAAGACCAGTTCCGTCTTCCACGCCACAAGCAGCACCAGCACCGTCCCCGCAGTCAGAAGCAGAGGGCTTAGTGCCAACAGGCAGGCCGCTCCCAGCACAATGAACGTACCGCGGTCCAGCTTCGTGCATTCAGCCTGAATCAGCCAGACGCAGAGTGCCAGCGAGGTGGCAATCGCCAGCACGCCGCACCAGGCGGCGCTGTCCAGCCCGCGCGGCCCGCTGAAACCGGTCGTGAAGATCCACGACGCGTGGCCCGCCGCCCATTGCCAGCCCGCCGTGCGCATCACCCGCGCGTTCTGCGGACCGGCCAGCCAGAAGGCGTACAACACGTTCGCGGCCACACCGGCGGCCCACGGCCAGAACATGTGCCGCGTCTTCTCAATCAGATGAAAATGAATCGGCAGGAACGCAAGATACGCGCCCATCAGGAAGAACAGCAGGTGAATCGGAAGAATCGCCGCGCCGTCGGCATACTCCGCGCGAAACATCAGAATGATGTAATCCTTCGCCAGCGCCAGCATCGCACAGAACACAAACAGCGCCAGGCCCGTCCCACGGAACGCCAGCGACAGTTGCCGCTGGGCCGCTTCGCGACCGCGATTCTCCCACGTCTTGGTCACGATGGTCATCACGACCGTCACCACGGCCACCGCGCCGATCAGGACGAATTGCCCGATCTGGCGCACGGCGTTGAAGACGGCGACCGCCTCCTGCCCCTGTATCTTGTTGAGGTACCAAGCGGGGTAATAGACCAGCACCTGCCAGGTGATGCCGGCGAGGGTCGTCCAGACGCTGAACTTGAGCAGCCGCCGCGCGAAATCGCCCTCCTCGGTCAGTTCATGCTGCCCGTGCCACCGTGCGATGGTGCGAATGAAGCCGAACCCGAACCACGCAATCGGCAGCGCCAGCGAAATGCCGTACACGGCCGTCAGCGTGAAGGCGCTCAAGTGGCCGGTGGCAATGGCCGCGATGCTGCAGCCGAGAAAAAGAAGCCCGTGGGCCATTTCCATGACGGACAGGGCCGTGAACATGCGCAGGCCCTTGAACACGGCCAGGAGGTAGAAATAGACAATCAAGAGAGCCGTCACGATGGCCGACAGGCGGGCCAGTTCCGGCGCGTCGGCCGAGAACAAGCGCCGCACTTCCGGGTCGGTGAACTGGGCGTAGAAAAAATCGCCCAGCGGCTGGGCGAAAATGCAGATCACCGTGACGCTGATCATCGTGATCGCGCCGAGCAACAGGAACGACTTGCGCACGAACGCCAACAACGTGCCTTGCTTCTCATGCTGGGGGACGTACCGCGTGACCGCCTCGTTCAGTCCGAGGCTGCACAGCGGTGTCATGACGTTCATCACCGCAAGGATCATGGTCAAGAGGCCGAACTGCTGCTGGGTCATGAACCAGGTGAGCAGGATGATGCGAAAGAAATTGATAAGCCGAAACGCGACGGTCGCGGGCAGATACAACCCCATCGCCTGGTGCAGCGGCGAGTTGGAGAACATGCCGGTCGGCGCGCCGTGAGACGTCTGGCCGATCGCCCCGCCGCCGTTCAGCGGTTCGTGCGCCGCCGAGGGAGCTTCATCCGCCGCCGCGTCGCCCTGCCTCGTCATGTGCAGCACGGCTTTCACCGCCGGCCTCCTCGCGCGGCGGGCGCAGCACCGGCAATCAATCCGTTGGGCCGCGGCGGAACGCGAGGCCGGTTGCCGGCCTTCGCGCGGGCCGACGGATCGCTGGAGCGCCGCAGGGGCGACGGTGAAAGCAGCTCATTCAGCGCGACCGGAACGGCGCTCAAGCCGAAGAAGAGACTGTTGGCGAAGGGATTGTCGCTGGTTTCGCGGAACGTGCCGTCGATGAAGTATGCCATCGCGAGAATCCAGTACAACACGAGCAGGTCCGGCCCGATCAGGCGCGGACTGGTCCGGGGCAGCTTGCGATAGAGCTGGATGCTGAATCGCACAAGGGCGATCACCGTAAGCAGATATAGCGTGATGCCGACGATGCCGGTTTCCGCGACAATCGAGAGCATGTTGTTGTGTTCGAGCGCCGTCGTCCCGAAGGCATAAAACGGGCTGGACGGATCGCGCGCGAAGTTCGGCGCATGATCGCGGAAATGCCCGAACCCCACGCCGAAGAAGGGATGCTCCTTCACGATCTCCCAGGTCATCTGGGCCAGACCGATGCGCAGCAGGATCGGCTCGGTGTCGGTCAGGCCGCCCTTGCTGCGGTCGTCGGACATGAAGTTGCCCATGTTCACGACACCGACCACGAGTACGAGAGCAATCAGCAGCGACACAATAATGACACGCGTGGCCCGGCGCTGGGAATACATCGCCCAGATCATCAGGCACAGCACGAAGCTCAACCACACCGAGCGCGTGTACGTCCAGAAAATCGGCGGCAGCATCGCGGCGTTCAGAAGCAGCAGCCACCAGCGCCCGACGCTTCGATTGTTGCGCGCCAGCACGAGATTGTTAAAGAAGCAATAGCACAGCGCCAGCCCCATCGCGGGCGACAGCACGAACGGCCCGCGGACACGGCCGTAGTGAATACCGATACTGGGATCGGAGATGAACCTCGGGAAGATCAGGGCGTTGAGCTTGAAGCGCTCGCACCAGCCCGTCAACGTCAGATAGACCGAGAGAATCATGAAGAAGATCGCCAGGCGGCGGAAATCGCGCTCGTGGCGAAACGCGTGCAGCACGAGGCCGAACACGACGAACGGAAAGATGTAACCACCGATGAGGCGGTAGTGGACCGTCACAACCGAGCGCGTCTCAAAGCCGGAGACCAGCGCCGACGCGAAGAAGTACGTCGCCAGCGTCAGCATGTACCCGCTCACCGGCCACGCATGGCGTACCGGCACGCGGCCCAGGGCGATCATCGCCAGAAGCAGGAGCGCGAGGACGACCAGCCCAATACGCGGAATCGTGAGCGCGAAGAACAGCGGAACCGAAACGCGCCAGAACTCCTCATGCAGTGCGATCAGCGTGATGAACCAGATCAGCACCGCCACGAGCAGATCGCCCTTGACGGCGTAGAACAGCAGCGCGGTCAATCCGCCCAGCGCCGACCAGAAGATCAATACGCTGACCGAATCCGTCGCGAGCGTGGCGGAGAAGGCGATGCCCGCGGCGATCAGCAGCAGGATGCCCAGCGAGAGCAACAGAGGCGTGCGTTGCGCGGTGAGTGATGCCAAGGCTGATCCATCCTCGCGGCCGACGCCGATTCTCGCACACCCCGGCGCGCCCGCGACGCAACGGGCGACCGCTCATTGCGAATCGCCCTTTCGACTCCGGCGCCGCTAGGTGAACTGATACACGAGCCCCGGAATCGGATCGCTCCGCTGATTCAGCACAAGGCCCAGGCAACGCACTCCGGCGAGATCGAGCCGCTTCTTGGCTTCGGCGGCCGTTTCACGCGGCGTGTCGCCGGCTTTGACGACCAGGACTGCGCCATCGACCAGCAGACCCAGCACCTGCGGGTCGGGATAGGTCTTGGCATTGGCGACGTCGAGGATGACGTGATCGAATCGCTGCCGCAGCTGTGCGATCAGGCTCTGCGTCTGACGGCTCTTGAGCAGGCCAAGCGGGTGATCCGAGACCGGTCCGCCGGCAATGACATACAGCTTATGCCCATTGCGCACATCGACCGTCTGAATCGCGGCGTCCAGCGTCGCGCGGCCGTTCAGCACGTCCGTCAAACCCGGCGACTCACGCAGCCCCATGAGCGACGCGACCTGCGGGTGGCGCACATTGAAGTCAACCAGACAAACGCGCAATTCCTTGTCGGCCTCGGCGCCGGTCAGGGCCAGACCCACGGCGATCTGCGTCGCGCCCTCGCCGGGCCGCGCGCCCATGACGATCACCGATTTGGGCGGGGATTCGTCGACCGCGAAAAAGATATTGCCCCAAAGCTGGCCCAGTTCGGCCTCGGACTTGTCGCGCAGCTTGCACTTCGCGGGGACCGATGGACCGCCGATGGCCGGACGCGACGGCGCGGGCGATTCCATCGCCGGAGAAGTTGCCGTCTTGTCATCGAGGAACTCGGCCTGCGGCGGGGAAAACGCCAGGTCGTCCAGGTCGGTCTCGGGCGCCGGCCCGCCGTTTATTCTACGAATGTCTTCAATCGCCTCGTCGATCTTCTCGACCTCGTCGGTCCAGTCCAGCTCGACCACGTCCTCATCCGGCTCGCGCGGAGGCTCCGGCGGCTTCTTCGACGAAGCCGGCGGTGGCCAGATCTGCTCCGGCTGCGGAGGCGGTTCGCGCTCTCCTTCGCGCCGCTTCTTCGGATCGGGTTGGTCGGGCAACTGGGCCACGATTCACGTCTCCCCTGGTCGACAATTCTAGCTCGACGAAAGCCTTACGTTAAGCGTTATCGGCGTTTCCGGGCCTTGTGTTTCGTTTCGGAAACACATTTCGAGTCGGCGATTTCTGCGCCGCCCCCCTACGCCGGCACCACCAGTCGCCTGCCACGTTTCTTTACCGTTCCCAGCACCGGCACGCCCAGGTACCGCTCGGCCTCCACGGTTGAACGAACCGTGTGGTCGAAGTGATCGGCCAGGAAGGCCAGCGCAATGCCCAGCAGCATCGACACGATGCCCGCCACGACGGTGTAAATCACCGTCTGCGGCGAGCTGGGCTTGTCCGGATCGGGCATGGAAGCCTCATCCAGAATGCTGATGTTCACCGGCTCGCGCGAGAGCAGCCGCGTCGCCATCGCGTACACGCGCTCTTGCTCCAGCCGCTCACGGTGTTTCTGGGCGACTTCGAATTCGTTCTTCAGCCGGGCATACTCCGCCAGTTTCGCCTGCACCTCGGCGCGTTCCTGGGCCACCTCTTTAACCAGCCCCTCGTTGAGCTTCTTCTGTTCTTCGCGGGCCTGAATGCTCGATTCCAATCCCTTGCTGTACGCCACGATGCCGGCCAGTGCATGCCGTTTCGTGCTGCTTACCTGGTACTTCAGGTACCGCACATCGCGACTGTTTTCCGTGAACTGTCCTTCGGCCTTGGCCAGCCGGGCCATCAGCATGGTCAGGTTCTTGGCCGTCTCGACGAACAGGACGTTGTCAAACAACAGCGAAGCCGGTACGGCCGCCATTGCCGCCTCGACCTGCTCGTCGGTCATCTTTTCAATGCCGCCCGACTCAAAGCACGCCGCCGGCAATTTTTCCTTGAACACCTGCAACAGCGACCGCTCGCGCGCGAGGTCGACACTCAAGCCGACGTCGCTTTCGCGAATCTTGGTGTAGAGCACCTGCACACCGTGCTCGGTTCCCGATCGCAGCAACTGCTCGAGAACACCCACGTCGGCGGCGTTCTCCTGAATGAAATCGTGATAAGCGCCTTCGCGCGCCTTGTATTCCTCATCGTATCTCGCCACAACCTCGGTCATCAGCCGCTCCGCCGGTTCGTTCAGCGCCTGTTGCAGCTCCTGATACCGAACAAGATACATGTCCGCCAGCGCGCTCGCGGCGCGAAACGCATTCTGAAACGAATTGGGATCATCGCGGTCGGCCGGATAGTCCACCTTGATGGTAAACGTTTCGGTCATGCCGACCTGCTCGCCGCCGGGGGTCTCCAGCTTGACGGATTTCTGGAAGTCGATGAATGCGGCCTGGTCGTCATGCAGCAGTTTGTCAACTTTCGGCTGGATCTTCTCGCCATTAAGAAACGCCATAGCGTTCCCCAGGGCCTCGACGACCTTGCCGTTGGGCTGCTTTTCCGCCTGACGCCATTCGCGGCGGAGCACCTCCCACTGTTCGTACAGCCGCGGATTTTCGGCGAGCACTTTCGTGCGCGCCAGAACGAGATCCGACATCACGATCTGCTGCTGGGCCTTGACGAACACTTCGAGCGTGCGCTCGGGCGAGTCGAGGCTCAACGGGTTCTTGTTCATGGGCCGTTTATAGACCAGGCTGACCTGGCTGCGATACTTCAGCGGAAACCAGTGCTGACAGCCATACCAGGTGCCGCCCGCGCCCACGATGAAGATGACAAGAATCTTGCCCCAGTGCTCGAAGAGAATCCGCAGGATTTCCCGAAGCGAACGTGTTCCGTAGGCCGTGCTCATACGCTTCCCATCTCAATCAGGACTTCGGCGCCGGGCCGCCCTCGTCGGGCGGCGCCGGACGCCGAGGATGTCACAAACTTGTCATCCGCCTTGCTTACGGGCCGATCTGGCCGCCGATATTCGGCGGACCGACCTGCCGCGTCTTGAACGACGTCGGATCGGCGCGGATTTCGTACCCGAAGTTCATGCCCACCACACCGCTGTAGGGCACAACCGACCGAATACCGCGCGTAAAGACCATGTCGATCCAGTCGTTCATCTCGGCCAGTCCGGTGCGCGGCACATAGATAATATCGCCATCGGCGAGGTACAGGTCGTGACGGAACTTGCTGCCATTTGGCAACATTCCTTCCGGCGACGCCTTCTTCGCGTTCAGCACTTCGGCAAGATTGAACACAATCGCCTGCGGAACCGGCAGATATTGCCGACGCACGAGGAGGATCTTCGTCTGATCCGCGCGAACCGACGGTCCACCCATCTGGATCAGCGCCTGGGTGATCGTGATCGGCGCGTGCGACGTGATCTGACCCGGGCCGTACACCTCGCCCATGACGTAGATGCGAGTCGGCGCGAACTCCAGCGTCTGCACCGTCGTCTCGACTTCCTGCAAGTCGTTCTCGACGTACAACTGGTCCAGGATCTTCTTCGCCTGGTGTACCGTCTTGCCCGCCACCAGCACCTCGCCGATGTACGGCAGGTCGATCGTGCCGTCCGGCTTCACCGGAACCAGACGCGACTGACCGCGCGGGGCGGTCGTGATCGCCTTCTTCAATTCGACGATCTTTACGTTCGCCGCCTTCACCGCCACCGTCACCTCCGGTTCGCGGATGTACCGCGCATAGGCCTGGCGCAACTGCTCCTCCAGTTCCGTCGCGGTACGACCAGCCGCTCGAATCTGCCCGATCAGCTTCAAACGAATCGAGCCGTCAGCCTGAACCGTCCGCTCCTGATCGAGTTGATCCTGATAAGGAAACTCGACGTTCACGATGTCTTCGATCTTCAGCTCGTAGGGCTTGTCGGAGACGATGTTCTTGACCTGATAGATGATTTCCAGCACGTCGCCCGGCTGAAGCCGATAGGGCGGCCGATCGAGCAACTGCTCGGGCAGGCCCGTCCCGCCAACGAACGGCTGGTACAGTTCCGACGGTTCGGTCGGCGCTGCATCCGGGATTTTCTGACCGGTTCGAGAACAGCCCCCCAGGGCCGCGATCGTTGCGATCGTCAAGAGCACGACTTGTCGCATTGCATTGGCCATTGTTCGCTACTCCGTGTTCCAAACGTCTCCGTCGGCAAGGTCCGCACAGCGGACCCTACTGTGGCACGATCACCGCGCCCGGAGCGTGTTGCTTGATCTTCCCCAGCGCTTCCTGCGCCTGGCTCAACCTCAAGTACTGTCCGACGTACACCATGTGCAGCGTTTCGCCGTCGCGCTGGCGCTTCTCGGTCCGCGCGCTGTGGCCGGCCGAGCGCATTTTCTGCGCTTGTTTCGACGCCGCCGCCAAGTCACGAAACGCGCCGCACTGAATCGAAAAAAAATCGCCAGGCCACGCCAGCATCCGCTGGGCCTGACCGGTGATCGAGCTGCCGGGATAGCCTCGAACGACCGCGTCCCACTGTTCGCGCGCGTTCTTCCATTCACCCAATTGAGCGAGGCAGACGCCGTAGCGGTATCGAGCCAGGTCGTAGGGCGGTCGCTCTGGAAGATTGCGCAGCGCCTGCCGAAAGTGCTCGGATGCCTTCTTCGCGTCACCCGCTTCGAAGGCCAGTTCGCCCGCCGTCGCGTGCGCCCGGGCCGTCAGATCACTGTTCTTCGAGAGCGCCAGGCAGCGTTCGATGTCGGACTGCGCCGCGCCGCGATTGCCGCGATTGGCCAGGCACTGGGCGCGCAGGTAGTAGGCTTCGGACGTTTCAAGAACGGATGGATACGCCTGAATTACTTCATCCAGCTTGGACTTGGCGGAGTCATACTGTCCCGAGCGGTACTCCTTCTCCGCCTGGACCATCTGCGTCTTCGCGTGCGGCGGCAGTTCGACGCAGCCGCCCGCCCCAAGCACCAGCGCCGCGCAAGCCATCCAACGGCGGCGCAGACATCGAACCGCGCGTGCCTTAGGCGCTTGCAGCGACCGCAGCAAAGGAACTAACCGGGAATCAAGCGTCCAGACCAGACCGTTCACACGCGCTCCATCGCATGGCTCCCGGCCCGCGCGGCACGGGAAGCAACTTGGGAAATCCGTTTCCGGCGCAGGGTACGGACCTTGCGCACGGCACCCTTATCGGTGCCCTGCCGTCGCGCTTTAGCTCTCGTTGCTATCCGGCGGATAACGGCTGGCAAGCCCGCCGGCCAGATTCGTCAAGAGCAACGGCGAATCAAGGGAAAGGGAAGGGGTGAATCGGGCGGTGTTTCGAATGATGCAGCATGGATAACGAGGTTTGGCACGAAGCTCACGCATCTTGGCGATCAACCACAAATCCATGCCCTATCGGACTTTGACACTGATTGCGCCGGACCTATAATGCCCGCCGAACGGAATGGAGCTGGTTGCGGCGCGCGACGAGGCTCCGGAGTCCGACACCTGCACGGCGGACCTGGCAAATGCAACGGACTGTGCTTGCCCTCATCGCGATTTCCGCCGTTCTTTACTTCCATCCCTCCATCGTTTCCGGTCAAGCAACGACGCCGCCCGATCTTGCCGAGATTCAACCGGTCATTCCACCGGGCATCAGCGATTTCAACATCGAGATCACCGGTCGCCTCGCTTACACATGGGATTCCGCCGACGGCGAGCATGTCACTGAAGTACTTGGCGATTTCGTGGCGACGATGGGCGGCACGAAGTTGAGCAGCAAAGACGCCGTCATCTGGTTTCGCAACGCGACGTGGCAGGACAAACCTTACATCGACCTCGAGGTTTTTCTTTGGCAGGACGCCGAGGTGATCCAGCCGGCCGGCACGCGCGAGTCGGGCCCGGCATTACTGGTGACGCTGCGCACGTTCGGGCGGCTCGTCTTGAACTCCGCGGCCCACGCAGCCCAATCCGATGAAGATGGCGATCTCTATAAGGAGGCCCGCAAGGCGCGGCGGCTGCTTGACGTGGCGCCCGCACCAGCGGCCGATTCGGCTGATTCGCCGGTCAGCGTCTCATCGAAGGCCGCAGCGCTGGCGCGCTTCGCGAAACCGAAACCCATCAAGGCGATCAACTTCACGGCGCAAAGCCTCTCGTCGCAGGTCATCGACGGGCAGAACGTCGTCATCGCCCAGGAAGATGTATTCGTATCGCAGGGCGCGGCGTCGCAAAGCGGTGAGTACGTCGAGCTTCGCGCCAATGCAGCCGTGCTGTACCTCAAGCGCGAGCAGGTCGGCGACGCGATCCCCGGGCTAATCGGCGGTGAATCCCGCAAGCCCGCGCGGGGCAGCGCGGCGTCGCAACCGACCGAAGGCGGCCCACCGCGCGTCGGCGGAACTCCACGAGATCAGACCGACGCCGCGGCGCTGGAGGCGTTTGTGTCGGCCGTGTACCTGGAAGGGGACGTGGTCCTCGCGCGGGGGGATCGCATGATTCGTGCGCCGCGCCTGTACTACGACTTCGACGCCGATCGTGCGCTCATTCTCGACGCGGTCACGCGGGCGGTTGAGCCGTCCCGCAGCTTGCCCATTTACGTTCGAGCGCAGGAAATCCGCCAGCTTTCCGCGACGGAATACGAAGCAAACAAAGCGCAGTTCACGACGAGCGAGTTTCACACGCCGCACGTGGCCATCGGGGCGGATCGTATCTATCTGCAGGACAAGACGCCTCGCAACGAAGTCGGCGATGTCGTCGGCGTGCAGGCCGGCACCTACAAGGCCTACCACACAACCATGAATCTCGAAGGCGTCCCGATCGCCTATTGGCCCTTTGCCGCGGGGGATTTCTCCGCCGACCGGCAAGCCTTTCGCTCCGCGAAGATCGGCTACAACGGCGATTTCGGATACACGACCGAAACGCGCTGGTCGCTCTTCAACCTCATGGGCCTGACCGCCCCGGTCGGATTCGACGCAACGCTCAAGCTCGATTACTTCACCGATCGCGGGCCGGCCGTCGGCATCGACTCCGATTATCAAAGCGACAACTATTACGGCTTGCTGCGCACCTACTACATCAACGACGGGGGTTCGGATGAGATCGGCCCGGAGCGAAGCGGTCCGCCCGATCATGAGAATCGCGGCCGCGCGACGTGGCGGCATCGCCAGTTCCTGCCCAGGGACTGGGAGCTGTCGCTCGAAGCGTCGTACATCAGCGACGACAATTTCATGGAGCAGTACGAACGCAACGAATGGGAGAACGGCAAGGATCAGGAAACGCTCGCCTATCTGCTCAAACGGCAGGACAACTGGCAATTCAGCACGCTGCTCAACTATCGCATCAATGAGTTCCTCACGCAGACCGAGCACATGCCGGACAACGTATTCAGCCTGATCGGCGAGCCGCTGGGTGACATCGCGACGCTGTACAGCGAATCGCGGGTCGGCCTCGTGCGCTATCGACCCGACGAGCGCCGCTATTTCGATGGGCAGAATCGCGACGACAACACCGGCCGCACCGGCACGGTCGTTCGCGGCGATACGCGCGAGGAGTTGCAGTTCCCGATGCCCGACCTCGGCCCGATGAAAATCACGCCCTACCTGACCGGCCGCGTCGGCGGTTACGACGACGGCCCCAGCGGCGACGACCCGGATAACGAAAGCGGCAGCCTCGGGCGCGTGTTCGGCGCCTATGGAGTGCGCGGCAACATGCTGATGAGCAAGTCGGACGATTCCATCGAGTCGGAGTTCTTCGACCTGCACCGAATGCGGCACGTGATCAAGCCTGACTTCACGGTATGGAACGCCCACGGCAATCGCGCGCCGCTGGAGATGACGCCCTTTGATTCGGGCGTTGAAGACATCGACGACTTCGGCGGCGGCGCGCTCGGCCTGCGCCAGCGGTTGCAAACCAAGCGCGGCGGGCCGGGCAAGTGGCGCACCGTCGATTGGATCGTGTTCGACGTGGAGGCGGGCTTCTTCAACGATGCCCAGAAGAATGAGGACACGCACGGCGACTACATCATGAGCCGGCCGGAAGACAGCATCTCGTCCAACTTCATCGCAACGAACATGCAGTATCGCATCAGCGATTCAACCGTGGTCGTGTACGACGGCGTCTATGACACGAATCGCGGCAACATGGGCAACTCGAACATCAGCCTCGCCGTCGAACGTGAGCCGCGCCTGGCGTACTTCGTCGGCTGGCGGTACATCCACGACACGAATAACAGCCTCGTCGGCGGCGGGTTCAATTACAAGCTAAGCGAGAAGCACACCGTCGGCCTGCGCGAGTTTTACGACGTCGAGGAAGGCCGCAACTACTCGACCGAGCTGATCTACATTCGCAAGTGGCCGCGTTGGTACACAGCCGTGGCGCTGGACGTGGACAAGGCGATCGACGACGTGGGAATCAACTTCTCCATCTGGCCCGAAGGCTCGCCGCGGATGGGCCTGGGTTCGAAGCGCTACACGGGCATGGCGGACTCGGTGGGGATCAGGCCGAGGTAGACGTCGTACACGGCATCATAGTCGATCCTTGTTGACCAGCGACTGCCCCGTCATCTCCGCCGGTTTGTCTAAACCCCCCAGCGCCAGAAGCGTCGGCGCGATGTCGGCGAGGCGGCCGTTGGGGCGGAGAGTGATGCCGCCGCCGGACTTGTTGTCGCCGCTCTTCGGGGCGCCCGTCGCCAAATCATATGTCCCTCGATAGCGATCATCGACGACGATCAGGTCCACATCATACGTCGTGTGCGCCGTGTGCGGGCCTCCCGTTGCCGGGTCGATCATCTGCTCGCAGTTGCCGTGATCGGCGGTCACGATCGCCGCGCCGCCCTTCGCCAGCACGGCATCAACCACACGGCCGACGCATTCATCGACGACTTCCACCGCGCGAACCGCCGCCGCGAGATTGCCCGTGTGGCCGACCATGTCACCGTTGGCGAAGTTAAGAATGAACAGATCATACGCGCCCGTTGCGATCCGCCGGAGCATTTCCTCGGTGACGCCGTACGCGCTCATCTCCGGCTTCTGGTCATAGGTCGTCACGTCGCGCGGGCTGGGGATGATCTGCCGATCTTCGCCGTCAAACGGCGGCTCGCGATAATCGTTGAAGAAAAACGTCACATGCGGGAACTTCTCCGTCTCGGCGCAGCGGAACTGGCGCAGGCCCAGCGACGCCGCATACGCCCCGAGGATGTTCACCATCTTCGCCGGGCGCGCGAACGCGACCTTCACCGGCAGGCCCGTTTCGTACTCGCACATCGTGCAATAGTGCAAGTCCGCGATCTTCGGCCCGCGATCAAAGCCCTGCCGCTTGCGCGTGCCGTCTTTCTCGATCTGCTCGTAGGGGAACGCATCAAAGACAAACGCCTTGGTGATTTCGCGCGGGCGATCGCCGCGAAAGTTGAAGAACACCACGGCATCACCGCTGCGAATCGGGCGCGACTCCCCCACCACGGTCGGCTCGATGAACTCGTCGCCCGCGCGGTTTGGCTCGGTTGGGTTGGCATAGTAGCGGGTGAACGCTTCCTCGGCCGACGCGACCTTCACGCCCGCGCCGGCCGTGAGCAGGCGATACGCCTTCTCCACGCGGTCCCAGCGATGGTCGCGGTCCATCGCGTAGTAGCGGCCGATCACCGTCGCCACGCGGCCAAAAGCGGGTTCGCCGCTCCGGGCCCCGATCTCGCGCATCTTCGCCTCGACGGCGCGGACGAAGCCGACGCCGGACTGCGGCGGCGTATCGCGCCCATCGCCGAAGGCATGCACCTGCACGGCATCGGCGGGCAATCCCTGTCGCCGGGCCAATTCGAGCAATGCGTATAAATGTTCCAGCGCCGAGTGCACGCCCGCATCGCTGCACAACCCCAGGATGTGCAGCGCGCCGCTGTTGGATTTCGCATGCGCCGCGGCCGCGCAGAGCGCCCCGTTGTTGAAGAACGAGCCATCTCGGATCGTGCGGGTAATCCGCATCTGCTCCTGATCGACGATGCGCCCCGCGCCGATGTTCTGATGCCCCACTTCGCTGTTGCCCATCACGCCGGCAGGCAGACCGACGTCCTCCCCGCTCGTGTGAATCTGCACCCAGGGATACGTCGCGCGCAGGCGATCATCGACCGGCGTCTTCGCCAGCTTCACCGCGTTGGCGTGGTCCCATTCGGGGTACGGATTGTGGCCCCACCCGTCGCGGACGATGAGGAGAAGCGGCCGCTTGATAAGTATCGCCATCGCCGCCTCACTCAATCATCGCAGCGTAGGTTGCCAGCTCGCGCCGAAAATCGCGCAGGCGGATGCCGAACGTCTCCTCAACTGGCCGTGTATCGCAGACCGAATCCTCCTGCGACATCTGCACCTGCCCCTCATTGAATCGCAGCATCGCCGGCAGCAGCGGGAGTTTCATCACCGTTTTCGCCATCAGATTCGCCGCCCAGACCGGCTGGCCGATCATCGGCTTCCAGCGCTTCGCGCCGGGAATCGTGTCTCGACAAATGCGATACAGCTCTTTCCAGCTCACGGCCTCCGGTCCGCCAAGCTCGAACGTCTTGCCGATGGTTTCGGGCATGGACAGCGCCGCCACGAAGCAGTACGCCACGTCTTTGACACTCACGGGCTGCAACTTTCGCTGGCCGTCGCCGAAATACGGGATCACCGGGAAAGGTGTCGGGAGAAATCCCATCGCGTTCACGGTCACATCGCAGACGAACATTCGCATCATGCGCATGAACTCGCCGTCCGGCCCGTGGATGATGCTCGGTCGGAAGATCGTCCAGTCAAGCCCGCTCTCCCGGACGCACACCTCCGCCGCCCACTTGGTGCGGTGATAGGCGCTGGGCGCCCCCGGCCGCGTTCCCAACGCCGACATATGAGCGTATCGACGCACGCCGGCCGCCTTGCATGCATCGACGACGGCCCGCGTGCCCTCCAGATGCACTCGCTCGAATGTCTGGCCGCGAAGGCGATTCTCCTGAATGATGCCCACCAGGTGGACGCACGCCTCGGCGCCGTTCGCCGCTTCGGCCAGCGCGTCAACGTCGAACAGGTCACCGTGGATGATCTCATAACGATCCGAAGGCAGCTCCCGTGCTTGTGCCGCGAGTCGGTCACGATCACGCACGAGGCACACCGCCTTGTGACCGCGCGCCACGAGCTCGCGCAGCACGGCCCGGCCGACGAAACCGGTCGCACCCGTCACGAGCACGCGGGTCAGGAATTTGCTTTCGTCCGTCGAGGAGGCGTTCGTGGCGGACGGCTCGCCAGCCGACGGGGTCGCTTCCATTACGCCGATTTTTTCACTCATGCTGACTTGTCTCGTAGTGCCTGCGTGTGCTATCTTCTCTGGATCAAACGTTGTCCGTTCGATGCAGAATGGTAGCTGGCTCGCATCGGCCGGTAAACCCAAACGAACCCCCCGCACACGGGCTGAACGATTTCGCGGCGGTTCAAGCAATTACCAGAAGTCGGTTCATGAGGACGCAGCAGCATGGCCGCGCCCGCCGCACTATTTCCGCAAGATGCCGCACAACCCGCGATCCACCCTCGCGCTGCACGACTTTGCCGCGCCATGACCGGCGCTACCTGGGCATACTTCATGCTCGCGACGTGTGTGTCGGCGATCGTTTTAGCATGTGTGACGTTTGGCACACGGCTCAAACCGGATCAAGTGGAACAGCTTTTCATCGCTGTCTGCGTCCACGCCGGCGCGGCTGCGGGATTTTATCTCGCATGGCGCGGGTTCGGCCGTCGCGCGGCCACTTCTCGACGCAGCGCGCAGATCGTCCTTCTGGGTTGCAGCATGGCCGGTTTGCTTTCGGTGGATCGGTTCGTGGCCATCGCCTATCCCCCGCCTTCGCGGATCCAAGGCGTCTGTCAGCCCCACCCGGTGCGCGGCTGGGCGCATCGCCCCGGGGTGTACGGGTTGTTCGAGACGCACCCTGATCGGGTTAACTCGCTGGGCATGCGCGGGCCGGAGATTCCCAAAAATAAGCCCAAGAATCAGACGCGCGTGCTCGTCGTGGGAGATTCCATAGCCGTGGGGTACCTCCTGCCTCGCGGTGACACTCCCGTCGACCACCTGAACCGTGTCGCCCAATCGCGCCATCCCAAGTCCGACATCCTCTTTATGAACGGCGCGTGTGCCGGATATATGACATGGCAGCAATTCGACTTCCTCCGGAACGAGGGAATGAAAACCCAACCGGACGTGATGATCCTGGTGTATTGCATCAACGACATGCTGGAGCTGATCGACCTCCCGGAGGGCGCGATCTCCGGAGTTCCTGACCCCGAGCCACCGCCGAGAATCAACTACCCAAGCGGGCTGGTCAGGGCGGCGACCACGATCTTCGACGACTGGCGGCTGGCGCGAATCCGCGACTCCCATCTTTGGGCACGGAGCGACCCGCTCGCGAATCCGGATAACGGCCTTGACCTCCAGCAACACTTTTACGAGCAGCCCCCCAGGCCGGCCGTCGCGCGGGCGTGGGAGCGCGCGTGCCGCGAACTAGACCTGGTTGATGAGTTCTGCCGGGAACAGAAGCTACCGTGGCTCCTGGTCGCGTTTCCGACGACGCACATGCTGGACGGCGAAGTCTCTCTTGACGGCTTCGCGCCGTTGAAGAAATGGGCCGAGTCAAGGAGTGTGCCCTACCACGACCTCGCTCCCGACTTCGCACGGACGCTGGCGGGTCGGCCTGCGGGCACCTTTTTCATGGACCCGATCCATCCGAACAGCGAGGGATGCCGGCTCATGGCGAGCGTGCTTGTGGATGTTCTTACCGCAAGGGATTTGATCGGCGCTGACCCGGGCAAGTGATGATGGGTCGCGCCACGCCTTGAGCAATTCGAGCGAAGGCGAAAGCACGGACCGAGCGATGGATCGCTGGATACTCGCGGTCGCAGGAGTCCAGCATGCGCGTTCGCCGGATTCCGGCGCGCGCGGGAATGACGTCGATTTGGCGCCCGCCGCCCTCTACAACAAACGGTCGAGAAGAAGCCTAAGTAGAACCGAGCAAGCCTTCCTGTTGTGTGGCACAGGCTAATACCCTGTGTCGGACCCGCTCATAGCGGGTCCCACACTTTCTGATTCCTGTGCAAAAAACGAAACTCTCTGCGGTTCTACCTAGCTGATCGGCGTCGATGTGCCCTGGCCCGTCGTCGCGGCATTGGGGATCGTGCCAATCGTGCTGCCGCCGCCGTTGACGCCGCCGCCTGCCGCGGTGCCGAGCAGCGTGTTGATTGCCGTGAGCGCGTCACTGATCGTGCCGAGCGTCTGGTCGAGGACTTTGTTGAACGTATCCCGGAAGAAACTCACCTCTTCCGTGACTTCACCGGGAATCTCCACGTCACCGGTCTGGACCGCAATCGAACGCTTCACCATCAGCCCCGGCGCGCGCTCGTTCAACGCGCCGCTGCTGGTCGTCGTGAATTGATTCGAGACAATTGTCGGTTGTGAATCGCCGACCGGCTGCGTCGTCGTGACCTGATTGCCTGTGCCCGTTGTACCGGTCGTGGTCGTGCCGGTTGTGCCCCCGAGCAAGCTTTGCAGCCCGCCCAGCCCGCCGAGCGATTGGAGCAGTTGCGACACGTCAGTTGGCTGCGTCAAAACCTGCGCGGATGCGGGGCCCGCCAAGCCAAGTGAAATGCCAAGTGCAACCGCCAGAACGCCAATCGATCCGCCCCGCACCATATACCCGCACTCCTTTTCCAATCGCCTCACGGGCATTCGCCACGTGGTCCTGCGCCCCGCGATGCGCCCGACTATCACACTCCACAGATTATACGGTCCTTCCCAGTCGCCGGTTTCGGTCCTGCATACGTCTACCCCTCAAAGGCCGCACCACCGGCTGTATCTGGCTATCGGTTCCCGGCCACGCGGGCATTGACTGCCGGGCGGAACGGGCTCGCGGCGGACCCTGATATCAGGGCTGTGAACGGTCATTGGCCGCCGTAATTGTTGACTTTCGCGGTCCGAATCGGGTATAGGAGAGCTTCAGGCTCCCACCTCGCACGGAGCTTGTGTTTGACCCATCTTCTTGAATTAGGCCCCTTTCTGGAGTTGTCCCATGCGCACCCGCGGTAATTATGCCGGTTCCACTTTCGTTCTGATGGCTGGACTGGTTTTGAGCCTCGCCGCGGCAACTCCGGCGATTGGCCAGCCATGCACCCCATCCGTCGCTGGTTTCGGGTGTCAAAATAACTCGTGCGTCGGCATCGGGAACAACTGCAAGCCCTATTGCGTGCGATACAACCCTAACACCGGGGCCTACACCGTTCTTTCCTGCACCTGCGACACTGCAACGGCCTGCCATGCCGAGCGACCGCCGATCGTCAGCTCGCCGGTCTGCGTCGTGCCGGAAGACGGGACGGGTACGGTTCACCTGCCGCCCGCCCCCTGCTCTTATAAGACGGATGTCGCCGATCCGATGATGATCATCGACGGCCTGCCGCCTGGTTCGACCGTGCGATGTGCCGCGACGTACAGCAACTTTGCCTGCGCGCCCGGCGTCGCGGTCTGTTCGTTCCCCACGCCGGTTCTGCCTGGCATCTGCTACGCACCGGGTGGAACCCTCGGCGGCGAGAAGTCCTGCTCCAATGCGAATCTCAATTTCGTGATGACCGGCACCGGCGCGTTCGCCGCCTACAACCGAAATCTCAACATCCCCATCTCGCTTGAGATTCATGCCGCGCCGCGCACACCGGGCGCCCCCATCCAGACCTTTGACACAAACCTGTTCCGCGTTTTCGGGCAAATCCTCGGCGATCCGGATTTTGACCTTCTGCGCGTAACGGGCGGCACCGATTTCGGGCTCCCCAGCCCCGGCCAGGCACAGCTCACCCAGCTCCCCGGAGGCAACTGGGCGGCCTACAGCATCTTCGCGCTGACCTATCGCATTGATTTTGTCGGAAAGCCGGGCGGGCCTTTCTCGGGGTTGTCCGGCTCCACCACCGGCACGGTACACATTATCACCGGCGGCATTCCGCTTTGTGCGGGCGGCTGCTTCCCCGGTTTCGATTGCAACACGGTCACGATCGTCAATCCTGACGGAACAATTGACGTCTGCTGTGAGTGCGTCTCGCTGCCGTGCGAACCGCTGCCGGACGGCTCGGCCTGCCGGCCCGGCACCTGCGGCGTGTCCAACTGCCAGCCGCGCTGCGTCGAAACGAACCCCGTCACCGGGCTGTCGATCGTCACCGCGTGCGAATGCGGCGATCTGGAAACGTGCGAAGTCGTCGCGCCGCCGAGCGCTAATCCATGCGTCGTACCGAACGACGGCACGGGCACGGTTCATCTGCCGCCGGCAGGTTGCCAATACAAACGCGTGGGCAACCCGCCCATGCAGATCATCGACGGCCTGCCCGCGGGCAGCCCGGTGAATTGCGAGCCCACCAACTTGAATTTCGTCTGCGCGGGCGGCGCCGTCTGCTCGTTCCCGGTACCCGTCATGCCGGGAATCTGCTACGCGCCGGGCGGCTCACTCGGTGGAGAGAAATCATGCTCCAACAGCACGCTGAACATCGTCCTGCAGGGGACCGGAATCTATGGCGGATATAACCGCAACATCAACGTGCCGATCAGTCACGAAATTCACGCGGCCCCGCGCGCCTTGTTCACGTCGCCCCAGACGTTCTCCACCGACATGTTCCGACTGTTCGGCCAGATCATCGCCGACCCGGATTTTGACCTCTTGCGATTTGTCGGCGGCACCGACTTCGGGCTGCCCAGCCCCGGCTCGACCACGCTGCTGCAGATGCCCAGCACCGACTGGGCCGTCGACAGCTTCTTCGACCTGACGTATCGCATCGACTTTGTTGGCGCGCCGGGCGGCCCCTTTGCAGGAAGATCCGGTTCGACCACAGGCACCATCCGCATCGCCACCGGCCAGATCGTTGCTTCGTGCGTCGGCGATTGCCCGGCCGGCTACCGCTGCAACCGGACCATGACACTGAACAGCAACGGCACCATCGGAACCTGTTGCGACTGCGTCACCGATTGCGGCTGCCGCGGCGATATGAACGGTGACAACAAGGTTGACGGGCAGGACATCAAGCTGTTCGTGAGTTGCATCCTGAACTACACCGGCGGATTCATCGACCCGGCCTGCGTCTGTGCCGACATCGACGGCGACGGTGTGCTGACGCTCGGAGCAGACGTGAACCAGTTCGTCAACAAACTGCTGACGCTGCCGAACAATCAGTGCCCGTGATGGGCACGATGGCGCTGGCTATTTCTGGGAGGTTGACTCGACCTGCGCCACGGCGTTGGGTGGCGTCGGAGCCTTTTCCGGCGGGCCGGCATTGCGAAACGCGTACAGGCTCAACGCGCCCCAGATGAACAGCACAATGCCGACCAGCGCCGCCCCCGCGCCGACGCGCTGCTGCGCCTTTTCGCCCACCGTGATACCCCAACTGACGCAAAAACTCCAGATGCCGTTGGCAAAGTGGTAGCACGCGGCCCAAAGCCCCACGACGTACATCGCGAAAGTCATCTGCCACGGGACATGCATGCCCCACGGCGTCCATTCCATCAACCCGCGTCGCGTCACTTCAAACGGATCGGTATTGCCGATGAACTCCGGCCCCCAGCCGATCAGGTGCGCGAAGCGGAACTTGAGCAGGTGAACGATGATGAACACGAGCGCGATGTAACCCGTGATGCGCTGCAGCGTGTAGCGCCGATTGGGCAGGTACGGATACGACTTCACGTTTGGCTCGGCCGTCAGCGCGATCTTCACGCCGTAACCCGCGTGGAACGCCAAGGGGAGAAAGATGCCGAAGACTTCGAGGAAGAACAAGTACGGCAGATGATGTATCCACTCGACATCTTTGTTGAAGCGCTCGCGCCCGAGGAAGGCCATCGAGTTGGTGAGCAAATGCTCGATCAGAAACACGCCGATCGGCACGATGCCCGACAGCGAGTGCAGCTTGCGAAGTAGAAAATGGTGCTTTTCTTCGAGTGAAACGGTCGTAGTCTCGGCGGTGGCCAACGTGTCAACCCTCGATCTTCCTGTGTCGTCGTGCGCATCGGACCTGCCGATGCCGCACCGCGACGGCTTGCAAGCCTAAAATCGCCGCCGCCCGCCGTCAACGACCGGCCTATCCCGCTATTACCACGCAGATCGACGCGGTATAATGGCAGGGGAGTTCCTCATGTGCCGCGCGGCATCGGACTGGTTCGGCCCCCCGCGCGTCCCGCCTCGGTGGAGTGGTTCAAATGAGTCAATTCGTCGCAACACTTGTTCAGCGCGCTACCGCGCTTTTCGGTCGTTTTTCCTTGATGTGGGTCTTGGCGCTGGCCCTTCTGTCAATCTTGCAACAGGCCGCCTCGGCTGCGGACGTGTCCATCAAGCCCGGCGATCAGATCATCCGCGTCGACGTCCAGAACGCCGATCAGCTCCAGGCGATCCTCGATCTCGATCTCGACATTCATTCGCACGAAGTCGGCATCGGCCCGATCGATGTCCACGTCTCCACGGCCGAGCGCGAGGCCATCGAGCAACTGGGCATGAAGTTTGAAGTGCTCAATGCCGACTTGATGGCATCGTACGCGCGCGAGCAGGCCGACATCCTGCTGGGCGCGGGGCTGGCGATCCCGTTCGACAGCTACCTGAATATCGACAACACCTATCAATTCATGACCAACCTCGCCATCGCTCGGCCCGATCTGGTCGAGGAATTGCCCGCCATCGGCCTTTCGATCGAATTGCGCCCGCTGCGCGTCTGGCGCATCACGGGGCCCGACAAGTCCGACAAGCCCGGCGCGTTCTACCACGGCCTGCAACACTGCCGCGAGTGGATCACCGGCCCGATGATCCTTTACATCGCCGATCAACTGGTGAACAACTACGACAGCAACCCGGCGATTCAGTCGCTCGTCAACCGCACGGATTTCTATCTCATGCCGGTGATGAATCCCGACGGCTACGCCTACACCTGGATCGACAGCACCACGCGCCTGTGGCGAAAGAATCGGCGGCTCAACGCCGGTGGATCGTTCGGCGTGGACCTCAACCGAAACTGGGCGTACGGCTGGAGCGGCCCGGGCGCGAGCAGCAGCCCGACGAGCGATACATATTACGGCACCGCACCGTTCAGCGAGCCGGAAAGCGCCGCGGTCAGCAACTTCATTCTTTCAAAGCCCAACATCCGGGCGCACATGGACTATCACTCTTATTCACAGCTCATCATGTGGGCCTACGGCGCGACTTGCACAACGCTGCCGCAGCCGGCATACAGCGCCTACTACGAAATGGGGCAGGACATGCACCGACTCATCCGCGAGGTGACCGGCCTGTTCTACGAACCCGGACCCATCTGTCAAACGATCTATCAGGCCAGCGGCGCATCGGTGGACTGGACCTATGCGACGGCCGGGCGCACCTCGATGACGATCGAATTGCGCGACACGGGGACGAATGGGTTCACCCTTCCGGCGAATCAGATTCTCCCGAACTGCCAGGAGAACTTCCCCGCGATCATGCGGTTGACGGAGTGGGCGACGGCGGGAGTGGTGATCGTCGTCAAGGACCTGCCGCCGATCCTTCAGGCTGACGCGCCGACGGTTGTCAAGTTCAAGGTATTCGAGAGCGGCGAGGCCTACGTCCCCAATTCCGCCACGCTGCACTATCGCGTCGGCAATTCCGGGCCGTTCACGGCCGTGCCCGCTGTGCTCGTCTCGGGCGTGGATTTCACCGCGACGATTCCCGCGGCCCCCTGCGGTCAGATCGTCGAGTACTACTTCCGAGCCGACGGCAGCGATGGTTACTTGGCGCAGAACCCCAACGGCTTCCCCGTGTCGCAGCCCGAGCCGGAAGTGTACACCGCGCGCGTTGTGAATCAGATCGTGCTGGAGGATCACTTCCAGACCGACCTGGGCTGGACGGCCACGATCGTCGGCGCGACGGCCGGGCAATGGCAGCGCGCCGTGCCGACGAACGACCTGGCCGTGGCGTACGATCCGATATTCGATTCCGACGGATCGGGCATGTGCTACGTGACGCAAAACGGCACGGGGACGAACACGGATGTCGATAACGGATCGGTCCGACTCACGTCGCCCTCGCTCGATCTTTCCAGCGGCGACGTGCGCATCAGCTACGACTACTTCCTGTATCTATCGAACGTCGCCGGCGGCGTGGATCGCATGCTGGTTGAGATCGACTCGAACGACGGCGCCGGCCCCTGGACGCAGATCGCCCTGCACGTCTCCAGCGGCGGCGTCTCGTGGCGGCGACACACCATCACGCAAGCCAATCTCGATCTCCTCGGCGTGACGCTTACTTCCGCCATGCGAATCCGCTTCACGGTCAACGACGCCACGCCGCAAAGCACGGTCGAAGGCGGGCTGGACAACGTCCGCGTCAGCGTCGGAACATGCCCCGTTCCCGAGTGCCCGGGAATCCTCGGCGACCTGAACAACGACTCGCTGCTGGACGGCGGCGACATCGCCGGCTTCTCCGCTGCCTTCATCGTTGAGCCGTTTTTCGACCCCTGTGCCGACCTGGCAGAACCGACCGGCACGTTGGACGACGCGGACATTGCCGCGTTCACGTCTCTGCTGCTGGGTATGTGAGCCGGACCGCTGTAGCTGTCATCACACGGCCGACGTCATCCGCAAGCTGTTGATGAAGAAGGAGTTGTCGCGGAATCAGCCGAATGCGATCTTGACGAACGTGACCCGCCTCGGGTTGTGTAGCCGCACTGGGTCATCGCGAGTGTTAAGAATGCAATAAGGTATGAGACACGTCGTTAATCGCTTTGGCCACCCCTTGCGCCGCAAGCCCAGGCCGCGCCCGCGAGTTTGAATCATCAGGAGGGTCGAGAATGCCTCGTTCACACCGCAGCCTGGCTGTCATGATAACGGCACTTGGTTTAGTCGGATGGGCGCGCACCATCTCGGCGCAGGACTTGTATGATACAACTGTTCTGCGCACGATTCACATTCAATTTCACGACGCCAACTGGTTGACGCTGCTCCAGCAGAATTACGCATCGGAGACGCTGATCGGCGCGGACCTCACGGTCGACGGCGTGACCTACCCCGGCGTCGGCGTGCGCATCCGCGGCAACACGTCTTACACCGCGCTACCCGCCGGCTCGCAGAAATTCTCCCTGAAAATCGAGATGGGTTTTACCAATCCCGATCTGGAGATCATGGGGTACGACGAGCTGAATCTGAACAACGGATTCCGCGATCCGACCTTCTGTCGCGAGGTGGTCTACAACAACTACGTCGCGCAATTCATTCCAAACCCCCGCGCCAATCACGTCCTCGTCACGCTCAACGGAGCGAACTGGGGTGTCTACATCAATGTGCAACATCCTGATAAACGCATGCTGCGCGATTACTTCATTAACGCCGACGGCATGCGATTCAGTTGCCCCAACAATCCGAACGGGCCGGGGCTGACTTACAACGGCGCCAACCCATCGGGCTACACGAGCTACCAGATCCAGAACGACGGAGGCCTGGCCGATCCGTGGGCCGCGCTGATCGCAGTATGCAACTCCGTGACAAACGAGCCGCTGGCGACGTGGCAGAACATCGACACGATTTTCGCCATCGATCCATCCATCTGGTCGGTCGTGCTGGAGAATCTGCTTACCGACGACGACAGCTACATCAACAAGGGCGCCGACTTCATGGCCTATCGCGATCCGCTCGACGGGCGGACGCACCTGTTGCAGCGCGATGCGAACGAGACGTTCACCCAGACCAGTTGGGCGATTACGCGGAACTTCACAGCAGCCAACAAGCCCGTGCTTAGCCACGTGCTCGCGGTGGCCGAGCTGCGTCAGCGCTACCTCGCACACTACCGCACCGCGCGGGCGAATCTAAATTGGACCTACTTCAATCCGATCTTCACGGCCCACCGAAACCTGATCGATGCCGCCGTGCAGGCCGACCCGAAGAAGCTCTATTCCTACACGCTGTTTCAGAACAACTTTACCAGCACGGTCAACATGCCTTACCCGGGCCTGGCCGGCGGCAACATTGTCGGGCTTCAGCAGTTCGTCGATCAGCGCGCCACGTTTCTCAACTCCAACGCCGAGCTGTCAGCGACGGGGCCGACCATCGGCTCGGTGCAGGCGTCCAACGCCGCGCCCGATCCGATCGACCCGGTCTACGTCACCGCCGCAGTCTCGCCCGCAGGCAGCCCGATCTCCAAGGTCGAGCTGTTCTACCGAACCGGACCGGACACGGTCTACCAACGAGTGCTCATGGCCGACAACGGACTGTCCGGCGACGGCTCGGCGGGCGACGGCGTCTATGGCGCGCTGTTGCCGATCACCGCGGTTCCGGGGCAGGTCGTCGCGTACTATGTGGCCGCGACCGCGTCGAACGCGTTCCTTTCGATGTCGTTCAAGCCTGCATTGGCCGAGCGCGGGCCGCAATACGTTGAGTACACCGTCGGCTCGGAGGCCGGAATGCGCATCACCGAGTGGATGTATTCCGGTGCGAGCGGGGAATTCATCGAGTTCACGAATCTATCCGACAGCGCCATCGATCTGACGGGCTGGAGCATGGATGACGATCACGCGATTCCCGGTGCGTTCAGCTTGAGCGCCTTCGGTCTTGTCCAACCGGGCGAGTCGGTCATCGTCACGGAGAATCTCGCAACCGCCTTCAGCACGGACTGGAACCTGCCGCCGACGGTCAAGGTCATCGGACACCTCGGTGTCTCGGCAGGCAACAACCTCGGCCGCAACGATCAGATACACTTGTATAACGCCGCCAACGAACTGGTGGATCGGCTCGCCTACGGCGACCAGACTTATCCCGGCACCATTCGCACGCAAAACATCAGCGGCCAACCCTGCCGCGAGGCGATCGGTCAGAACGCGGTGGCGCTTTGGAAACTGGCGGTGATCGGTGATCCCCACGGCTCGTGGGCTGCAACCTCGGGTGACCGCGGCTCGCCGGGGAACTACGTTGAGCTGTCCTGCACGATCGGGGACGTAAACTGTGACAGTGCGCTGGACCTCGATGACATCCCGGCTCTGGTCACGGCGCTTCTTGACCCGAACGAGTACGCGATCACGTACGACGGGTGCAATATCCTGAACGTGGATCTGAACGTCGACGGCGACGTCAATGGATTGGACGTGCAGGAGCTTGTGGATGCCCTGCTCGCCCCCTGAACCCGCTTGGATTGCACACGGCGCGCGTTCGGACGAGTCGCAAGCGAGTGTGTTATAATTGAGGTGACGAACTTCGTCTTGTCGCGCACCTTATTGATTCAGGGAGGTGCCTCATGTCGCTTCGCTGGTTCCATCTCGTGTTCCTGTTGCTCGTCATTGTCGGGGCCGACCTGTTCGGCGTGTGGGCGTTGCGCAACCCCGAAAGCCTGGGTGATCGCGCGAGCCTGATCGTTGCCAATGTGGCCATGCTCGGCGGCCTGGGTCTTGCAGTGTACACCTACTATCTGGTCCGCAAGCTCGACCGGCGGCATATCGCCTAGCCCTGTCGATGCGGGTTGCCATCTTCCGCTGGCAGGGTAAACTGACCCTCCATCCGCGGTGAGCCGGTTCGCCGCGTGTGTGCAGGGATGCTCCGCATGTCGACGCTTCGACCACGTTCCAGCGCTTATCACTTGTTGCGATCGGGCGTGTTCGCGGTCTGCGCCCTGACGATGGCCGGCTGCGTCGAGCGCACCGTCACGATCAACACCGAGCCGGCCGGCGCGACGGTCATTCTCAACGATCAGGAAATCGGCCAGTCGCCCGTGAAGGTTCCGTTCACCTGGTACGGCGACTACGAGATCATCCTGCGCAAGCCCGGTTACGAGACGGTGCAGACGAATCGCAAGATCAAGGCGCCGTGGTACCAGACGCCGTTCATTGACGTCTTCGCGGAATGTCTTGTTCCGTTCACCATCTATGATGAGCGCGATCTGGGGACGTTCGCCATGTCGCCGATCGCGCCGGTCCCGCAGGATCAGCTGCTTCAGAACGCGGCCGAGCTGAAACAGCGTGCCCTGGCAACGGTCGAATAGCGAGTAGCGGAAAGCGAAATTCAACGCCACTCGGCCGGACGACAAAACGCCGACGGCGCAAGCCGTCGGAGAGACCGTGCAGGGCCGATCAACCGACCGCCTTATCGCCTCGATCATGCCACAGGCAATTGCCGGCGAAACCCACCATGACCCAGACCGACGACGCCGTGCCGCAGCCGCCGCCGATCATCGAAGGGCCATGGACCGCGGCGCGCGCCGGCGCCTGGCGCAAGGCGAGGGTCGTTTCCTTTCTGTGCCTCATCCCCCTAGGCTGGCTGCTGGTCGCGTTGATCTGGCTGCCGCTCTACATGGGCCTGTTCTTTTTCCTTGTCGCGGGTCTGCTGGTCGGCGCGGTGTCGTTTCGCCTCGCGCGGCCGGCGCGGCCGATGGCGAGGCGGCGCATCCTTCGCGGTGCGGGCGTCGTGGCCGTGGCCTGCACGGCGATCAATCTGGCGTGGGAGTACGATCAATTCGCGCGGACCGTGGGCAAGCCGCCTCGCTACGCCGAAGCCCGGAATGCCGCCGTCACGGCAGGTGATAAAGCCAGCTCCATTGATTCTAAGGCAAATGTCGCTTTTCGAACCACCCTCGCCGAGCGCTACGCCCCCGGTGGCCCGATCGGCTACGTACGCTGGGCGGTGAGCGGACTGGATCTTCCTCTCTCGGTGGATGGTCAGACCGAAACCATCGTGATGCCGCATGGCGGGTTCCGCTGGCCGATCCGGACTCTGGCCGCACTGCTCCTGCTGGCGGTGGGTTTGTATTTAAGCTTCGAGGCCCTTGCGTCGGCCGAACCGGTGTCGAACATCCTGCCGCCCGGCGCGGAATATACCGAGGAATAAAACGTTGCACCGGTCCTGTACGGACGCTTCGCCGCCGCGCGCCTTGTCTTTCTCGGCGGCCGAGTCCTAATATTCGTTGATCGCGCCCTCGGTTCAATGGGCGCGACGAATATCGGGTCCCGCCTCGCACACCCCATCGCTGTTTGAACGGCACGTCTTATCGGCGTTGCGCGCTCGGTTGTAACGCCTGCGCCGATTCGGCGTACTTGTACAGTTGTAACTCCCGCTGACCGATTTAGCCGACGGCCGCAGGCGTGACCGGGTTTCACGCCTGTTGGCTCGATCTGCAGCCCTGCAGAGTGTCACATTATTGGCACACACCGGGGAGGGAAAGCGGCGATGCACACGACCAATCCACCTCGCAAACAAGGCGCCGGCCGCAAGGACGTCCTCACCACGGGCGACGTGGCCCGCATCTGCAACGTTGCTCCGCGAACCGTCTCCAAATGGTTCGATTCCGGGCAGCTCCGGGGCTATCGCATTCCGGGCAGCAAGGACCGGCGGATTCCCGTGCAGCAGCTCATCCGGTTCATGAAGCTGCACAACATTCCGCTGAATGGACTGGACGCCGGAACGACGCGGGTACTCGTAATCGACGCCGACCGCGACTTCGCCGCCACCTTGGCCGAGGCGCTCACCCGCGGCGGCGAGTACGACGTTCGGACCGCCACGTCCGCGTTTGATGCAGGCCTCGCCACCCAGTCGCACAAACCCGATGTCTTGCTGGTCGATTCAACGTTGCCGAATCTGACCGGGCCGGAGTTCATCCGCACCCTTCGAAGCAATTCCGATTTCGAAAGCGTGCGGATCATCGCCATGGCGCCGTCGAATGACGTGGCGCTTCATGCGACGCTTCGCGACGACGGATTCGATGCAATCCTCTCCAAACCCTTCGAGACTACCGGCGCCATTGCGGCAATTGAGGCGACGCTAAGCCCGGCCTGATCGCAAGTGAAACGTTTTACTTCCCGACTTCCAGCCCATCCCCTGTGACTTTGTGCAGAATGTGAATTCGTGCGGGCTGCGAATCGCAGTTGTGGTGCACGATTTGGCGAGCGTTTATGCCGGAATTACAATCCCGCGACATCAACGATTGCGTTTACCTGGTTGATTTGAATTAGCTCCGGAGCTTCTCGATGCTGCCCACGTACTCCCCCGAGCCGTATGTGAACTTCTCCGAATCCGGCCCGCGACAGGCGATGCTGGATGCCCTCAAGCTCGTCGAATCGCAGTTGGGTCGCACGTATCCCCTTCGGATCGGCGGCAAGAAGGTCGAGACCGCCGGCACGATTGAATCAACCAGTCCGGGCAACTTTGCTAAAGTCGTCGGGCGCGTCGGCAAGGCCGACGCCGAGGCTGCAAAGGCCGCCATCGCCGCAGCCGAGACTGCTTTCAAAACGTGGTCGCGCACGCCGGCGGATGTTCGCGCTCGGTATCTGCTTCGTGCGGCCGCGATCATTCGCCGCAGAATCTACGAATTCTCCGCGTGGATGTGTTACGAGGAGTCCAAATCGTGGATCGAGGCCTACGCCGATACGGCCGAGTGCATTGATTTCCTCGAATTCTATGCCCGCGAGGCGATGCGCCTGGGCGGCAGCCATCCGACCACGCCCTTCGCGGGAGAAGAGAACGAAGTTCGCTACATCCCGCTGGGTGTCGGCGTCATCATCCCGCCGTGGAACTTCCCCCTGGCGATCATGGCGGGTATGACCAGCGCCGCGATCGTCGCTGGCAATACGGTCGTCTTAAAGCCGGCCAGCACCGCGCCGGTCATCGCCGCGAAGTTCATCGAAGTGCTCGAAGAAGTCATGCTGCCGCCCGGCGTGGTCAATTTCTGCCCCGGTCCCGGCGGCGCGGTCGGCGATGTGCTGGTCGATCATCCGCGCACACGCTTCATCGCCTTCACCGGATCGCGCGACGTGGGACTGCGCATTTTCGAACGCGCGTCGAAGGTCCAGCCTGGCCAGATCTGGCTCAAGCGCACAATGCTGGAGATGGGCGGCAAGGATGGAATCATCGTTACCGAGTCAGCCGATCTCGACGCGGCAGCCGCTGGCGTCGTCGCAGCGGCGTTCGGATTCCAGGGGCAGAAGTGTTCGGCGTGCAGCCGGCTGATCGTGGATGAGAAAGTGCACGATGCGCTGGTCCAGAAAGTCGTCGCCGGAGCCAAGAAGCTGACAGTCGGAAACACGACGACGCCGGAAAACTTCTTCATGGGCGCGGTCATCGACAAGCCGGCCTATGACAAGATTCACGAGTACATCGGCATCGGCAGGAAAGAGGGTACGCTGGCGCTGGGCGATGCGAGCGTGCCGGCGGGCGGGCACTACATCGCGCCGCACATCTTCACCGGCATCGCCCCGACGGCGCGCCTGGCGCAGGAGGAAATCTTCGGCCCCGTGCTGGCGGTCATCAAGGGCCGGGGATTCGACGAATTGCTGAATATCGCCAACAACACCGAGTACGGCCTGACCGGCGCGATCTACTCGAACGACCGGGCGGAACTGGAGCGGGCGCGGCACGAGTTCCATGTCGGCAACCTCTATCTCAATCGCAAATGCACCGGGGCCATCGTGGATGTGCAGCCCTTCGGCGGGTTCAACATGTCCGGCACGAACTCCAAGGCCGGCGGACGGGATTACCTGCAACTGTTCATGCAGGCGAAGAGCATTACCGAGAAACTGTAATCGGACCCGCCCAACCAGGTCATTTGAAGCCGGCCCCCAGAGCGGACCACCCCGAAACACCGAAAGGGCCGCCGGATCGTTTCGTCCCGATCGCGTCTAATTTCCGCCTGGGTACCCCGAATTGCTGGCAATCGCCCCCTCTGCGCTGGTACAATCCCCGTGCTTGTCTGAATTTGGCCCAACCTGACTACCACGGAGATGACATCGTGTACCCATTCCCCGCGCGTTCGTTGCGAGCGACTTCTCGATTTCTGGCGGTTTGCATTGGCCTGGCGCTGGTCGCGCCGCACCGTGCCCAAGCGGCTGCCTTGTCATGGAACAACGCCGCGGGAGGGCCGGCCTCCACGTCGACAAACTGGACGCCCAACGCGGTGCCCGGCGGCGCGGACGATCTGACCTTCAATCTTGGCGGGAGCTACACCGTCTCCTGGAACGCATCGGTCACCAGCAGCCGGACTCACACCTATCGCAGCGGAACGGTCACGAATACGACCTCCAGCCCGCATACCGTCAACACCGGGCTCACCATCGGCGACCTGTCCGGCGATGTCGCGACGATGACCTTTACGACGGGCACCCTCACGTCCAACGCCAACGTGGTCGTCGGCGATGCGGGCGGAAGCACCGGCACGCTGAATGTCAATGACGACGACGCCGATTTGTTTGTCGGCTCCGGCGCGGACCTGATCGTCGGAAACTCCGGCGATGCCGCGATGAACATCACCGGCTCCGGGCGCGTCGTCGTCGCCGATCAGTTCATTGCCGGCTCGAATTCCACGTCGTCTCCCGTGATCACCATCTCCGGCTTTACGGTCGCCCCGCTCGGCGCCTCGTCACTGGAGGTCTTGGGCACGTCGCAATCGCGAATCGGCGCCGGCGGTGACGCGGACATGACAATCAGCACCGGCGCGGCGGCCTCGTTCGCGGGCGACCTCGTTGTTGCGAACGGGTCGGCCTCCACCAGCAGCATCACCGTCGAAACCATCGGACTGCTTAACGCTCGATTGAACGTCGACGGAGACCTGCTCATCGGGCGTAACACATCGGCTGCCATCGCGGCCGGCACGGGGACGCTGGAAGTCAACACCGGAGGCACGGCCACCGTCGACGGCGATACGCTCCTCGGTGATCCGGACGGCGGCACGGGGACAATTGTCATGGGTGGGGGAACCTTCATGGGGGGACTTCCGATTCAGATGCTGACCGGATCCGCCATCGTCGGTACGGGCACGGTCAATGCCGATGTCATAGTCGGCACCGGAAGTATTGTGGCTACGACCGCGACCGGACTGACCTTTGGGGGGATCATCAGCCATACGGGCGCCGGCATCTCCGGGACGAAGATTCATTTCGCGTCCGGCGGCGGATACAGCGGCTCCGGCAACTGCCAGGTCGATATCACCGGCGATATCGGCGCGACGATTACCGCGACGGGCACCTTGAGCATCGGTGACAACACCACAGCGGGATTCAACTACAACGGCACGTTGGCCGTGGGCGCGCAAGATGTCACACTCGTCGATTCGAACGGCGCGGTGCTCGCCGGTCTCGCGACGATGGCGCCCGCCGGTGACCTGACCTGCGCGAACGGCATCAGCCTGTCGCTGGGCGGTCGCATTCAGGGCGAGGGCACGCTGCATGGGACCGTCACGGCCTCCGGGACGCTCGATCCGCAGCGCAGCCCAACTCCCGGCGGCATCATGGCGCTTGACGGGAACCTGCTGATGAACCCCAGCGCGACGTATGACATGCAGATCGGCGGCACGCCGGCGTCGGCGATGCACGATCGACTGAATGTCTCCGGCACCGCGACGTTCGATGGCAACCTAAAGGTCTCGATTCCCAACGGCTATGTGCCCAAGGTCGGCGAACAGTTCATTGCCATCAACGCGACCCTGGGGCGCGTTGACGAATTCGCGTCGATCACGCCTCCGAGTCCGTCGCCCTGCAACCAGGTGACATTTGTCGTGGTCTACTCTTCCACGGCGGCGATTGTTCTGATTCGCCCGCCGCTGGGCTGCACGGCCCTGGGCGATCTGAACTCCGACGGCGGATGCAACGGTCCGGATATTCAGCCGTTCATCAATGCGATTCTCATCGGCCCCTACAACGCCTGCGCCGATCTGAACGGCGATTGCGCGAACACAGTGGACGACATTCCGATCTTCGTGAATTGCCTGCTATAATGGGAGGAGCATAGCGCGGCCCGGTGCGGCAACCCGGCCACGCCGGAGTTGGCAATCATGGCGACGCAACCCATCGACCTCGACCTGGAATGCACGGGGCAGCCGCAGTTCAGCGGCTTGCGGCTGAACGTGGACGAATTTCTTGAACTCCCCGATGATGGCTGCAAGTACGAACTGCTGGACGGAGTCGCTGTCATGTCGCCTCGCCCCACGCCATCGCATCAGGAAGCTGCCGGTGAAGTTTATTCCCAGCTTCGGGATTTCGCCCAGCGAACGCGGTCCGGCAAAGCATTCATGGAAGTCGATGTCCACCTGGGCGCCAAGCCCGGCGGCGGGGAACTCGTGTACGCCCCCGATATCGTCTTCATCCGCGCTGATCGAGTGAAGGCCATGCGAGATCTGATCACCGGCGCGCCCGATCTGGTGGTCGAAGTCGTCTCGCGCGGCTCCCGGCGAATGGACACCATCACCAAGCGTGACGACTACGAGCACTTCGGCGTCGGCGAATACTGGATCGTCGATCCGGCGAGGGAGTCGATCACGTTCCTGCGACTCATTGACGGCAAACTCGTCGAAGTCGCGCCAGAGGGCGACCGCTTTTCCAGCACGGCCATCCCCGGCTTCACGCTGAACGTCGCCCCGGTGCGCGAGACGTTTAAGCCGTGGTAGGCGCGGCGGTCAAGCACCGGTTCGAGGGTTGAAAACTGCCTGCGCCCGTCAGCGGTTCCCATATCTACAAAAGTGTTTCGCTCGCCGAGGCTTTGCCCGGCGCTCCCTTACGGTCGCGGCTCGGATCATCAACGGCCTTTCAGCCGTTTCAATTCAGACCTGACCGAACGCGTAACACTTCGATCCCTGCGATGTTTGGATGCCGCGCGAGGTAGTCCATCAGCGGCAATTCCTGCACGGCCGGCTCGCCGGAGTGCAGCAGCATCACTGTGCCGGCGGCATCGTGCGTGATGAGGCCCATGTGGCCGACGAAGGGGGATTTTTCGTTCTTGACCAACTCGATTACGTCGGCCTCCTCCAACCGATTCAGGATCAACTCGATGCTAACGCGTGGCGTGAATACAACCATGAAATACTGGACGGCCCAGTCAGGCGCATCAGGCGTGCCGGCGGGCCGCGACGACGGCAACACGGCGAACTGATCCAGATTGTCTCGCCAAGTGGGCACACTGCGCGCGGTCGCCTCGTCAAATGTCAGGCCAAACTTCGCATAGAACGCCAACCGATTGATCCGAAGCCTGTATGACCCTGAATCCTTCTTTCCGGTGAGGTGCTCGGGTCGAAATAACCACGAGTTATTCACGTTCCAATCCGCCTCGGTGAAGTGATTGCGCGTGAGCATCCCGATCTTTCCATCGCGATAGCGAATTCGCCGCAGCGTGTCGAGGAACTCGGCCTTGTCGCGCGACAGCGCCATGGCCCACGTCTGCTCGACAAACGTCACACAATCGCTCGCTGTCAGGCAATACAGCGGATCGGGGTCATACGGCTCGATGCCGCCCTCGCCCAGCGGACCGAGCTTGTAAGGCTGACCGATCGTGCGGCGGCCGATCTCGACCACTCGCTTTCGCACATCCGGCTCGCGCGCTTGCAAATCGCGCAGGTACGCATCGAGATCGGCGTCGGAAAATTGATAGAGCGGCTTATCGCCGTAGACAGGCGGCGCGCCGGCATCGGGCTTTTGACACGCGCCGTGAAAAACAGACGTCAGTAGAATCGCAAGCGCGATCCTTTGACCGCACAATTTCGAAAAAATGCGAAGGTCCATCGCGACTCGATTCCACAGCGCGGCGACGCGCAACTTATTTCACTCCAATGACTTACGGCCGATCCGCCGATAACGCCACCCGCCCGCCCTCTCGGTTATTTCCCAGCATAACTTAACTTGCCTGCTTTTCCAGCCGACCAGCACGACAACAGGCCCCGGTACTGGACCAGGGGCCGACGCAAGACTCTTGTGAGGACAGGACACATGACTTTTACGAAGAGCAACAAGTCGGCCTTTAAGGCCCAGATCGTCCGAAAGCAGAAGGCGTTCAACCGACTGGTCAAGCGGTTCAAGGCCTGCACGAACCCGACCGAGCGACGGTTCATCAAGAACGAAGCCGCTCGAATCTGCAAGTGGCTGGTCAAGTATGCCCGGCAGTGGAAGAAGTTCGGTTTCGGCGGGAACAAGTGGATCTGCAACAACTTCAAGATGGGCCGCTTCACGAGCGTCAAGACCTCGACGCGCCGCGTCCGGAAGAGCTACGCTCGCAAGAGCTATGCCCGCAAGTCGCGCCGCACCGTCTCGAAGCGCAGCCGCGTCAGCAAGAGCTGGGCGAAGCGCCGGACGACTCGCACGCGCAACACGCGCCGCTCGCGCGTGGCGTGGTAACTCGCAATCAACGCTCGCCATCGTTCGGCTGCCTCCGCGGCGACCGGCGATGATGAGCACAGGCTGATTCGCACCGGGCCTCGGCGAACTCCCGCTCGAGGCTCGGTGTGTTTTTACGCGCTACACGTTGAACCGAAAATTGATGATGTCGCCATCGAGCACAACATAATGCTTCGGCTCAAGCCGCACCTTGTTGGCGGCTTTGACGCCCTTCATGTCCTTGTTCGCCTCGAAGTCCGCATAGGCGACCGTCTCGGCGCGGATGAAGCCGCGCTGAATATCGCTATGGATCTTCCCCGCTGCGTCGACGGCCGTCGTGCCCTTCGTGATGGTCCAGGCGCGGACTTCGTCCTCGCCACAGGTCAGGAAGGAGATCAGCCCGACGGCGTCGTAACAGACGCGGATCAGCCTTGCCTGCGCCGGCTCGCTGATGCCCAGATCGGCGAGGAACGCGGCGCGATCGGCCGGCTCGAGTTGCGAGACTTCCATTTCAATTTCGGCCGCCAGTGCGACGGTCGCGCGGGCGTGCGGGTGCTCAAAGGGCGGCGGCTTGCCGACATCGGCCTCGCCGACGTTGACGACGACGATGACCGGTTTGAGCGTAAGAAAGCCGAAGCTGGCGGCGATGCCGCGCTCTTCGTCGTTGTGGATGGCGCTCGAGACGGGCGCCTCGCTCTCCAGCGCCTCGCGCACGCGCTTCATCATGGCCAGCTCGCGCAGCTCGGCGTCGCGCATCTTGGTCGGTTTCTGCACGCTCTTTTCAAGCTTTTCAATCCGATTCATCACCTGTTCGAGGTCGGCGAAAATCAGCTCCGCGTGCAATTCGTCCACGTCAGCGCGCGGATCGACCCGGCCGCGATAAGGCGCGACGTTCGGCGACTCGTAGCCGCGCACGACCGCCACGATGCCGTCGCACTTGCGAACGCTCTGCATGGCTTTGCGAAACTCCGCGACGCCGCCGGCATCGGCGAGACTGAACCCGGGTATGTCCAGGAACTCCAGGTGCGCCGGCGTGTATTTCTTGGGCTTGTAAACCTCGGCCAGGTAGTCCAGCCGCTTGTCGGGAACGAGCACGGATGCCAGGCGCTCGGCCGGCGCGTGGCCGGTGTCATAGGGCTGGCCCGTGATCGCGGAGAAAAGCGTTGACTTTCCCGATTGCATCGGGCCGATGAGGGCAAACTTCATAGTGGGTACTCGGGGTCAGAAACTCGTCAGGGCGTATCGTCGCGCTCCGCGGACTTGATGATTTCACCGAGGGAGGCATCCGCCATCCAGAAAACCTTTACTTGTTGTCCGTCATACATCAGCACGTTTCGGCAGGCCCGCGGGATCGACGCATGGGGCACGTTGCAGACCGCCATGGGAAGCAACTCGCCGGCGACCGGCGTGGTGTGCCAGTTGCGCACGATCAAGTTGTAATGGTGCGCCGAAATCATCTCTCCACCGGGAGGCGCGATCCGGTTCCACTCTTCTTCCAGCACCTCCCGGGGTTGCCTGGCCAGATCTCGGCGCATCGCTTCGCGGAAATAGCCCCGCAGCGACTGCTCGCACGCGTGCCGGTGCTGCTGCCCGCGCTGCCAAAGGATGATCAGCACGATGCAGGCCATGCCCAAGGCCAGCCAGGCGGTGCGACGCCAGAAAACCAGCTTGCGCCGCAGGCTCCTCGCCTGCGACACCAGGTCCATCGAATCGCTTTTGTAGCCGCCGACGTTCGCGGGGCCGGACTCGCTCATGCGCGTGCTCACTCGGCGACATCGAAAAAGGCAGGTTCGCCGCAAATCCGAACGTCGCCGGGAGCAGTCTAACGCCCGCACCGCTCCCCGCATACCTCCCGACGCCACACCCGAATTCCTTCGACTCCGGCTACGATATGGCCATGTCCGCGGTCGCGCCATCGCCCGTATCCCCCCCCCGCCAAACCGGCTGCATCCTCGGCACGGCCGGGCACATCGATCACGGCAAATCGTCGCTCGTTGAGGCGCTGACCGGCACAAACCCCGACCGACTGCCCGAAGAGCAGGCGCGCGGCATGACGATCGAGCTGGGATTCGCGCACTTGAATCTGTCGCGCGAGGACGGCGCTGCATCGCCCGTGTCGGTCGGCATCGTCGATGTCCCCGGACACGAGCGCTTTGTCCGGACGATGGTCGCAGGAGCGACGGGCATCGACCTGGCCATGCTGGTCGTGGCGGCGGATGACGGCGTCATGCCGCAGACGCGCGAACACGTGGAAATACTTCACCTTTTGGGTATCACGCGAGGCCTGATCGCCGTCACGAAGGCCGACCTCGTTCACGAAGAGCGAATCGAGTCGGTGCGCGCGCAGATCGCTACCGTGGTTGAGGGCCTCCCGCTGGCAGCGTGGCCGGTGGTCGTTGTTTCGGCGCGGAGCGGGCTGGGCCTCGATGCGATTCGCCGAACGATCGCCGTGCTGGCGAACGAGCTGCCTGATCGCGCCGCGGTGGACGTGTTTCGCCTTGCGATTGACCGGGTGTTTGCTGTTCATGGGCGAGGAACGGTGGTGACCGGGTCTGTGTTGTGCGGTCACGCGACGGCACAGGCGACGCTGGAGTTGCTCCCTGCGCGTGCGACGTGCCGCGTGCGCGAGTTGCAGCGCCACGGGGCGTCGGCGACGCAAGTCGGCGGCGGGCAGCGCGCCGCGCTGAATCTGACCGGAATTGATCGGGAGCAAATCGAACGCGGCATGGAGCTGGCGACGCCGGGCTACCTCACGCCCTCGCGATACGTCGACGCACGCGTTCGCATCCTGCATCGCGGCGAGCGGGCCATTCAATCGCATCAGCGCGTCCGCGTCTGCATGGGGACGCGCGAAATTTTGGCGACGTTCGTCGTGATCGGTGCGCGGATCATCGAACCCGGCGGGGAAGCGCTGGGGCAACTGCGCTTTACCGAACCGGTCGTCTGCGCCCATGGTCAGCGGTTTATCCTCCGCAACGAGACGGCTCAATTCACGCTCGGCGGCGGCGCGGTCATTCGCCCTGTAGCGCGGCGCCTGCGCCGCTCGCAGACAGATATCGTGGAATCGCTGCAGCGGGCCGATTCGCCCGATCCACAGGTTCGTTTCGAGGAGGTCCTGCGCGACGCGAGTTTCGAGCAACTCGCGCCGGCCAGGCTGGCCTGTGCAACCGGCTGCCAGATCGGCGATGTGCCGCCGATGCAGGAAAACCTGCGTGCCCGCGGTGTGCTGGTTCGCATCACGCCGGCATGCGAGGTGCATCGTGACGCAATCGAGGCACTGGAGGCCCGCGCGATGGCCATGCTGGCGAGGCATCACGCTGCGAATCCGATGCAACCGGGCCTCCTGCGCGATCGATTTGTCACGTGGTTGGACAAGCGGAGCGACGCGGGGACCGGTCGCGCTCTGGCGGTGCGGCTCGAACAATCCGGTCGCGTCGTGGCGCGTGGGCCGTACGTGGCGGATCGATCTTTTCAAGGCGCGGCGTCACCCGAGGACGCGGCATTGCTGGAGAGAATCGTGAGTGAGATCACGTCGGCGGGATTCGATCCTCCGCAGTGGACAGCGCTTCGCGCCTTGGCGGGCGCATCCAAGCCCCGCTGCAAGGCGCTGGAAGAACTGGCGCGGTGCGACCATCGGCTCGTGCTGATGGCGCCGCAGCAGTACATCGCCGCGTCGATCCTGGCGCGATTTGAGGAAACCGTGCGCGAGCTTGGAACTGGAGATCGGCGATTTACTCTGGCACAAGTTCGTGATGCACTGGGACTCTCGCGCCGGGTGGTGCAGCCGCTGCTGGAGCATCTGGATCGCGTGCGAATCACAAGACGGCTCGGCGACGAGCGTGTGCTGGTTAAGGGCGGACGATGAGTAAAGCACCCAGCGACAAGTCCGGCACGCTGCGCGACCTGCCCTCGATGACGGCGCTTCTCAAGGCGGCGATGGCGCGCAGCGATCTCAATCATGCGCCGCGGCGTGTCCTGACCGATGCCCTGCGCGATGCCCTCGACGCCGCGCGCAGTCGAATCAGCCGTGCACCCGGCGGGCCGACTGCCCCAACGGCGCCATCCCGCGACATCATGACTGACTCGATTCTGTCCGAAGCGGCGGCGAACTTGGCCGCGCGGCGCACGCCCCGGTTGGCTCGAATTATCAACGCCACGGGCATCATCCTGCACACGGGAATAGGGCGCAGCGCGCTGGGCGACGCCGCCGTGCAGCGACTGATCGAAGCGGCTGGGTATTGCAACATCGAGGTTGAACTTGACTCCGGTGAGCGCGGGCGACGCGGCTTGTACGCCGAGCAGTTGCTGTGTGAGCTGACTGGGGCCGAATCGGCATTGATCGTCAACAACAACGCCGCCGCGACGATGCTCGTGCTGCACGGACTCGCTCACGGTCGCGAGGTCATCGTTTCGCGCGGCCAACTCATCGAAATCGGCGGGTCATTCCGACTGCCCGAGGTCATGTCGGCCGGCGGCGCGATCCTTCGTGAGGTGGGCACGACCAACAAGACGCATCTGCGCGACTACGAGTCGGCGATTGGCGAGCGGACCGCCCTGCTGATGCACGTTCACACGAGCAATTATCGCGTTGTCGGATTCTCGGAGTGCCCCACGGCGACGGAGCTGGCGACGCTGGCGCACGCACGGGGGTTAGTCTTCTTCGACGATCTCGGCAGCGGCGCGCTGTTGGACGACGATCTGTGGCGGCTGGCGAAAGAGCCCACCGCGACGGCGAGCCTGCGCGCCGGGGCTGATGTGGCGGCCTTCAGCGGCGACAAATTGCTCGGCGGCCCGCAGTGCGGCATTCTGCTCGGCAGGTCGGACATCATCGATCGTCTTCGCAAAAGCCCGATGGCGCGGGCGCTGCGCGTGGACAAACTGACGCTCGCCGCGCTGGAGGCGACGCTGGAGCTTTACCTGGACCCCGTGCGCGCACGGAGTGAGATACCGACGCTCGCGCGGCTCACCGAACCAATCGCATCCGTGGAGGCCCGGGCGCAACGGCTGCATGATGCTCTGGTTGCTGCATTGAGTGGCCGCCTCGGCCGCGATGCGTTCACCGTGCAGCGCGATGACAGCTTCGCCGGCGGTGGTTCGCTGCCGGCTTGGCCGCTCCCGACGGCCGTCGTTTGCTGGGCGCCGCCAAGTGATCAACCGGCCGATGGATGGTCGCGGCGATTGCGGCTTGGTTCGCCGCCGGTGCTGGCACGCGTGCAGGGGGATCGGGTATTGTTCGACGTTCGCGCCGTGGCCGATGCCGAGTGCGCGGAGATCGTGACGGCGGTGGCGGGCGCGGCGGCGCGCAGCGAGTGACCATGGCAAAGTACGCGATCATCCTGCCTGACGGCGCAGCCGATGAACCGGTCCCGGCGCTGGGGGACCGGACACCGCTGGAGGCAGCCGAGATTCCGTTCATGGATTCGGTGGTCAGCATGGGCCGCATCGGCGTGGTTCGGACCGTGCCCGACGGTTTCACGCCGGGCAGCGATGTCGCGACAATGTCACTCCTCGGCTACGATCCGGCGAAGCATTACACCGGGCGCGCACCGATCGAGGCCGTCGCGCGAAACATCCCGATCCATCAGGACGATGTCGTGTTCCGCTGCAATCTCGTGAATCTTATGCACGGGGAGATGACAGACTTTACCGCCGGGCATATCTCGTCGGTGGAGGCGGTCGGGCTGATGAAGGATCTCGATGCGGCCTTCGCGAACGAGGGCGTGCGTTTTCATCCCGGCGTGTCGTACCGAAACATCATGACGATTCGTGATCCGGGCGCGATCGACGTCGCCTGCATGCCGCCGCACGACATTCCCAACGAGCCGGTCGATCAGTATCAGCCGCGCGGCGGCGCGGCCAAACGCATTCGCGACATCATGCAGCGCGCGTCGAAGATCGTCGCCGAGCATGACATCAACCACGTCCGATCCGATCTCGGAGAAGTGCCGGCCAACGCGATCTGGCTCTGGGGGCAGGGTGTCGTGCCGATCATGCCGCGATTCCGACAGCGATTCGGCGTGCGCGGGGCGGCCATCGCGGCCGTTGATCTCATCCGCGGCCTGGCGAAACTGCTGGGCTGGCCGATCATCGACGTGCCGGGCGCGACGGGTTACATCGACACCGACTACGCCGCGAAGGGCCGCGCGGCGGTCGCAGCACTGGATGAGTTCGACCTCGTGGCGGTTCACATCGAAGCGCCCGACGAGGCCGGCCACATGGGCAGCGCCGAGGAGAAGGTCAAGGCCCTGGAGCAGATCGACCGGCACATCGTCGGCCCGGTACTCGACAAGTTGCGTGTGTTCGACAAATGGCGAATTCTGATCGCGCCGGACCACCCCACCCCCGTCGGCCGCCGCACGCACACCGACACGCCGCCGCCCTTCTGCATGGCCGGAGCCGATCTGCCGCGCCTGCTGGCCTTTGACGCATTCAACGAAGCAACAGCCTTCCGCGGTGATCTGCGCATTGACCCGGGGCATGAATTGATGGAGTATTTCCTGCGAACGTGAGCATGCGGTTGCCTGGCGCCAACACGACTCCCGGAAAGCATCATCTATGACCTCCGCCGATGCCCGAAACGCCCCGTCGCGCATCTCCACCAAAATCATCGCCACCATCGGCCCGGCGTCGCAATCGCCCGAATCGCTCCGCGCACTGGCGCTGGCCGGCGTGGATGTCTTCCGACTCAATTTCTCGCACGGCACGCTCGAACAGCATGCGCAAGTGTTCGAGCGCATCCGCGCCGTCAATCGCGAACTCGGCACCCACAAAGCCGTCATGGCGGACTTGTGCGGTCCAAAGATCCGCGTCGATCCGATCGAGGATGACAGCTTCAGCATCGCCGCTGGTGACACGCTGGACATCGTCGGGGGGCACGTCGTCGGCAATCGCACGCGCATCAGCACCAACCGACCCGAAATCGTCCGCGAGGTTCAGGAAGGCCATCGCGTTCTGATCGACGACGGAAACGTCCGGCTGCGTGTCAACCGCGTGCTGGAGGACCGCCTTCAATGTGTCTGCGAAGTCGGCGGAGCCGTCTCCACGCGGAAAGGCATCAACCTGCCCGACAGCTCGCTGCAAATGTCGGCGCTGACGCAAAAAGATCGCGAAGACCTCGCCTGGGCCGTGCAGCACGGCGTGGATTACGTCGCCATGTCGTTCGTGCGAACGGCGGACGATTTGCAGGAGCTTCGCGCCCTGCTGCCGCAGACGCCCGATGCCCCGCGCGTCGTCGCGAAAATTGAAACCGTGCAGGCCATTCGCCACCTGACCAACATCATCGATGAGGCGGATGTCGTGCTGGTGGCGCGCGGCGACCTCGGCGTGGAGATGGATCTCGCCCGCGTGCCGCTGCTGCAAAAACAGATCACGCGCCTCTGTGCGCTGGCCGCCCGGCCGGTCATCATCGCCACGCAGATGCTTCAATCCATGGTTGAATCGCCCACCGCCACCCGAGCCGAAGTCAGCGACGTGGCCAACGCCATCCTCGACAAGGCCGACGCGATCATGCTCTCGGCGGAGACATCCGTCGGCGAGTTTCCGGTCGACGCGGTCAACATGATGGTGCGCATCGCTGTCGAGACCGAGGGCTACGTCGCGCTGCAACTTCGCGCCGATCAGGATGAAGCCACCGACGCCGTCAGCCGCGTCGCAACCGCTGTCGCGCATGGCGCGAGCCTGCTGGCGCGCCAGCTCGATGCCCGGCTCGTGGCGGTGTGGACACAGAGCGGAAACACGGCGCGCCTGCTAAGCAAGACGCGCATGCCCGCGCCGATCATCGGCCTGTCGCCCAACGACTTCGTCTGCCGCCGCATGGCATTGTTCTACGGGGTGACGCCGGTCTGCCTGAAACGCGAAGAGCGAATCCTCGCCATGCTGCGCGACGTGGACGACGCTCTGATCGCGCAGCGGCTCGCCCGACCAGGCGATCTCGCCATTGTCATCGCCGGCACCCACCTCAACGATGTCGGCGCGACCAACGCCCTGCTCATTCACCTCGTCAGCACGGCCGACCAGGGCCTGCCCCGCTTCACCGGCTGAACCGGCCGATTCCGCCGGACACCTGTCCTGCAAATCATGCGCGGATCAACGCGCGCCCGCCATTTCGTCGATGAAGAAAGGGGGCATGAGTGGTTTGGTGGGCAATGCCCACCCTACGCCTGCATGCAGTAAGACCACGGCGCACAATCCATCGCTCAAGGCCCGAAGCTCAAGGCACTCCTCAATGTCGCCCATTACGATTTGCCATCCGATTCATCGCTGGGCCGTCGGCGGGACCGAACGGCAGCTTGCGACGCTGCTGCGCCTCCTTCCTGGGGACCACTTCCGGCACATCGTGCTGACGCGCGACGGCGGGACCTCGCCGGCGCTTCCGTCCAGCGTTCAGACAATCGATCTGGGCCGGCCCGAGTCCGACCCGCGATTTGCCGACGCCCTGACCGAGCGACTCATCGCACATCGCGTGGACATCCTGCACCTGCGAGGCCTCTCCATGCTGCTCGATGGGCTGGTCGCCGCCGAGCGCGCGGGCGATCTCGCGGTGGTGCTGGGGTTTCATGGATTCGAGACGGCCGAGGACGATCTGCCCGCGCTGCGCAAGCCGGCGCTGGGTCGCGCGGCGCTGCGGTGCGACGCGCGCTGGGCGGTCAGCAAGTCGGCGGCGCGCAGCATCGAGCGGAGTCTGCGCCTGCCGATGGGCTGCTTCATCGCCAAGCCAAACGGTGTGGACGTGCAGCGCTTCGCGCCGGCGGATCGCGCGGCGCTTCGCGCGCGGCTGAATCTGCCCCGTGACGCCCGCGTGATTCTGTGCGTCGGAAACTACAAGCCGGTCAAGGGCCAGGATGTGCTGTTGGACGCAACGGCCATGCTGCCGACGGACTTGAAGGAAAATGCGACTTTTGTATTTATCGGTCGCGATGATCTGAACGGCGAGCTTCAGCGCCGCGCGGCCACCCCATCGCGGTCGCCCATCGCCGTGCGCTTCATCACCGATTGCGACGACCCGCTGCCGTGGTACCAGGCGGCGGACCTGTTCGTGTTGCCGTCGCGGTGGGAGGGCCTGTCCAACGCGCTGCTGGAGGCAATGGCGTGCGAGCTGCCCGTGATTGCCACGCAAGTCGGCGGGAATGTCGACGCGATCGAGCATGATCGGGTCATGGCAGTGCCCGGTGTGGCACAGGCTAATAGCCTGTGCATTCAAGAAGCGAACTTGGCCCGTATCCATGATCGCAGCGGCTTGCTGGTGCCGCCGGACGATCCCCGTGCGCTGGCCGATGCAATGATGAAATTGCTCACCGATCCGGCGATGGCCGGCGCGATGGGCCGCGCCGCCCGCGTTCGCGTCACCGAGTACTTTGAACAGCAGGCCACGGTCGCCCGATATGCCGCAGGCTATGAAGCGCTCGCACAAAAGATCCAGGCACGTCGCGCCGCAGCCATGCCCGCCACGAGCTCTCCCGACGATGCCACCGTTGCTTTGGAGACGCATCCGTGACGACCCTGACCGCTGTGCGCCCTGACCGCCCCGCCGCGTCCACCGGCCGCCTTGCCGCCCTCTGGCGCTATCGCGAGCTCATGGGCATGCTGGCGTGGCGCGATATCCGCGTGCGCTACAAGCACTCGCTGCTCGGCGCGGCCTGGGCCGTCCTGCCGCCCGTCCTGATGATGGGTATTTTTACATTCGTCTTTGGTACCGTCTCGGCCATCGACCCGCGCGGCCTTACCGGCCACGCCGGCCTGCCCTATTCCCTTTTCGCCCTCGCAGGCCTCGTCCCGTGGACTTTCTTCGCCAACGCCCTGACCGCGGCCACCGGCTCGCTCGTCGTCAACCGGCAGCTTGTGACGAAAATCTACTTCCCGCGCGAGGTCTTCCCCCTCGCCGCGATCTTGAGCGCCGCTGTGGACTTCCTCATTGCCCTGGCCGTGCTCGCCGCCTACGCCACCTACCTGCACCTGACCGGCGCGTGGCAGCTCACACTCTCCGCCGCGATGCTGGCCCTGCCCGTCGTGCTGCTCGTCATGCTCTGCTTCATGGTCGGCCTTGCCCTGCTGCTGGCGATGGCCAACCTCTTCTTCCGCGACGTGGCGTTTCTCTTCCGCTCCGTCATTCAACTCTGGATGTTCGTGACCTGCGTCGTCTATCAACTCGACGCGACCGCCGGCTGGAAACGCGCCATCATCCAGCTCAACCCCATGACGCCGATCATCCGCGGCCTGCGCGATTGCCTGCTCATGGGCCGCTGGCCGTTTGACGCCCCCTTCGCTCTCGCCGCCGCGATCAGCCTCGCGACGCTCGCCGTCGGCTGGACGTGGTTCGGCCGCCGCGAGGCCCGGTTCGCCGAGTGCATCTGAAGACCGCCCGGCCCCCTCCGAATTAAGCAACACCGGTCGAATCCGCATCGCGCCACGCCCGAGCCGCGTTTGGCAAAGCCGTGCCGTTTCAGAGCCGCGACCGTCAGGGAGCGGTGATCGCTCGAATGCGACGGCCCGCTAAATAGCGAGAGGACCGCTCCCTCACGGTCGCGGCTCGGTTCAATCGCGGCTCGGTTCGAGCCGGCGAATCTCGTAGGTCGGGTCAGCAGACCCGGCGGGACCGCGGTCGAGACAACAGCCGGCGCGGTTCGATCCCGCGCGCCATGTTAGCGCGTTCGTTGCCTTCGCCGTCGCAGCAGAAGCACCACCGGGGCGAGGAGCAGTGCGGCCGTGGCTGGCTCGGGGACGTAGTTGATGTGAACGACCGGGTTGGGCGCGGGTGCCCCATCCTCGCGCAGCGAGGGTGGGGTCGCGATGATGGGACCGTT
>CAZQCF010000011.1:0-99869 GCA_964592235.1 uncultured Planctomycetaceae bacterium
GCTTCAACGTCAACGTGACGGCCAACGCAACGGTGGACTGCTCCCCGCCGGTGATCAGCAATGTCAATGCGTCAAACATTCAGCCGCGCAACGCGACGATCACGTTCAACACGAACGAGCCGTGTCGGGCGACGGTTAACTACGGCACAAGCTGCGGCAGCCTGTCGCAGAGTGTCGGTTCGCTGACATATAACACGAGCCATACGTTCAACGTGTCGAACCTGACGATCGCGACGCCATACTTCTTCTCCGTCAGCGTGGAAGATCAAGCGGCGAACACGGCCAGCGACGACAACGGCGGCTCGTGTTACACGTTTACCACCGAAGACCTGCCCGAGCTGTTCACCGAGCACTTCACCGGCGGCGCAGATTCGGTCGATCTCGACAACAGTTCGTACCTGTTCCAGCCGAACGGATCGATCGATTTCTACTCGGTCTGCCGGGCTTCGCCGGTGAACGCGCTGCCGACCGATCCGGCCGGCGGCACGGTCGTGACGCTGGCGAACAATGCCTCGACGCCGATTGTGCTGGGGCCGGGTCACAACGTGCTGCTCTACGGTGTGTCGTACGGAACGGTGCACATCGGCAGCAACGGCTACCTGACGTTTACCGCGGGCGATACGGACAGCACCGAGACGCTTGCGGATCACTTCGACACGCCGCGCGTGTCGGGCTTGTTCGACGATCTGAACCCGGCCCTGGCCGGCGCGCAGATCAGCTATCGGGAACTGGCGGATCGGTTTGTCGTGACGTATCTGAACGTGCCGAAGGCCTCGACGACGAACACGAATACGTTCCAGATCGAGATGTACTACGACGGCCGGATTCAGATCGCGTACCTCGGCGTGGATGTCCTGGACGCTATCGCCGGTCTGTCGGGCGGCGGGAACCTCTCGCCGGACTTCTTCGAGAGCGATTTCACGTCCTTTGGAAACTGCGGCCCGCGCCCGCCGTCGGCGGCCGGCACAACGGTTGAAGTGCCGAAGGACACACAGGTGCCGATCACCCTGATCGCAGGTGACGACGGCATTCCGAATCCGCAGTTGGAATACATCATCATGTCGCTTCCGACATATGAACTGCGCGACGCCGGGAACAATCAGGTCATCGCGGCGGTACCGTACACGCTGGTCGCCAACGGCAACCAGGTGCTGTACCAGCCGACCGGCGGCTTCTCCGGTCCGGATTCGTTCACCTTCAAGGCGAACGACGGCGGCACGCCTCCGGACGGCGGCGATTCAAACGTCGCGACGGTGACGCTCAACGTCCTGCCGGTGCTGACCGTTCCATTCAGCGACGAGTTCCCGGCGACGACGTTCGATCCGCAGAAGTGGTACATCGTGTCGAATGCCACGATCGACAGCACGACGCCGATCGCGCCGCCCAGCCCGCCGTACGCGGCGCGGTTCAACGGAGACCCGGCCGGCACTGACTCGATCGTCACTCACTTGTTCGACCTGTCGGGCGGCGACCCGATCCGGTTGACTTACTCCTGGCAGGTACGCGGCAACGGGGAAACTCCGGACGCCGGCGACGACCTCTTCATTGAGTATCGCGATTCGGGCGGCAATTGGCAGATCCTCCAGCAGCACCTCGGTTCGTTGCCGGACATGACGACGTTTAACACGACAACGATGTTGCTCCCGCCCGGTGCGATGCACAGCTCGTTCCGGCTTCGGATTCGCAACATCGGAACGGCCGGTAATTTCGACGATTGGCTTGTGGATGACGTGCGGCTTGTTCCGGAGAACGCACCCGAGGCGTCGGGCTCAAACGTGACAACGGGTTCCAACACGCCGATCACGATTGGTCTCGTGGCCAGCGATCCGAACATGGACCCGCTGACGTACACGATTCAATCGCTGCCGAGCATCGGCACACTGCGTGACCCGGTCACGGGCACCATCGCTTCGGCGCCGCACACGCTGTCCGGCAGCTCGGTCGAGTTCCTGCCGGGACCGGGTGTCTTCTCGGGTAACACCAGCTTCACGTTCAATGTGACCGACGGGCAGCACACGTCGAACACGGCGACCGTGAGCATCACCATCGGCGGCCCGCAGCCGATTCACGTGTTCAACCTCGACACCGATCCGGGTTGGAGCACCGATGGCGGCGGCGGCGGCGGCGGCCCGAACAATGGCGGCTGGGCCTGGGGTACGCCAACGAACTCTGACACGCCGTGCGGAACCGGGCGCCTCGATCCGATCAGCGGCTTCACTGGTTCGAAGGTGTACGGCTACAACAACGCCGGCTGCTACACGAACAACCTTGGGACCACCCGATGGTTGACAACGACCGCGATCGATTGCTCGACGCTTAGCGCCGGCCAGTTGCGATTCCGTCGCTGGCTTGGCATCGAGTCGTCTACGTTTGACAAGGCTTACGTCGAGATTTCCACCAACGGCTCAACGTGGACCAACATCTGGACGCACCCGGCGACCACCATGAACGAGCAGAACTGGACGTTGCAGACCTACAGCATCCCGCAGGCCGACAGTCAGCCGACTGTCTATCTGCGCTGGGGCATCGGCCCGACGGACGGTTCGGTCACTTACCAGGGCTGGAACATCGACGACATCGAGATCTGGGGCGACGTTCCGTCAACCTGCACCAACGTGCTGCGGGGCGACGTCAACAACGACGGCCAGATCAACGGCGGTGACGTGGCCCTGTTCACCCAGGCCTACCTCGACTCGAACTCCGTCACACCGGAGCAGAAGTGCGCGGCCGACACCGTCGTCAACGATTCCATCGATGACGCCGACGTGGCCAAGCTCGTCGAGTGGATGCTGGCTCCGTAAGGCCGGCAGCGGCTGAAGTTCATTGCGACCCACCTCCGCCGTTTCAGATCGGGCCTGGCCCGGTTTGGATCGGCGGAGGTATTTTTACATCGCGGTGTTCAGGCCGTTCCTCCAGTCGCGAAATTGGCGGAGCGTTGCGGCGCGCTTATCATCCTGCTGTTGTGAACTCGCCCCGCGATACACTCGAATCCCCGCCGCGGATTGATCGGCGCCAGCGCGCTCGCCGACCGGCTGCCGTCCTGCGCCGGCTGGTCATCATCCTGGTAGCGGGCTACCTGTTCTGGTGCGGCGCGCTGTTCATCCTGCAGGACAGTCTGATTTTTCCGGCCGACATGGCCCCGACGCCGCTGAAGCGGATCCCGTATGGAAAATCGACAGTAGTCACAGAGTTTCCGCTGGAAGACGGCGGCGCGGTCATGTCGTGGTACGTGCCCGCGCGCGTGGCGAACTCGCGGCCGGGCCCCGTGGCGATCTTCTTCCACGGCAACGCGGAGATCATCGACTTCGAAGACGAGATCGTTCAGCCATACCTGGGCCTCGGGGTGTCGGTGCTGCTGCCGGAGTATCGCGGCTATGGTCGCGCAGGGGGAAAGCCGAGCGAGGCGGCGATTGTGGCCGATTGCGTGCGCTTCTATGACGAGTTGCTGAAGCGGCCGGATGTGGACCCGAAGCGGATCGTATTTCATGGACGGTCGCTGGGCGGGGCGGTGGCGGTGCAGGTGGCAGCGCAGCGCAAGCCCGCGGCGTTGATCCTCCAATCGACGTTTACGAGTCTTGCCCGGATGGCGCAGGGTTACGGCGCGCCGTCGTTTCTCGTGCGGCACGGATTTCGCACTGACGAGCGGATCGGCAGCCTGGGCGTTCCTGTGTTGCTCGCCCACGGTCGGCGCGATGACATCGTGCCGTTCAGGCATGCGGAGCAGCTAAAGGCGCTGGTCCCCGATGCGGAATTGATTGCATTCGACTGCGATCACAACGGATTCCCCGGCGACGGCAATGACGACGCCTACTGGGACGGCATTACGGCGTTCCTGCGAACTGCGAAGGTGCTGCCATGAGCCGCCGCGGGCGCGATCGACGGCGCGATGGGGGCGCTGCGCACGAGGGCGGTCGCTCCGGTTCGTTCCGCCTGGCCGTACTCATCTCCGGCGGGGGATCGACGCTCCAGAACCTGATCGATCGCATACACGATGGGCGGCTGCCGGGCGTGGAGATTTGTGTCGTTATCTCGTCACGCAGCGACGTGGCCGGCGTCGCCCGGGCCGAGGCGGCCGGTCTGCCGGTGGACGTGATTCGCGTGAAGGATCATCCCGATGCCCAGCGGTTCAGCGACCACGTGACGCTGACGCTCGATGTGTTCATGCCGGACCTCGTCGTGCAGGCGGGCTGGTTGTGTTACTGGATCGTGCCGCCGCGATGGATGGGCAAGGTGATTAACCTGCACCCGGCGCTGCTGCCGAAGTTCGGCGGCAAGGGCATGTACGGTCATCACGTACACGAGGCGGTGCTGGCGGCGGGGGACAGCGAGACCGGCGCGACGGTTCACTGGGTGGACAATGAATACGACCATGGCGCGGTGATTGCGCAGGCGCGGTGCCCGGTGCAGTCGGGCGACACGGCGGAGGCGCTGGCCGAGCGGGTGCAGGCGCTGGAGCGCGAGCTTCTGCCGCGAACGATTCTGGCGATCCGTCGCGGCGAAGTGAAGCGCGGGGTGAAGTGCGCGAAGTGATTGCAGCACGAATCGCGCCCCTGGGGAATACTGAAACGCGAAAAAAAAGAAGCCGGCGGATCGCAATCCGTCGGCTCCTGGTAAATCTGATTTCTCGCAGGCGTTTAGCGCTTGGAGAACTGGAACCGCTTGCGTGCGCCGGGTCGGCCGGGCTTTTTGCGCTCGACCTTTCGGCTGTCGCGGGTGAGGAACTTGCCGTCGCGAAGGACGGGCTCAAGGCTCGAGTCGGCCTTGATCAGGGCACGGGCGACGCCCATGACGATCGCGCCGGTCTGGCCGGTCTGGCCGCCGCCGCGGACGTTCACGAAGATGTCGTACTTGCCGAGGGTGTTGGTGGCCTTGAGCGGGCCTAGGACATCGGTGCGATGCTGGACATCGAGCAGATAGTCCTTGGCTTCGCGCTTGCCGATGAGGAACTTGCCGGAGCCGGTTCGCAATCGCACCCGCGCGACGGCGGTCTTGCGTCGGCCGGTGCCCCAGTGAAAGGTGCCCCCGGCGGTTTTCTTTTGAGCGGTGTCAGCGGTCGTTTCAGCCACGATTTACTCCGACGTTCAGATTCTGGGCGGCCGGTCATCGGCAGCCGGGTTTAGATTTTTGTCAGGTCCAGCGGTTGAAGGCCTTGCGCCTGATGCGGGTGCGTGCCGCCGGCGTAGATTTTGAGCTTGAGCAACTGGCGCCGCGCGAGGGCGTTCTTCGGCATCATGCGGCGCACCGCCTCGCGCAGGACGCGATCGGGGTGACGGGCCATCATGTCGTTGAACGAGACGACCCTCTTGCCGCCGGGGTAGTAGGAGTAGGACTGGTACTCCATCTCCTGATCCTTCGTGCCGGTGGTCTTGATCTTCTCGACGTTGGTCACGACGACGAAGTCGCCGGTGTCCACGTGCGGCGTGTAACTGGGCTTGTGCTTGCCGACCAGGACGGTCGCGAGTTTCGTCGCGAGGCGGCCGAGGATCTTGCCGTCGGCATCGACGGAGAACCACTTCCGCTCCACTTCGTGGGGCTTGGCCTGAAAGCACTTCTGGGTCATCACGGGCATGTCAGTTCTTCCTGCTGATTGCAACAACGAACTTCTGGCGTCCACCGAGTTTTGCGAAGCCCCGCATTCTAAGCGATGGGCGAGGCTCGTCAAGGGCGGCGCGACGCGGGAATTTGCAGCCATGCCTCGCTAACTCATTTAGCCGCCTGCGCTTACGCCAGGTTGATTGGAGTCCGCGATGACTGTGGCCCAGGGCGGCTTTTTACGGCCGACGATCAGGGCGAAAGTAAGCCCAACTCTGCCAGTTTGGCCCGGGCGGCCTGGTATTGCTCAAAGCCGGTGGTTTCGCACTGCGGCCCGGAAACCGCTGATTCTGCACTGCGGCCCCCAGCATTGTTGCATGGACCAGTCGTGGAACACGGCCCAGTATTCGGCTTCGGTGAGTTCGGCGCAGGTCGACTGGCTCTCGGATGTCTGACTCTGCGACGATTCGCTTTCCGTGGAACTCTTTGGCACCCGCCGCCGGCGGGTGGGTGATTCGCTCTCGTTCGTGCCACTGTCTGTGCCACTGCTTGAAGCAGTGGTCCCCCCGGAGATTCTTCGTGGAGCCCGGTCGGCGACCGCCCCGTGCCGCTGCTTGAAGCAGTGGTCCCCTCGGAATCGCCCGGAGGGCGCACGCGCGTTGCCGGCGGCTTCAGCCGCCGGAGAGAGGCTCACCCAATAAATCATCTCGTCTGGAGGACGAACGGGGATTGATTCCGGTCCGAGTCACATCGGGTTCCGAGCGTGCATCATTCGCTTCCGTCCGCCCATCCGGGCGGTGGGAAGCAAAGAGTCTAGATAAGCATGGCACCCAGGGGCTTGCTCGCTTCGCTTACCGCGCCCCTGGCAACGTTCGTACGCCCTGCGGGCGAGAAGTCGCAAAAGTTTGAATCAAGAGAAACGCAGAAGAAACGAGCTGCGCCCCCTTTTCTTGTCCCGCAGAAGAAACGAGCTGCGCCCCCTTTTCTTGTCCAGAAGAAACGAGCTGCGCCCCCTTTTCTTGTCCCCCCTTTTCTTGTCCTTTTCTTATCACCCTTTTCTTATCAGCTGCGCCCCCTTTTCTTATCCATCCTTTACATGAATCTCGAGCAACCGCTTTGCCTGCTCGAATCACCATTCTTCGCCTGCAAGAATGATCGCGAAACGTATCGCGATCCGAATGGCCATCAATAGACGTTTTTCGGTCGCCGTTGCATTGAACAGCCCTGTGCATCTGCTTATAATGGAGTCATGGGTTCTCGACTCAAGCTAGGCTTGGTCACATCGCTCATCCATTTGGCATCTCTGCCGTTGTCGGCAGACTTGGTGGTTCAAAACTATTTTCTTGATTCCAGCGTTTTTACTGCCGGCCTTGATCCTGACCACTCTCAAACCGTCAATAACAATAACCCCGTTCCAACGAGCTTTTCGCAGTTCGCCCACGTTGATCCCTCGTTTTGCTCGACCGGTTACCAGATGGACTGGACCGGCGACTCGGCCCAATTCGACATTACCTCTTCTCACCGCCTGCAAGGATATCAAGGCAGCGTATCCTCCGGCGGTCGGTGGGTCGTCCGTCCCGCCGTCGACAGCCTCGTCACGTTCAACGGGTTCTTCAATTACAACCATCCCGCGTCGTCCAGTCTATGGGGGCGAGCCATCATAGACGTGAATCTAAAAGTTGAGGGAACGGCAAACTTCTTGTTTGGTGATCAGGCATCCGATGGCAGCGTTACCCTTGGGCCTCCCAGCGGCACGTTGAATGTCGGCGGCAGCTACCTCCTTCAAGCAGGCACTCTTTATCGAGTCGGTTTTTCCTTCGGCACGAGCAACTTCCAGCAGCCGCCACCCGAAGCCACCTGGCTCGGCAACGGCGAAGTCCACATCACCATCAACCCCGTCCCCGAGCCGGCGACGGCCGCGCTGGTCAGCCTTGCGATAATCCCTTTGTTGTGCCGCCGTTTCAAACATTAGCTAAGCATTCCCGGCCGCACGCGACGTGTGTTGAATCAATCACGCCACGAACTCAATCTCGCCCGGGTTGGGGACCATGCCGGCGGCGGTGGCTTCGGACAGAAGCCGGCGGACGGCCTCTTCGCCGCGCGGGCCGTAGGCGAGTGTCCAGTTGTTGACATACATCCCGACAAACTTATCCGTCATCGCGCGATCGAGGCCGCGGCCGAACTCGCGGGCGTATTCGACGGCTTCGTCGCGATGATCGAGGGCGTATTGAATGGACTGGCGGATGAGGCCGGAAATCTGCTTCATGGCGGCGGCGCCGAGGTCGCGGCGGATGACGTTTCCACCGAGCGGCAGGGGCAGGCCGGTGCGCGCCTGCCACCACTCCGCGAGATCGACGACTTTGTGCAGGCCCATGGCGTGATAGGTGAGCTGGGCTTCGTGAATGATAAGGCCGGCGTCGACCTCGCCGTCGGCGACGGCCTGGGGGATGCGGTCAAACTCCATGACGACAGGTGTATATTCAAGATCGTTGAGGGCGAGTCGCAGGACGAGGTTGGCGGTGGTGCGCTCGCCGGGGATTGCGATCGTGTCGCCGAGGAGGTTTTCGAGGGGGCGGGGGCGTTTGGAGATGACCATCGGCCCGTAGCCGTCGCCCATGCTGCACCCGCAACCGAGGAGAGCGTAACGGGCCATGACGTAGGGATAGCTGTGGATGCTGATGGCGGAGACTTCCAGCTCGCCGCGTTCGGCCCGGCGGTTGAGGGACTCGATGTCGGCCATTTCGTGGGTGAACCGGTAGGGGCCGGTGTCGATTTTCTCTCGTGCCAGGGCGTAAAACATGAAGGCATCGTCGGGGTCGGGCGAATGGCCGATGCGGATGAGGGTGGAGCCGGGTTTATCCATACAATTGTCTCACGTTTGCCGGGCGCGGGGTCTGCCGAGGCGCGGTTGCGGGGCGATTATACGGATTCGCAGGGGGAATACGACGCGTCGCGGCTTGTGAATCGTTTGGGGCCGGCGCGGGCACGATGCCGCGCAATCGGGCTGCATCGGTCGCCTCTGCCGGGGTGGTTGACGTTGGCAGGGAGCGTGGGTCGGGTACAATGAGCGGGGTGATGGTGATGATGCCGCCGGGCGCGATCCGCCCGGCCTCGGCCTGAACCGATCGCAGGAGCTTGATTGGCCCGTCGCGCGAGTGGAGATGCTTCGCGGTCGCGGGCGGACTGCATCGGCGGGTCGGTGTGAACGGCTGCGGCAGGCGGCTGGAAAGCGAGGGACGTGGCGTGCCACGGAAACAGATCGAACTTTCAAACCGCGTCGAGTATCTGAACATCCTCGACCTCGAGGGCAATGCGGACGCGGCGCTGGACCCGAAGCTCGACGCGAACGAGCTGCGCAAGTTGTTCCGCGCGATGCTGCTGGCGCGGCGGTACGACGAGCGCATGTTGAAGCTGCAACGACAGGGGCGCATCGGGACGTACGGCCCGGCGCTGGGTCAGGAGGCGGCGTCGCTCGGTCCCGCGTATGTGCTCGGCAAAGACGACTGGATGGCACCGTCGTTCCGCGAGCCGGCGGGGATGTTGTATCGCGGCTGGCCGATGGAGAAGTTGATACTGTGGTGGGGCGGCAACGAGACGGGGTCATCGACGCCGATTGGCGTGAACGATACGCCGATCTGCGTGCCGGTGTCGTCGCAGTGTTTGTACGCCGCGGGCATCGCATGGGGTTGCAAGCTCAAGGGCGGCAAGAACGTCGCGCTGGGATTCGTCGGCGATGGCGGCACGAGCGAGGGTGATTTCCACGAGGCGCTGAATGTCGCCGGCGCGTTTCAACTGCCGCTGGTGATCGTGATTCAGAATAATCACTGGGCCATTTCGCTGCCGCGGCAGAAGCAGTCGGCGGCGCAGACGCTGGCGCAGAAGGCGATTGCCTACGGCATGAACGGCTTGCAGGTCGACGGCAACGACATCCTCGCTATGGTCGCCGCGACGCGTGAGGCGGTGGAGCACGCGCGGAGCGGCAAGGGTCCGATGCTCATCGAGGCGGTGACCTATCGCATGGGCGTCCACACGACGGCCGACGATCCGAAGAAGTATCGCACCGAGGAAGAAGTGGCCTGCTGGCAGCCGAAGGATCCGCTCGAGCGATTCTGGAAGTACCTGGCGAAGAAGAAAGTGATGGACGAGAAGGCGCGCGAAGCGCTGGAGGCCGAGCTGGCCGAGCAGATCACTGCGGCGGTGGCAAAGGCCGAGGCGTTCGAGCCGGATATCACCGAGCCGTTCCGACACAGCCTTGCGGAAATGCCGCCGACGCTGAAGGAGCAGTTCGCGGAGTTTCAAGCGTATCTGGATGCGTCGAACCGGCCGGACAACGGCAGCGCGCCGTCGGCCCACGATCCGCTGATGTCGCGGTTGCACTGACCGATCCTACTAGCCACTGACAACTGACAACTAGCCACTGATAACTGGCAACTGGCCACTGATCACGAAGGATTCTCGTATGGCAGAATTGACAATGGCGAAGGCGCTGAACCTGGCGCTGCACGAGGCGATGGCGGAAGACCCGACGGTGCTGCTGCTGGGGCAGGATGTCGGTCAGGACGAGGGCGTGTTCCGCATCTCCGAGGGCCTGCTGAAGAAGTTCGGCGCCGATCGCGTGATCGACTTCCCCGTGGCCGAATCGGCCATTGCCGGCGTGTCGGTCGGCATGTGCCTGACGGGCTTCAAACCAATCGCGGAGATGCAGTTCAGCGGATTCGGCTATCACGCGTTTCACCAGGTGGAGAACCATATCAGTCGATTTCGCAATCGCACGCGCGGGCGATTCACCTGCCCGATGGTGATTCGCATGCCGTACGGCGCGGGGATTCGCGCGATCGAGCATCACAGCGAAAGCCGCGAAGCGATCTGGGCGCACCTGCCGGGGTTGAAGGTGGTCGTGCCGTCCGGCCCGCGAAACGCGCGGGCGCTGCTGCGAGCGTCGATCTTCGATCCCGATCCGGTCATGTTCTACGAGCCGAAGGCGTGCTACCGCGCGTTCAAGGAAGAAGTGCCCGACGAGCCGGAGACGATGGAGATCGGCAAGGCACAGGTCGTGCGCACCGGCAGCGACGTGACGATCATTTCGTACGGTGCGTCGATGCGGCCGGTGCTGGAGGCGGCGGACGATCTGTCGCTGGAGCATCAGGTCGAGGCGGATGTGATTGATTTGTTGTCGCTCTCGCCGATGGACACGGACACGATCATCGCGAGCGTGAAGAAGACCGGCCGCGTGGTGGTCGTGCACGAGGCGCCGCGGACCTGCGGCCCGGCCGGCGAGATCATCGCGCGGATCGTGGAGAAGGCGCTGGAGTTTCTGGAAGCGCCGATCGCGCGGGTGACGGGCTACGACCTCGTGATGCCGTATTTCAACCTGGAGCGGCATTACATGCCCGACCCGCTGAAGGTGGTAACAGCGGTGCGGGAAGTCGTCAGTTATTGATAGTTTGCTACGGCAGCTTCCACGGCTCGCCGCGAAGAATCTTGCGAATCTCGTCCAGCGCGGCGCGGGCGTCGGTTTCCTGCTTCGCGAGGTCGGCGGATCGCGCCTTGAGCACGGCCGCCACGGTCTTGCCCGGTTCTTTGACGCCGGATGCCTTCATGAATTGGCGAAGGGCTTTCTCCTGCTCGGCCGCGACATCGGCCAGGCCCGGTCGCGATTCGACCGACGTGTCCGGGTCGAAATAGCGAATGACGCAATGATCGAGCAGGCCGGCCATGGCGGCCGCGAGTTGAATGCGCCCGGCTTCGGCGGCCTTCTCATAGCAGGCGGTCGAAGCAGCGATGCCGCGAAGGTCTTTTGACTCGTCGCGGCTTCCTGCGGCCAGCGATTCCAGCCGTCCGCGGAAGACAGCTGCCAGTGCCTCGGCACACGAATCGCCGTCTTTGATGGTGATACCCGCTGCGTGAACATCGATGGCGTCGTAGATCATTCGCAGGACGACGGGGTCTCGTTCTTTGGCGCCGTGCTGGGAAAGGCCGTTCAGCGCCGAGGCGAACTCGCCGGCACTTGACTGGATCTGGGGCATGGTGTTCTTGAGGCCTCGCGCCGCCATGTAGCGGACGGCCGGAAACTCGCTAGCAAGGACCGCCACCATTGCCCCGACTGCCCCGGCGTGCTTGAGTTCAACAAGGACCGAACTGGCTGCGAAAGCAGCGTCGAATGCTTCACCGGCGGCGACAATCTGCAGCGGTTCGGCCGCGGCGCCAGCGAGGGCCGCCCGGCCGGCCGGCGTCATGCCGGAGGCACGCGCGAGTTTCAGAAGAAAATCTCGGCGGTCGGCAAGGGCCTGCGCGTTGGGTGCGTCGATAAGCTGCTTGACCTTGTTCTTGACCTCGGCCTCGAGGGTGGCTTTTTCTTCTCGATTCAGGGAGGGTTTCTTGAGCAGGTTTTCGAGACTGGACTGGGCCTTCGCGGACGGCGCGACGGCATAGGCGCACAGGACGACGACCAGGCTGATGGTTGAAAGCCGCTTCATTTCAGTTCAGTGTGTCCCCGTAGTGCCGGGTTTGGTAGGTTGAGTCTCGGGCAGCGCGGGCCATGAAGGACGCCGTTCAGACGACCGCCCCCGGGGGCGGCTGCATGGGCGTTCCCCATTGCGTCGAACAATGAACCGTAGCGTGTCGCTGGCCGGGCTGTCAAGTCTATGGGGCCGGAACAGGATTGGGAAACCGGCACACCAGGTCTGCCTTCGGTCGGGACGGATTGAGAGGCCCCGACGGTACAGATATTATCACCCTTCCCTACACGACGATGCCATCGGCGGAAAGAACGACCATGAAGCCCAATCATTTTCCTGCCCCCGCCGTGATGCGGTTGAGTCTGTACCTGCGTGAGCTGGACAAGCTCTGGCATAACGATCGGCGGACCGTATCGTCGCGCGAGTTGGGGGATGCGCTGCGCATCTCGGCGCCGCAGATTCGCAAAGACCTCGCGTACTTCGGCACATTCGGGCGGCCCGGCATCGGCTACGACATCGCAGAGTTGATGACCAAGCTGCGCCGGATTCTCGGCACCGACCGAACATGGAACGTCCTGCTGGTCGGCGCGGGCAATCTCGGCATGGCGTTGTCGGCGTATCGGGGATTTTCGCGCAAGGGGTTTCGATTGGTCGCGGTGTTCGATTCGGATGACCGCAAGGTCGGTCGCACGGTGACCGGACTTGGAGAACTGGTGATTCAGCCGTTGAGTGACCTCGCGGCGACGGTGCGCGATCGCGACATTCGTCTGGCGATCGTGGCGGTGCCGGCCGAAGCGGCGCAGAGCGTGGCGGATCAACTGGTGGCGGCGGGGGTCCGGGGGTTGCTGAATTTCGCGCCGATCAGCCTGAACGTCGACTCGAAGGTGGCCGTCGCCGCGGTCGACCTGGCGGTCGAGCTGGAGCAGCTATCGTTTCAGCTGGGGACGGACGAGACGTAGCACGGGCAGCATCGCGGAGCCGCCGTCGGGTGATCCCCACGGCGCGGGCCGCAAGGTCGCAGCCGATGCAAGTTCGGCCCAGTCGCCTCGCGGCAACGAGGGTCGTGCCGCTGCCGCAGAAGAAATCCGCCACGCGATCGCCGGGGTTGCTCGATGCCCGAATGATGCGTTCGAGCAGGGCCAGGGGTTTCTGCGTGGGCCAGGCGACGCGCTCGCGCGATACGGTCGAGAGAAACGGTATATCCCAGACATCCGTCAAGATCGGGCCGTCGCGGTGAAAGTACAACCGCCCGCGGCGTGTGTTCTTATAAGGCCGGCCGGTCTCGTCCATATTCAGCCCGTCGGTTCGATACGCGCCGCCCCGCTGCGCGTGGAACCGGTGTCGGCCCAGTCGGCGGGCGTACGCGAGAATCGTGTCGTGCTTGCGGCCGAACCAGCGCGTAGCGATGCCGCCGGTGCGGTAGTGCCAGATAATCTCGTTCAGGAAGTTCTTCTCTCCGAATACGTCGTCCAGCATGATGCGAAGGTGATGGACGGCGCGCCAGTCGGCGTGCAAATAAATCGTGCCGTGCTCCGGCAGCAGTCGACGGCATTGTTCCAACCGCGGTTGCATGAAAGTGAGGTAGCCTCTCAATCCGTCGGGCCAGCGATCGTCGTAGCCGGACTCGCGCGTATCGACCCCGACGCGCTTCACGTTTTTGTTGCGCGCCGCGTGTCGGCCGGCGGGCGCGCGGCGCGGCCGATTGGTGAAAAAGGGCGGGTCGAGGTAGATGAGATCGCAGCAGCCGCCGGGCAATTGCTTCATGAAGGCGAGGTTGTCGCCGGCGTGAAGCGTCTCGGGGCCGAGGGTGCCCGGGTGGCGACGAGGTCGAGCAGGCATTAATCCAAGTGTGCCTGATCGATGCCGAGCGCGTCAAGACGGCGGTAGAGCCGGCTGCGCGAGATGCCCATGATTCTCGCGGCGTGTGTCCGCTGGCCGCCGGCGATCTCCAGGGCGCGAAGGATTTCGCGGCGTTCGACATCCTCCAGGATGCGGTCCAGCGGCATCGCGCTGGTCGGGCCTTGCTGCGGCGAAGTCGGCGCGCGCTCGCAAGGATTTGTCGACGAAACGGCGTCCGCCGGTCCTGTGAAAGGCTTATTCGGCGAGATGTGATCGTCGAGCTGCTTGCGCAGGTTGGACATGTCCGCCTTGAGTTCGTCGAAATGCGCCTTTGAATCGGACACGTCCCGCACCACGCCGAGCACGAAGTCGATCCGGCCCGATTCACTTCGGATTGGCGAGTAATGCGTTTCGACCCAAACCGTGCTGCCGTCGGCGCGGCTGATCTGCATGCGTTGCAGAGACTGGGTTTGCTCGCCATCCAGCACCGCCCGGGCCGGGCAGAGGAATCCGCTTAGGTATCGCCCGTGCTCGTCCCGGCAATTTGTCATCTCGCTGCATGTACAGGCCTGCGCGATCAACTCCCGCGACGCAAAGCCGGTCAGCCGCTCGAGTGCAGCGTTGACGAGCACGTATCGCCTCTGGCGGTCGATGACAAACACTCCATCGGCGGCATTGGAGAGGATGTGGTCCAGCGAGAACGAAGAAGTCAGGGGATGAACATGGGTTGGCAGCGACATGGGAGACGCTCTCCTTGGGACATTGCGTTAGAATGAATGACCAGGAAGCAGTGCGGCCGACGGGTAATATGGCGAGTCGGCACTAAACTCTACCGCGCGCGCGAGTGTCGATCCAGCAGATTTTTTTTCGCAGATCGCGCCGGTCAGGCACAGGAGATGCACGATTCATGTCGGCCCATGTCGGAATTAATCTAGACAGATTGATGAAATTGCTCGAATCGGCGCGCGAGGAAGACCTCGGCGAGCATGGCGACGTGACGAGTCGGCTGCTGCCGGAGACAACCTTGCTCGCAGAAGGGCGATGGGTGCTGCGTACACGCCAACCCGGTCGCTTCTGCGGGGCGGAGCTGCTGCCCACGATCCTGGAGGTCCTTGCGCCGGCTGTGAAACTGGACTGGGTGACGCCGAAGCCGCCGACGCATTTCGTCGAAGCAGGAGAAGACCTGGCGCGATTCCGCGGGCGCATGGGGCAGATGCTGGCGGCCGAGCGCGTGATGCTCAACCTGATGCAGCATTTGTCGGGCGTGGCGACGCTGACGGCCCGGTACGTCACAGCGGTCGCGGGGACGCACGCGAAGATCTATGACACGCGCAAAACGACGCCGGGGCTGCGAGACCTGGAGAAGTACGCCGTGCGGTGCGGCGGTGGGCACAATCACCGAATTGGTTTGTACGACGCCGTGTTGATTAAAGACAATCATCTCGCGGGCATCCCGACGGCGCGGCTGGCGCATTGCGTGTTTGACATGCTCAACCGGCTTCCACTGCTGCCGTCCACGCCGGCGTTTGTGGAGGTCGAGTGCGACTCGCTGGAGCAGGCGGCGGAATTGTTCAAAGTCGTGGGGATCGACGTGATCCTGCTGGACAACTTCGATCCGCCGCGTCTGCGCGAGGCCGTGGCCTTGCGCGATCGCGCCGGCTTGCGCGGCAAGGTGGAGCTGGAGGCCAGCGGTGGCGCGACGCTGGAATCGGTGCGAGCGATCGCCGAGACGGGCGTGGAGCGCATCAGCGTCGGGGCGATCACGCATTCGGCGCCGATTCTCGATCTGGGGCTGGATGCGGAGTGAACGAGCACCGCCTCAATGCCGAACGAATCGCCGCCGGCGTGGCCGGATCGCGCCTCGGCCCTCGTGTGCTCGTGCTCGACGAGATCGACAGCACCAATGAATACGCGCTGTCGGTTCTGGCGCCGCGCGACGGGGTGGTTGCCGACGGAACGGTCGTTCTTACAGAACACCAGACAGCCGGTCGCGGTCGGCTGGGGCGAACGTGGCATTCGCCGCGGGGGGCGAGCCTGGCGATGACCGTGCTGCTGTGTGAAGCGAATCTACCGGTCTCTCCGGTGCGGCTGATGATGGCGGGCGGTGTGGCGGTGGCGAAGGCGGTGGCATCGACGACCGATGTCGAGCCGGTGATTCGGTGGCCGAACGATGTGTACGTCGGGCCGAAGAAGCTGGCGGGAATCCTCGTCGAAGCGCGGAGCGTGGGGCCGGATGCGTGGGCCATGGCGATCGGGATCGGGATCAACTGCCTCCAGCATGCCGGCCACTTTCCTCCGGAGCTGCGTGATCGTGCGACGTCGCTGGAACTGGAATCCAGGCACGCGATCGATCGTGAAGCCGTTGCGATGGCCGTGTTGAACGAGCTGGATGTGCTTGTTCGGCGCGCTTCGAACGTGAGCGACGCCGCGCTCGCTGACCAATGGCGCGAGCGCAGCGCCGATATCGGCACGCGCGTCACGTTGCGCGAGGACGGGCAAACCTACACGGGTCTAATCCTGGACGTACACCCCCAGGGCGGACTGCTGCTGCAACTCGACACCGGCGCCCGCCGGCACTTCGACCCCGCGACGACGAGCCGCGAGGTATGATCTGCGGCTCCGCTATCCAACCGAATTCCGTGCCGTCTTGCTGATGAACTGATGCGGATACGTCGGAGGCAGGGCGCTGGCGCGATCCAGCGCGGCGAGATCGTCCTCCGAAAGCGCCAGCTCGCACGCGGCGTGGTTGTCCTTCCATTGCGCGACGCTTTTCGGCCCGACGATGATGCTTGACACCATCGGCCGCGTCAGCAGCCACGCCAGGGCGACGGCCGAAAGATTCGGGCTGCCGGAGACTGCGGCCGACACGAGTTTGTGTCGCTGGGCGACAGTCCGCACCGCATCCGCGATAGCCATGTTCCGCTGATTGACGAACTGACGCCGCCAACTGTTCGGCTCGTCGGGCATCGCGCCGAAGCGCGAGCCGCTCGGACCGGTGCCGTCTTTCTGATACTTTCCGCTCAAGACACCGCCGCCCAGCGGGCTCCACGGCAGGATGCCGATGCTGTATCTCTGGCACACCGGCACGACGGCTGTTTCGATGTCGCGGCAGACCAGGCTGTATTGCATCTGCGCCGTGACGAACGGCTCCCAGTTGAAACGAATGCAAAGCTGCCGCGCCTCGGCGATGTGCCAGGCGTCGTAATTCGACAAGCCGACGTACCGCACTTTGCCCTGCTTCACGAAATTGTCCAGCGTGCCAAGCGTCTCCTCGATGGGCGTGTGATTGTCCCAGCAATGCACCTGGTACAAATCGATGTAGTCGGTCTGAAGCCGCTTGAGGGATGCGTCCAGCGCGGCCGTCAGGTGCCGGCGCGACGAGCCGGTCGCGTTTACGTGCTCGGGCGGCTCGCCGAACTTTCGGACGACGGGGAAATGACCCTTGGTCGCGATGATGAGCTGATCGCGCCGGCCCTGAATGGCGCGAGCGCAGATTTCCTCGCTGACGCCCTTGGAATAGACGTCGGCCGTGTCGATGAAGTTGCCGCCGGCGTCGAGGTAGGCGTGGATGATTTCGCGGCTGGCGGGTTCATCGATGCCCCAGTCGGCCATGCCGAAGTTCATGGCGCCGAGGCACAGCTCCGAGACGTACAGGCCGGTGTTGCCGAGTTTGCGAAGTTTCATTAGAAAGGCTCCTTTCCGCGGCGGGGCGGAGACCTGACTATATCCGCCGATTCGTCTCGCGTCGCAAGTCGCCATGCGGACGGCGCATTTTTTCCTGGAGCCCATCATGTCGGACGATTTTGTGTTACTCGAAAAAGAGGGCGCGGTGGCCATCCTGCGGCTGAACCGGCCGGACGTGTTGAACGCGCTGAATATTCCAACGATGGACCGCCTGATCACGCTGATGGAGTCGCTGGATGGCGATCCGTCGGTGCATTGCATCGTGCTGACGGGCAGCGACAAGGCGTTTGCCGCGGGGGCGGACATCAAGGAGATGGCCGAGGCGAGCGTGATGGATATGTACGAGCGAAACAACCTTGCGCGGTGGGAGCGGATCAAGCGCGTGCGCACGCCGATCGTCGCGGCGGTGAGCGGCTTCTGTCTTGGCGGCGGCTGCGAGCTGGCGATGCACTGCGACATCATCACGGCGAGCGAGACGGCGAAGTTCGGTCAGCCGGAGATCAACCTCGGCGTAATGCCGGGCGCGGGCGGCACGCAGCGGTTGAGCAAAGTGGTGGGCAAGTACCGGGCGATGGAGCTGATTCTCACGGGTCGGTTCTTCGATGCGAACGAGGCGCTGCGGCTGGGGCTGGTGACGCATGTGTGGCCGGTGGAGTCGTATCTGAAGGAGACGCTGGCGCTGGCGCACCAGATCGCGGAGAAATCGCCGGTGGCGACGCGCGTGGCGAAGGAAGCGGTGCTTCGGGCGTTCGAGACGGGCCTGTCGGACGGGCTGGAATACGAGCGCAAGCTGTTCTACATGCTCTTCGCGACGGAGGATCAGAAAGAAGGCATGAAGGCGTTTGTCGAGAAGCGGAAGCCGAAGTACACGGGGCGGTAGGGTGAACCGCTCGATTCTCCCTATGCATCGCCGCCATCGTGAGGAAGCTGACGGATTGCAATCCGTCAGCTTGGTTTGCAAACCGACTTGGATTGCCTCACAATATCCCCCATGTCTACGAAGTCCTACGAAACCATTCTGGTATCCGACGCAGACGGCGTGCGCACGATCACGCTCAACCGCCCCGACGATTTGAACGCCATCGATGACCGCGTGACGAGCGAGTTGCAGGCCGAATTGAAGGCCGTTGCCAGGGACCGCGCCGTCCGATGCCTCGTGTTGACTGGCGCCGGTCGCGCGTTCTGCGCCGGGCAGGACCTCAAGAGCGTGCAGTCGCGCGAGGGGGCCTTTGATTTCACGGCGGCCCTGCGGCGGCGATACAACCCGATCGTCTCGGCCATGGCGAGCCTGACCATCCCCACGGTGGCCAGCGTGAACGGCGTGGCGGCGGGGGCGGGGTGGAGCCTGGCCCTTGCCTGCGACCTTCGGATCGCCTCGGCCAGGGCCAAATTCGTCAGTGCTTTCTCGAAAATCGGCCTGGTCCCGGACAGCGGAATGACGTGGATTTTGCCGCGTTTAGTAGGGTGGTCGCGTGCACTGGAGATCGCCTGGATCGGTGATCCCATTCCGGCGGAAACGGCCTTACAATGGGGTCTGGTCAATCGCGTGGCCGTTCCGGAAGAGCTGGAGAAGGCGACGCGCGAACTGGCCGCCGGTCTGGCGAAGTCGGCGACGAAGGGCCTTTCGCTGACAAAGCGGGCGATGCTGGCGGGCCTGTCTCGCGATCTGGACGCGCAGTTGGAATACGAGGCGTTGTTGCAGGGCGTCGCGGGCCAGACGCGCGATTACGCCGAGGGTGTGAAGGCATTTATTGAAAAGCGGTCTGCGGAGTTCACTGGTGAGTAACAACGAACGCGTGTTGGGTGTGATCGGTGCGGGGACGATGGGCGGCGGGATTGCGCATGCGGCCGCCGCGGGCGGTTTCAAGGTCCTTTGCACCGACACCGATCCGAAACTGGTGGAGCAGGCGTTCGGGAAGATTCGCGAGCGACTGGATTCGAGCGTGGCCAAGGGGCGCATCTCCTCGCGCGAGCGGGACGAAATCGCCGCCCGGCTGCATGTTTGCAAGGGATACGACGCCTTCGCCGACGCGGAGTGCGTGATCGAGGCGGCTCCGGAAGACCTCGCGCTGAAGAAGAAAATCTTCGCCGAGTTGGACAAGCTCCCGGCCAAGGTGCTTCGCGCGTCGAACACGTCGAGCCTGGCGATCGCCAGGATCGCCGACGGCCTCAAGCACGCCGATCGCGTCCTGGGGCTGCACTTCTTCAATCCTGCTCCGGTGATGCAATTGATCGAACTCGTGCAGGCGCCGCAGACCAGCGCGCAATCGGTGGTTGATGCGCGGGCCGTCTGCGCAAAGCTGGACAAGACTGCGGTGAAGGTGAAGGACTCGCCGGGCTTCATCGGCAACCGCGTCAACCGCCCGTTCTATCTCGAAGCGCTGCGGTTGCTGGAGACGGGGGAGGGCGACATCCGCACGATCGATTCGGCGCTCAAATCCGTCGGCGAGTTCAAGATGGGCGCGTTTGAATTGCTCGATCTCATCGGACTGGACATCAATCTCAAGGTGACCGAGTCGGTCTACAACGACTTCAACAAACCCGCGCGGTTCGCTCCCAACGCGATCCAGCAGAAGCTCGTTCATGCTGGCAAGCTCGGGCGCAAGACCGGCTGCGGCTTTTACGATTATTCCAACGGCGATCCGCTCCCTGCTTATGAGAGTCAGCCAAAATCGACATCCGGATGGAAGCCCAGCGCCGCCGTGGCGGAACTCGCCAAGGCGCTCGATAAGCCCGCCGATCGCGCGATGTGGCTCTTCGCCCGCGTGTGGACAGCCGTCGTGAACGAGGCGGCGCACGTGGCGAACACGATCGCTTTGGCGCGCGACGTGAACCTGACGATGGAACTGGGCTTTGCCTATCCCCAGGGGCCGCTGGCGCTGGCGGATTTCGTCGGGCTGGATGTCGTGCAGGCGCTGATGTCGGAGTTCTTCAAGGAGACCGGCGGCGACGAGCGCTACGCCCCCAATCCGCTGATGGATGATTTGGTCCGCGCGGGCAACCTCGGCGAGAAGACGGCCCACGGGTTTCTTTACCATTCGCTGTGATGGTTCGCCGCAGTCTCATTGCCTGGTGTGGCCGGCGGGCCCGCCACGGCGGATCTGCGACTTGCCCGCCGCGCAACGACGCTACCGGATGAACCATTCCGGATCGCTATTCCTTCGCGAGAATCAGAATGCCTCAAGCCGTCATTGTTGACACCATTCGCACGCCCATCGGTCGTCATCGCGGCGCGCTCGCGCCGGTGCGACCGGACGATCTCGGTGCAATCGTCATTCGTGAACTGGTCGCGCGCACAAAACTGGACCCTGCGTTGATCGACGACGTGTACTGGGGCGCGGCCAATCAGGCGGGTGAGGACAATCGCAACGCCGCGCGGATGGCCGTGCTGCTGGCCGGTCTGCCCGACAGCGTGCCGGGTACGACGGTGAACCGGCTTTGCGCGAGCGGGCTGGAGGCGGTGGCGATCAGTGCGCGGATGATCGAGGCGGGTCATGGCGACGTGTTCATCGCCGGCGGATGCGAATCGATGAGCCGCGCGCCGCTGGTGCTGCCCAAGCCGGACGAGGCGTTCGTCCGCGGAAATCAGACGATGTACGACACGACGCTGGGCTGGCGGATGACCAATCCGAAGCTGGCGGCGCGATATCAGCCGTTCAGCATGGGTGAGACGGCCGAGAATGTGGCCGAGCGGCACAAGGTTTCGCGCGAGGATCAGGACGCCTTTGCGTTGCAAAGCCAGCAGCGCGCGGCGGCGGCGATCAAGTCGGGTCGGCTGGCCGAAGAAATCGTGCCGGTGGAGATCGACCTGGGCCGGGGTAAGAAGACGGTTGTATCCGTTGACGAACACCCGCGACCGGAGACGACGCCGGCCGACTTGGCGAAGCTCAAGCCGGCCTTCCGCGAGGGCGGAACGGTGACGGCGGGCAACAGTTCGGGATTGAACGACGGCGCGGCCGGACTGGTGCTGATGGAGGCGGCCACGGCCAAGCGCTTGGGTCACAAGCCGATGGCCGTGGTACGGGCTTCGGCATCGGCCGGGGTCGATCCGTCGTGCATGGGACTGGGGCCGATCCCAGCGACGCGCAAGGCATTGGCCCGCGCGGGCTGGCAGATCAGCGATCTGGACGTCATCGAATTGAATGAGGCCTTTGCGGCGCAGGCGCTGGCGTGCGTGCGCGAGCTGGGGCTGGACCCGGCGAGAGTGAACGTCAACGGCGGCGCGATCGCGCTGGGCCATCCGCTGGGTTGCAGCGGCGCGAGACTGGCGGGCACGCTGGTGCGCGAGATGGTTCATCGCAAGGCGCGGCGCGGGCTGGCGAGCCTGTGCGTCGGCGTGGGTCAGGGTTTGAGCGTGTTGTTCGAGCGCGTGGATTGAGTTCCATGATTCATCTCGCGCATGGAATGAAGCGGGGATTCCATCGCGTGCGCGCGACCCCTTGCAACCGTTGCCCGTGGGCTTGCTGTTGGGCGGGACTCGTGCTGCTCTCCGCGGTCGGCTGCATCCCGACAACCGTATCAATCAGCGCCGAATCCGTGGGAGTCTCCCCCGACGACCGCGCCCGATGGACCGACCGCGTCGATTGGTCCGACTGGGGCGCCTTCCTTTCCGCTGCCGCGACCGCTGACGGCATCAGCCGTGACGGCGTCGCGCAGCAACGCCATCGCCTGCATCGATTCCTGTCCATGCTGTCCGAGGTCGGTCCGTCGCGCACGCCGCGCCTGTTCACCTCGCGCGAGGCGAAACTCGCGTATTTCATTAACGCCTACAATGCGACCATCCAATATGTAAACGACGCCATGTTGCTCAAAAGCATGCCGATGCCGTGGCGCGATGCCCGACGCGAATCGGCGTATGGTTTCACGATCGACGGCGCGCGGCGCACGCCTGCCGATCTGCTTCGCGAGGCGATCAAGCTCGCCGGCGACGACTGGCGCGTGATTTTCGCGCTTGCCGATGGCCGCGCGATCGGCCCGCCGCTTTGGAAGAGGCCGTACTTGGGAGACATGCTCGACGGGCAATTGGATGACGCGGTTCGGCGCGCGATCGCGTCGCCGCGCGTCGTCGCGATGAGTCATACTGACGTCAAGCGGCTGGAGCTTTGGTGGCGGCTGTACGAGCTTCGCGATCGAGTGGTGGCGGATTATGAAACGCGGACCGGCGCAAAGGGGGCGGCAGTGCTGAACGCCTTGTTACACTGGGCCGAGCCGCTGCGCCGGGCGGAGTTGCAGGGGGCGGTGGGTTACGCCATCGTGTCGATGCGGGATGATGCGTCGTTTGATTTTCAGGAGAGCAAGCCGGACGGAAAGAACGAACCGGCGCGTTAGCGTCGCCCGACCGATTGATTCAACCGGCCGTCGGGCTTCTCGCGCGCGGGCAGTTTCTTCGGCGCGGCCAGCTTCAGCGCTTTTTGCAGATTGTCCACCTTGAAGATGCCGATCGTCCGCCCGCCGCGGGCGCCGCTGGTCACGTAGGCGTACTTGATGCTGATGTGGTTGGAGTTCAGCCGGGCGCACAGATCGGCCAGCGCGCCGGGCCGATTGGGCATCTCGGCCATGAGCACCTCGGTCTCGGTCGTGGGGACGTTCAGCCGCTTGAGCACTGCACGCGACTTGGCCACGTCTTCGGCGACGAATCGAAACACGCCGTGCTCGATGCTGTCCATGAGCGTCAGGGCGACGAGATTGATCTTGCTGTGCGCCAGCTCATCGCAAACCTGCGAGAGGATGCCGGGCTTGTTGACCAGAAACACCGAGAACTGTGTGTAGGCCTGGGTCATCGCGATTCCTTTCTGACAGGATCCTTTTCAGCGGACCGCGCCTCAAATCACGGCAACCGGCTTATACGCGGCCCATGGGCACATGGGCCGCTGGGCTGCTGCGTCGAGACGGAATGAGCGGGTCAGAGTTGGTGCCGGATTGCCCACAAGTCGTGAAACATGGGCTGAAAGAGCGATCGCTTGAGAAACTCGACGCCGAGGCTGCCGCCGGTTCCCTTTTTGTTGCCGATGGTGCGCTCGACGAGTTTCACATGGCGATACCGCCACTCCTGCAGGCCCTCGTCAAAGTCGGTCATCAGCTCGAACAGGATGGCGACGTCCTTCGCCCGTTGGTACAGATCGAGCAGGGCGGCCTGTACGCGCTCGTCGGGGGCGTTGCTGGCCGTCACGTCGCGCGATTTCAACTCCTCCGGAATCGCCGCGCCACGCTGCTCAAGAAACTCATAGAAATGATCGATCACGCTCCGCTCGCCGAGCCGCCGAACGACGGCCGCATGACCGGCCGTGTCCTTGCCGTACAGCGCGGCGAAGTCCATGTCGCTGCGTTTGTATCCGAGGGCGAATTCCAATTCGCGGAACTGGGCCGATTGAAAGCCCGATGCGGTTTCCAACCGGTCGCGAAAGCTGTTGAACGACATCGGCGTCATGGTTTCGAGGATGTCGAGCTGGCCGACGAGGGTCTTCATCACCGTGCGAGCGCGTTTGAAGGTGTGGATCGCGCCGTAGAGATCGTTCGCCGAGAAGTCGCGTTTGATCTTGTCCAGCTCGTGCAGCAGTTGCTTGAACCAAAGCTCATAGACCTGATGCACGACGATAAAGAGCATCTCGTCATGCTCCGGCGGGCTGGACCGCGGCTGTTGAAGCGTCAGCAGCTTTTCCAGTTCGAGGTAACGCGTATACGTGAGCGACATCGAGCGTCCTCCGATTGGTCAGGTGGCAAGCGATACGGCGAGAACGACCAGCACGAGCAGGACAACCAGCCCGATCGCGCCGAGCATGATGGCGTGGTCCTGCGCCTGGGCCTTGCGCCGCGCCTCGGCATAGGGGATGCGCGTGAAACTGACCATCGTGTAAAGCGGTGTGTACGAGCCGGGCAGCAGCGTGTGCAGCGTGCGCTCCAGCTTCTTCTTCGCGTGAAACGCGCGCGACGCCGTCTTGTCTCGCATCTCGACGAAGTTCTCTATCGCCAGGTCCGCCAGCGCATCGGTATTCGGCTTGCGAAGCGCCTCGTACTCGGCGAACGCGAGGCCGTAGTCCGGCGCGAACCGCTCCATGCACGCGGTCAGGGCGACGCAGTCCTCGAATGCGGCATTCATCCCCTGGCCGTAGAACGGAACAACGGCGTGGCAGGCATCGCCGACCAGCGCGACTTTGTCGCGATAATGCCACGGAGCGCACCGCACCGTGACCATCGAGCCGGTGGGATTGTCGCGAAAATCCTTGAGCAGCGTCGGCATCAGGGGCACGGCATCGGGGAACTGCGAATCAAAAAATCGACGCACGTCGTCGTCGGTGCGGATCGCCGCGCAGCTCGACGGGCCTTCAAACGGCCAGAACAGCGTACACGTGAAAGACCCGTCCGGGTTCGGCAGGGCGATCATCATGAAGCTGCGCCGCGGCCAGATGTGCAACGCGTGTTTCTCCATCGCGAAGCCGCCGCCGGCGACGGGGGGGATGGTCAGCTCCTTGTAGCCGTGCCGCAGGTAGCTCTGTGAGTAATCGAAGCGATTCAGCTTCTGCATCGCGCCGCGCACGGCGGAGAAGGCGCCGTCGACGCCGATGACGATCCGGCCGGTCGACTCAATCTCCGCGTTTGTTTCGGTGTTGACGATCCGTGCCCGCGGGGCGTCGAGGTCCACATCGACGCAGCGATGGTTGAAATGCACGCGCACGCCGGCGTGCTTTCGCGCGGCGTCCAGCGCGATCGTGTTCAGCGCCCCGCGCCCAATCGAGTTGATGCACCGCGACGGGTCTTTGTCGTAGGGCTGGAAGATCGTCTGACCGCTCACGGCGTGGATCATCCGACCGCGCATGGGGATAGCGCTTCGCAGGACTTCATCGGCAAGACCGATGCGCTCCAGGGCGTCGATACCGCGCGTCGACAAGGCGAGATTGATCGACCGCCCGCCGACAAGGTTGCCCGCGTGCGGATCGGGCCGCCGCTCGTAAAGATCGAGTTCGTATCCGGCCTTGCCGAGGTGCGCGGCCAGCAGCGCGCCGGCCAATCCGCTGCCGATAAGCGTGAGGGGAGGTTTATCGCCGTTTGCCATGCGGGTGGATTGTAACGGAGCCGGCCGCCGATCCCAGCCCACGCGCGCGAACACCGCCGATCTGATTCCCGAGTGCCCGTCAAAGACCGCCGTAGGCGGACGAGCCGGCGTCCGCGATCCCCATCGGTTGCGAACGCACTGCAGAGTTGAGCAGGGACTGAAACTCGCCTAGCCTTTGCAAACAGACAAGCCCCTTCATGGAGCATGCGTTGCCGTCGACTGAACAGATTCCGCCCCCATTGACCGCTCCGGATGCGGTCGTGGACCATGACGTGATCTGCGTGGACTGCGGATACAACCTGCGCGGCTTGAGCGTGACAGGACTGTGCCCGGAGTGCGGGCGCGACATCCAGCTATCGATGCAGGGCAATTTCCTGCGATACGCCAATGCTGAGTGGGTAGCGCGCGTTTCGAGAGGGGCGGATTTCGTCATTGCCGGCATCGCCCTTGCCTCCATGTTGAGCGGGATTCTCTTCACGCTCCTCACGACGGGCGACATATCAGCAGTTGTCTTTCGGCATTTGCTGTTGAGCGTCTTCGTCCTTCCAACAATCGGCCTCTGGATGCTGACGACGCTTGATCCAGTCGCGCGAGTGGGAGAAGGTTTGCTATCCCATCGAAAAATCGTTCGCTTCACGACCCTGGTGGCTCTTGCATGTCCCTCCGCGATTGTTTTCTTGCTCTCGTTCACGGGCAAGCCCGTTTCGTTTGCGTACTTCATTTATCTAACAGCAATCGGCAATCAATTGGTCTTGGTGTTTGCACTGGTTCAGTACTTAGACACTCTTGCACTGCGCATTCCGGACCAAGCACTCGCAAACATGTGCAGGGGAACAACGAGGGGATGGGGTTTTGTCGCTGCCTCAGCCGGATTGCTGACCGCAGCGGTAATACTTCGTGCAAACCAGATCAACGTGCCTTCAATCCTCCTGACCTTCCTCAATGCCGGTGGAGGCTGCGGCGCACTGCTTGGCGCATTGATAATGTCCATCGTGACACTCATTCTTCTCATCAAGACGCGTCATGCGATTCAGGACGAGGCGAGGCTGGCTCGCACGAACCGCGAGCACGGCTTTTCCGCGGCTTCGCTCACCGATTCCACTGCATCGCATCCGCCAGCGGCTTCTTCACCAGGTCCGGCACTTGGCAGCCCTCCGCCGGATAACCCACGGGGATAAGCAGATACGGCTTCTCATTCTCCGGACGGCGACAAATGTCTCGCAAAAAGTTCATCGGGCTGGGCGTGTGCGTCAACGTCGCCAGCCCCAGCGCGTGGCACGCCATCAGGAAAAACCCCGCCGCAAGGCCCGTGCTCTCAATCGGGTAATAATTCTTCAGCCGCCGGCCGCCTGACTCCTCCCAGTCCACCCGAAACAGCACCACCAGCCACGGGGCCACTTCCAGAAACGGCTTCTCCCACGTCGTGCCGATCGGTTCCAGCGCGTCCAGCCATTCCTGCGGCATGCGGTGGTCGTAGCTCTCGCGCTCCTCGGCCTCCGCCGCAATGCGAATCTCGCGCTTGATTGCGGGGTCATCCATCGCCACAAACCGCCAAGGCTTGCGGTTGGCCCCCGACGGCGCGCTGTGCCCCGCCGCCAGCGCCAGCTCCAGCACCTCGCGCGGTACTGGCCTCGGCGAGAAATCGCGGCAGCTTCGGCGGCCTTCCAGTTCGGCGAGTAATTCGCGGCCGCGGTGCAGTTGCCACGCGACGTCACGCGCAGGGAGAGAGTAGGGAATCAGTTTCGGCGGCACATGGCACCTCGTTTCGCAGAGTCGCGATCTTCACGCCATGCTACGGCGCGGCGCCGTGCAATCGCAATGCTGTTCTCCATACGTGTTGCGTGCTGGGTTGCCTGGAACCGGTTTCAAAACTCCTCTCCCCTTGGGGGAGGGGTCGGGTGAGGGGGAAAAGTAGTTCAAACGAAATGATTCACCCTCACCCCAACCCTCTCCCTGGAAAGGAGAGGGAGTTCTGAGACAGCTTGTAGTGTGCCACTGCTTCAAGCAGTGGCACGAGAGCGGAACCCACTCCCTGACGGTCGCGGCTCGGTTCGATTCCGCCGCATGACTGCGGCGGCTCGGATTTCGGACCGGCGTTGACGGCGGATTCCTGTCTTTATACGATTTCCGATTCTGACGGGCTGGGAGTTCCTGCATTGAGCGGTATTCCAACGCACGCAAAGGCGATACCGTTCGACGAAGCCGGCATGATCGCGACGGACGTGCCCTGCATCAAATGCGGCTACAACCTCCGCGGGCTGGATGAGGGCCGCGTGTGCCCCGAATGTGGCACAGCGGTCGGTCGGTCATTGCGCGGCGATTTTCTCAAGTTCTGCGATCCCGACTGGGTGGGGACCGTCGCGTCGGGCCTGAACTGGGTCATGGCTGGAATCGCCATCGGTTTCGTCGGTGGTCTGATCACCGGCGTGCTGACCCGGCAGGGCGTGGCGCCGCCGGCGCTCTTTCAGGGGTTCATCCTGTTGTTGAGCCTCGTCCCGCTCATCGGCTACTGGAGATTGACCGCTCCGGATCCCGCCGCGACGCCGGATCAGGGAATCACCGCGCGCCGACTGGTTCGCGTGACGCAGGTGCTCGGCTTTGGTCTGGGCTTTCTGACGAACACCGAGCTTCTCGCGGGTCAGGAGCCGGCGGAAGAACTCGTCGGGATTGTGTCCGGGGTCAATCTTGTCATTTTCTTCTTCGCCGTGCTGATTTATCTGCGACGAATGGCGCTTCGGATTCCGAACACCAAGCTGGCTTCGTCCTGCCGGACCATCATGTGGGGATGGGTGATTCTGGCGCTCGTCGGAATCGGCGGAGCGGTTGTTGCGGAAACACTCGGCAGAGGCGGCGGCGGCGGGATGGGCGCGGGCGAGGCGATCTTGTGCTCGACAATCATCGCAACGCCGATTTTCCTGATCTTGAGTCTGATTCTCGCGCTGCGGCTGCGCCGAGCCTTCGCCGACGAGGCGAAGCTCGCCCGCGCGACCTGGGCCGCGGGCATCGCCCGGCCGATCGCGGCAATGTAAGGTGGGCACGGCCCACCATTTGGTATCGCGTCGCGCTGTCGTGGTAGGCGGTGCCCACCCTGTACCGCGGATCGATTCCGCCGCATGACTGCGGCGGCTCGGATTCATCGTTTCGACTTTTTGACTTTTTGACGTTTCGACGTTTTTCCATCATAGGTCCGGCGCGGGCGGAACCCAGATGCCCCCGGCGTTCTGGCCGTGGATCAACGCCAGCACGATCAGCGGCTGATGCACCGCCTGGCGAAGCAATTCGCCCATCAGCACGAACGGCGTGAACATGGCCGTGACGATCGCGCGCGTCAGGCCGATGACGACGTTCACGAGCGCCTCGACCACCACACCAATGATCTTGCCCATGAGTTGCACCATGACGTAGCCGAGGCTGGCGAACGCGTAGATGTACGTCGGCCCCCAGAAAAGCGCGATGAGCTGCGCCGTGGCGGCGTCCTTGCCGGCGACGTTTTGCACAACCGTCGCGATATCGCGCCCCGCGATTAATCTCGACACGTCGGCGGAAGTCGGGCCGCCGTCGACGCGCTTGATCCGCCCGCCCGGGTCTTCGGGCGGCGCTTCGTCGGAGACATCCAACCCCAGCAGCGCCTTGATTTCCTGCGCGAGTTGCTCCGCCGCCTCCGCCAGGTCGGCGTCGAACGAAATCGTCTGAACCTTGTCCGCGTCGTCCAGCGCGGCGAACGTTAGCGTTGCCGTGCCCTTCAGCCGCGTGGCCGTCCGCTCGGTGTAAGTCACGTCGATGCGGCTGCCGTCCGGCCCGACGGCTTTACTCGGCAGACCGCCGTCGAGTTCGAGTTGCGTCACGTTGCCATCGGGGTCGGTGAAGACCGCGCCGGTGACCTCGTTGATGCTGCCGTCGGGTTTGAAGCTGCCGAAGGCGAACGCACTGGAACCGTCGGCGAGGTTGATGCCGCCGAGAACATTGCTGGCGAGGTTGGAGTTGATGAGCAGACCGAACGAACCGCCACCACCGCCGCCACCCAGAAACTGACCGAGATTGAGCGTGGAGCAGCCCGGCGCGCCGGCGATCAGCGTGCCCATGAGAACCGACGTGACAACGTGGCCGCGAAACGTGGCAGGAAAGGAAGACCATCGCATGGAAGTCGACTCCGTTCGAGGGCGAGGTGACGGAAAGTATCGCCCGGGCGATTCGATTCAGCAAGCGAACCGCGCGAAACAGCCGGCGGCGTGCAAGCACCCATGCGACCTGTAACAAGATCGTAAACCTCGTGAATCCGGCTCCACTCGGCGACCGAATTCCCCGCGCCGATTCGGTCTTGCGTTAGTGAGTTAAATGTCGCATATTCCGCGAGTTGGACGCGGTAGTTAAAGGGCTGCGACGGGCCAGGTCGAGCGGTTGGCCGATCTGTGGAACCCGCCGTGAACGGTGCTGGCGCCCGCTGATGTAACACTTGGCGCGCGGCGCGTGAAACGACAAAACTATTGACCGATTGACGAAGGACGCCTGCCGGGTTTCTCAGTCGCGCGGGCACACTTACCACAACCGGTATTGGACGTGACATGATTCGCGTACAGAACCTCACTAAACAGTACGGTCAACGCCGAGCCGTGAACGGCATTTCGTTTTCCATCGAGGAAGGCGAGATCGTCGGTTTCCTCGGCCCCAACGGCGCGGGTAAGACGACCACCATGCGCATCCTGACGTGCTACATGCCGGCGACCAGCGGCAGCGCGTCGATCGGCGGGCACGATGTCTTCACCGAATCGCTCGCCGTGCGGCGCATCGTTGGCTACCTGCCCGAAAGCACGCCGCTGGACATGAACATGCGCGTGCGGGAGTACCTGACGTTTCGCGGGAAGATTCGCGGGCTGGATCGCTCCGCGCGGGCCAGCGCGATTCACCGCGTGGTCGAGACCTGCTGGCTGGGTGATTTCATCGACCGCCCGATTCACCAGTTGAGCAAGGGCATGAAGCAGCGCGTGGGCCTGGCCGATGCGCTGCTGCACGATCCGAAAGTGCTCATTCTCGACGAACCGACAATCGGCCTCGACCCGACGCAGATTCGCGAGACGCGCAATCTGATCCAGCACCTTGCAAAGCGACACACCGTGCTGCTCTCCAGTCACATTCTCCCCGAGGTCGAGGCGACCTGTCAGCGGACGATCATCATCGCCGGCGGGCGGATCGTGGCGAGCGGTTCGCCCGCGGAATTGAAGGAGCGCATCCGCGGCGGCTCGCGGCTGATCGCAGAGGTCTCCGGCCCGGAGAAGGAAATCGAAACCGCGCTCGGGGCGGTCGATGGCGTCAGCCGCGTCTCGCGCGAGTCGGACAACGGCTGGCACCGCGTGACGATTGAGTCGCGCGTCAACAGCGACCCGCGCGAGGAGATTTTCAAAGTGGTGAAGCAAAAGGGCTGGAGCCTGCGCGAGCTGCGGCTTGAAGTGGGCAGCCTGGAAGAATTCTTCGTGCAGATCGTCGCGCAGCAAGCCCAGGAGCAGAAAGCCGCGCGGCGGGAGGTGCAGTCGTAATGCGAAACGTGGTTCCATTGGCCCAGCGCGAACTGGCGGCGAGCTTCTACTCGCCCGTGGCGTACATCGTCGCCGCGGTGTTTCTCTTCGCGACGGGTTACCTGTTCATGACACGCACGCTGGTCGAGGGCGGCGAGGCGACCATGCGCGTGCTCTTCGACGGCATCGCCATCCTGCTCATCTTCGCCGTGCCGATGCTGACCATGCGGCTGCTGGCGGATGAATTCGCATCCGGCACGATCGAAGCGCTGATGACCGCCCCCGTTACCGACGTGGAAGTCGTCCTCGGCAAGTTCCTCGGCGTCATGGCCTTCTTCGCCGCCTTGATCGTCAGCACGGCCGTGTATGCCATCATCCTCATGATGCACGGCGGGCGCGACTTGGGCGCGATCTTGTACGGGTATCTCGGCATGTTCCTGCTGGGGTCGTTCTACGTGTCGGTCGGCCTGTTCGCCAGCGCGATCACGCGGTATCAGTTGGTGGCGGCGCTCGTGGGCATTGCGATGCTGGGGCTGCTGACGACGGCGGTGGACTACTTCGCGGGCCTGGCGGGTGGTGATTGGCGCTCGACGTTGAGCTACGTCAACGTGCTGCACCACTTCGAGGATTTCAGCAAGGGTCTCTTCGACACGCAATCAATCGTTTTCTTTGTCGCCGCCACGCTGTTTTTCCTGTTCCTGGCGGTCAAGGTTCTGGAGTCGCGCAGATGGCGGTAAGCAACACAGCATCGGACGCGCGCGAAGGCTCTTTCGCGCAGCGTTTCTCCATCGGGGCCAACGTTGTCCTGGCCGTCGTCGTCGCGGCGGCGATTCTCGTCGTGGTCAACATGATCGCGGCGAAGAAGAGCTACCGGCACGATATTACTTCGACCGGCAACTACGGCTTGAGCGATCGCACCAAGAGCATCCTCGACGGCCTGAAGGGCGACGTGACGTTCTCGATGCTTTATCGATCCGGTGAGGACGACGAGGCGCAGCGCAACTACGTCTCGCGCACGCAGGAATATTTCGACGAGATGCAGCGGTATAGCCCGGCGGTCCGCGCGACGCTGGTCACCAGCCCGATGCAGCGCGAAAAGCTCGTCGCGCACTTGAGCGAGAAGTTCTCCGGCGAGGCTGATCAACACAAGGCGGCCCTGGCGGAGTTCGAGAAACTTCGGGCGGAACTGCTCGCGGTCATCGAGCAGCGCGTCGCCGAGGCGGGGCAACTGGTCGGTGGTCAAAGCTGGCTGTCGGACTTCCCCGTTTTCACGAGCATCTTTACGACGCTCAAGGCCGACGTCGAGACGCTCAAAAAGGTGCACGAAGAAATTGCGGAACTAACCCCGGCCGGCGGCATTCCCAAGTACAAGGACGCCGTCGACAAAGCCAAGACCGCGCTCGGCGAAGTGAAGGGCCATCTTGAATTGATCACCAAGCGCATGCGTGACCTGTCGGACCTCGGCAGGGACGCCTCGCAGCCCGACGCGCGGAACATCGCGACGCTGCGCAAGGTCGCGGAAGACCTCGTGGCCATGATTACCCCGCTCCGCGAGGCTGTCGGCGATGACGCCGCACCGTTTCCGAAGGACATTCCCACGGCGCTGAAGTCGTTTGCCGATGCGGGCGTCAAAGTCGGCGCCGACCTCGAAGGCCTCGTGAGAAAGGTCGACGCTTTCGCACGCATGTACCCCGCCGCGACGCAGCACTTGAGCTGGGCCGCCTCGGTCCAGATGGGGCCGCTGACCGCGCGGATGGACGTCGGCGATGTCCTGCAACAGGCAAGCCAGACGTTAAGCAAGGCACGGCTGGTCATTCTCGGCGTGATCGACTCGAACAAGCCGGATCAACTGAATGAGGCGCTTCGCGGTGCGCGGCAGAATGTGCAGGTCATGGAGCAGAACGCCGAGTCGTGTCGAAAGCTGCTCACCGATTTGTGTGACCGGCTCGCCACGGTCGATCCGGGGTCGAAGGCGTTGCTCGATGCCGCGGCCGGCGGAAACCTTTTTGGCGACAAGGTCGAGGCCGTGACCGCCCTGGACGGCAAATTTGCTGCGCTGCCGGAGTTGAAACTCGGTTCGATGGCCGACACGCTCAAGGAGGAGAACTCGATCATCGTCGAATACCAGGGTCGGCTTCGGCTCGTCGGTTTCAACGAGGCGTGGCCGGTGCGGGAGAGTATTGCCGGGCAGGGGACCGCGGCTGAAACGGCGCGAAGCTTCAACGGCGATTCGGCGTTGTCGTCGGCGTTGCTGGGGCTGATGCGCGAGAAGCCGTTTGCCACGGTCGTGTTGACGTTCTTCGAGCCGCCGCCCCCGCAGCAGCGCAACCAGTTCATGCCGCCGCCCCCGCAAAGCTGGGTGCCCTCCAATCGCTTGTCGGAACTGCGCAAGCGTCTCGAGGCCTCCAATTTCAAGGTCATTGATTGGAACATGGCAACGACGCCGGAGATGCCCAAGGCCGAAGAGGGCACGCAACCTGTATACGTCTGTCTGCCTCCGCCTCCGCCGGCCCAGCAGTCGCCCTTCGGTCCGCAGCAGGGCGAGAAGAGCTTCGGCGAGCCGGAACGCATGCGCATCAAGCAACTGCTCGATGACAACGCCCGCGTGTTGTTCCTCGCGAGTTGGGAGATCACCGCCGGCGGCATGTTCGGCGGCCCGCCTATCACGCCGCCCTACGGCTACGGCCCGATCCTCACGACCGACTGGGGCATCGCCGTGGACAACTCGCAACGCGTCGTCTGGATTCAACCCGACGTGAAGGCTGCCAACAGCTTTCAGGTCGTGCCGCGCAAGTTCATTCACATGCCCGTTGGCGTCTTCTCGGATCACGCCATCAGCAACCCGATGACCGGCACGCGGTTCCTGGTGCAGGATGCCTGCCTCGTCAACGTGAGCGACAAACTGCCCGACGGCGTCACGGCTTCACGTATTGCCGGCGTCTCGGATAGCGAGAACTATATCGCCGCCAACATCGACACGTTGATGGAGATCATCGACAAGGTGCAGGACCCGTCCGCACAAGGGCGCGTCACGGTCAAGGCCATGCCGCCGCACGGACCGTTCAACCTCATGGTCGCCGCCGAGCGTAAGGAAGGCGACAAGGAAAAGGGTCGCATCGTCGTCTGCGGTTTCGGCGCGGCGCTTCGAGATGACTTCCTCTCGCAGCCCGTCTGGTCGGAGGGCGACACGCTCAAGCTGGACCCGCCGCCGGCGGAGAACGTGGACCTCTTCGTGAATTCGCTTTACTGGTTAATTGGCGAGCCGCAATGGATCGCGCGCGGACCGGTGCCCGTGCCGCGCGTCGAGCCGATCGAGCCGGCCCGGCGCAAGCTCGTGCAGGCGTTTGTCTGGGGCATCTGGCCGGCGGCGGTCTTCATTCCCGGTGTGATTCTCTGGTCCGTTCGTCGCCGCTGACTTGCATCGCGGGCGTCGAGCGGGACAAGGCGTTGGATTCGGACCGCGGAGAGCAGGTCCTGCAAACAACAGTGATAAGGCAGCTAGGCAGCCATGAATCGCAATACGACAATCGGCTTGGTGTTGGCATTGGGCGTGGCCGTCGTCGGCCTGTGGTGGGCAAGTTCGACGTCTAAATCGCCGACGGCGCTCGACGATGTTGCGGGTCCGAAGCGCCTGATCGACCCGCCCCTGGGTGAGATTCGCGAGTTCGAGGTCGCGTCGTCCGGCACGGCCGCGCCGCTCAAGTTCTCCATCGAGACGGGCAAGGCGAAGATGACCTCCCCCGTCCCCGGTCCAGCCGATTACAACGCCCTGACCATGAGCACAACCATGTACAAGGAGATGCGCTACAGCCGCGCGTTTCCCGCGGGCGATGCCGAGCGACCGACCGAGCAGATGTCGGGCCTGGCCAGTCCAATTCGTACCATCACGCTGAAGGACGGCGAGGGGCGCTCGGTCGTGTTGATGATCGGCGCGCGGCAGGCGTTGTCGGCCAAGACCTATGTGCAGAAGCAGGGCGACGAGACGATCTACCTCGTTGATACGGATGTCTCCGCCGAATTACGCAAGAGCCTTGCCGACTATCGCGGCAAGCGCCTGACGGAGTTTGTGCAGTCCGATGCTGTGCGGATCGAGATTCAGGGCGATCCGTCATACGTGCTTGTGCGCGATGGCGAACACTGGAACATCGACGCGCCGTACAAGGCCCGCGCCGATCGGCTCGTAGTGAACCGAATTCTTGCGGCCGCCGCCAACCTGAACGCGAACAAGTTCGTCGACGACGAGGCGAAGAACCTGCGGCCCTACGGACTGGAGAACCCGCGCACGATCGTGACCGTCGTGACGGAGAAGAAGACGCCGCGCCCGCAGACGACCACGGCGCCGGCCTCCGCGCCGGCCGAGCCGCAGTTCGACGTGGAAACGCATACGTTCAAGCTGGCGCTGGGCGGCGTGGCCGACGAGATGGTCTTCGCGCGAATGCTCGAACCGGCCCTTCCGTCGGTCTTCGACGTGCTGCAGAGCAGCGTGAAAGACCTGCAACTGCCGCTGGATGAGTTGCGCGACAAGACGATCGTCTCGCTGGCCGGCCGCAATCCTCAGAAAATTGTCTATATTTCGGGGCAAACCACGGTCACGCTGGTTAAGAATGCCGCCGGCCAGTGGGAACTTGAGCCGGCCACGCCCGTCGAACCGGCGCGCCCGGCCGAATTGGCCGCCGTGGAAGACCTGCTCAAAAATTTGCGAGAGCTGAAGGCCGTCGGCTTTGAACCGACGCCCACGCCGGTGATGGGTTTCGATTCGCCCCGCGCCCGAATCGAATTGACGCTCGAGGGCCAGGTAGAGCCGCTGCGACTCGCCATCGGGCAGTACACACCGAGCAGGACCGGCGCCTACGCGCGCAACGAGCAGGATCTGGCCATCGCCGTCATCCCCGCGAAAGTGGCGGATGAGTTGGCCGCCGGGCCGCTCTCCTTCTGGAGTCGCGACCTGGTCCGGTTCACGCGCGATCACGTCATCGAGTTTGAAGTTTCGCGCGATGGCAAGACGCTCAATATGGCAAAGCAGGGCGCCGCGTGGAAGTTCGTCGCGCCGATTCAGGGCGATTGCGAACAGGGCATCCTCAACGCGGCGCTGGCCGATCTGTCGAATCTGCGAGGCCGACGCGTGATTGGGCTGGCGGCCGATGCGAAGAAGCTTGGGCTGGACAAGCCCGTCGTTCGTGCCACGGTTTCGACACAAGCGCCTGCGCCGCCTCCGCCCGCGACGCAAACCAGCCAGCCTGTGGAGCTGCCGGTGCAGCCGATCGTTCGCCATGCCGTCCTGATCGCGCGCGAGTTGGACGGCGAGCGCGTCTTCGCTATGGCCGAGGGCGGCGATCGCATCTGCGAGATTGACGCCCGCGTGATTCAGAACCTCGAAGCCGAGTTCTTCTCGACGCGCGTCGCGTCGTTCGAGCCGGCCGACGTCACCCAGCTTCGCAGCGACGGCAGCACCAATTTTCTGTTCGAGAAGGTCGGCGAGAATTGGCGGCTCCGGGGAGAGGACACCTTCGCCGTCGATGTCGCCAAAATCACCCAATTCTGTTCCACGCTGCGCGACCTCCGCGCCGCGCGATACGTCACCTACGACGGCGCAAAGCCGGCCGACTACGGGCTGGATGCCCCCCAGCAGTCCATTACGGTTCAGACCACCTCCGGTGATTCGATAACCCTCAACCTGTCCGCCAGGGGGCCGGACAGCCAGAGCCGGTTCGCCTCGCTCGCCTCGACGCCCGGCCGCGTCTTTGTCATCAAATCGGAGGATGTGCCCAAACTCACCGTCGGTCTGCTACACTTTCAGCAGCCCGGTTAAAGGCCGTGCGCCGCTTCACGGTGCGGCGCGAAACAATTCTCCATGCCTTATTTGACGTCTTCGGCCCTTCGGGCAGAATGCCTCCATGCACATTGAAAGCGGCCCCAATACCGAGCGTTCCATTCGTAACCTGCTCATGCTGCTCATGGTGGCGTTCTTCGCCGCATGGTTCGCATACGACGGATGGGTCGGCTACCCGGCCAAGAACTTCGAGGACCTGCTCAAGCAGATGCCGCCCGAGCTGCGCGAGAAGGCGACCTCGGCGACGGTCTATCCGTCGATCACCGAGTCGATTCTTCCGTTCATGGAAGAAGCGAAGCAGGCCCCTTCCACCGACGCTGCGCGGGATATTCTTCAGGCAGCGGTCGGCGGTCCGCCCTCGCTGGAGAGTTCCGATGCCTGGTTTTACTTCGGACCGGCGCTGGGTTTCAAATTGTCCATCGAGCGCGGCGCGCCGGCTCGGTTGACGGTGATGCGCACGCCCAAGAGCGCGATGGATATCCGGCTCCAACAGTACATTGCGATGGGCCTGATCGGACTGACCGCGTACCTGATCGTGTTTAATCTCATGCTTCGGCGCACGCGCATGGTGCTGAACGACGCCGGGCTGACGGTCGCCGGAACCGGGCCGATCCCGTGGAGCGCGATGAAATCGCTCGACATCAGTCGTTTTGCGGACAAAGGCTGGGTGGACCTGATCTACGATGACCACGGATCCCCGCGCACGCTTCGTCTGAACGAGTACCACCACAGCGCGTTTGACGACGTGATCGATGCCTTGTGCCGCCAGAAGGGCTTTGAGAACCCGCTTCCTCTGCCGGAGCCGTCCGCCAGCGAGGCCTCGTCCCGGGCGGACTCGGAACCCGGCAAATAGTAGACAAGCGACTTTTTAGTTCGCCGAGTCGGTCGGCCGCTGGAGCCGGCGCGTGGCTGGGCCGCGCGCGGTGGACGGGGGGGGCGTCTGCGAGGCGGGTTCGCTCGCCGGTGGGTCGATCGGTTGATCAGGGCGTGCAGCCGGGCCGGTCTCGCGCAGCTCGCCGAAGAGCGGATCAACTCGCACCATTTCGCATCGCCCGGAGATGACGGCGCCCTCCTGCACGATGATCTTCGGCGCGCGAATGTCGCCCATCACGCGGCCGGTCGACGCGATCTCCACCGATTCGTTCGCCAGCACCTGCCCGACCACGCGGCCGTACACCACGACGCGCCGCCCGAAGACATCGACGTTCAACCGGGCGGTGTGTTCAATCAGAATGTCGCCGCAGGTCATGAGCACCTTGCCGGGGTGCGTCCCGGTGATGCGCAGGTCTTCGAGGTTCACACGTTTCTGACAGCTCGGGCAGAATACGGACAACGCCCGCGCCGAGACCTTCATCAGGCCCTTGCAGTGAAAACAGCGAACGATCCTTGTTCCTGCCGGCTCCATTTTCCCTCTCGTTGCCGAATCGGGCATTCTCCGGGTTGATCCACTTGCTCGCCAGCACAGCGATTTGAATCGGCCGCGGGCAATTGACGTCCGATATCACTCGAATCCGACGGCGAGTCCGAACCTTTGCACATCCGGAACGTTATAAGAAGGTAGGTTTCTGGCGAGGCGGTTTCGTTATCGGACACGTCGATGTTAGGGATATTTTTGGAGGTTGGTTCTTGCGACGCAGCTCTCTTAAGGGGTTGTAATCGCAGTAGTTATGAGCGAGCGACAGCAGGAATCCGCTCGCAATCGTCGCCCCGATTCTTGACCCTTGGCTTTATTTGACGTATCATCGCACTCTATGGGACGATCCCTTACTCCAGCGCGTAAGACCCGAAAAGCCCCCCGAAAGCCCGCCAAGAGCGGTACCTCGTCCGGCAAGCGTGCCGTCGCGCACCGGCATGCCGGCAAGCCCGACATCGCGGTCAATCCGGCGTCAGCTGCCGTTTCGCCCGGGGCCTCCAAATCAATCCGAACCTACCGCCAGGCGATGGACTACCTCGGCGCGCAGGTGAACTACGAGCGCCGCCCGCCCACGGCCAAGCAGCGCGCCGCCTTCACGCTCGGTCGGATGAAGCGACTCATGACCGACTTGGGCAATCCGCACAAGGCGTTTCGCAGCGTTCACATCACCGGCACGAAGGGCAAAGGCTCGACGGCCACAATGCTCTACCACATGCTGCGGAACAACGGCATGAACGTCGGGCTGTATACCTCGCCGCACATCATGGATGTGCGCGAGCGCATCGTTGTCAACGACGACAAGATTCCCGAAGCGGCCCTGACGCGCTACATCGCGCGGATCGCCGACATCTCCCGGCACTATGGCGCGGACAAACCGACTTATTTCGAGATTCTCACCGCGGCGGGGTTTCTGTACTTCCGCGACAAGAAGGTCGAAATTGCCGTGGTCGAAGTCGGCCTGGGCGGCCGGCTCGATGCGACGAACGTCCTGCGACCAGATGTCTGCGGCATCACGAGCATCAGCCACGATCACATGGCGCAGCTCGGTAACACGCTCGAGGAGATCGCCGAGGAGAAGGCAGGCATCTTCAAGGAGAAGGTGCCGGTCATCAGCGCGCCGCAGCCCAAGAACGTGAAGACCGCGCTTCGCAAGGTCGCCGAGCGCGTCGGCTGCCCGCTCCAGTTCGAGGGTGACGAAATCGAGTTCAGTTATCGCTTCGAATCGTCGCGCGTGGCGGGTCCGCAGGCGCGCATTTGCATCACGACGGCGACGAGCCACTTCGACCATCTGCCCGTGCCGCTTGTCGGCGAGCACCAGGCGATCAACTGCGGCCTGGCGGTCGGCTTGCTGGATCAGCTCAAGGCCAACGGTCTGAAGCTCGACGAGGAAGCATCCATCGCTGGACTGGCGAAAGTCAGCCTCGAAGGGCGCATGGAGATGCTCTGCGATGAGCCGCGCGTCCTGGCGGACGGCGCGCACAACGCCGCCAGCATCGACGCGCTCATGCGGGCCATCGGCCAGAACATCACCTGCGATTCCACCGTGGTCATTTTCAGCTGCTGCGCCGACAAGGACGTGACTGGTATGCTGCGCCTGATTCAGAACGGCGCCGACAAGGTCATCTTCACGCGGATCAACTCGCCGCGATCGGCCGACCCGGCCGAACTGGCCGCCGCGTTCGTGGAATTGAGCGGGCGCATGGCCCAGACCGCTCCGAACCTGGCGACGGCGCTCGAGATTGCCGAGAAGGCCGTCACGCGCGACGACCTCATCTGCATCACGGGTTCGTTTTATCTCGTGAGCGAAGCGAAAGCTCATTTCGCAACGCATCCGCATCGCGCGAAGTCAGGAGCTCTGGCGTTCTAGCCGGCGGATGCCGTTGCAGCACGCCGTGGCTCACCCCCGCGAGCAGGAAAAACACCGTCCACGCCAGCGCCAGCACCGCGCCCGTAATGAGCTTTCCAATTCCGCCGAACGTCAACGCGGCCGTTACAAGATAGGCCCAGTGAAACAGCGCGGCGCACGCCGTGAGCGCCATCACGCCGCGACCGCTGCGCAAGCGATCGCTTTGCAGGCCGATGCCGGCGGCCGTGAGCGCCAACCCGCCAACGAAACTCACGCAGACGGCGGCGAGCGACCACTTCTGCGCGGCGGTGGCGTCTTCGGTCAGAACCACAACACGGCGGTCCGGCTCGGCGGGGCGGGCTTCGGACTGAAACCGCCCGGCGAAGGACCACCAGCAACACGTAGACAGCGCAAGCAGGAACCCGGCGCTTTGATACACGAATCCGGTTGCGTGACAAAACGCGCGCGGCGAAGGAGTTCCCTGAGGGGGAGACGCAGCGCCGTCAGAAGATGAGGGGTTGGCATCAGGCGTATTCGCAGCGCCGGTCATGGTGTCTCGATATCAATCGTTGAGCACTCCGGTCGAACCGGATGCAATCAGAATCGCGGCTTCTTGCGTTTCTTCGGTTCCATGGTCTGCGGCCGTTCGGCCTGAAGCTTGCGCATCTCCTCGGCGCGGTCCTGCATGCGCTGGAAGAACGAGGGCTTCTTGGGCGTCTGTGGACCTGCGGGCTTCGGGTCGAAGTCGCCGCGCTCCTCGCGCCGCTTCAGTTGCTTCTTGATGTAGATTTGTTCGGCCATGCCGAGGATGTTGCTGGTCAGGATGTACAGATTCAGCCCGCTGGGGAAGTTGTAGAAGATGAACCCGAAGAAGATCATCATGAAGTTCATGATCTTCTGCTGCTGGACCATCGGGTCGGGAATGACGCGGCCCTGCTCGTCGTACTTGGGGGCGGGCGGCACGGCGGGCTGGGTCATCTTCTGCATGATTTTCTGCTGCGCGTACATGGTGATGGTCATGATGATCGGCAGCAGGTTGAAGGCGTGGACCGGCCCCATCATCGCGCCCAGCAGGGGGATGTGATAGGTGCCGGAGAAGGGGATCAGCGCATCGGGCGCCGACAGATCGCGAATCCAGCCGAAGAACGCCTCGTGTCGCATGTCGATGTTTGTGTTCAGCGTCGTCCAGAGCGCGACCCAGACCGGCATCTGGAGAAACATCGGCAGGCAGCCCAGCATCTGACCGGCGGGGTTGATGCCCTCCTCGCGGTAGAGCTTCATCGTCTCTTCGTTCAGCTTCTGCTTGTCATTCTTGAACTGCTGCTGCAACGCTTCGAGCTTGGGCTTCAGCGCCGCCATGCCCTTTTGCATCTTCATCATGTTGATCTGCCCCCGCTTGGAGATCGGGTGCAGGATCGTGCGAACGATCAGAACCAGCACGATGATGGCGATGCCGTAGTTGCCCACGATGCGATAGGCGTGATTGAGCAGCCAGAGCATGGCCGCGCGCAACACGGCGAAGGTGCACATCGACGCGTCGGGCGCGTTGATCAGCTCGAACCTGCGCGGTCCGGCCCCGGAAACCGCTCCGATGACTGCGGCGCTCTTAGGCCCAAGATAAATGTCTGTCTCAAAGGCATGCGTGCCGCCGGCCTTGATCGGGGCGCTCGGCGCGTAGGTGACGGCAAACGTGAGATCATCCAGCCCCTCGCCCGCACCCAGCGGCGACCGCGCCACGACTTTGCTCAACGTCCCAGGTTTGTCGCGCGATCCGTCCGGCGCGACCGGCGCAAGCAGGGCGGTGAAATACTTGTTACTTAATGCCGCCCAGATGAACTGCTTGTCGCCGGGCACCAGCTCCTTCTCGTCGCCTTCTTTGTGGACCTCGGCCCGCATCGTAACTGGACCGGCTGAAATCTGCCCCGATGAATCCGATACCGCTGTCACGACTCGACGATCCTCGTGCTGCGAGTCAATCTGCTTAACGCCCAGCGGCCCGTTCTCCTGCCAGACGATTCGGCGATCGCGCGACGATGCGTTTTCCACCTCGTACCGCACGCGCATCAGCAGCGAATCGTGTTCGAGACGGTAGATCTTGCGCAGCTTCAACACGTCGGCGCCGGCCTGCCGAATCGACGTGGAGAGGAGGACGGACTCACCCGTGCTATCGGCGCGGCGGTCGGCGGACCAGTTGACGCTTTCAAGGTCGATCGTGGCGTTGTCGTCCACGAGTTTCAGCGTTTGCGCGGCGAACGATGCGAGCGTCTTCCCGTTCGACGCGTCCTCGATCATCGTGAGAAGTTTGTACGGGTCGTGATCCGGGTTCTTGCGGTTGCGCGGGACCGCGTTGCGATAGTCAGCAAGCCTGGCGAAGGCGATCGATGCCCCGCGCGCCTGAACGGTGACGGCACAGGCGAAGGGATTGCGAGGCTCGCGCTTCACCTCGCGGCTGTGGTCGTCGCCAATGGTAATGAGACCGCCCTCTGCCTCGCCGGCGACCGAGAATCCGGCAACGCCCGAGGCGGCGGTCGGCGCGACGGTTGTATTACTTGGGGCGCCGGACGGGGTTCCGGGGGTTGCCTCTTGCGACGTGGAGGCTTCCGTTGTCGAGCCGCCGTTTGCCAGGGCGTCCTGTGTGGTCGCGGTCGCGGTGGTCGTGGTCGCCGTCCGCGGCGGAAGGGGGTACCAGATTTCCATCAGCTTCGACCATCCCATGAGGATGGCGAGACAGATGACCATCGCGAGGAGGGTCCGTTTGCTTTGAGAATCCATTCGGTTCTTTCACTCGCTTTGCAGTCGTCGCGGGCGCCGATCGGCCGCTACTTGCCTTCGTACAGCCGCGCGCCAAGAAAATCGTCGAGATTCGGATTGTCGCGAATCTTCCGCGCCGTCACATCAATGTTGTACGCGATGCGCACAAACTCCACTTCGTCCTCGTTCACGATCACGTAGGCCGCGCGCGGGTCGCGATCGCGCGGCTGACCCACCGATCCCACGTTGATGATCACTTTCTCCTCGCCGATGGCGTAGCGGGAGTTCGCCAGCTCATCCGGCGGCTCGAAATAGGGGTCGTCCACGAAGACGCCCGGTACGTGCGTATGACCGCAGAAGCAGGTCAACTGCTCCATCCGCTCGAAACTCGCCATCAGTTTCTGGGGATTTGTGTACACGTCGTCGGGGAACAGGTACTCGTTGATGGGCTTGCGCGGCGAGCCGTGTACGAACAGGATGCCGTCCATCTCAAACCGCGGCGACAGCCCACCGAGAAATCGCCAGCGCTCATTCCGCTTCGCGGCGTCCGGCTCGCTTTCCAGTTCCTGGCGCGTCCAGTAGGCCGCCTTCTCCGCCGCCACGTTAAAGTTCGTCGGCTCGTAGAACACTGCGTGGTCGTGATTGCCGGACAGACACTTCGTCGCGCGCTGGGAGACCAGATCGAGGCAGCCGCGCGGCTCCGGGCCATATCCTACGATGTCCCCGAGGCAGTAGATTGTCTTTATTCCGCGCTGGTCGATGTCCGCCAGGACCGTTCGCAGGGCCTCAAGGTTTCCGTGAATGTCTGAAATAATGGCAAACATGAATACGCGAAGGCCGCCCGGAGCGCCTCGCAGCCTCGATTCTGCTTTCAGTCGTTCGACGGGCCCCCCGACGCGGCCTCATCGACCAGCATGACCGGAATGCCCTCGCGAATCGGATAACGCAGGCCGCAGCCAGTGCAGGCCAGCCAGCCCTGAACGTCTTCGCCAGGCCGCGCCGTCTCCGGTTGAACGGGTTTCTTGCAGGCCGGGCACGCCAGGATGTCCAACAACTGCTTGTCGATCATGCCCAAGAGATTCGCCGATGCCTCGCAGAAAAACCGCTCCTCGATGCGAGGACGCATCCAGCCGACCACCGGCCGGACCCTGATGCTAGGGGGTTCGCGGGGGATCGTCAAACCGGCGAATGGGTTGCAAGCTTCTAAGCGGCAAGCTGTTACGAGGCGATGCGGCGCGCTCGGCACGAGACTGGAGCAGAGGTTGATGCTTAGCCCGATTCCACTACGGAGCGAATCTTTCGGCAGGTTGAAAGGAGCCCTTCGACCTGATCCAGCGGGAAGACGGTGGCCGAATCGGACTTTGCCGCGTCCGGATTGTCGTGGACCTCAATGAACAGGGCGTCGCAACCCGCCGCGACCGCCGCCCGCGCCAGCAAGGGAACGTATTGCCGCAGCCCGCCGGATTGCGTTCCCTGCCCGCCGGGAATCTGGCAACTGTGCGTCGCGTCGAACACCACCGGGGCGAAGGCGCGCATCACTGGCAGCGCCGTGAAATCGTTCACCAGCCGGCCGTAGCCGAAGAACGAGCCGCGATCGGTCAGCAGCACCTTCTGATTGCCGGCACTGGTGACCTTTCGCACCGCCTGAACCATCTGTTCGGGCGCCATGAACTGGCCCTTCTTGATGTTCACGGGTTTGCCGGTTCGTGCGGCGGCGACGAGGAGATCCGTCTGGCGACAGAGGAACGCGGGGATCTGCAGGATGTCGCAGACTTCGGCGGCAGGCGCGGCCTGCTGCTCGACGTGAATGTCGGTCAACACCGGAACGCCGACGCGTCGCTTCACTTCCGCCAGCGTGGCCAGTCCGGATTCCAGTCCCGGCCCGCGAAATCCGTCGGCGCTGGTGCGGTTGGCCTTGTCGAAGCTGCACTTGAAGACATACGGCAGGCCCAGAGTTTTACAAATGTCTGCCATTCGGCGGGCGACCATCAGGCAGTGTTCGGTGGACTCAATGATGCACGGTCCGGCGATGACAGCGAGCGGGCGCCCAGCGCCAATCGTGAATGGACCGATGTCTACGCTTTCGATTCCCATGCCCGCGCCTCGTGATGCGAACGCCATTCTAGCCGCCGCGCGCCTGCCTCGCAAAAAGCCCCCAGGAGGCGTGTCGCGTTACCAGTAGCTCGACGTGCGGCGGGGCTTCACCGTTCCGTCGGCCTTGAAGTTCGAGCTGGTCGGCGAGAGCAGGTCGTGCGAGGCAGGGGCCGGCCCTGTGCTCTGGAGGTGCGAAATGTCGTTAAGGCAGATCAGGCTTCGGACGCCCGCAACGCCGCGCTCGGGCGGTGGCTCATGGCGCAGCGCCGTCAGCGCCGCGTTTTCGATCACGAATCGAAAAGACGGCCCGGAGGTATCGGTGAGCCAGGCCTCAATCAACCGCGCGATCGGGCTGCCGTGGCTGATAACGACCACGGTGTCGTCGGGACCGGTCCATCGCGCTTTCAGGAAGTCCGCCATCGCTCGAGTTCGCGTCAGCATCGCCTCGCGCGATTCGTCCACGGCGGGCCAGTTCATCGCGCCAGGGAAATCCGGACAGGGCTTCGCGAACGGGAATCGCGCGATGATGTCCGCGATGCCGCCCAGGCCGGTGTCAACCTGCGAGCCGGCGGGAACATGGTGATATTCCCATAGCTCCGGGCGAATGAAGACAGGCACGTTCGAACGGCCATCGATCAGCGCCGCGGCGGTCTGCATGCAGCGGTCAAACGGACTCGTGTAAATGGCGGAAATCGCCGCGGGTTTCAGGCGTCGGGCAACGGCGGCGGCCTGGCGAAGGCCGCGCGGCGTCAGCGCGCTGTTCAGCCTCGCGGCCGGATCAACGTTGAACTGCGATTCGGCATGTCGGATCACGTATGCAAGCACAAGAGGCTCCATCGAAACAAGTCACAGGCCGCCGCCTGGCGGTTGAGGCGACGCGGCTGCGATTGACTTTTCCCGCATTTGGTCGTATTTTTCAAGGCGTGCTAGGTCGAAGGATCGCGCGCAGCACATTCGACGCGCGGGGCTTGCAGGGAGGATTTGTCATGCGCAAGGCGTCCATCGCATATTCACTTCTGTTGGTGTTGGGCATTGCCGTCTCGGCACGCGGGCAGAACGCGCCCGCCGGGAGTCCGCCGCCGTTCCCGTGGGAGGGTGAAGTCACCGCCTCCAACGTATATGTGCGCAGCGGCGCGGGCAGCAACTGGTACCCGACGACCAAGCTGAACAACGGCGACCGCGTTGTCGTGCTAGGGGAGAAGTTCGGCTGGTATCAGGTCGCGCCGGTTCCCGGCAGCTTCAGCTACGTCGATGCCGCGATGGTCGATCGGGCGGCCGGAGCGAAGAAGGGCACGATTAAACAGGATAAAGTCTATATTCGCGCGGGAAGTTCGCTCGAGTCTCGCAAAAACGCGACCCAGGTCGTGCTGAACAAGGGCGACACGGTCGAGATTCAGGGCGAGGCCGACGGGTTTCTGAAGATCGCGCCGCCGTCGGGGGCCATGCTGTACATCTCCAAGCAGTACGTTCGTCCGGTGGATGCGCGGCTGCGCAGCGGCATGGTGGAAAAGCATTTGAGCAACCAGCCGCGAAGCTTGCCCCCGGAAAACAAGCCGGCGGACATTCCGCCCAGTCCGATGCAGCCGGGGAACGCGGTCGCCGGCGGCGAGGGCGGCAAACCCGTCCCGCCGCAACCAGGAACGAATCAGCCGGCAGATGAGCAGCCGATCAAGACCGCGGAGGCGACGCCAACCGGCGCGGGCGCGACCGAAGGAATCAAGGTCCCGATGACCGAAGGCGGCGATGAGGTCGCGACGAGCCAGCCGGGTGAGGTCGCGAGTGACACGAAACTGGCAGCGAACTCGGCTGCCGACGGGGCCGCGATGGATCCGGACGCCGCCGCCGGCAAGGCCAAGTCCGACGCGAAGACCGACAAGAAAACCGCCTCCGCCGCGAAGGCGTCGCCGAAGAAAGCCGACGTTCCGGCCGGCCAGCCGCGCAAGACGCCCGACCGTTACAAGGCGATGTTGACGGTGCTGGAAAGCGAACTGGTGGCGATGCTGGCCAAGCCGCTGGAGCAGCAGGACTCCGAGGGATTGCGCAAGAAGTACGAGGAGATCGCCAACCAGACCGAGGAATACGTCCCCGCCGAAGTGGCGAAGATTCGTGTGCGGCAGCTGCGCGATCGCGCGACGCTCAAACTGGCCCGCAAGGATTTGAATTCCGATGCGGAAGAGATTGCCGCCTATCGCGCCAACATGGACCAGGAGCGGATGAAAATCCTGCGCCGCAAGGTCTCCAAGGCGATGGAGCGCTTCGAGTTGGAAGGCGAACTGTGGCGGAGCCACGCCTTCTCGCCGGAAAGCCGTCGCTTCCGGCTCGTCGATCCGACCAGTAAGGCGACCATAGCGTATGTGGACATCCCCGTTGGCGTCGATCCGAACCCCGACCACCTGATCGGCCGGCTGGTCGGCATCAACACGCGAACGCAGAAATTCAGCCCGTCGGCTCGCGTTCCCATCGCCGAAGCGCGCGAGGTCATTGATCTCTCGATCCGCAAGATGCCGCCCGCGGATGAATTAGGTGAGCTTCCTCCGGTAGGCGCCAGCCCGAATAATCCGGCCGGTGCCGGCAATCCCTTGTCTGCCGGCAATAAGGCGCGGCCCGCCAGTGAGCCTTCCGCGTCGGCGATCGAGACGACCGACCAGTTGCCCTGACCTGTCGGCCCCGGGTGGGGCCAACCGCCAAGCCGCGGTCCTTGGAGCGCCGAGTCTGGGCCAGGCGGTGAATTCCTTTGGTATATTACTACGTCATCGGGAGTGATGGTCAGCGTTACGGTCCGGCCGACGTGGATGCCCTCGTCCATTGGGCGCGCGAAGGCCGCCTGATCCCCGAGACGATCCTTGTCGAATCCGGCACGGAGGTGCAGCGCCGTGCGGATACAATTGTCGCACTGGCGGCCGTCTTCTCGGCGTTCGATGCCCAGCGGGTGGCGCTGGAGCGCGGCGAAGCGCCGACGTTGCCCGCCCACGGCGCGCGGCGTGCCGAACGCTCCGCACAATCCTTCGGCAACGAAGGAGACGACGTGCGCCGGGCGCCTCCTGTATCGCCCGGCTTCGGTTTGCTGCCGCTGGAGCGGGAGCTGCCCGCGGTCGGGCTGAAGAGCCGCGTGGTGGCGGGCCTTCTGGGGATCTTCCTCGGTTGGCTGGGGATTCACCGTTTCTATCTGGGTTATACGGGCATCGGCCTGCTGATGCTGTTGATTACGGTGGCCGGCGGCGCGGCGACGTTTGTCTGCATGCCAGGCTCGGGCTGCGGCTTCGTCGCGCTCTGGGGGTTTATTGAGGGCGTGCTCTGCCTCTGTGGCTCGATGCGCGATGCCCAGGGCCGCGAGTTGGCATAGACCAGATGGTCCACCGGAACATTACGGCGCGCCGAACCCGCCAGATGTTTCCAGCGCGGCGATGGCCTCGGGCACCACGTCCACCCATTCACCCGTGTAATCCACGCTGATCTGCGCTGTGAACGCAAGGTTGTTCTGATTCTGCCCGCTCAACACCACGAAGAGCGTGCGCGCGACTTCGCCCTCAGTGGTCATCGCATCAGGATCGAACGCTCCGGTAATGGTCGAGGCCGATAGAAGGGCTCCAGCGCCCTGGTCCTGATTGCCGTTGTTCGTTGCGCCGCCCGCCAGATCACCCAGGAAGAAATACTCGTAATCGCTATTGATGGCGCCCAGGCCGGTCTTGCTCGTGTCGGCCGGGTTGGTGAGCCGCATGCGCGCGTATTGCGGGAACGTCACGACGACTTCATCGGGAAAGGCCTCATCCAGGGAGGCATTGAGATCGGCAAGTCCGGCGTTCCATTGATTGACCAGTGGTGCGAATTCAGGCGGAAAATCGTCCGGGTCGAGCGGGTCAAGCTCCCCGGTGGTGGAATCAGTCTGGGTTTCTCCGCCGCCGTTGGCGCTCCAGGTGAACGTGATTCGAATGTCGCCGCGCTGAAGTGCCCAAAGGCCCTCGAGGTCAGACCCCGGCAGCGGTCCGCTCGCGGGGAACGACAGGTTGCAACTCTGGCCGGACATGCCCATGCAGATTGCGGCACCGAGGACGAGGCCGGCGGTGATTCGACCGGTTCGGAAACTCATAGGGGGCGGACTCCGAGGCGAGTGAGGGTTGAGGATGCGGCGAGGATCGACACTGAATTATATCGGCCAGCGGGACCGGGGCAACGAAGCAGCGCAAGGCGTCTAGCCCGCAGTGCCCGCCAACTCGGGGTGCGGCAGGATTGGCTTGAAAGACCGAGTCGGCGCGTCCGGTTCGTCGAGTTCGTCAGCGCTGCCGGGCGACGCCAGCAGGGCGGCATGATCGGCATCCGGATCAAAGCTTTGGCGAAGGAATGATTCGTTGGCGGTGTTCTCAATGAGGCGACGAATGAGGTATGCCATGCCCGCGACAAAGTCGCCGAACGGGGCATACACGCGCAGCCGCTGGTTCATGTCCACCAAGGCGCGCTTTAGCGGGTTGCCCATTCCCGTCAGCATCTGAAATTCCACTGTTCGCGGCGGCAGTTCCATCGCGCGCTCAAGGGCCAGGGCGTGTGCGATCGATCGAACGTTGTGACTCGCAAAGGCAGGCCGGATCACATCCACGTGATTCAACATCATGCCGGTAATGGCCTCGAAGCTCGTATCCGAAAGGCGCTTCTGGACAAAAACCGGCGGCCGGTCACCGCGCCGGCGCGCGTCGGCGGTCTCGGAATCCCAATAGGCCCCTTTGACCAGCCGGACCCAGATCGGCGTCCCGCGACGTCTGGCGAAATCAACGAGACCCATCAGGTCGCGCCGCGCGTCACGCAGGTAGGCCTGCACGACAATGCCGCAATCCGGCCAGTCTCGAAACTCCGGCTCGGTCAGCACGCGGCGGAACACCTCGAACGTCATGTCCTTGATGGCGTAATGCTCGGTGTCGATGTTGACGAATGCCCCCCGATTCCGGGCGCGTCGCAAGATCGGCCTCAATCGGGCCAGTACGGCTTCAATTCCGGACTCCCCCTGCGATGGGTCCATCGCGTTGACGATGGCGGTCAGTTTGATCGAAAGGTTGACGCGGGGCAGCGTGCCGAAGGGCGCCCGATCCATACGTGGGTCGCCTTGCCATGTCGGCGCGACGGCACTAAGGCGGTCGATCAGCTCGATGTAGCGCTTCTGAAGCGTCAGCGCAACGGCGTCGTCGTGCACCGCCTCGCCCAGCACGTCGAGCGTAAAGGCCATGCCCTGGCGCCGAAGCCTGCGAACGCTCTCAATGGCCTGCTCCGCCGTCGCGCCGCAGATGAACTGCTGCGCCATGGTCAGGCTTCCATGTCGCGCGGCCGCGCCGGCCAGCCCCCGCAAGGGCGACCCCGGCCGGCTCAACATCGCGGCGAGGAACACGGGAGGCGGGAGCGACGTAACCGGTCGGCTTCCCGTGGTCAGGGCTTGTTCCAGTTGAGCGGCGACTTGCCGTGCGCCGTCGGCCGAGGGAAGCACAGCGATGAACTCGAAAAGCCGTTGCTTGAGGTCCTCATCGCGCGTCAGCCAGTTCATGCCGAACTGCTGCCAGTACTCGATGGAAGCGATCGATGGGGCGCAGGCCTGTGCCCGATGAAAGATCTCTTCCCCGATGCTTCGGGTCGCGGCTTCGATGGACCTGTCGGATCGCATTGCCATACGGACTTGTCGCCCCCGCCACAGCGCGGAAGTCTAGCTCCGGGAGCAGGTCGTAGCAATGTTGCCGGGCGTGGATTGGACGCGTTAGACTGCTCCCGATGAAACAGCCCTTGTTGCACGAATGGTCGGGGATCGGTCTGGTTGCACTGTACCTGCTCCTGATGACCTCGCCCGGTTGCGAGGACAAGCGCCGGCACCAGGCGACCCAGTACGTGACGTTCAGCGCGTCGCAGCCGGCGCTGGCGGCTGACGCGCCCCCGCTGGAGGTTGCGCGCGCGGCGCTGGCGTGCATGGTGCAGGCGCAGCGCGCTCGGCGCGACGGTCTCGGGTCGGAAGATCGCCTGAAGTCCTACGAGGAGGCGATCGGTCGCCTGCTGGTCCTGGCGTCGCGTGATGAGATTCACAAGTCAATCATCAACAGCAAGGCGTATCCGGCTGACATCAAGGAAGAAACGGCGACGACGCTGATCGTCGAATCCTGGCTTTCCACGGTGGCGCACTACGTGGATGGGATCGACCTGCAGTCGGTACGGCCTAAGTCTACCCAGTCTCCCAACTCGACGACGATCACCGTGCGGGCCGTCAATCCTCGCGATGCGGAATTGCTCAAGGCGGTGCGGCAGCGTGTCTCGCCCGCGGAGGGGCCGGACGGGGACAAACGACTCCGCGAGGCAGCGCTGAAGGAAGGCCTCAATCTCCCCATCGAGACGGATATCGAGATTCGGTTAACCCGTCGAAAGGATGGTTGGCGCGTTTCGGACTTGAAGCTTGCCGTGCCCTTGCAACTGACAACGGCTCCGACCCAGCCAGCCGTCGCCATCACGTCCTCGGCCCCCGTCGATGCGCCGAACGCCCCCTAAAATCCTGTGGGTGTGAGTGCGTTTCGCCGGGAACTGTCCCGGTATGTCGCAATTCCTGCCTATTCGGATGCAGATTCGGCATGGGGGCTAAAGATTTTTTGGGTCTCGCGCCGATTCTCTATATTGCCCAGATTACCAAGAATCGCCAAGCTAACATTTCCTGGTAATCGATTTGGGCCATACACGGGAGCGCGATTCAGATGAGCGATACGACTTCAGGATTCAGCGAGAACCGGATGGCGAGTGAGGGTCGACGTGCGGAGGTAGGGATTCTCCCGCAACTCCCGCGCACGATGATGAACGCGCAAAAACTGCGCCTTCAGCAAGCCGAAGCGAGCCCCCGCATCGAACCCGCCCCGGCGCGGCCGACTCGAAGCTCCAACCTCACGCTCAACGATTATCTTAATCCGCTGCTTCGTGGTCATCGTGCCGCATGTCGGCAGTTGATCACCAGTGCCCTTGAAATGGGCACCGAGCCGCGAACGCTGTATCGCGAGATCATCTGGCCGGCCATGGAACATGTGGACCGGCTCTATCGGGATGACCGGATCAACCTCGCCGCGGAACACATGGCGACACGAATCAATCGAACCGTTGCCGATCACCTGCAAGCGCGATTAGAACGCCAGCCCGCCAACAACAAGAAGGTGCTGGTTACCAGTGCGGCCGGGGAGGCGGAAGAGTTCAGTGCACAGATGTGCGCGGACCTCTTTGAGGCCGACGGATGGGAGACGTTTCTGGTGGGCGGCGGTGTGCCGCATGATGAGATTCTTGCGCTGGTCGGGCAGATTCGGCCGGACCTGCTGATTATCGTGGGCAGCAAGCCGAGCGATGCCCCGCTGGTCCGCCTGATGGTGGACGAGATTCGTCAGATTAATGCATGCCCGCACATGAACATCATGGTTTCCGGCGGGGTTTTCAACCGTGCCGGCGGTCTTTGGAAGGAAGTGAAGGCCGATTTGTTCGCCGAGACGGCGATCCAGGCCGTCGAATCTGCCAACCAGATGCAGCCTCGAGTAAGCGAGGTCCGTTCGCTGGTCGGCCCCAAGAAGCGCCGCCGCCGCCGCAAGCCGCCGCTCCTTGAGCAGGAGCTGGTACACTGAAACCGGCAGGTGTTCACGTCGGCGGAATACATCGGCCGATATAAGCGATGCAAGGCCGTCGAGGCAGAAGGATCTGCAAGCCGCGGCCGCTTGATGTTGAGCAGTCGCCTGGGCCACGGTCGGCCCCGGTCGGCTGGGAAGAGCCGTCCCGATCTCGGCTCTGCTGTCAAGCCGGCTTAGCGACTGGCGGCCGATCTCTTTTCTACCGGTGCGTGCTCCGGTGGAGTTCCCCGAGAGAAGTCAACCTGGCTCGCGCGGTTGTGCGCTTCGCGCGGCTGCTCGTAGCATTGGGCGGTCGGCAGCCATGCCCGCCGATTGAGGGTCGCATCGTGCGCTGCGTCACCGTTCATCAGGGAACCATACAGGTCAGCGATCGCCTGGAACCGGTCGCCCCGCCGGGAGAGGTGATCATCCGCCCGCGGGTCGGCGGCATCTGCGCGACCGACCTGGAGATTGTGAAGGGGTACTCCGGCTTTTCAGGCGTGCTCGGCCATGAGTTCGTCGGCGTAGTGGCGTCGCGCGGAAGCGGGTTGGAGGGTCGCCGTGTGGTGGGCGACATCAATTGCGTTTGCGGCAAGTGTGATCTTTGTGGGAGCGGACTGTCGAGCCATTGTCGCAAGCGGACAGTGCTGGGAATCCTCGGGCGCGACGGGGTATTCGCCGAGGCGTTCGCGCTGCCCGAGCGGAATTGTTACGAAGTGCCCGATGAGCTGCCTGATGAAGAGGCGGTGTTCGCGGAGCCGCTGGCGGCGGCGCTGCAGGTGCTGCGACAGGTGAAGATCGAAGCAAAGACGAATGTAGTCGTTCTCGGAACCGGCCGGCTGGGCATGCTCGTGTGCCAGGTGCTGACGAAGACGGGTTGCAAGCTGGTCGGCGTCGGGCGCAACCGGCGGACGCTGGATCTGCTGGATCGCAAGCGCGTTCGCGGTCTGCACGTGGACGAGTTCAATCCGCGCGGTGAGACGGATGTCGTCGTGGAATGCACCGGCTCGCCCGACGGGTTGGCCTTGGCGTTGCGCGCCGTGCGGCCGCGCGGCACGATCGTGCTCAAGTCCACGTATCACGATCGGCCCGGTGAGGACCTTTCGCCGATCGTTGTGAACGAGGTGACGGTGCTAGGCAGTCGATGCGGTTCGATCCCCGACGCGCTGCGGGCCCTGGTTCGGCGTGAGATCGATGTGACGGGCATGGTCACGCGGACCTTTCGGCTGGAGGACGCCGCGGCGGCGTTTGAGGCGGCGGCCGAACCGGAGCATCTCAAGGTGCTGCTGAAGATCGGCGTGCCGTAGGCGAGAGGTCGTTTGAGTGAGTCAGCCGATTCGAACCGTTGAGTTGATCGAGACGCGGCTGGATGACGGCGTCCTGCTGCAGTTCGGGTCGCTGCTGAACATCGACGGGTTGCGACATGCCGTCACGACGTGCCCGTGGAACATGGCCGCGCATCGCGGGCCGCAGGCGGATCAGGCCGTGGCGCGCCGCCGGCGCGTGTGCGAGCATCTGGGGTTCTCGTTCGAACGTCTGACTGCGCCGGATCAGATCCACAGTCCGCATGTGCTGCGCGTGTTGCAGGGCGACGTGGGCCGCGGGCGAGCCGGGCGCGAGACCGCGATTCCGTTCACGGATGGATTGGTCTGCGATTTGGCCGGCGTTCCGGTGATGCAATTCTCGGCGGATTGTCCGATCGTGGTGCTGGTGGACGCGATGCGCAGGGTGATCGGAACGGCGCACGCGAGTTGGCGCGGAACGGTTGCGGGAATTTCGGCGGAGCTGGTTCGACAAATGCACCGCGAGTTCGGGGTGGACCCGGCGGGCCTGATCGGAGCGATCTGCCCCTGTGCGGGGCCGGGCGAATACGAAGTAGGGGAAGACGTGCGTCGCATTGCGGCGGCGCGGCTCGAGGCGGGCGAGTCATTCTTCGCAGCGCGCGACGGGCGGCTCTATTTCGACATGCGTGCGACCAACGTGCATCAGCTCGTTCGCGCCGGCGTGCCGGCCGACCGCATCTGTGTGGCGTCGCCCTCGACGATGACGGATGGTCGGTTCTACTCGCACCGCCGCGACGGCGCCGAGACCGGTCGATTCGCGTTCATCGGCGGATTCGTCTGAATCGAGACAGTCCTTATCAGACTCACGAAACAACGCAACTCGCGCACGCCTCCGACCGATAAGGCTTGCGGCGCGCCGGCGGACGATGGCTTGGCGCGGCGTGACAAGCAGCGACTCGCGTGGAGAGATGTGATGGCAAGCGACAAGGCGGTGGTACTCGTATCGGGCGGGTTGAACAGCGCCGTGCTGGCGGCGATGACGAAGCAGGATCATCCGGCCATGGCGATGCTGCACGTGCGTTACGGGCATCGCGCGCAGGACCGCGAGACGGAGCTGTTCGAGAAGCTGGCGGCGCATTTCGAGGTGCGCGAGCAGCTCACCGTGGACATGCCGCACATCGCAGCGATTGGCGGTAGCGCCCGCGTCTCGCGCAAGATGCAGCTTCAGGATGCCTTGGCGATCACCGGCGGTGAATCCAACTGCAATGTGCGCGGAATGGTCGGCTCGCTGCTGTCAGCCGCATTCGCCTGGGCCGCGCGGATCGAAGCGAAGCACGTCTACATCGGCGTGGCAGAGAACCTCGGCCCGCCCACGCCGCCGACCGCGGCGCTGTACCCCGAGTATTCCCGCGAATATCTGCACCTGTTCAATCACTTGTACACAATCGCATCGCCTTCGCGCGAGATCACCGTGGCCGCGCCGCTGATGGACCTGTCGCGCGCGGACATCGTGAAGCTCGGCCACCGGCTGGGCGTGCCGTTTGATCTGACATGGTCATGCCTCTCTTCGGGCACGCAGATGTGCGGCGCGTGCGTCGGGTGCGCGACGCGCAATCGCGGCTTTCTTGATGCGGCGGTTCCCGATCCGGTCATGCTGGCGGCGCAGCGCGCGGCCGCGGCCGCCGCGGCCGTCGGGGCTTACTGAAACTGCGGGATCACATTCGCTCAAGCGTTCGGATGCCGAGCAGGCCCAGGCCGATGGTCAGGGCGCGATGGGTCAGTTCGCACAATCGCAGTCGCGAGGCGAACGTCGCGTCGTCCTCGGCCTGCAAGACCGGGCATGATTCGTAGAACGACATGAATCGGCCGGCCAGATCGAACAGATAATCACACAGGATGTTTGGCAGCAGCGTCTCGCCGACGGCGTCGATGACCTCGGCGAGTTGGAGGATGCGAAGCGCCAGGGCGCGTTCAGCGGCGTGGTCCACGCGAAGGGCGGTGGTCGCGGGCACTTCGGCGCGCGTTTCGACGGCCCTTCGATGGATGGAGCGAATGCGGGCGCAGGCGTAGAGCATGTAGGGCGCGGTGTTGCCCTGAAGTGCCATCATCTTGTCCCAACTGAAGACGTAGTCGGTGTTGCGATTCTGGCAGAGGTCGGCGTACTTCACCGAGCCGACGCCGATGGTCTCGGCGATGTCCTTGATCTCGGCCTCGCTGAACCCGCGCTTTCGATCCGGGTCAGCCTCGGATTGGCGCACGAGGGCTTCAGCCCGCTGGACGGCTTCTTCGAGCAGGTCCTTGAGTTTGACGGAGTCGCCGCTGCGCGTGCGGAGCATCTTTTTGTCAGCACCGAGCACCGAGCCGAACGCGACGTGTTCGAGACGAACGTCTCCTTGCGGCCGATGCGTCCAGCCCATCGCGTGGGCCGTGGGGAACAGCATGTCGAAGTGAAGCTTCTGGGGCGCGCCGACGACGTAGATGACGCGGTCCGCCCCGAGGCCGCCGTTGAACGGCTGACCGGCGAGCGTGTCGGCCAGCGGCTTCGTGTGCAGCCGGACCGGATTGCGCTGTGGATGGGCGACGCGGTAGAGGATGGCGGCGATGTCGGTGGTGGCATAGAGCGACGCGCCGTCGGACTTCTGGATGATCATCGGCAGCGGATCGCCGGTCGGCCCCTTGAAGGCCGGCGAGCCGTCGGGCTTCTCAAAGAATATGCAAACGGCCTTATTGTCCACTTTGCAAACAACGCGCCGTCCATCTGGCGCCTCACGAGCTTGATCAAGCACAACTCGTACTTCGGCAACAACGTCTTTGAGTAGGTGGCGATAGAAGCTCTCTCCGCAAACATGCCCCGCTCGCAACTCTACTCCAAGTCGACTATACACTCGGTCACATTCACAAACAGTTACCTTGCATGCGTTTTCCCACGCTTCTCGCTCCTGAGCATTACTCGGATTGTCGAAGTCCTGGAGCATTGTGGTTACCAGGTTTGAGATTTGGGAGTAGGGAGTTGACGTGTTGTCCCTTGGGTCATGAATCGTATACTCAGTACCGCGAGCCAACTCCTCGAACTTGTTGACAAATCGGTAGGCATCCATGAGGTCCGCATAGCGGGCCTTAACATCGAGAACTCTTAGGAAAGGATGGAAGTGTTTCTCGCCATCTTGCGTTTCATCAACTGGGTCTATATCCGCCTCGTAGTCCTCCTGATGGCGTAGGACCACGCGAGAAAGAACTTGTTCCGTTTCGCTTCGATCCTTGACGGCGGCATCTAGTTCAGCGAGCGTCCTCTTGATGTATTCAATCCCATCCCCGCGCCGTTCCGCCATGCAGAGGTGCCACATGCCAAGGATGACCATGCCGAACTGCGTGCCCCAGTCGCCGAGGTGGTTTTGTCGGACAACATCGTGCCCCTGAAAGGAAAGGACGCGAGCAAAGACATCGCCGATGGCGGTGGTGCGGAGGTGGCCGACGTGCATCTCCTTGGCGACGTTGGGCGAGGAGTAATCAACGACAACGGTCTGTTTGTGCGAGGCATCCACCGCGTCGATGCCCAGCCGGTCGTCGCCGCCTTTCGGCGCGGGCGGAATCGAACCCAGCGAAGCGGCGAGGGCCTCGCTTTTCAGGCGAAGGTTGATGAACCCCGGGCCGGCGATCTCCGGCGTTTCGAGCAGGTCGTCCGCGGCGGGCGGCAGGGCGGCGACGATAGCGGCGGCCGCATCGCGCGGTTTCATGCCGAGTTTCTTGGCGAGGCCCATGGCGACGTTGGATTGATAATCGCCGAGTTTGGCATCGGTCGATGTGCGCACAAGCGGATCGGCCCCGGCTGCCTGTTCGCCGAAGGCGGCGACCATTGCGGCGGTGACGAGCGACTCAATTTGCCGGAGGAGCGACTGCATGAACGTTCGAGTCTCATCTCCGCGAAGAAGGCTTCGTTCCATTCGCACTGCTTGAAGCAGTGGCACCCGGCACTCGGTACCCGGCACCGGTTTCCGGCGTCAGGCCCAGTCCACTTTCGGTCGATCGCCCCAGAGCGAATCGAGATCGTAATACGAGCGTTTGTCCGCGTCGAACAGATGGATGACCACGTCGACGTAGTCAACGATGATCCACGCGCCTTCGTCGTAACCGGCGACGCCGAAGGGCTTGTCCCCCGATGCTTTGCCCAGGTCGGTCAGGTGGTCGGCCACGGCGCAAAGCTGGCGGTCGCTTGTGCCGGTGGCGATGACGAAGTAATCGCAGATCGGGCTGACGCCGACGAGGTCCAGGGCGACAATGTCCTCGCAGTGGTTCTGGGCGAGCAGCTTCGCGCAGGCGACGGCGAAGGCGCGGGCCTTGTCAGTGGGGCGAGTCGGCTTGGGCCGCGGGCGCGTCGAATCGGGAATGATCTTGGTCACGCGCGGCGCGCGCACGGGCTTGGCGGCGGGGGAGCGTGCGGAACGTGGGACACGTTTAGCCATGGTGGTGAATTATCGCCGCGCTGCGGCGTCCATTCCAGCAGTCTTGTATCAGAAAGAAAGCCCCAGGCAGGTGCCCGGGGCTTTCGGGTTTGCGAATCAATCGCGAACCACGCGAGTTGGAACCCTCGCGCTCGTTACTGCCCGAGCTTGAGCATCTCGCCAATGCGCGGGCCGTACGCCACGACGAGACCGGCGAACACGACGCTAACCATGCTCATCAGCTTGATGAGAATGTTCAGAGACGGGCCGGACGTGTCCTTGAACGGGTCGCCGACCGTGTCGCCGACGACGCCAGCCTTGTGATCCGATGAACCCTTGCCGTAGATAAGTTCATCGTCGGACTCGGCACTCTCGGCGCGGGCGGCAATGGCCTCGCGAATGGCCGCCGGCACGCTCTCGCGCACCTTCGGGTCCTTCTTGAAGGCGCCGGCCGTGATCTTGCCGAATGTCTCGATGTACTTCTTGGCGTTGTCCCACGCGCCGCCGGAGTTGGCCATGAAGACCGCCACGGCGAAACCGCTGACCAGTCCGCCCGCGAGCAGCCCCATGACGCCGGCCACGCCGAACACCAGGCCCACAAGCACCGGCGCGATGATCGCCAGCAAGGAGGGGAAGACCATCTCTTTCTGGGCGCCGGCCGTGCTGATGGCGACGCAGCTTGCGTAATCGGGAATCTGCCCGCCCTGGAAGCTGACGGGCGTCCGCGGCCAGTTGTCCGGGTTGCGGATATAGGCATCGTCGTGACCCTGACCCTTGAGGTAGGACCGCATCAGAGCGAACTGCCGGCGACATTCCAGCATCATCTGGTTGGCTGCCCGGCCGACCGCCTTCATCGTGAGCGCGCAGAAGAGGAAGGTGAGCAGCACGCCGGCGAAGAGTCCGCACAAGACGCGCGGATTCATGAGCGTAATGTTGTAGAAGCTCATGAACTGATCCATCGAGGCACGGCGCACCGGCACGACTTTGAGGTGGTGCGTGCCGAGGTTCAGGAGGCCTTCGTAGCCGTCCTCCCGCTTTCCTGTTACGTAATCCGTGGCATTGAAACGCTGGCCCTTCTTCAGAAGGCCCTTCGTCTCCATCTGCTTGATTTCTTTGTACTCCGGGCACATCAGGGCACCGTAACTGGCGAGCTTCTTGGAGTCGCCTTCCCACTTGAGGGCGAACTTGCCGTAGCCGATGTACACCGGCGCGACGGCGGCGTTCTTGTCGGCGGTGCCTTCCAGAATGGAGCGCTGAACATACGTCTCGGCTTCATGCAACATGCCGATGCGCACTTCGTCGATGTAGGCAGCGAGGAGTGCAAGGGCTGTCAGCGCGGCCGAGCCGATGGCGAAGCCCTTGCCGGTGGCGGCGGTGGTGTTGCCGAGCGAGTCGAGAGCGTCGGTCCGCTGGCGAACTTCGGGCTTCTGGTGGGTCATTTCGGCGTTGCCGCCGGCGTTGTCAGCGATGGGGCCGTAGGCGTCGGTCGCGAGGGTAATTCCGAGGGTGGCGAGCATGCCGACCGCGGCGATGCCGACGCCGTAGAGGCCGAGCATGTATTCCGTGGCGCCGCCGGCGGAGACGAAGGCGACAAGAATCGCCACGATGACGGTGAAGAGGCTGGCCCAGGTGCTCTTCATGCCTTCGGCGATGCCGCCGATGATGATAGTCGCCGGGCCGGTGACCGCCTGGGCGGCGAGTTCCTGGGTCGGCTTGAAATCGTAGCTTGTATAGATTTCAGTGGCCTTGCCGATGATGACGCCGGCGATGAGGCCGGAGGCGATACTGCCCCAGATGCCCAGCCACGAGGGGCCGGTTCCGCCGTCGGGAACTTTCGGGAAGCTCGGACCGAGCAGGTAGTAACAGACGCCCAGGGCGGCGATGAGGATGAACGCGCTGCTGCCCCAGATGCCGCGGTTGAGAGCGGCCATGAGTTCGCCGAGGTTGGCGTTTTCCTTTGTCTTGACCATGTAGATGCCGACGATCGATAGCAGAATGCCGACACCAGCCAGTACCATTGGTGTCGCGACCAATCGCATTCCGGCGTCGAAGCCGACGGCGGAGGTATCGTCGCCGAACATCGAAACCGCCGCGGCGACGCCCAGGGCGGCCGTCGCGAGAATCGAACCGGCATAGGATTCGTACAGGTCGGCGCCCATTCCGGCCACGTCGCCGACGTTGTCGCCGACGTTGTCGGCGATGGTGGCGGGATTGCGCGAGTCGTCTTCGGGGATGCCGGCTTCGACTTTCCCGACGAGGTCGGCGCCGACGTCAGCCGCCTTGGTGTAAATGCCGCCGCCGACGCGGGCGAAGAGGGCCTGCGTCGACGCACCCATGCCGAAGGTCAGCATGACGACGGTGATAGTCGTCAAGCTCATATCGCCGCCCCAGAGTCGCAGGGCGATGAACCAACCGGTGACGTCGAGCAGGGCGAAACCGACGACGACGAGCCCCATGACCGAACCGGCGCGGAAGGCGACAACGAGGCCCTGATTCAGGCTCTCACGAGCACCTGCTGCCGTGCGGTGCGAGGCATTGGTCGCGGTCTTCATACCGAAAAAGCCGCACAGGCCGGAGAAAAACCCGCCGGTGAGGAAGGCGAATGGAACGATCTTGTGCTGCACGCCAAGGCCGTAGGCGAGATAAGACAGCACCGCACACAGCCCGATGAACACGAAAAAGACGACTTTATATTGTCGCCGGAGGTAGGCGTACGCGCCGTCACGGACGAAGCCCGCGATGAGCTTCATGTTCTCATCGCCTTCGCTCTTGCCCATGATCTCGTTATAGAACTTGTAGGCGAAAATAAGCCCAACGACCGAACTGGCAACGGCGATCCACCAGATGGTTGGAATGCCGTTCAGGCCGGTCGGCGCGGCTGCGGCCGCGGCGGTGTTGGCGACGTCCTGTCCCATCGCCGCGCTGGTGACGGTCAGGAAGGCAACCGTGCAGGTCGCCAGCAGGGTGAGCATTCGTCGTTGCGTACTCAAGGTCGGTGACTCCTAATCGGGGTTAAGTATTTCTTTTTATGTCGAGATTCGAGCAATGCTCGATTCATGTCAGTGTGAGCGACGAGAGGGCAGCTCCGCCGATGTGTACGACTCGCGCTCGAGTTTGTGATAACTTTCACAATCCGCGAGTGCAACGCGACCACCCTGATCGCGCTAAGTTCCAGCTTTGAACGGAGTAACAACCCGGCTTCCAGCCCGCGAGGGCTTGCCGAGCCTGCTCAACCGCGCCGTTTCCATCGTTGAATCGCCGTGTTTGCGCAATCGGACGCGGCCAACTCCGCAACCGACTCACGGTGATTCAAGGGCTGGAATGATAAGGGTTTGTGCGTATTGCATTCAAGCCCCGATGCCATGGCCCAAGTAGCAGGTTGCCAATCGCATCCCCGTTAAGGGGGCTTGGGCTGCTGCCTATTCATAACATGTTAACAATAAACGAGTTACGGGATCATGGCCAAGTGGGACATTTAGAGCACCTAACACGATGTTTGCGGTCCACGGAGTTTGGACGGGCGGGACGCCCGTACCACCCTTTCTGTTAGGCCCCTTTTTTACAGGTGATGCGAACATTGCAGTGGGTTCGCTTCGAGTTTACGGAGCCGGGTTCAAACAGGGAGCATGTGTTCGGCGCAACCGTGGAATGCGGTCACAATGCGCCGGTTAGGTTCGGCGTAGTGAATCCTGCAACGTGATTTCTCGTTGCGGCCCGGGAGGATTGATCATGGCATCGACGAGTCGGTTCGCATCGCTGGTTTTCGTGGCATTCGGCATGGGCGGAGGTGTGGGGATTGAGGCGGTGGAGGCGATGCCGCCGGCGACGAAGACCATCACGATGGAAGGCCGCGCCGCGGGGACGAACGCCAACGCGATGGAGCAGGCGAAACAGGACGCGCTGCGGCGTGCGGTGGAGCAGGCCTGCGGGACGTTTATCAACTCGCAGAGCCGCGCGCAGAATTATACGGCGGTCTATGATAAGGTGATGGCGTCGGCGGCGGGCTACGTGACGGAATTTGAAGTGCTGTCGCGCCGCGTGGAAGCGGGAACGAGCATCTGCGAGGTGCGCGCCGTCGTCTCGACCGAGAGCTTCGAGAGCGAATGGACGCGCTTGGCGCACACGATCGAGGCCGAGGGCAACCCGCGCTGCATCGTCGTGTTCATCGAGGACAACGACGCGGACGACGATCGCCCGGCAAAGGCCAACGGCGTGTCGCAGTCGGTGATTGAGAACTTTTTTCTGAACAAAGGCGTGCAGTTGATGGATCGCGGCGCGGGAGAGGAGGCGCGCGGCCGAGACATCACGCTGGCGGCGATGAACGACGACGTGGGGAAGCTGGCGGCCATGGCGGCGAGTTTCAAGGCGGACGTGGCAGTTCGAGGCAACGCCGAGGCGCGTCGGGCCGGCACGTCGCAACTGGGCGGGCGCACGCTGTACAAGTGGACGGCGACGATCAACGTGCGGGCGTATCACGCCGATTCGGCGCAGATGCTGATGTCCAACAGCTACAGCGCGACCCACAGCACGGTGAACTCAAACGCCGGCGGCGACGAGGCCCTGCGCAAGTGCGCCGAGGAGCAGGCCGGGGCGATCCTGCGAGACGTGGGGGAGTCCTGGCGGAAGCGGCAGCAGGTTCGGCGTGTCTGTCAGATCACGCTGGAGAACTGCTCGCGCAAGGATTACAAGGTGTTTGAGGAGGCGCTGCGCGAGGTGGATGGCGTGCAGAACGTGAAGCTGCGCGAGCTGGTGAACAACGTGTGTCAGGTGGAAGTGGACTGGTCGTACGATCTGGAGCGACTGGTCTCGCGGATCGAGGAGTTGAAGCTCACGGGGCTTTCGTTTGAGGCGTCGGAACAGACGCACGATCGCGCGACGTTCAAGATTCGCAAATGAGCAGTCGGCGCGTTTTCGCATTGGTGTTGGCAGCGGGGGCGAGCCGGCGCATGGGCCGGCCGAAGCTGCTGCTGGAGTACGGCGACGGCACGATTCTCGAAGCCGTGCTTGACGCGGTGTTTGACTCGCCGCTGGACGGCGCGGCAATCGTCACGACGCCGGAGATCGAGACGCTGCTGCGGGATTCCGTCCCGCCCGACGTGGCGGTGGCGGTGAATCACGATGCCGATAGCGACATCATCACGTCCGTCAAGCTGGGCCTTTCGAAGGCCAAGACGCGTTTTCACCTGGCCGACGACGACGGCATCGTGGTACTGCCGGGCGACATGCCGGAGATCACGCCCGCAACGGTGTCGATGTGCGCCGAGATGTATCGAATGGCCAAACAGCCCCGGATGCTTGTCGCGACCTATCACGGCGTCCAGAGTTACCCGGTGATCCTGCCGTTCTCGCGCATGCTGGAAGTGTTTTACTGGGAGCGGCCGCGAGCGTTGGAGGATTTGTGGCAGCGGACGGGGGCGGACGTTCGCGAATTGCCGATCGGCATGGTTCCGCAGCCGATCGACGTGGACTCGCCGGAGGACTACGAGCGACTCCGTGCCGCCCACCTGGCAGGCGCCGGGCGGGCCGCGCCCGCGCCGCGATTAAGGTTGACCCGCGACGAAGACGCCGTGGAGCGCGATGTGAATTCCCCGAAGGATGGGAGCCTGGCGACGTCGGACGAATCCGCGGTGGGGCCTGGGCCGCGCGGCGACTGGCGCATCGCGATTGCGGAGCGCGAGGAAGAGATCGCGGCGTGCTGGCCGGTGATGGCGGAGCTTCGGCCGCACATTTCGGAAGAGGAGTTTGTCGCGCGAGTGCGGCGGCAGGGGGAGCATGGGTTTCGGTTGGCGTGGCTGGAAGCGGATGGCCGGGTGGTGAGTGTCGCGGGATTTCGGTTGAGCGAGAATCTGGCGTGGGGGCGGCATTTATACGTGGATGATCTCGTGACGGCGGCAGCGGCCCGGTCGCAGGGATACGGCGAAGCGCTGTTCAACTGGCTGGTGGAAGAGGCCCGGCGGCTCGACTGCGACGCGCTGCACCTTGACAGCGGCGTGCAACGCTTCGCGGCGCACCGGTTCTACCTCGCGATGCACATGGATATCACCTCGCATCATTTCGCGATCAAGCTCAAATGACGCGATCGCAAATGAATTCGCGCGATTGACATTGCGCGAGCATGCAGCTTGCTTCCAGATACTCCCGCGTATCGGGGCCCGCTCGCTCGCGCTCGGGGCTGGGATTGGAACGCGCTCATTCGCGATGGATTCTGTTCAAGCAATTCCGGCTTGGTGCGGGAATCGATTCCCGTCATTCGTGGCGCAGGGCGTCGATGGGATGGAGGATGGCGGCCTTGAAGGCGGGGATGATCCCGAAGATGACTCCGACGAAGGCGGAGAAACCCAGCGCGAGGGCGACGGCCCACCAGGGGACGACGACCTCCACCATCATCGGGTGGCGCGTCGCAATCAGACAAATGGAGTAACCGAGGCCGACGCCGATCGCGCCGCCGACGGTGGCAAGCACGACGGCCTCGGTGAGAAACTGTGCGAGGATGTCTCGCCGCCGCGCGCCGACGCTCTTGCGCAGGCCGATCTCGCGCGTGCGCTCGGTGACGGACACCAGCATGACGTTCATGACGCCGATGCCGCCGACGATCAGGGAGATTCCCACGATGCCCGCGAGGACGCTCGTGGCGATCAGCCGGACGCGCTCGAAGTCGCGCAGGAACTCGTCCTGCCGGAAGAGCAGAAAATCATTGGGTTCGCCGGGGCCAAGTCCGTGCCGCTCGCGCAAGACACGCGTCACCTGCAGCGAACATTCCTCGACGTCCTTTTCATCGGTGCATTCGAGGGTGAAGGGCATGAAGTATTTCGAGAGCGGCGAGAGCTTCAGGGCCGTCGTGAACGGAATGATGATGAGATCATCCTGCTTGTCGCCGAACATCGAGCCTTTCAATTCAAGCAGGCCGACCACGCGAAAACGCATGCTGTTGAGGAAGATGTGATCGCCGACGATGCGCTCGTCGCACTCGAGCCGCTTGAGCACGTCGCGCCCGATGACGCAGACGTATTGCCCGTGATCGACTTCCAGCGGGCTGAAGAATCGCCCCGCGTCGGTATAGAACCGGCGGATCGACTGAAACTCCTCGGTCGCGCCGCGCATCTTGACGTCGGTGAGGCGTCGTCTTCCGTACTCGACGGTCGCGGCCGAGAACACGAGCGGCGAAATCCGCCGGACCTTGTCGCAGCGCATGGCGACCTCGCGCACGTCGCCGACATCGAGCAGGACGCGGCCCATGAACATGCCGCGCTCGGCGTGCGGGTCGTACGGGAAGACAAACATCATGTTCGTGCCGAAGTTGCGAAGCGTGTTGGTCATGTAATCACCGAAGCCCTGCACCATCGAGACGACGGTGATGGTGCTGGTGACGGCGATGATGATGCCGAGCGTGGTGAGAAAGGCGCGGGCCTTGTTGGCCCAGATCTGCGCCAGCGCGGTGAGCAGATTCTGCCAGTGACGCTCTCCGGCGGCGCCGAGGCGATCCATCAGGCCGGCGTGGTCGGCCGCGGGCCGGCGGGGCGGCGCGAGGGTCGATGGTTGAGCGGGGAGGGTCGTCATGCGATTACTCGTGCCTCAACGCATCAATGGGGTGAAGGATGGCGGCCTTGAACGCGGGAATGATGCCGAAGAGGACTCCCGCGCCGGCGGAAAAGACCAGCGCCAGCGCCACCGACCAGAGCGGCACGGACAGATCGACCATGCTCGGGTGCATGCCGGCGATGAACGAGATGCCATATCCGATGGCGATGCCGACCGCGCCGCCGATGGTGCTAAGCACCACGGCCTCGATGAGGAATTGCAGAAGGATATCGCGCCGGCGGCCACCCACGCTCTTGCGGAGGCCGATTTCGCGCGTGCGCTCGGTGACGGAGACGAGCATGACGTTCATGATGCCGATGCCGCCGACGAGCAGGGAAATGCTGACGATGCCCGCGAGGACGGCGGACGTAATGTTGCGAATCTTGGTGAACTCGCGCAGGGCCTGATCCTGTCGCTCGATTTCGAAGTCGTCGGGCTGGCCGGGGCGCAGTCGGTGGCGCTGACGGAGGATGCGTTTGATCTGCGCCTCGACGGCGTCGATTTTGTCCTCGCCGCTTGCTTCGGCGAGGAATCGAATGAGATCGCGCTGTTCAGGATACATGTCGAGCATGGTCGAATAGGGAATCATGACGGTCAGGTCCTGATCGTCGCCCATGAAGCTGCCCTTGGCCTCGAGGATGCCCACGACGCGGAAGCGGCGGTCGGCGATCTTGATACTGCCGCCTTCGATGCTCTCATCGATGTCGAGTCGCTTGAGCACGTTTCGCCCGACGACGCAAACGTCGCTGGCGCGGTCCACGTCGATCGGCCCGAAGAAGCGGCCGCGATCGACGTAGTAGTTTCGAATGACCTGGTAGTCCTGGGTGACGCCGCGCAGAGGGATACCGGTGACTTCCGCCTTGCCGCAGGAGACGCCGACCTCGGCATAGAGAAAGGGCGTGAGGCGCTTCAGGTCTTCGCAGTTGACGCGAATCGCGTTCACGTCGTCGAGCGTCATGCGGACCTGGTTGGTGCCGGTGATCTCCTGCTCCCAGCGCACATCGGGGCTGACGATCATGTATTGCGTGCCGTAACCGCGCAACATGCTGGTCATGTAATCGCCGAAGCCCTGCACGAACGTCACCACCACAATGATGGCGGTGACGGCGATGATGATGCCGAGCGTGGTGAGAAGGCTGCGCCCTTTGTTGGCCCAGATCTGGGTGAGCGCCGTGAGGACGCCCTGCATCGAGCGGCTCGCAAACGCGCCGGCCAGGAGCGCCGCGCGAACCAATCGGGATCGATGCGGCGATTCCGCTATATGGCCCGAACGCGGACAGGACGGCGGCGTGTGTGCGGTCTCGTGCGGCATGCTCACGCCCCTGTGGCGGCAGAGACCGCGGCGCCGATATGCGAAGGTGCGGTGGTTGACTCGATCATGCGGCCGGTCTGCTGATCGGAGGCGATCAGGCCGTCGCGCAACGTGATGATGCGTTTGCATCGGGCGGCGATATCGGCTTCGTGCGTAACGATGATAATGGTCTGCCCGGAGAGATAGAGGCGATCGAAGACCGCCATGATTTCGTCGCCGGTGACGGTGTCGAGGTTCCCGGTAGGCTCGTCGGCGAGGATGATGTCGGGCTGCTGGGCGAGGGCGCGGGCGATGGCGACGCGCTGCTTCTGCCCGCCGGAGAGCTGATTGGGTCGGTGCTTGGCGCGGTCTTCGAGACCGACGAGGCGCAGGGCGTCCATCGCGCGTTGCCGTCGGCGCGGCACCATCGCGTACATCAGCGGAAGCTGAACGTTCTTGAGCGCGGTGGTGCGCGGCAGCAGCTCGAAATTCTGGAAAACGAATCCGATCTGACGCCCGCGGATTCGCGCGAGGCCGGACTGCGAGAGCCGGGAGACATCGCGGCCGTTGAGGAAATAGTTGCCGCGCGTGGGGATGTCGAGGCAGCCGAGGATGTTCATCAGCGTGCTCTTGCCCGAGCCGCTGGGCCCCATGATGGCGACGTACTCGTTTTCGCCGATGGTGAGCGTGACGCCGCGCAGGGCGTGGACCAGTTCGGTGCCGACGCGGTAGACCTTTTCGAGGTCGCGCAGCTCGATCAAGGCGCTGGGGTCGTTTGGTTGGTCGGTTTCCATCAAGTGGGTTCCGGCTTCGCGCAGGGCGAAGTGAATGGGTCAGCCTTGTCCGTTGGCGGTCGCGGCCGACGCACTCTTGTCCGCCGTGTCTTTCGCATCCTTATCCGCTACGTGTGTCTTGGTCTCCGGCGGCGGGGCTGACTCCGCGAGTTTCTTCTTTTCTTCCTCCGGCAGCGAAACCTTTCGGGCGTCCTTGAGCTGATCGAGGCTGCGATACGGGCCGGTGATGACGACGTCGGTCGGCTGGATGCCGCTGACCAGTTCGACGCGGCGCGTGTCGGCGATTCCCGGCTCGACAAAGCGCACGCGGGCCAACTCGCCGTCGAGGACGTAGACCACTTTCAAGTACTGCGCGGCACGAGCGCGGTCGGAAATGTCCGTGGTCGTTTGTTTGGCGTCATACTCCTTAACTAGATCGGGCGGCAGCTCCTTGCGCATGCGGTGCACGATGGCCTCGACCGGAATCGTGACCGTGTCGGTCTTGTGATCGACCTCGATCTCGACGTTGGCCGTCATGCCGGGGCGGATGCGCTCGTCGTTCGAGAGAATCTCGCAGAGCGTCTCAAAGGTAACCACGTCGCGGCCTTCCTGTTTGGTGCTCTTCGCGGCGACGCGCAGGACTTTGGCCGGTACAGGGTTTTCCTGGTCGGCCTGGAGATAGACGCGGGCCTTCTGCCCCTCCTTCACCAGCGGCACGTCCACTTCGTCCACGCGCGCCCGCACCTGCATGCGTGACAGATCGCTGACCGTCATGATGACCGTGCCGGGGTTGTTCATCGTGCCGGTCACGACGACCTCGCCGATCTTCGCGTCGAGTCGTGAGACGATGCCGTCGATCGGCGAGCGAATCACGGTGCGGTCCAGGTCGTCTTTCACGCGTTTCAGGGCGGCCTGGGCCTCGAGAATCTCCTGCTTGCGCATTTCGCACAGCGCCTTGGTCTTTTTCAGGATGGTGATGTAATCGTGACGCTCCTTGTCGCTCGTGGCTTCGGCCTCGGCCAGCCGCAACTGCCAGCGGTAGTCGCGCTCGGCCTTTTCCAGTTCCGCTTCGGAGTCGATCATCGCCGCCTGGAGCCGGGCGATGCGCGCTTCGCATGACTGCACCTCGGCGCGGAGCAGATCTTCCTTCAACCGGCAGAGCAGATCGCCCTTCTTGACGACGGAGCCCTCCTCGACGGGCATCTCCTCGATTTTCGCGACAATCTCGGAGCTGATCTCGACTTCCAGCGTCGCTTCTACGTCGCCCGGCGCCTGCACGAGGCGCGTTATGTCCTGCTTCACCGGTCGCGTGACAAACACGGTCAGCGGAATCTCCTCGGCGACGTTGATGAGCGGCTTGTCATCGGCGCCGCGGCGGAAGCTGCCCAACGCGAAGACGCCGCCGACCACGCCGACGATGACCAGAAGTGTTACGTATTTCCTCATCGATAAACCTTTCTTCCGATCAGGCCGCCATCATCGCGCCGGCCGTCCGCAGCGCCGCGCCCAGCACGAAGAGCGTGATGCAGACGGTCAGGGCCGCCCGGCGCGACAATTGTTGTGTTACGGTGACGCCAAGATAGACGACGATCCAGTACCAGATGACCATCGGGTCGATCCCGGCGAGATACGGCGCCTTGCCCGGCGGAAGCAGCATGTCCAGCGACGTGCCGACCTGCGTGGTGCGATAAGCCAGCATCATCAGCAGTTGCAACACTTCTCCCGCGAGATCGATGAACCCGGCGAAGACGCAGATGTTCATCAGCGTGTGATACTCCGGTTTGCGGCCCGTCAGGGCGACGGCGGCGAAAAGCATCGACGAGACAAACAGAATCGATACGAGCAGTGAGACCGGTGTCGCGACGATGGCCTTCAGGCGGCCGACGAGCTTCATGAACTCGCCGTTCTTTCGGACGCTGTCCATGTCGTCCCGCAGGGCGACGCGGTCCACGAGGTCGCGCTGCGCTGACTCCAGCACGGCCAGCTCGCGCTCGGTCTGCTGATCGACGACGCGATCCACCAGTCCGGTCTGCACGCGCAGATAACCGACCAGGGTGACGAAGATGAGCAGGGCCGCCAGGGGCCATGCGTACGTCGCCGTGTCCTCAACCCTTCGAAAGAGCGCTGCCGGCGCAGCGATAACCAGCGGGGCATCGGCCAGCCCGGGTCGGCGGGACTCCTCATGACCTGTAACTTCTGCTAGTTCCAAGTTTTAGCGATGCTCCACCGGTCGGCCGACAGGGGCCGCCACTCAACACAACGGAATCCAGTCCCTATTACTTCGCGATCAATGGCCATTTATTTGGCGGCGATCCCCCTGAAGTGATACCTTGAGCGGTGGAACTTCCTGCCGGTTCAGAAGAACGCCTTGGCAAGCTTGAGGATTCCCTGCTTCCACGGGACGCGATGGCTGACGCCGCTGGCGCCCTCGAATTTGTGCAGGTTGGCCAGGTACCAGCGGTAGTTGCGAACCAGGGCGTCCTTGTTGGAGTACTTCGGCTTGAACCCGAGCACGCGCTCGGCCTTTTCGATCGAGACAAACGAATCTTTCGAGGCTGTCTCGTACACCCACTTGTAAAGCGGCGACAACCGGAGCAGTTCCAGAAAGCGCAGCGTCCAGATCATCGGCGCGGCCGGAAATCCGCGGATCTTCTTGCCGAAGCCGGCGGCGTCGAGTACGGCCTGGTAATCTTCGCCCATGGTCGTGAATTCTCTCGCGCCGATGTTAAACACGTCGTTTACGCGCGTTTTGTCCAGCGTCATACACAGGTGGATCGCATCGCACAAGTCTTCTACGTCGAGCAACTGGTAGCGGTTCTTGCCGTTTCCGATCATCGGGAAGCCGCGGCCATCCTTGGCCCAGTCGTAAAACAGGGCGAAGACGCCGAGCCGCTCGGGGCCGATGAAGGACTTCGGGCGAATGATGGGGATGCACAGGCCCTTGGCGCGGAATTCGAGGCAGACCTGCTCGGCGCGGACCTTGGCCTCGCCGTAGGGGCCGACGCCATATTGACGGTCGTCTTCTAGTAGGGGGTGGTGGTCGGGGATGCCGTACACAGCGGTCGAGGAGATGTGCACGGCGCGATCGACGCCGGCATTCAGCGCGGCCTGCATGACGTTGCGCGTGCCGTCGATGTCGGTCGTGAGAATGTCCTGCTTGGTATAAAGCGGCAGGGCGGCGGCGCAGTGGACAACCATTCCGCAGCCGGCGATGGCCTCGCGCACGGTGGAAAGGTTGCGAATGTCGCCGCGGACCTCACGAATGCGCGGGAGTGCGTCAGCGTAATCAAACGGGGCAAAATCGAGCGAGGTGATTTCGTAGCCTCGTTCGAGCAGGTAGCGAATCAGGTTGATGCCGAGGAATCCCGCGCCGCCGGTAATGAGCACGCGGGGCCTGGGAGACGACGAGTTCGCGATGGCTGGGTCGGTCATGGTTGGTGATGGGTTGTGCGACGCTCTGGCGATGGTCAAGGTTCGCCATGATATCGCGCGGGGTGAATTAACGCCACGGTGGAGCCGGTTAGTAAAGGAGCCACCAGAGGAACGCGATGAAAATCGCGGTGGCCGCAGCGCCGGCAACGGCGAAGACCGCTTCGCGCGATAACCAGCGTCGTGACCGCCTGGCGCGCGCGGCATCGAGCAACAGCGTGACATCCTGACCGCTTGGCGCGAGCGCGCGAAGCAGATCCGCCGCCAGCGATTCTGCGGACTGATAGCGGTCGGCCGGATCGGCCTGAAGGCATTGCACGATGACGTCGCGCAGACGAGGCGGCCAGCCAGGCGGCAGCTCGTCGGCGCGAATGCTCCTGGCCTCGGCCTGCATGCGCACCATGGCGCTGCGCGTGGCGGCGCGGATCAATCGCTGCTTGGTGAGCGCGTAGTAGGCGACGAGTCCCAGTCCGTAGATATCGCTGGCCGGGGTGGCCTTCTCGCCGCGCGCGACTTCGGGGCTGATCCATCCCGGCGTGCCCAGTGCCTTTTCCGAAAGCTCGGCGACGCCCTCGACCGTGGAGACGTCTGCGAGTCCGAAGTCGGTGACTTTCACCTGGCCGCGCCGGTCGATCATGATGTTGCCGGGTTTCACGTCGCGGTGGACGATGCCGAGCGCGTGGCCGGCGGCGAGGGCGCGGGCGGCGTGTGCAATGATGTAAATCGCCTGATTCGCCGGGAGCGGTCCGGCGGACTCGACCAGATGGCCGAGCGTGACGCCCTGCACGCGTTCCATCACAAAGTAGTGCAATCCATCCTGTTGATCGACTTCGTGAATGGTGACGATGTTCGGGTGTTGCAACTTCGCGGCGATGCGCGCTTCCTGAAGGAACATCCGCAGGCCGATCGTCTCGCGCGAAGCATCCGTGCGACGCGGCAGCATCTTGATCGCCACGACGCGATCGAGCGTCGGATCGACGGCTTCGTACACATTGCCCATCGCGCCCTGGCCGAGTACGGACTTGATGCGGTACTTGCCGAGCATGCGGCCGACCCACTCACCGGGCGGGGCCTGGGGCGTGGGGACGAGGTCCTTCACCATGCCGGCGACGGTCGAGGCATGATCCGCCGCGTTCAGGACGGTGGACCCGATCTGCTGCCACGGCTGGGCGGCCTCTTCGAGGGCGCCGGTTATTTCCTGGACGGTCTTGGATGTATCGCGCCAGACGTGGCCGCAGTGTCGGCACTTGATTCGCCGGCCGACGACGTTGCGCGTGGGGACGTACCGCGCCTTGCATTGCGGGCAGACAAGCCGACGGGGCCCGGGGGATTGAGATGATGACGATGCGTCGGTCATGTTGCCGCTTCGTCGATTGCTCGCGCAATCGGCTCTTAGTTGCTAATGCGAAGATTCCTGCTTACACGACGACCCGGTGAAGTATATCGGCAGCGGGGGAGATCGCTTTATGCGTCAATTTGTTATGATGCGATGGAAATGAATCGCCCTGACAAACCGCCCGACGCCGGAAACCTCGACGCGTGGCGCGAATTCGCGATGGCGTACCTTCGTGCCCAATGGCCGAACGATGCGCCGAGCGAATTGGAAACGCCGACGGTGTTCCCGCGTTCGCCGCTGGAGGGCGAGGGGGCCGTGGTGATCTACTCATTTACGTCCGCGCGGGCGGCGGCGGGGGGCGATCCGCGGATGTACGTTGTCGTCGGCGCGACGGAATCGAATTACTACCCGAACTACGGCTTGCCGGTCGATGACGCGTTCAGCCTGCACCTTGGCACGCGGTTCATGCTGGTGATGGGCATTGGTCAGCACGAGTCCGATGGCGGCGATTCGTACGACGCGGAGGATGACGCGCGACGAATCGTGTCGCGCGTTTCGAGCACCGCGCCCGTGGAGGACGTTCGAATCGCGGCGCAGTTCAACGTGGAAGGGCAGATTCATGCCGTGCTTTCGGCACGCGTGGCGGGGCGCATGGTGTACATCTTCGGGCGCGATGCGCCGACGGGGTTTGTGGATCGCGCCGATCTGCCGGCGCCGGTTGCGTATCGCCTGCACTTGGGGCGCGTGTTGCGCGCCGAGCCGGACCCGGATGCACCGCGGGAGTAATTCCTGCGAAAGCGATTCGGCGGCATGCGGCGAGCAAGCTCGCCGGCTAGATGGCGTCGCACGGCTACTTTCAGCGTGTGCGGCTGATCATGGTGGAAGCGGTTGTCTTGATGCCGCGGAGCGTGCTGGCGAGCGCGTCGGGGTTCGGCGCGTTTTGCATGGCGACGTCCATGTAAACGAGTTCAGACTGCACCAGCCGGGCGAGCGACGTCGTGAAGGAGTGCATGCCTTCTTTCTCGCTTCCGGCGATGAGCGCGGGGATGTCCTGATCCTGCTCCTTGCGGATGATGTCTTTGCAGGTGGACGTGTTGAGCAGGACCTCGGTGGCCGGGACCAGCGCGCCTTCCGTGGTGCCCGGCAGAAGCCGCTGCACGCAGATGCCGCGCATGGCGTTGGCCAGCGCGCCGCGGACGAACTCGTGCTCGGCGCGGGGGAAGAACTCGAGAATGCGCGAGAACGCCTGCATCGCATCGGCGCTGTGAAGGCTACCAAACACAAGGTGGCCGGTTTCGGCGGCCTGGAGGGCGGCGGTCATGGTGAACTTGTCTCGCATTTCACCGATGAAGATCGTGTCAGGGTCCTGACGAACGATGTACTTCAACCCTTCGCCGTAATTGGAGATGTCGATGCCGATCTCGCGCTGGGAGATGATCGACTTCTTGGGCTTGAAGACGAATTCGACGGGGTCTTCGATCGTTACGATGTTCTCCGAGCGCGTGGAGTTGATGTGCTCGATCATGGCGGCGAGCGTGGTGCTTTTCCCCGAACCCGTGACGCCGGCGACGATGATGATGCCGTCGTTGGAGCGGTCGATCAGCTGCCCGTAGATCGGCGGCAGGTGGAGCTGTTCGTAGCTGGGAATGACAGAGTTGACGCGCCGAATGGCCGCGTTCATTTTCGTGCCCGCGCGGAAAATATTGACCCGGAACCGGTCGCCGTCAGGCAGATCGCACGAAAAGTCCAGATCGCCGTGTTCGTCGTAGTAGGACCGCCGGGTCGGGGGAATAATCGCCGTCAGGCAGACGTCGATCTCCTCACCCGTCATGGGCGGCATTTTGACGGCACGCAGATGCCCCCCGACGCGATACGTGGGGGGCAGGCCGGCCTTGAGATGGAGGTCCGACGCACCGTTGGTCTTCATCGCCCCCAGCAACTGATGAATGCTGACCGGTCCTGCCATGGGTCCATCCCTCCCTCAAGACAATTCTAGGTGGAACCGAACAAACCTTCATTTGTGTGGAACAGGCTAATAGCCTGTGTCTGACTGGCTAATAGCCGGTCCCACACTTGTTGATTCTTGTGCATCCTGCGAAACTTTCTGCGGTCCTACTTAGGTCGCGCAGCTCGACGGCAGCACGGCGAGCGAGAGGCGCGCCGGATGTTGATCGCCGCTTGCATCGTCGCGTCTCGGCGGGTCCGTCTCGCCGGCGAGATCGCCGTGCATCGTGTAGGGCGTGACGGCTGTGACGCGCACCGGCACGATGCGACCGATCAGGTCGGCGCGGCCGCTGAAGACAACGATCTGATCGCCGGATGTCCGCCCGACGAGCTGGCCGGCGAATGCGGCGCGGCGCTCATCCGGGGCAGCGACCTCGCCGCCGCGGTCTTGTTCGGATTCCTGCGCCTGGATGGCGCGTTTGCTGGGGCCTTCGACGAGCACATCCACGACGCGGCCGATCATCGCGCGATGATTGGCGAGGCTGATATCGGCCTGCACCGCGAGCATGTCGTTGTTTCGACGGCGCTTGACGGCTTCGGGCACGTCGTCGGGCAGGCGGTCGTGGGCCGTCGTGCCCGGGCGTGTCGAGTACTTGAATATGTAGCAATTCTTGTATTTGCAATGCCGCAGCAGGTCGAGGCTGGCGGCGAAGTCGGCCTCGCTCTCGCCGGAGAAGCCGACGATCATGTCGCCGGAGATGCAGACATCGGGCATGGCCGCCCGGGCGCGGTCGATGAAGGCGAGGTACTGTTCGACCGTGTAGCCGCGGTTCATGCGCTTCAGCACCGGGTTGCTGCCGCTCTGTGCGGGGACGTGCAGGTAGCGGCAGATGCGCGGTGATTCGGCCATCACCTGCAATGCCTCGTCGGTGAAATCGCGCGGGTAGCTGGTGACAAAGCGGAGCCGCGGTAGCTCGGGCACTTCGTCGTGCACGCGCCGCAGCAGCGCGGCGAACGATGTCTCATGCCCGGCGTCATCGACATGGTGATAATGGTTGACTGTCTGGCCCAGCAGCGTCACTTCCATGACACCCGCCGCGGCGAGACGGCGCACCTCGTCCACGATCTGATCGGCCGGGCGGTGCACCTCCGGCCCGCGTGTGTATGGGACGACGCAAAACGTGCAATACTTGTTGCACCCGCGCGTGATGCGCACGTAGGCCTGGTGCCGGCCGAAAACGCGCGGCATGGCGACGTGCGACTCCAGCCCCAGCGCGCGGCCCGAATCAAGCGATTCGAGATCATCGTGCTGCGCCAGCGTGTGAACCGGTGTGGAATGATCGCGCAAGCGGCCCGACAGCGCCACGGCGCGCTCGCGCCGCGCTTGCACGTCGCTGATCAGCGCCGGCAGGCGATGCAACTCCGACGGGCCGCAGAGGATGTCCACCATCGGCGCCCGCTCGAGCAGGCTCTCGCCGTCGCGCTCCGCCATGCAACCGATGACGGCGACAATCTGTTCGGGATTGCGCCCGCGGCTGCGCTTGAGCTGGCCCAGGCGCGACCAGACCTTGTCTTCCGCGTGCTGGCGTACCGAGCAGGTGTTGATGACAACGACCCCCGCGCGGTGCAGGTCGTCGGTCGGCTCGTAGCCGGTCGCACGCAGCGAGCCGAAGACCAACTCGCTGTCCAGCACGTTCATCTGGCAGCCCATGGTCTCAAGGTAGATGGTCGGGCGCGAGGTCATGGCTGCTTTGCCTCCGCCTGGCGCGACGTACTGGATGGCGATACCTGCGTCGTGGAAGGGCTTGCGATCGAATTGAGACGCTTCATCGCGGCGTCGCGCAGATTCTTCGGCGTCGACTTGTGCGCGGCGCACTCGCGATAAAGCTCCATCGCCTTCGCCGGACGCTTCAGGGCTTCATATGACTTCGCCGCCCAGTAGAGCGCAGCTCCGGCGTTCGGACTGTCCGGCGTCAGGATCACCAGCCGCATGGCCGTCAGCCCCGCGCGGGTTGCCTGATCGCGCGCCAGCGCCAACTCGCACTCAAAGAGCTGCCACGCCTCGCGCTCGGCCTGTTGTCGGACGCGCAGGCCTGCCTTGAGCATCGCTTCAGCGCGGTCGTAATACGTGGCGCGAAGCGCCGTGCGGGCCTGCTGCCTTAGGTCGGCCGATTCCTTCGCGGACGACGGCGTCTGCACGGTCGGCGACGCGGGGCGCTTGCGCGGTGCGGCCGGGGCATTTTGAAACGCAGTCGCCTGTGCGACCAACAGCACCGCAAACGCGACCGCAGCCAATGGGAGCGTGGTTCTCACCCGAATATGGTAACTTGCGACGGTGGAGAGGGTCAACGCGTGCGGTGGTTGAGGCGCGATAACACGCCGCTTAGCATCCATACGCCATGCGAATTCGACCCGCGACAACCCGAATCCAGTTGAGTGCCCTGACATTCTTCGTCGGCACAGCTTCGCTGCTGGCGGCGGCGGGGTGCCATGAGCCGCGACATCAGTATGGCGTCATGCCGCAGGACGGCGAAGAACTTCCAATTCTCGATCTGGTGACCGGCACGCATTCGCACGAAACGCAGGGGATGCAGGTCGTGATTCGCGATGCGCCGACACTGGCCCAGGTGCCGATCGTCGATGTCCCGGTGGACTTCGCGTCGCAGATGCTGCTCGTGGTGACGCTGGGTCGCGTCACGTCGGACCAGTACCTGGTGACCATCGACCGCGTCTGGCGCGAAGGGGGGAGGCTGCGCGTGAAGACGACCGTTCAGACGCCGCCGCCGGGCGCGCCGGTCGCGATGGCCAGCCCGTATTGCATCGCCGTCGTGCCGCGTTGTGACTTGAATGTGGCAGGGTTCTCGCCGCGGCCGCCGACGCGAACGCGCTCGTGGGAGCAGAGCACGCCGCCGGAGAAGCTGGGTGGTTAAGTAGAACCGTAAAATGGATTGAATGATGCGCAGAAATAAGAAAGTGTGGGACCGGCTAATAGCCGGTCTGACCCAGGCGATTAGCCTGTGCCACACAACATGAAAGTTTGTACGGGTCAACTTAGAGCTTCGTCACCTGCGTCTCATCATTCACGACGAGTTCGACCAATTCGCCATCGTCGCGCTTCAGCAGGATGCGTTGCAACCACAACTTGTCGTTTTTGCCGTGGGCGAACCACGAGCCGGTGGGTTTGGATCGCACCGCCTGCACCGTGCCCTCGACCTTCGTCTGCCAGGCGCCCTCGCGTGTGCGGATCGTCTGCGTGATGCGCACGCGATCGTTCGGCTTGCATTCATTGAGATCTGACATGGCAATTTCTCGTACCACCGCGAATGCATCCCACGCGGCTTGCCGTTCCGCGGGATGGCTGTGGTGCCTGTTCGAATCCTACCGCGCGAACCACGCAGCGGCCACATTCTTCGGTCGCGGTCGCCGCATGCTTGACCTAATCCGTGCTTCGCACAAAAATGCGGCGATTCGGGGCCGCGCCCGGCGGCCCTGCGCCTCGCGGACCTTGTAACCATTTGAAAGCCCTGTCCCGCGATGTCAACGCCCGCTGTCAGCGTCATCATTCCGACCTTTGAGCGGGGCGACCTTCTCGTCGAGGCGCTGGACAGCGTCGCCGCTCAAACTTTCACTGACTACGAAGTACTCGTCATCAACGACGGCTCCACCGAAGACATCGCCGCGCGCGTCGCGGGCCACCCCGCGCGACCGTGCGTCATCCAGCAAGCCCACGCCGGGCCGGGCAAAGCGCGCAACCGTGGCATGGCCGAGGCGCGCGCGCCGATTGTTGCCTTCCTCGACAGTGATGATTTGTGGCTGCCGACCAAGCTGGAGCGGTTCATGGCGGCGCTGGCGACGCCCGGCGGCCCGCGCATCTGGTACGGCCCGATGAGCCCGATGGACGCCCGGCGGCAACCGGTGCGAGGGCGCACCAAAGATTGCTACGAAGGCGACATCACCGAGCGGTTGTTCTGCAAGAGTTTTGTCCACGTGCCGACGGTCGTGTGCGACCGGGCGATGCTGATCGACGCCGGCGGGTTTGAAGAATCGCTGCCGGTCTGCGAGGACTACGCCCTGTGGCTGCGCGTGTCGGCGGTGCAGCCGTTCGGGTTGATTCCCGAGGCGCTGGCGCTGCGTCGATTGCACGGCGGGCGGTTGAGTAAATCAGACATGAGTCGAAATGTCGCGGTGAAGGCGCGGATGCTCGAGCGGTTCTATCGCTCGGCGCCGGGGGCGAAAAAGCTCGATCGCGGCATCGCCGAGGCGCGGCTGGCGCGGGTGTACCTCGCGGCGGCGCGGGCGGCCTTCTTCGCGGGGAGTTTTTCCGAGGCGGCGGCGCTGTGCGCCAAGGCGCGCGAGTTCGGCGGTTCGCCGCTCCGCGCGGGACCCATTCATTTCATAGCGAATATTCTGCAACGCGTCGCAAAAAAGCCGACGGATTGCAATCCGTCTGCCTCCAGCGTCAGGTAGATATGGACGGCGAGAGTCAGGCTTACTCGCTCACCCGATCATCAGAAACTCTTTCATGTGCTTGTCGTACATCTCCTGCGCCGCCGGGTCGAACATCGGCAGCCGCAGCTCGTTGATTACTTTCGTGCCCATGCCGACCCATTCCTTCCAGCACTTCGTGCAGACCGTCGCGAGAATCTCCTCGCCCAGCGGGCCTTTGAACGGCCGGCGCTCCATCTTCGGCCCCGGCGCGCCGCAGCGTCGGCACGAGAATCCGTCGGTCGCCGCGATCGTGCCGCCGGTTGACGCGTCGGCCCGCTTCTCCGCCACGGTGGGCACGTCCGCGCCGATCGACGTGAGCAATTCGCCCATCGCTTTCATCGGCATGAGATCGCCCTTGCGATGCGCGATGCGATAGCCGTTGGTCAGCGTCTGGACCGCGAGGTCCTTGTGGCCCGTGGCGATCTGCACGCGCCCGAGCATCTCATACGCCTTGGAGTGCTGGCTGTTCACCGCGAGCACGCGCTGAAAGCACGGCCCGGCGTCGGCCGCACGCCCCGCGTCGAGCAGCGCCGTGCCGAGGCTGAACTGGGCCATGTCGTCGTTGGGGTTCTGCTCGACCAGTTTTTGAAATTGTGCGATCTTCGCGTCGTCGGCCATGGTTGGCGGCTCCGGTTGATTCTTGTTTGGATGATTTCTCCGGGATTGTAGCGTGTGGAGTTTTGTTGGGCGAGCGGGACTGGGACAGGCGTGGCATCGCGGGGCGAAGTCCGCAGGGTGCGTCCCGGGCGCACCGAACGTGTTGATTCCCCGCGTCATGCGAAATCCGACAACTGTTCGACCGTCGGCGGTTTGATTGGGCTGCACCAGGCGCGGAGGATGATATCCATTTCTATCGGCGTGACGCTCAGCCAGCCCCTTTGTTGACCATCAGAAACATGAATCGTCCACAGCCGGTATCGCGAATGAACACAGAGCATGATGCTTCTGGCTGCGTCAAACAAATGAAGGTCCGTCATGCCGCGCTTCGCCGCGGTACGCAGCAACAGCCCACCCGGCAGCATCAACCATTGTTGCTTGTAGTTTTTGTTGTTTCGAGCGGGGAAACACAGCAACATCAGGAACCAGAGTGACCAGAAAGCGAAATTAAATGACGGTTGACCGATAGTCACCCATTCGATTACACCGATTCCGAGGAACAACAATCCCATCAGTACGATAGGATACCCACCTCGCAACCGGATGTTTCGTTGAACCGCCGGCGGCAGAATCGATTCACGGAAAGTGTGCGTTGGAGTCGCAGATTGGCTCGATGCGAGCGATGATCCAGGGGATTCGGCGAGTTCGCGAAAGCCGGGATTGGATTCATCAATCAACATCGGCTCAAACGTTACGTGAAGTGGTGTAATCGGTTGTGGCTTGGGTTTCTTCCAAAGGCGAAAGACGTTTCCCGTAAAGCTCGAAGTTGCATAGTGAGATGTTGCTCGTGACAAGACATTGTTCTCATTTATGAAGAGAGTACCAGTCGCGATAGCTATGAACGTGTTAACCGGATTGCCGCCGTCCGGGCCGGCCAAGAGTTTTTCTAATCCTCGCAATTCGCTGCGGCGCGTCATAAGCATGAATCCCGCCACTATTCCGGCGATTGGTATACCGATCATGATTCCCCGAACAACAGGCGGTACTTGTGGTAACATTCTCGATGTGATTACTATCCAGGCAGAAACGACAAACATCGACAGAATTGCAATCGCACACCCGGACCATCCGATTCGGACGTCGGACAATTCATGGCAATAAACGTCATGCACATTTCTCTCGCCCGCGCAGGTGACACTCGCCGCGGCACTAGCCGGTCGGTTTAATCCCTCTCCAGCAGGCGCGGGTGCGCCGTTGCTTTGATCAGGTTCGCCGACAATCTCTCGCAGTCGTTCCATGTCCATCGGCGTCACTTGAAATCCGACAATTGCTCCACCGTCGGCGGTTTGATCGGGCTGCACCACGCGCGGCAGATGATGTCCATCTCAACCTTCGTCGCGTCGAACCAATCGCTCTCTTCTCCGTCTGACAGAAGGAGACGCCAGGCTTTGTACGGTGTCTGAATAGCCAGAAGCAATGATCGCCGGGCATTAAAGATGTAGAGGTCAGATTCATTGCTGCGCTTCGTTGGCGTCCGGCGCAGCAGGCCGCCGGGCAGGACGAGCCATTGCTCGCGGCTGATGGCGCCTCCCGAGACGGGGAGCCACAACAAGGCCGCGAGGGCGATGCACGAGAAGAGAAGTCTGAACGAGAACTCGCCGGTTCGTATAAGGAGAATCGTGTCACGGACGATCCACAACAGGGCAACAAGCAGAAACAGATAACCGCCATTGAGAAGGATGTTCCGGCGCATGAATCGAGGGATCCGGCGGATGTCATCGTCCGCGCTCGACCCAACTTCAGAAGCGTCTGACAAAGCTTTCTCGGTCGCGTGTGCCAGTGCGACAAAGCCGACGTCGGTTTCGTCGATCAGTCGTGGCTCGAACGGATGAGTGAGCGGTTCGACGACCGCTGGGGCTGGTTTGTGCTTCCAGAGCCGAAAAGCCTGGCTTACATGGCCGCGCTCGACGAGCAATTTCAGAGCGATCGGGAGGATGGTCGTATCTTCGGAACGTCGCTCTCGTTTGATGAGGTGATCCAGCAGTTCCCGGGGCGACGTATCGGGCCGATGAGCGAGCTGCTCGCCAAGCCGCCGGACCGCCCAGGGCGTGGCGACGCGCAGATGGACGACGAAGACCGCAAGGAGGGCGAGGCCGATGATTCCGAAGAAGACCAGTTGAGATGGGATGACCAGAATAGTGGAGAGCAAGTCCGCGAGCACATACGCCGAGATAAAGACACCGATATATATCAACGACGGGATCAGCCGTAGCCGAATGAAGTGCAATTCCCTGCAATGAATCGTCCGCACCTGGATCGGCGAACCGACGGAGTTTGGTTCGAGGTCATCTGCCACGCGAGACTCCCGTTGACCTAACCATTCCGCGGGTCGCGTGTTAGGTCGATCTCCGGTGATTCGTTTGACCACACGATCCGGCCCGCCTATCTTATCTCGAATCGTTCCGGCGAGCGGCGCGTTGACGCCATGTTCCGCCGGCGACGACCACGTACGAATACTCAACCGAACCCCGTTTGAATCGGAGGGACTCCCATGACCGCCACCGCCGCCGCACCCATCAAGCCCGATGTCGAAATCAAGTATACCCAGTGCCTCATTGATGGCCAATGGGTCCCGGCCGCCAGCGGCAAGACGTTTGAGACGATCAACCCGGCGACCGGCGATGTGCTGGCGCAGGTGGCCGAGGGCGACAAAGCCGACGTGGACAAGGCCGTGAAGGCAGCGCGGAAGGCGTTCGAAGAAGGGCCGTGGCGGAAGATGTCGGCGTCGGAGCGCGGCCGGTTGATGTACAAGCTGGCCGACCTGATCGAGAAGAACAAGGAGACGCTGGCGAAGCTGGAGACGCTGGACAACGGCAAGCCGATCCGCGACTCGCTGAACGCCGACGTGCCGCTGACCGTCGCGTGCTACCGCTATTACGCGGGCTGGGCCGACAAAAATCACGGCAAGACGATCCCGATCAACAACGTCGGTCCGAACCAGTTTTTCTGTTATACGCGGCATGAGCCGGTCGGCGTCTGCGGGCAGATCATCCCGTGGAACTTCCCGATGCTGATGCAGGCGTGGAAGTGGGGGCCGGCCCTGGCGATGGGCAACACGGTGGTGCTCAAGCCGGCCGAGCAGACGCCGTTGAGTGCCCTGTTTGTGGCACAGCTCGCGCTGGAGGCGGGCTACCCGCCGGGTGTGATCAACGTCATCCCCGGCTTCGGGCCGACGGCCGGCGGGGCGATCGCCTCGCACATGGATATCGACAAAGTGGCGTTTACCGGCTCGACCGAGGTGGGCAAAATTATCATGCAGGCCGCGGCGGGCAGCAACATCAAGCGCGTTTCGCTGGAGCTGGGCGGCAAGAGTCCCAACGTGATCTTCGCTGACGCCGACGCCGATGCGGCGATTCAGGGCGCGTACTTCGCGTTGTTCTTCAATCAGGGGCAGTGCTGCTGCGCCGGGTCGCGCTTGTTCGTCGAGGAGAAGATTCACGCCCAGTTTGTTGAGAAGCTCGTCGGCATCGCCAAGAGTCGCCGCGTCGGCGACCCGTTCGACATGAAGACGCACCAGGGGCCGCAGGTCAGCCGCGAGCAGTTTGACCGCGTGATGGGCTACATCGAGAAGGGCAACAAGGAAGGCGCGCAGCGCGTGGCTGGCGGCGCTCGCGTGGGCGATCGCGGTTTCTTCATCGAGCCAACGGTGTTCGACAACGTGCGCGACGACATGACGATCGCGCGCGAGGAGATCTTCGGCCCGGTGCTGTGCGTGATGCCGTTCAAGGATATCGACGAAGTGATTGCGCGGTCGAATAAGAGCGAGTACGGTCTCGCCGCGGCGGTCTGGACGAAGGACATTGAGAAGGCGCTGAAGTTCTCAAACAACGTGAAGGCCGGCACGGTGTGGGTGAACTGCTACGACGTGTTCGACGCCGGCGCGCCGTTCGGGGGGTACAAGCAATCGGGCATCGGGCGGGAGCTGGGCGAGTATGCGCTGGAGCATTATACGGAAGTGAAGACGGTGACGGTGAAGGTGTGACGTCGCACACATTCGGAATGAACGTCTCAATGTCACTTTCGATCCAGGTGAAACCGGTGCAGCAGGCGGTGGACGACGGGGCCGAAGAGCACGGCGGAGACGGTGAGGAAAACGACGCCGGAGAAGAGCGCGTAGGCGGAGGCGAAGAGTTTGCCGGCCGGCGTGTGCAGTTGATCGACCGGTCCCATGCCGCCGAGGATCATCGACGCGTTGAGCAACGAATCGATCCACGGCAGGTTTTCGAAATAGTGATAGCCGACGACGCCGATCCCCAGCGACACGAAAACAATTCCCGCAGCCAGCGCGCCGGCGCGCAACAGGCGAATCACGAATCGCGTGAACGGCGCCAGCGGCTGCGACCGGTGTTCGAACTTCATGAATCGCGGCCTTGCATCGTGGCCCGTCGAAGCGGATCGGGTGGAATGGTCGTCGGTCGGCGATGGAGTGTGGCGGGGCAAAGGCGGCTCACGGTAAGCGTGATCTTGATTTCGCAGCAGCAGAGCAACCGGCGACGCCGGTAACAGGAGAACGGGTCGGATGCGATCCCGGCGTTCTGCTCGATGCTTGTACCTTGCGCGCGATGCCAACCGCGCGAAGACAACGACATACAACTGGAGGCGGTGGGAATCGAACCCACGTCCCGAAGCACTTCAGGATAGGCCTCTACGTGCATAGTCGGTCGTTTGTTGTCGAGTCGCGCGGCGCCGGCCGACAGGCTCCACGCGAATCCAGCCCCGCGGTGTCTCGTCGATGTGCGGCCGGGCGGCACACGTTCGACCAGCCTGCTAAGTGACGTCTCCCCGCCCAGCAGGCGTCAGCGGTTCGACGGGCAGCCTGTTTAGGCAGCCATGCTCAACTGAGTGTTGGCATATAAAAGTGTGCCAGGTGTTTAACGAGGCCTCCTAGCAACCTCGGCACGCCACCTATCCGTCAACTTGCCCGGTCGAAGCCAATTCGCCCCCGGGCCGCGCGATCGCTCGCGCGACGGCCATATTATAGTCACGTCTTTGAAAATCGCAATTCGGGCCCGGAGCCGGCCAGCGCGATTCATGAATGAGTGCAGCGGGACGTCGACCACCGCACCTGCCCAATTGACATGGCAGCCAGAAGCCGCGGCCATGCCACGCCATTCATCGCCGAAATGCTCCAACTCAAACTGCTTAGCGTCTCTTCAGATCGAACTTGTCCACCTTGTCCGAATCGTGGTGCGGATCGCTCAAAGTGATGACCAGCCGATCGTCCGCGACGCGGTGATACTCGATTCGCGTGGGGAAGTCCTTTTCCGGATTCTCAAACACCACCTTGCGCGCCTTCGCATCGCACTCGGTCAAGGTGAGCGAGGTCGCCTGCTTGCCGCCGGGGAACGGCCGGAAGACCACGTTGTCTCCATCCTGTTCGAAGACTTCGAACTCGAAATAGACCTTCTTTTCTTTCTTGATGAGATAGTTGTAGCTCATGACGCGGCCGCCCTCGGGGGTGCAGTAGTAGGCGTGAAAGGTGCCTCCCCAGTTGGGGCCTTCCCAGTCGCCGGCCAGCCAGCCCATCGCGGCGATCGCGTCCGCGGGTTTGGACTTGCTGGATGGTCCGGCAATCGCTACAACCGTCGATACTAACAGGATCAGACCAATCGCAACAGTTCGCTTCATGTTTGCTCTCCCAAGATGTCACGGTCCGCAGCGCGACCGGGGCGCTGACCAGGAAACCATCGTAGAGATTGCGGGGAGGTCAGTCTTGAATAAAAGCGACATCCCTGCCGGTGCTGAAGACCGCGGCCAGGCCGGGATCCGCCTTGAAATGCCCCGATGGGCAGATTCCCGCGAAATGGCGGAATTCCCGAACCAGGTGGGCCTGATCGGCGAATCCAAATGCATGGGCGAGCCTTGCGCCGGTTGTCGCGGCGGCAAGGTGAGCGTGGCGCGCGACCGATGAGAAGCGGATGACCCGGGCAAACTGCTTCGGCCGCAGCCCCACTTCGCGATCAAACCGGCGTTCGAGTTGGCGAGCGCTGATGGCTAATTCGCGGCACAGATCCCCAATCGGCAGAGCGCCATTTGATTTCAGAATTCTGTCAATGGCGGCGAAGACAAAGTCGCGCGAATCACCTTTGCGTGGCCGCCTGTTCAGCAAGACGTGCTGGATGCGCGGGATGAAGTCGTTTGGAGCGTGAGCTGCGGCGATCAGCTCGCGCGCGAACGAAACGCGAAACTGGGTGAGCTCCAGGGAGCGATCGGTCAGTTCCGCGGCGGGAATTCCCAGGAGGTTGTAAAGTCCATTGGGCGTAAATCGGATGCCGACGATGTCCACCTCGCCCGTGGGTTGAAGGAGGATGTGCCTCGAAAGCTGGCCGACGATCAGCGCGCTTGGCTGGACGCGCGACTCGGCATTCAGACCGTGGGCGATCATCGGCGCGGCCCGATGAATCACGATTTCAGCGCTTCCATCCGGCAGGATGCGGTCTGGTGAGGTGTCACGTGAATCGAATTCGCCCCGGAGGACCCACAGGCATTTGACGTAGGGGCGAAGCGAATCGACCGGAAAGAATTCTCGATATCGCATATTGAATCACCCTGAATGCTCCTATTGTATCAGATTGGCGAGGAGATAAGTACCGGCGACGCCGATCAAAGCTCGCAGCCAGTCGCGCGTTCACCGAGCAGGGGGGACAATTCAGCGATGCGCTGATCGACGAGCTTGCGATTGCGAGCTTCGAGCGTCAGGCGGAGCGTCGGCGGCGAGCCGGCGCTGCGGAGGTTGAAACGCCAGTCGGGATACTTCACAGTCAGGCCGTCAATGCGCTCGAGTTCGGCATCCGGATGAGCGGCGGTGACGGCCTGGATGACCTGGCCGGGATCGCTGCAGTGGAAGCGGATTTCTCCCGAGGATCGGCTTCGCAGGAGCGGCCGTGCGAGGGAGGCGAGGCTGCGTTCACCGGAAGAAAGCAGATTGATCAACTCGATGATCGCGAAGAGAGGCGACTCGGCGCAGGCGGCATCGCGGAAGTAGAACCGCCCGTCGAGGTCGGCGCCGAAAACGGCGCCAACTTCCGCCATGCGCTTGCGGATGTACGACGGGCCGACGCGTTCGCGGAGGACCGCACCGCCGGCCTGCGTAATCTCCTCGATCGCGGCGGAATTGAACCGATGGTCAAACACGAAAACATCGCCGGCTCGGCGCTGAAGCATGTCGCGCGCGATCAGGGCGGCGGCGACATCGCAACCGATCGGCGCGGCCTTATCGTCGAGGAAGGTACACAGCGAGCCGTCTGGGCTGAAGGCGACGGCGAAGTCCGCCATCTCTGACTTTGCGCATTTTCGCAACGCGGTGAGTGCCTCGGGATGCGTTGGGTTGGGATCGCGGGCGAATTCCTCGGCAGGCGTGTCGTTCAGAGGAATGAGCCGCAGGTTGCGTACGCCCGCCATCGCGTCGGCCATGCGCCGGCCCATTACGCCGTGGCCTGCATCGAAAGCTATTGTTGTCTTTTTAACCATGGCCGCGCCGCCGCGAAACCGTGCCCGGATCGCCGCGTGGTAGGCGTCGGAAAGATCGCGCGCTTCACGGCGCGCCGATGCGCCGGTGATGTGACGCGGGACGCGCGAGGCAATGTCGCGAATGCCGGTCAGGCCGGTGTCGACACTGATGGGCATGGCCCGCGCGCCGCAGATGACGAATCCGTGCCGGTCGGCCGGATCGCAGCCGCCGGTGGCGTATACGCCGCCTCCTGCTCCGAGGTGCTGCACGGCGAAGGTGAGCATCGGCGCGTCCACGCAGCCGAGGTGTATCACGTCCATCGCGGTGCTGTGAACGCCTTCGATGAAGGCATCGAGCAGGGCCGCGCTGTGCGGGCGCGCGTCGTGAGCGACGACGAGGGCGCGGGCATTGGGGTCGGAGCGTTCCATCGCGCGGAGCCGGCTTTGCAGGTACTGCGCGGTGGCGTGGCCGATGCGCCAGGCGAAGTCGCCGGTAAGCGGCTGCGGGGCGGACCCGACAATGTCATGCGTGCGAAAGAGGGCTTCGACGCGGACCAGCGGCGAAGCCGGCTGGCTCGCGGCAACCGCCCGGGAATTCGTAGCGGGTTGTGCGGTGGCGGTGCCGACAACAGGCAGCCCGGCGGGCGCGGCGGCTTCGTCGTCATTAAATTGACACCTGTGGCATTTTGGGTAATTGGTCCGGCGGCGGCCTCGGCAGATGGCGTTGGAAAGCTTGAACGGCTCCTCGCCGGGGCAATAGCGGTAGTAGTCGGAAGTGGGTTGAGCGCCGGCCATGACGCCCGGCATTCTAATGACCGGGCGAGGGCGTGGCCACCCGGCGCGCCGCGGCGTCCTGGAGATAATTGCGGACATCCGAGCCGAGTTGTTCGTTCTTCAGCCCGGCTTCCCGCGCGCGGCGGACGGCTTCCTCCGCGCTGCACGCGCCGCGCGCCCCGAGATACAGCCCGTACATCGCTCCGGCCCGGCTCCCGCCGGCGCAGTGGATCATGACCGGCTCGTTGCCGGCCAGTTCCATCGCTTCGAGAAAGGCGTTGGCCTGATCCGGGGTCATGTGGTCGGACTGCATCGGGACACGGAAGTACTTCATGCCGAGCGATTCGGCCAGCTTGTTCTCGTCGGCCAGCGGCTCGTCATCGCGGCGCAGGTCGATGACCGTCTTGACGCCCTCGCGGGCCATGCGGCGCAGGCCGGCCTCGGTCGGCGTCCCGGCGATGTAGTAGCGGTCCTGGTGGACGAGGTTCTTTACGTCCGCCGCAGGTTCCTGGGGCTTGGGCTGCGCGCAGCCGGCGGACAAAGTGATCCCAGCGACAGACGCAATCAGGAGGAGCGCATTCAGCCAGAATCGAGCGGGGGGGCGGTTGTTCATGACGCGGTCCCTTTCTACCCTGCGCGGCGGTTGATCCTGCGCAACGCCGCTTATTGTAGCGCAGAGCCCCCCGGGCACAACCATCGGGCGTGACCGGTGCGCTGGTTGGTAAGCCGACCGATTTCATTCGAGGGCGGCTTGGATTGCGCGGATGCTAGCCGAATCGCGCGGCGATCGGCATGCGCCGGCCGACGCCGAAGGCGCGCGAGGTGACTTTTAATCCCGTCGCGGCCTGCTTGCGCTTGTATTCGTTCACGTCGACTTTGCGGATCACGTCGCGCACGACGGTGGCGTCGAATCCGCGGGCGATGATCTGGTCGGCCGACTCCTCGTGCTCGACGTAATGGTGCAGGATGGCATCGAGGTCTTCGTAAGGCGGCAGCGACTGCTGATCGTGCTGATCGGGTCGCAGTTCGGCCGATGGCGGCTTAGTGATGGAGCCGGATGGGATCAGCTCGCGCCCGGCGCGGGCGTTGATTGCGTGGGCCAGTTTATAGACGATGGTCTTTGGAACATCGCTGATGACCGCCAGCCCGCCGCACATGTCACCGTACAGGGTGCAGTAACCGACGGCCAGTTCGCTTTTGTTGCCGGTGGTGAGCAAGAGCCAGCCGAATTTGTTGGAGAGCGACATCAGGATGTTGCCGCGCAGCCGTGCCTGCATGTTCTCCTCGGTGGTGTCGGGCGGACGACCGTCGAAATGCGGCGCGAGATGCGTCTCGATGGCGGCGTGCATCGGTTCGATGGGAATGACGCGATAGTCGATTCCGAGATTGGTGGCGAGGGCCTGGGCATCGGCGAGGCTATGGTCGCTGCTGTAGCGCGAGGGCATGGCGACGCCGTGGACGCGCGCGGGTGAGAGAGCCCCCACGGCGATGGCCGCGGTGAGCGCCGAGTCGATGCCGCCCGACAGGCCGAGCACCACGTCCGTGAAGCCGCATTTGCGCACGTAGTCGCGCGTGCCGAGCACCAGCGCCTGCCGAATCGAATCGAGTTCATCGGGATAGGGTTCGACGCGCGCCGCGGCAGGCTCGTCGGTATCGACGATCAACACATCTTCTTCGAATGCGTTGCCGCGCGCGACAAGGCGGCCTGTTGCGTCGAAAAACGCGCTCGCGCCGTCGAAAATCAACTCGTCGTTGCCGCCGACCTGGTTGACGATGGCAATGGGGCGACCGATGGCGGCGGCCTGACTGCCGAGCAGCTTCTCGCGGAAGGCCTGTTTGCCCGCGACAAAGGGTGATGCGGAACTGTTCACAATGAGTGCTGCGCCGGCTGCGGCAAGATCGTCAAGCGGATTGCGCTCGTAGAGCGGCCGATCGAAAAAGCGTTTGTCATTCCACAAGTCCTCACAGATCGTCACGCCGATGCGTAGATCACGGCCTGACAAGGCAAGGCTGCAGATACCGGGCTGCTGCGCCGGCTCGAAATAGCGATGTTCGTCGAACACGTCGTAGGTCGGCAGCAGTGATTTCTGAAACGTCGCAGTGATTCGACCGCCCTGGAGCAGGGAGAGCGCGTTGTGCAACCGGCGACCGACTGGCTTCTCACTCGGTTGAAGTGTCCCAACCAGGACTGCCGGCCCGCCGGCCAGACGCTCGGCCAGCGCGACGGTGGCCCGAATGACGCTTTCCACGAACCGGGGCTTGAGAAGCAGGTCACGCGGCGGATAACCGCAGAGCGTCAATTCGGGAAATACCACGAGGTCGGCGCCGGCCCGGCCGGCCTGAAGTGCGAATTGTTCGATCTTTGTCGCATTACCAGTGACATCCCCGATCAGTGGATTGATTTGAGCGAGCGCCAGACGCATAGGTGAGCGGATTATAGAGTGGACCGCTGTGCTTTGCGCCGGGTGCCTCTCTGACAAGGGGATGGAACGCGGCTGCAGGTTTGGTCGCCCGGGGCGCCTGAATGGTGAATGGCGGGGTTCGAGCTCGGTTGAATTTGGTTGGAATTTGCGGACCGACCGGTTAGGATAGATGCCATCAGCATGCCGTGGGTGGGCCGACTGACCTTCGCAATCGACGAGCTGGAACGAAATCGGGGGATGCGGAGACGAGTAATGCAAACGCCGAGCTTTCGGGCGAAGGGTGTCCTGTGCTGTCTGCTGGTGCTCCAGCTTCACGTTTGGCCGTCGGCCTGTTCGTTGCCGATGCTGCCGGGGCCGGACGGCTGGGTGACGGTTCCAATCAACGTTGGCGACGATCTTGATCGCGCATTTGAAGGCACCCCGTTTTCCGGGGCGCGCTCGCTGGCCGTGAATGTCTGGACGAGCGCGTTTCGCGTTGCATCGCCCAGCGGGTTGCACGAACTGACCGGCTCGATGGGCGCGAGTCGATTCGGCTCAATCGTGCGCTCGATTCGCGTTTCAACGAGTGAAGCGTGGGCCCATGCGACCTTGGACAGTGACGGTAAACTGACCTCGCTCGCGTCGTCATCCGGGCATTCGTGGGAGCGTCCGGCCGACTGGGCCAGCACTGCAAGCGGCGATGAAGAATCACTGCACGATGCGCTGCTGAATGCGAACGATGAACTGATCGTGGCGTCGCAGGCGCTGGATGCGGCCGTGACGCACGGCATCGATCTTGGCGGCGACAGCGGCGTCGGTGTTGGCGGCGGAAATCCGTCCGCCAAGATCGGTTCGCGATCGCAGGCGATCAGCGGCGATTTGTCGGGCGTGCTGGGGCTGCTGGCGATCTTGTTGGGCGCGCAATTCGTCGGGGCGAACTTTCCGGCGATCTTCTTCCTGATTCAGGTGGTCGTCTCGGTCAGCCTGCTGCTGGCGGTGTTTAATCTTGGGAGCAGCGGCGCGCCGCAGCCGTCCGGCGGAACCAGCAATCCAACCAACAACGGCAACGGCGGTCAGACGGGTGGCACGCCCACAACTGGCGGCGCGACACTGCGTGTGAGCAACGTGCTGACCAACGACGTGCCGATCTGGTATGTCGTGCCGCTGCCGCTGCCGGGGGAACAGGCGATCGGCAACTTGCTGGGAGACGAAGCGATTCCGTCAGGCGCTTCGCGTGATTTCAATGTTCCGGCGGGCACGCGAAAAGTGAACATCATCGTGCCGACGGATACGGATTGCCTGCGCGTGTACCAGTGGAACGGTGTTCAACTGCTCAACGGCGAAGTGACGGAGCTGGTTCAATCCAGCGAAATGCAGGGCTCGCTTTACCCCAGCGATTGCGGAGGATGAGTGTGGGACCGCACAACGCATCGAAGCAGGCCGTCGAAGTTTCGCATTCCGTCGCATCGCCGACGGTCCGCGTCGCGAGGCTCGCGCGGGGATGCCCTTCGTGCATTTCGCGTTCGGCACCGGCAGGGCGACGTGTCGTGAGTGTCGCATTAATGGCATTCGCGGCGTCGGTCTTCCTGGCGTCGGCTGGTCTCTCGACGGTTCGGTCCGAGTCGCCCGGCAGCGGTTCGACGGGGGTGTTCGAGCCTCCGGCGATGCAGCCCGCGGCGAAAGTCTCCAAGCCGGTAAAGGATCGACAGATTCCAGGAAGCTGGTGCCGTTACCCCGAGGGTCGTCCCCGGGCGCCGCAGCCGCCCGAAGGCGTGCTGCGATTGCTGGGCGTGCAGGAGACGGAGCCGAACAACACGGTGGAAACGGCGCAGGTCCTTCCGCTGGGGGCGGGGCAGGGGCAGGATGTTGACCTGAACGTGACGGGGACGGCCAGCTCCGCGAGCGATGTTGACTTTTATCGCTTTACCGCGCAAAAGGGCGACATTGTCGGCGTCGCGGTGCTGGGGGTCGGGTCGATGGATCCGGTGACGACGCTTGTTCGAGGCAGCGACGGCTCGGCGATCCTGCTCAACGATGATTTTGCGTTTCACACGTCTTATTTTCCCGAGACGGCGCCGTGGCCCGGCGGCGATCAATTCACTGATTCGGCCATGACCTACGTCGTGCCGGTGACCGGGCAGTATCTCGTGCGCGTGGCGGCCTTCAGTGCGTTGAGTACCGGTGAATATCAGCTGCGCATCCGAAGTCGAAAGCCGAACCTGCACAAGCTCGAATCGCCGGGACAGCAGATCGTTTTCCTGGACTTTGACGGCGCGACGATCAACGTCTGTGCCATCTTCGGCTGTTTCCCGCCGATCAATCCTCCGTTTCGAACGCTGTCTCCCCTGGCCAGTTTCCTCCCGAGTTGGGGTTTGAACGCCAATCAGGAATCGGCCGTAATCGACGCAATCATCGCCGTCGTCGAAGAGAACTTCGACAGCCTGCGCCTGGCGTCGCTCAACGGCAATCTCGACGCCGGCGACCCGCCGGGCAGTTTCGATGTCAAGGTGCTGAACAGCCGCGATCACCTGGACCCGTTCGGCCAGCCAAATGTGACGCGCGTCGTTATTGGCGGCACGGTGAATGAGTTCACAATCGACACGATCGGCCTGGCGCAGTTTATCGATCCGGGAAATTACGCGCCAGAGGATACGTCGGTCGTATTGCTGGATTATTTGAGCGAAGCGCCGGGCGGAAATCCGATCTGCTGTTCCATCAACGATCTTCCGCGGGCGCCGGGCTTCACCATGGTGCAGGCCGTGGGCGTCGTCGTCGGAAACATCGTCTCGCACGAACTCGGGCACTGCCTGGGCAACTGGCATACAACCGTGCAGAACGGCGTGACGAACATCATGGACGAGGGCGGGAACATCCTGGCGCTGGCCGGCGCGGGCGCCGATGGCGTACTGGGCACGGGCGACGACGTGGACATCGACTTCATCCCTGACACGTTCAGCACCTTCGAGGAGCTGTTCATCGGAACGAACTCAACGGATGTCAATACCGCGTTTGGTCTGGCGACCGGGGCGCTTCCGGCCGTGCCGCCGACGCTGCTCAATGTTCTGCCCCAGGTGGACAGCGACCTTGGCGAACTCGGGCCGGTTACCGTCACGTTCAGCGAACCGGTTCAGGGCGTGACGGCGGCGGCGTTGCGTGTGAACGGCATTGCGGCGTCGAGCGTGAGCGGGGCAGGCGGCGGGCCATACCTGTTCCAGGGGTTCATCGCTCCGGGCGACGGTCCGGCGGTGGTCGAACTGGCCGCCGGTCAGATTCGCGACGGCGTCGGCAACACGTTCGCGGGGGGGAATTGGCAGTACCAGATTCGTGACTGCAATGCCAACCGGGTGCTGGACACGGTGGAAATCGAAAACGGCGTGCTCGCGGATTGCAATGACAACGGCGTGCCGGATGTCTGCGAAGATGGCGTCCTGCGATCGCGGACGGTTCCCGCGGCGACGATCGCGGCCGGGCAGTCGATCCAACTGGGTGAGTTTCTCCCGTTCACCGGCGGGCAGGAGCCGATCGAGTACGAATGGGAGCTGCGCGGCAATCCGGGTGGCGAAATTGTCGACGGATTCGATCCGAACTACGGACCGTTGCCGGCCGGGACGTATGTGGTGAAGGCGACGGCGGCCGACTCGGTGGGCTGTCGGGCGGTCGGCTTTGTCACGGTGTTTGTCCTTGGCTCGGGTGGCGACGGCGGCGAGCCGAGCGGAGATGGCAATACGAACGGGGCGCCCAATCCGATTCCGAATAGCAACAACAATGCGATTCCGCCATGCGGGGATGGTGTGATGTGCGGTGCGACCGGCGGTGGCATGACGATTCTGATGACGCTGCTGGGTTCGTCGCTTGGGTTGCGGGCTTTTGCGCGGCGCGGCCGACGACGGTGAATCGTCCGTCAGAGCGTTCGACGGGCGCTGTGATCGATCGCGCGGTGGTTGATCGCGGGACGGCGCGGTAAAACATCGGGCACCATGAAAGACGGACTGGTACCCGGCATCCAGCGCGAAGTGAGCTTTGTCGTCGAAGACTCGATGTCGCCAATCTTCGAGGGTCGGCAGGTGCATCGCGTTTGCGCGACGTGGACCCTTGTTCATTACATGGAACTGGCCGGCCGACTGGTACTGATCGACTTCCTGGACGATGGGGAAGAGGGCGTTGGCAGTCACGTTTCGTGCGATCATCTCGCTCCCGCGCCGGTCGGCAGCACCGTGCGGGTCGAGGCAACCGTTCGGGACGTGACGGATCGGGAGCTGGTCTGCGACGTGGTTGCGATGCGGGACACACACGTCGTGGCGACCGGTCGCACGGTGCAGAAGGTCTTTCCCAGCGCGGTCCTCAAGCGTATCCTTCACGAAACCTGACGGCCTTGCTGCCGGCACGCAGTTTGTCGCGGCGCGCGGGTCGCATCATCCGACACGAGGAGGCAACTAATCATGGTGAAGCTGGTCGCGGTATATCGAAAAGTCGAGGATCCTGCGGCGTTCGACAAGCACTATTTCGAGACGCACCTCCCGCTGGCGAAGAAAATGCCGGGTCTGATTCGCACCGAACTGGAGCGCGGCCGCGGCACGCCCAATCCGGAATGGGAGCCGCCACACCTTGCGGCGCATATGTATTTCAAGGACATGGACGCGCTGAAGGCGGCGCTGGCGTCGCCGGAGGGCAAGGCGGCCGGGAAGGATCTGATGAGCTTCGCAGGCAAGTATGTTCGGATGTTCTTCACGGAAGTGGTTGAGGCCTGAACCGGCGCGGTGTCACGGCTTTGAGCGAGTCAGCGCCTTCGCGGCAGCCTATGCGACGGACCGCCCTGATCATTGTCATTGCCCTGGCCGCGTGCGCGCTCGTGTATGTGCCGCTGCGGTGTCACTCTCTGCGCGACGGGCCGCCGGAGCATGCGATGCTGGAAGCCGGGCGGGTCTGTCCCGCGGACGTACTCGCGAAGCTGAATGAGGCGGGCTGGAGCGAGCGCGTCGGCGAGGACCTGGCCCTGTGGGTGAGCGCGGGCCGTCAGCGGCTCGTGGGGCTGCGCGGCGACCGAATCGAATTCGTATACGTCTGCTCAACGGCGGCGCGGGGGCTGGGCGGCCGGGAGAATTCCTTTCAAACGCCGCTGGGCTGGCACGCGATTGATGAAAAAATCGGCGCGGGCCAGCCGTGGGGGACGATCTTTATCGAGCGCAAGCCGGTGGGAAAGGCATGGTCGCCCGATCAGCCGACGGAAAAGGATTACGTCCTGTCGCGCATTCTCTGGCTGCGCGGGTTGGAGCCGGGCGTGAATCAGGGCAAAGGCTTCGACTCGCACGATCGATATATCTACATCCACGGAACGCCGGCCGAGGGCAAGCTGGGCACGCCGGCCTCGATGGGGTGCATTCGACTGTCGAATGACGACGTGATCGAACTGTTCGACCGCGTGCCAAGCGGGACGAAGCTGCTGGTTACGGAGTGGTAATGGAATGCGGAATGGAATCCCATTCCGTGCGACAACCTGACGGATTGCAATCCGTCGGCTTCAACATGCTGATTAGCGCTGCTCGATCGGCACGTAGGTCGCTTCCATCGGGCCTTCGTACACGGCGCGCGGGCGGAAGATGCGATTTTCCGGCAGGTATTCCAGCACGCGGGCCACCCAGCCGGCCGTGCGCGAGACGGCGAAGATCACCGGGAAGAGCGGCGGGGGGAAGCCGATGGCCTGATAGACGAGGCCGGAATAGAAATCGACATTCGGAAAGATCGGCTTGCCGGCGGCCTGCATGGCGGTGCACACGGCCTCCTCGACAGCGACGGCCGTGTCGAACACCTGCGCCATGCCGCGATCGTGGCACAGTTTTTCCGCGTAGGTTTTCAGCACGCGGGCGCGCGGGTCGTAGGCCTTGTAAACGCGGTGGCCGAAGCCGATGATCTTCTCGCCCTTGGCCATTTTTGCCGCGACCCAATCCTTCGCCTTGGCCGGGCCTCCGATGTGTTCGAGGTCGTCCAGGGCGGCTTCGTTTGCCCCGCCATGCAGCGGACCGCGCAGCGAGCCGATGGCCGCGGCTATGGTGGAATACATGTCCGCCAGGCAGCTGTGCACGACCATGGAGGTGAACGTCGATGCGTTCATGCCGTGATCGGCTTGCAGGATCAGCGTCACGTCAATGACCTGTTCAGTGACGGGGTCGGGCTTCTCGCCGTACATCATGTACAGGTAATTCGCAGTGAACGACAGCTTCGGATCGGGCTGGATCGGTTGCAGGCCCTGTCGGACTCGAGCGATGGCCGACGCCGCCGTGCGCAGCCGGCTCAAGATGCGAATGCCGACCGCCACCTCGCCCGCCAAGCCGTCGGCCGGATTGGAAACAAATTCGGTGATCTTGCGCCCGGCCGGATCGTGGCACCCCAGCGCGGCGATGACCGTCTGGAGCATATTCATCGGGTGGGCGTCGCGCGGCATGGCGGCGATCATCTGCATCACGGAGTCGGGAAGCCTGGCCTCGGCGTTGAGCAGGGCGTCAAACGCCTCCAGCTCTTTGCGCGTCGGCAGCCTGCCGTGGATCAGCAGAAACGCGACTTCCTCGTAGTTGCTGTGCTTGCACAGGTCTTCGATCGAGTAGCCGCGATAGATCAGCCGGCCTTTTTCGCCATCGACGAAACCGACTTTGGTGACGTTGGTGATGGCTCCTTCCAGGCCGCGGCCCAGGTCAATCTTGACGGGAAATTCGATTCGTCCGACGTAGTTCGCCATGATGCGTGCCTTGTGGTGTGTGGGGTGTCAGATTCGTGTTGCCTGCCTGCCGTGGTGTGAGTCCGACGATTCTTGTTGACAGCGGAAGTATAGGGCAAATACGGGACCTTGTGAACGCAAGCGCCCGCCGCCGCCATGGTTGGAATCGGCTCGCCGGGCCGTTACGATTGCAAACTTTCCGCGGGCGGCGAACCGGGCGATTGCGGCTGGTCGGCGTTATCGGATAGGGACTCAACCACACGGAGCCACACACCATGAAGGTCCATGAATATCAGGCGCGACAACTGCTTCTCAAGGCCGGCGCACCCGTCCCCAAGTTCGAAGTCATTGACCAGCCCTCGCAGGCCGCCGCAGCCATCAAGGCCCTGGGTGGGGGGAATCTCGTGGTGAAGGCGCAGGTTCACGCAGGCGGGCGCGGCAAGGCCGGCTACGTGGTGCTGTCCGACAACCCCGCCGACATCGAGCAGCATTGCAAGCGCATGCTGACCGTGCCGATGGTCTCGAAGCAGACCGGGCCGCAGGGCATCGCCGTGCGCAAGGTGCTGCTCGCGCCGGCCGTGGAGATCGACAAAGAGTACTACGTCGGCATGGTGGTGGATCGGGCGAAGAACTGCCCGGTGATGATGGTCTCGCGCGAGGGCGGCGTGGAGATCGAGGAAGTCGCGGCGAAGAATCCCGACGCGATCATCAAGGAGTGGCTGCACCCGCACCTGGGCCTGCAACCGTTCCAGGTGCGGCGATTGTGCGACGCGCTGGGGCTGACCGGCGATCATGCCAAGCAAGCCGGCGCGACGATGGCGGCGCTGGCGAAGCTGTTCGTGCAATACGATTGCAGCCTTGCGGAGATCAACCCGCTGGTGCTGACCAAAGGTGTGGGGAGCACACCGGGCCAGATCATGGCCATCGACGCGAAGTTTAACTTCGACGACAACGCGCTGTTTCGCCATCCTGATTTGCAGGAGATGTTCGACCCGACCGAGGAAAACCCCAACGAGCTGCGGGCGCAGAAGTTCAACTTGAGCTACATCGCGCTGGACGGCAACATCGGATGCCTCGTGAACGGGGCCGGCCTGGCGATGAGCACGATGGACATTATCAAGTTGCACGGCGGTGAGCCGGCGAACTTTCTCGACGTCGGAGGGTCGGTCACGCCCGAGGGGGCCGTCGAGGCGTTTCGGATCATTCTCGCCGACCCGAAGGTGAAGGGCATCCTGGTGAACATCTTCGGCGGCATCGCCAAGTGCGACGTGATCGCCGAGGCGCTGATCCACGCGGCCAGGGAAGTGGGCTTCAAGATTCCCGTCGTCGTGCGGCTGGAAGGCACGAACGTGGAACGCGCGCGAAAGCTGCTGGCCGAGGCAAACCTGCCGCAGTTGATCCCCGCGGCGGATCTGACGGACGCGGCGAAGAAGGCGTGCGCCGCGGTTTGAGCATCATGGCAGAGCATGATCGAAAGAGCGGCCGTGGTTCAACCAAGAGGAAACGGCGACGAGCGAATGTACCAGAAGAGATCATTGTCAAGTTCAGCTATTTCATCGATGGAACCGCCCAAAAATATTTTCCCGTCTTTGAGCTGCTAATGCTCGCGGATGAACAAGGGTACAAGTCGTTGAGTCGATATTTTGCACGTCGGGCTCGTCGCGCGCGGGAATGGACCCGAAAGAAGTACACTCACGACGATCACGATCACCTGTCTTGGTCCAGTCAATTGAGCGACCGAATGGAAATCAGGACGGATTGCCTCACGAAGTTCAATCGGAAAGAGTTGCTTAAGAGATACGGCATTTCCGCTTCCAGTCGGCGAATAGGTTCGATGGCCGGCCACCTTCGCGCGTTAGCCTCCGAAGCCGAGAAGCAGGCAGCGAACGAACAACGCTTCATGAAGAAAAACGGGCAGCAAGCGCAGATGAGAAAAGGAAAAGCCACCTAGTTCGGTCCATCGCTCCGACGATTGATCTTATCAAAATATGCCAGTGGTAATTTTTCGCCCCGAGGGGGCGATTGAATGTAGCCACGGGCGTCAGCCCGTGGAAGGAAGAACACGCCGATTTGGTATCCGCCCCGGCAGGGGCGGCTGAATGAGACGCGCGTCAATGTATGTCCGACGCAACGGTTCAGGGGCCGAGAATTCAGTCGCCCCCTCGGGGCTAAGAGATATGTTGGGAGATCGATTTCCACGGGCTGGCGCCCGTGGCTACCGTCAGCGTCCCCGTTGGGGCCCAAGGGTACCGATGAAATTACGGGAAACAATGCGCTGACATTGTCGAGACTGTTACGGAAGCCATCGCCCGGCCAGCACACCGTCGATGGTCAGGTCCTCATCCAGTTCTTCCCATCGCAGCGCGCGGCCGCGGGCTTCGATTTGAACGGCGCGGAGTTGTTCGTCCGTGGCGTCGCGCAGGCGGCGAAAGCGATCGGCCGGAAACGCAATCTCGCGGCCGTCGTCCAATTCGACATGAACCTTGCGACCGTCGATCCACGCGCGAACAGCCTTGGCGCTCCCGATACTGCTAGTCGAAGTATTCATGCCACTTCCTCAAGAAATCGTCGCGGTTCTCTGCAATGGCATCGCGTAAGCGGGTTAGCTCGTGATCCCGCATACCATCATTATACGCGACTTCGATCGGATTCAGTTAGAATTTGTGTATAGTTCGCAGTTCCTTGGAATCTCATTGTGAGAGGCTTTGACTGGATTT